>NZ_JAUSXT010000001.1:1917757-2557009 GCF_030816235.1 Microbacterium sp. W4I4
AGGCCGAGGGACATCCGAATTTCCGGGTGGACATCGAGCGCATCCGCTTCTCGCCCTACTATTCGCGGCTCTCCGCCGTCACCCAGGTCATCTCGCAGACCGGCGCAGGCCTGGCCGTGCACAACCGGCTCACGCACTCCATCAAGGTCGCCGCCGTGGCGCGCGCGATCGCCACGCACTTGTCCACCCGCACCGACGAAGCCGCCCGCATCGTCACCGAGCTCGGCGGCGCGCACCCCGTCGTCGTGCAGGCCGCCGCGGCCGCACACGATCTCGGCCACCCGCCGTTCGGGCACCTCGGCGAATACACGCTCGACCGCATCGCCCGCACCCGGTTCGGACTGAGCGAGGGCTTCGAGGGCAACGCCCAGACCTACCGCATCCTCACCCGCCTCGACGAGCACGACCGTCCCGGCGTCGGCCTCAACCTCACCGCAGCCGTCCGCACCGCCGTGCTCAAGTACCCGTGGCGGCGCGGAGAAGGCGGCAAGCGCCGGGGAGGCGCGAGCAAGTTCAACTATTACGCCATCGACGAGCAGGATGCCGTGGCCGCGGCATCCGCCTACCCCCTGATCGAACCCGGCCAGCAGAGCGTCGAATGCTCGATCATGGACATCTCCGACGACATCGCGTACTCGCTGCACGACCTCGACGACTTCTACCGCGCCGGCCTGCTCAACCAGGCCACGCTCTCGGCGGAGTTCCGATCCTGGCATCGCGATCTCGCCAAGCTGCGCGCTGCCGACGTGGCGACCCTCGCCGCCGACACGCGGACCCCGGGGCACTCCCTCGAGCTGCTCTGGCGGCGGCTCCGGGACAAGGATGCCTGGATCGCCGACCCCGATGCCTTCAGCGGCGCGGTCGCCAAGGTCTCGGCCGAGGTGATCGACGGTCTGGTCGCCGAGCCCTTCGACGGGTCGCTGGCCAGCGAGCGCTCCCTGGCCCGTTTCACCACCGGCTGGATCGCCCGTCTGCAGTCCTCGGTCGAGGTGCACCGGCATCCCGACATCCGGTCCGGGCACGTCAGCCTGAACCGCCAGGCCTGGCATGAGGTCGCGGTGCTGAAGTTCCTGCACGAGCGGTTCATCCTCGAGCGCCCCGACCTCACCGTGTACCAGCGCGGGCAGGCCGGGATCCTGGAGCGGCTCGTCGAGGGCTTCACCGCCTGGCTCGACGACCCGCGCGACGCCCGCCGCGCCCCGCGCCGCCTGATCGACCTGGTCGACCTCGCGGTCGACGACTATCGCCGGCTGCGACGGGAGGCACCACGCCTGGTCGGTCCGCGGACGGACGCCGATCTCGATTCCCTGGCGCGCGGTCGCGGCATCATCGACTACGTCGCCTCCTTGACCGATTCCCAGGCCATCTCGTTGGACGCGCTGCTGGCCGGACACACCGAGCGGCTCTGGGATGCCGGACAGGGACTGTGACGATGAGCGCTGACACACCGAGCACGGACAACACGAACATCCGCCGCATCGAGCTCACCCTGCGCAAGCCCTGGCTGAAGCTCTACGCCGGCATCCGCCCGACCCTCGTCATCCGGGGCCATGGCCAGCCGACCCAGTGGGGGCACGGCACCTGGCAGGTGCCCGCAGACGAGACCGTCACACTGGGTGTCTTCCTGTTCAACCGGATGTGGCGCTTCGGCGAGGCGGAGATCGCGATCGAGCCCGGCCGCACCCCCGCGATCACCTATCGGGCACCGGTGCTGCCGTTCGGCCGCGGACGGATCCGCGCCGACTGAGATGCCCGAACGCGCAGAACCGGCCGGGTCAAGATGACCCGGCCGGTTCCGGAATGTCAGACGACCTCGGGTGTCAGACGACCTCGTCACCTGCGCCGGGCTCACGCACCGTGCGGCGCGTGGCATTGCCACCGTCGGCAGAGCCCTCCGTGCGGGTGACGACATCGGTCCTGCGACGACGTGCCATCAGGATGATGCCCACCAGGAAGACGACCACACCCGCGCCCATGAGGATGTAGCCGATCAGGTCGAGATCCGCCCACTCGACCTGGATGTTCAGGGCGAAGGTGAGGATCGCGCCGATCACGAACAGAACGACTCCGGTACCGATGCTCATGGCATGCTCCCTTTCGTACACGCGGGGCCTGAATGCCCCGTTGCGCCCTCAGGCTAGTCGATGCACGCGACGGTCAGGAAGGGCTTGACAACGTTCGGCCGGAGTCCGTCATCCCGCGCTGGCCGCTGCCTCTGCGCGCGCTCGGCGTCGCCACCACCACAGTCCACCGCCGCCGAGCAGCACCACCGGCACGGCGATCACCGCGATCAGGCCGAGGTTCACGGTGGACTCCTCCACAGCATCCACCGGGATGGGCCGCGGCGTGTCGGCCACCCCGTGAATCGACGCGGCGTGGGCGGTGCGAACCAGCGCACGCTCCTGATCGCCGACGAACGCGCTCAGCACCGAAGTGACCCGCACCTCGCCGTCCGGTATCGACCCGATGACGACATCCGCTTCCCAGGTCTGCTCCTGCGCTGCGCCGAGCGTGACCTCCCACGTCAGGTGCGAGCCCTCGACGTCGCCATCAGAAGCATCCGCCACCGACACGTACGGGGGAAGCTCGAGCACGGTGCGAACAGGGACCTCGACGGTTCCCGTGTTGGACACGGTGGCGGTGAGCGTCACCTCGTCTCCCGAACGGACGACGTCCTGGTCCGCGGTCAGAGTCACCGAGAGCTCTGCCTGTGCGGATGATTCGGATGATTCGGTCCCCTGCACTGCGGAGGCAGGAAGCGGTGCCGCCCAGAGAATCGGGGCCGACAGCAGCGCGGCCAGCACCGCCTTCGACAGCGTGCGGCGATGAATGCGCATTCAAGAACTCCTTTCACGGAAGGAGGCGGGCCGGTCTCCGAGGAGTACCGACCCGCCTCTCACCGCGTGATGTCAGATCGCTTCGCGACGACGCCGGATGAGGATCAGAGCCAGACCCGCGAGCAGTGCTGCCGCACCGCCGACGAGACCCACCAGGTTCCACTCCTGCCCGGTCTGCGGCAGCGTGCCCGGCCGGTCCACGGTCGTGGTCGTGCCGCAGGCATCGTCATCCGCACCCGTCAGGCAGTTTCCGCCTGCCGGGGTCACGATCACGTTCTCCAGCTTGCCGTCTCCGGCGCCGGCGGCTTTCACCGTGACCGAGTAGGTGATGGTCGCCGAGGCGCCCACCTCGAGGGGGCCGGCCCAGGTCAGCCTCGGAGCCGCATACAGGGCGCCGCCCGTGGCATCGTCGTTGAACGACGCGTCGTCCAGCACCGCCGACATGTCGTCGGTGAAGGCCGCCGGGCTGTCGTCCGTGTAGGCCGCCTCGCCCGTGTTCGTCACGACCACGGTGTACGTCACCTTCTCACCGGGCTTGACGCTGTCGGTGCTCGCGGTCTTCGTGACCCCGAACGAACGCGTCGGCGTGTCGGTGAAGCAGCCATCGGGCTCCGTGCACGCGCCGGACGGGTCCGGCGACGACACCACGTTGCGCAGGTGCTGATCACCAGTCGTGTGCGCCCCGACGGTCACCGTGTAGGTCACCGTCTTCGTCGCACCCACCGGCAGCTCGAGCGCCCAGGCGAGCGTCGGCTCGGTGAACACGGCACCGTCCGTCGCGTCGCCGTTGTAGACGGCGTCATCCAGCACACCCGACAGATCGTCCGTCAGCACGGCCGGGTCTGCTGCCGTGTACGCCGCGGCGCCGGTGTTGCGCGCCGTGATGGTGTACACGACCTCGTCACCCGGGTTCGCGACCGACGTCGACGCGAGCTTCTCGAAGGCGAAGGCCTTCACGGGGTTCGAGGTGCCGCAGACGTCGCAGTCACCGCCGGGACCCGTCGGGACCACGGCGTTGGTCAGGATGCCGTCGCCCTGGCCCACCGGGTTGACCGTGACCGAGTAGGTGATGGTGATCGACTCGCCCGCGGCCAGCTCACCGGTCCAGCTCAACACGTCGCCGGAGACGACCGCCTCCCCATCGGCATCCTCGTTGTACGTCGCATCATCGAGAACCTTCGACAGATCGTCCGTGAAGGATGCCGGGTCGGCGTCGGTGTAGTCGACAGCGCCCACGTTCGCGACGACGACTCGGTAGGTCACGGTCTGACCGGGACTCACGTCACCGGCCGGATCCGAGCTCTTGGCGAGCGTGTACCCGCGCACGGGGTTCTCGGTGATGCAGTCGCCGTCGCATGTCGACCCCGGGACCGTGCCGATCACGGCGTTGCGGATCTCTCCGTCTCCGCTGCCCGCCGCACCGACGGTCACCGAGTAGACGATCTGCACGGACTCGCCTGCCGCGAGCGGACCGGCCCAGGTGAGAGCCGAGCCCGCGACGGATGCGCCGCCGGTGACATCGTCGTTGTAGACGGCGTCATCGAGCACACCCGACAGGTCGTCCTCGAACGATGCCGGATCCTGGGCGGTGTAGTCGGCCGTGCCGCTGTTGCGGGCGGTGATGGTGTACGTCACCACGTCGCCCGCCTGCACCGGACCTGTCGCCGAAGACGTCTTGCTCAGCGTCAGCGTGCGGACGGCCGTCTCGGTGATGCAGTCCTCGACCTGCTCGCACACGCCACCGGGGCTGGCCGGACGCACGGCGTTGCGAACGTTCCGGTCGCCCAGATCGGGGTCGTTCACGGTCACCGAGTAGGTGACCGTCTTCGTCTCCCCTACGGCGAGGGCGCCCTCCCACGAGAGGGTCCCGCCGCTGAGGGTGGCTCCGCCCGTGGCGTCGCCGTTGTAGGCGGCGTCATCGAGCACACCGGACAGATCGTCCTTGAACGACGCCGGCTCGGCGGCGGTGTAGTCGACCTGACCGGTGTTCGAGACGGTCACGGTGTAGGTGATCGTCTCGCCCGGCTCGACCTCGGACTCGGATGCCGTCTTGACGACCGTGTACGCCCCCGAGGGGATGCGCACGTTGCACGCCACGTTGTCGGTACCGGCGGGGCAGTCACCGCCGTTGGTCGTGATGACCGCGTTGTTCAGCCTGCGGTCACCACCGGCGGAGGCGTCTCCGACCGTCACCGAGTAGGTGATGGTTCGGGTCTCGCCCACGGCGAGAGCACCGGACCACGACAGGGTCGGGTCGGCGAAGACGGCACCACCCGTGGCGTCGCCGTTGTACGACGCGTCATCGAGCACCTCTGACATGTCGTCGGTGAGGGCGGCCGGGTCAGCGGTCGTGTACGGCGCCTTACCGGTGTTGCGAATGCTGAGCGTGTAGGTGATCACGTCACCGGTCACGACCTCGGTCGCGTCGGCGGACTTCACCACGCTGAACGATTGCACGGGAGTGGTGGTCGAACACCTGACGCATTCGCCGAGCTCACCGGGCACCACGGTGTTGTCGAGGGAACCATCACCCACGTTCCGGTCGCGGACAGTCACGGAGTAGGTGATGGTGGCCGTCTCGCCGACCTCGAGAGGTCCTGCCCAGCGCAGCTGCGCCCCGCTCACGGTCGGCGCATCCGACGACGTGCTGCCCGAGAAGGAGACCGCAGCATCGCCGTTGTAGGCGGCATCGTCGAGAACCCCGGTGAGGTCGTCGACCACAGTGGCCGGCGTCTCAGCGGTGAAGGGCACGTTGCCCGTGTTCGCGACCTCGATGGTGTACGTGAGCGTGTCGCCCAGCTGCACATCATCAGCCGATGCCGACTTGGTGACCGTGTACGCCGGCTGGGGGCAGAGGGCGCTCGGACGCATCTGCGCCAGGAAGCCCTCGAATCCGGGACCGGACTGGATCTGGACGATGATCGTGTTCAGACCGGTCTTCCAGTCGCTCGCCAGTGTCGTCTGCGCGGCGTTCTCCAGAGCGAAGCCGCCGTAGTAGTACGACCCGGTCTTGAGCACGTCACGAGGCGGGGTCAGCGCAGTCTGCGGCAGGCCCGTGGTCTTGCCCGACTGGGCGATGCCGTTCACGAAGACCTCCGCGACGGTGTTGTCCGCCAGGAAGTTCATCGACAGCGCGAACTTTCCGGCATCCACACCGTCATCGAGCTGGAACTGGTAGCGGTAATACCAGTCGCCGGACGCGGGCCCCTGGGAGGGGTTCGCGATGGTCTCGCGCGAGATCCACTGCGCGTTGCCGTAGGGGCTGGCCGGCCAGGCACCCGGCGCCATGTTGCCGACGTTCGCGCGCGCCCAGCTGGTGTCTGCCGGCGGCGGGCTGACGGTTCCCGTGGCAGGGAGCATGGGCGAGACCTGCCAGTTCGCGTCCTTCGCGTTGTCCGGCAGGATGCCGCCGCTCGCTGCGCTGTAGCCGGTGTTGAAGCGGTTGCCGTCCGCCGCGCAGGTCACCAGCGGCACCAGCGGCATCGTGTGATCAGAGGTGTTGTTGGCGCTCACCAGGTCGCGCTCGTTGCCGGCGACGGTCGCGGTGTTGGTCACCGTGCCGCTCGTCGCACCGCTGGGAGCCGATGCCGTGACGGTGTAGATCGCAGACGCTCCCACGGCCAGGCGGCCGCCGGTGCAGGTGAGAGTGCCGGCGGTCACGGTGCACGCGCTGTCGGGGGTGGTTGCGCCGGTCAGTGGTGCGGGGATCGTGTCCTTGACGATGTAGCCGCTCGAGACCCCCGGCCCGTTGTTGGTGACCGTGAGCTCATAGGTCACGGAGCCGCCTGCTCCGACGCTCTCCGGGCCGGACTTGGCGATCGCGAGATCCACAGGCGCACCCGGGCTCGAGGCGCCGTCGTTGTTGCTCGAGGAGGGCCCGGGCTGGGTGGACACCAGGGTGAAGGTCGGAGTCGCCGCAGCGGGCGAGGCCACCGCCACCTGCAGGACGGTGCCTGCAGCGTTGAGGGAGAAGCCGAGGTTTCCGTTGCCGTACGTCCACGCCGCGCCCGCGGCTTCCATGTTGCCGCCCGGCAGAGCCAGTGGCCAGCGGAGGGTGACGCCGTTCAGCGGGTTCGTGCGCGTGATCGCGCCGTTGCCGAAGGACCAGAGGTAGCCGTTCAGGAATGTGAAGTCGGCACCGACCATCGCTGCGCCGGTCAAAGTCTGCCTGCTGACGATCGCGCCCGAAGTGGTGTTGATCTTGAGGATCTGATTGTCGATCTCGATGTAGTAGAAGCCGTCCGCTCCGAAGGCTCCGCGCAACGATGCGCCGTACGTCTGCGTTCCGACGCGCGTGACGACGCCGTCCTGGCCGATCCGGAGCAGCGAGCCAACGGGGATGGCGGCGCTGGTGCCGATGCCGCCGATGGCGTAGATGTAGTTGTCGACGGTGTTGTAGGCGATCGCGTTGTAGTTGATCGCAGATGCAGGACCCTCGTCCTGGAAGGTCACCGTGCCGTCGCTGCCCACGACCGAGGTGAAGAGCTGTGTCGGCGATTTCTGTGCGATGAACACCAGCGGCGTCGCCGGGTCGAAGGCATCGCCCGCTGCGGCGGACGCGGGGGCGGCCGTCATGAACACGCCCGTGCCCAGCGATGCTGTCACGACCACCGTCGCCATCAGCCTCGCGAGCAGGCTCATCCCGCGTCGTCGCCCTTGATCACTGCGGTGATCTTCTCGGAACTTGCTTCTTGACACGCTCGAATCCCCTCCGGTGGCGCCCTCGACGGGCGACAGGTGCATGCTGTTGCAGCCGAGTCAATCAGCGGCCAGGCGGCGGTGATCGGGGGGCCTGAGAAAATCACCCTCTGCGGGGCGCGGAATCACCCTTGATCTGCACGACATCACCCCATCCGAGGGGCCCGCCGAGCGACCTTCACCCCGTGGATCACCCTCGGGGGTCGAGATACCCCGCGGCCGCGGCGCGCTCCACCGCCGCGACCCGATCCGCGACGCCGAGCTTGCGATACAGGGCTGCGAACTGCGTCTTGACAGTGTTGATGGAGACGCTGTGACGTCGCGCGATGTCGACGCGACTCAGGCCCTCGGCCAGGCTGCGCACGAGCTCCTGCTCACGGTCGGTCAGGTCGACGTAGCCCACCGTGCCTGAGAAGACATCCCTCGCCGCGGCGTATGCGCTGCGGGCCGGGTCCGGAATCCCGAGATCCTCGAGCCGTGCGGCCGGGACCAGGCGCAGGGCCCGCCACGCCCCCGTGCGGCTCAGCAGCTCACGGATCTGATCGCCGACTTCATCACGACGCGGATCGCCATCCTTCCCGCGGGCGCCGGCCGCGAAAAGGATCAGCAGCGCGTTCAACCGCTCGCGCTCCGTCAGCCCTGTAGACGACAGTGCCCGGCGAACGGTGACGGCCGCCTGTGCGGGGCGGCCTGCGAACAGCTCGACGCGTGCGCGGGCGATGATCACCTCCGAGGACTGCATCCGCAGGACGCTGACAGCACCCATCGCCGCACGGACATCGCCTCGCGCCAGGTGCGCGTCGACGCCGAGGATGTCCGTCAGCGACCTGGCGACGCTGCCCGGCTTGGGGCGGTGCCGCTGCACGACCCCGTTCAAGGTCGCCGCGGCGACCTCGGCGCATCCGAAATGAAGCTCGGTCAGCACGACCAGCTGCATCGCGAACGGCCACAGCTCCAGATCCGGCATCCGCGGCTCGAGTTCCCGCATCGCCGAACGCGCGGCGGACTCATCGAGACGATCGAGTGCCCGCATTCCCTCGGCGATCACCGCGCCCGCGCTGCCCAGCGGGGCGCCCCACCACTGCTCACCGGATCCATGCCGATGGTGGTCCAGCCAGGCCTGAGCCTTGGCGGCGTCGCCGCGCACGGTGTGCAGCAGTGCGAGGTTGGCAGCGGAGTTGGCCTCCACATAGCTCGGATGGTCTTTCGCCGTGCGCCAGGCCGATTCGTAGAGCACGGCTGCTCGCTCGAGCTCACCCGCCAGCGTCCAGCTGAGAGCATGCTGCATCTCGAACTGCGCGTGCAGTGCCTCATGACGTCTGATGTGTCCGACCCGGGCCTCGATGTGCTCGCCGTACTCCAGCGCCTCGCGGATTCTTCCCCGCAGCCGCAACCTGATCATCTGCCCCGCGCCGAGGAAGAGCACCTCGGCATCCGACAGACCCTGCGCCCGTTCGGGCGTCAGATCCACAGGAGCTCCGATCGTGCCCAGCACGCGACGATCGCCCTCAGGTGCGGGTACGTCGGGCATGACCCTGGTCATCGCGAGGGTGTGCGCCAGCGACGTGTTCTGCTCGAGCCGCGCCGCGGGCAGCAGGGCGATCGCCGCCGCCAACCGAGCGGGATGACGACCGAACAGACCGAGGACGTTGTCGGCCCACAGCCTCTGCACGAGCACGTACTCATCGGCCGCGCACGCGTGCTCGAACGCGTCCATCGCCGCATCGATCCCGGGGCGAAGCGAGTACCACTCCGCGAGACGCCGGTGGAAGTCCCGCGCTTCTGCAGGCCGCGTCGTCCAGAGGTCCTCCGTGAGAACGCGTCGTACCGTGGCCGGTATCCGCACTTCGTAGCCGGTGGTGTCCTTGTGCAGGAGCGTCGTCCGAACGAACCCGTCGAGCGCGGTGGGCGGCAGCACGTCTTGGGAGTCCGCGATGAAGCCGTCGTCCAGCCGGGAGACGAGGCCGACCTTGGCGAGCACACCGGTCCAGTGATCCTGCGCCTCCGACAGCACCTCCCGGATGTGGTCCTCCACGTACTCGGGGCCGAGGCCCTGCTTCTGTGCCAGGATCGCCAGTCGAGACGGGCCGAACCATCCGCCCAGATCGCGCAGCAGCCGATCGGACTCCCCGTCCGGCAGTGAATACCCGAGCGACAGGGCGAGTCGTTCGAGGCCACCGGCATCGAGCAGGAGTTCGTTCATGCCGATGGTGACACTCTGGCACTCCGCAGCCGCACGCGAGGCGAAGCGGTGCTGACCGCGCGTGATGAGCACCAGATGGAGGTTGGAGTGGGAGTTGACGAGGGTGATCAGGTCGCCCGCGAGGGAGGTGTCCGTGAGGTGATGCAGATTGTCGAGCACGATGTAGACCCGGCGGTCACTGCGCGCGTCCAGCGCCTCGGAGAGCGCCACCAGCACCGGTATCCGCTCGCTTCCCCCGTCGAGTGCGCCGGCCTCGACGAGACGTCGCCGCAGCAGGTCGAGGAGCAGATCACGATCGGCGAGGTCGCTGATCAGGCTCAGCCACACCACTGCATCCTGTCCGGCGGACCTGCGCAGCCACCGCGCGACCGCGGTCGTCTTGCCGGAGCCGTCGATCCCGCTCACCACGGTGACACTGGCTCGCGTCTCCAGCAGGCCCTCCGCGTCGGGTCGCTCCAGCGCGGTCGATGGGATGCGCGGGATCGCGCTTTCCCGAGATGGCGACGACGCCTCGATGGCTGACGGACTCGCAGTCATTGTGATCCCCTCCGGAGATCACGTTAGCGCCAAACCACGACCCCGGGATCTCGGCATATCACCGTCTCGCTGAGCGTGACGGGCGCCGATCAGGCCACCGTCCTGTGCACCGGAGGGCGGAGCACCAGCACCACGACCACCGCGACGAGGATCACCGCGGTCAGTGTGACCGGCACCGGCAGCAGCGGGTCGAGCAGCACGAGCACCGCACCCAGCGGAACCACCGTGTTCACCACGCGGTCGGCGTTCTCGCGGATCGCGACGAACCAGATGCCCAGCAGGAAGACGGCGATCGGGATGCTGGTCGCGAACGACACCGCCACCGGGTCGAGGTCCGTGTGCCCGGTGAGGGCATCGATCTGCACCTCCACCCCGGCGGAGAACGCAGCGGCCGCCGCGAACACGAAGTAATGGGTGTATCCGTATCGCAGTGAGCGCCACATCGTGGAGATGGCCGCGTGGTGCGGCGGCCAGAAGTAGATCCACCACATCCCGGCGGCGGAGATCAGCGCGACGATGGCGATCCAGATCAGGGGGCCGAGCGAGTCGACCTCTTCGCGGACCCCGATGACGGCGGCGGCCGAAGCCAGCAGGCTCTCACCCAGCACGATCAGGGTGAACAGGCTGTACCGCTCGGTGATGTGGTGCGGATGCCACGGCGTCTGCACGCGCCGCTCCGCGATGACGGGTACGGAGATCTCGGCGAGCATGAGCACGACGAACACGAGCAGCCGCGCCGAATCGGGCACGAACAGGAAGCCCACCCACAGCGCCTGGATCACGGCGATGCACCAGGCGTAGGCGAGGGTCGTACGGCGCCCGTCGCCCGCGCCGCGTGCGGCTCGAAGCCACTGCACGATCATGGCCACGCGCATCACGATGTAGCCGATCACCACGACGGAGAAATCGGGGTGATGCTCATCGAACACGGGTCCCACACCGGCCGCCAGCACGACCACCCCGCCCATCTGCACGATCGTGAGCACCCGATAGAGCCAGTCGTCGACGGCGAAGGACGTCGCGAACCAGGTGAAGTTCATCCACGCCCACCAGATGGCGAAGAAGATCATCAGGTAGGACACGATCCCGGACGCGGCGTGCCCCTCGGACAGTGCGTGATGCAACTCGGACGACGCGGTGCTGACGGCGATCACGAAGACCAGGTCGAAGAACAGTTCCAGCGAACTGGCCACCCGGTGCGGTTCGTTCGGATCTCGAGGCAGCATCCGCTGCAGTCGGAAGCGCGTCCCCGGTGCGTTCTCGTTCACCGGGCAAGAGTAGCGCGCGTCACAGCTCGCCCGGACGCATCGCCTCCGCATCGATCGCACGGATGATGCGCGACGCCGCCGTGTCGGTCGGCATCTCCCCGGCATCCGCCTTCCGCCGCCTCGGGGCGTACACGACCAGCGCATGGAAGAGGAAGCGCGCGAAGAACGCGACCACGAGCGAGATCGCCGTGGCGATCACGCTGGAGATGTGCCAGGTCTCGACCATCAGCGCCATCACGGGGATGCGCAGCGCCGCCTCGACGGTGTTGAACGAGGCTGATGCCGCGAACCGCACCCAGAGTCGCGAGGCGTCGTGCCGCTCCTCACGGAACACGAACAGCTCCTGCAGCACGAAGTTTCCGACGATGGTGACGGCGGCGCCGATGATCGCGGCCAGCACGTAGTCCACGCCCAGATGCGTCAACAGCCACATGATGCCGATGTTCGCGACCGCGCCGATGCCGCCGATCAGGGCGAACAGGCCCATCTTGCCGAACCGCAGTCGCGCGAGGTGCGCGAGGAAGGTCGCCCCCTGCCGCAGACCGGCCTTCGAGGTGCCGTGACGGCGCTCGTCGAACGCGAGCGGCACCTCGGCGATGCGCAGCTCGCGCCGCTCGCCGCCGCGCACGAGGATCTCCAGAAGGATCTTGAATCCCTGGGGATGCAGCTCGTCGAAGTCGATGCGGGTGCGGTCCACGAGGAAGAAGCCGGTCATCGGGTCGGTGCTGCGCCACAGCCGGCGCAGGAACATCGCCTTGGTGACGGCGGTCGCGGCCTTCGAGACTCCGAAGCGCACTGCGGTGCCCAGCCCCGTGGAGTCTCCCCCGCCGATGTAGCGCGACGCCGCGACGACATCCGCTCCCCCGTCGGCGTAGCGGGCGAGCAGCGCCGGAAGAAGCTCCGGCGGATGCTGCAGATCGCCGTCCATCACGATGCACACGTCGCCGCGCGCTTCTGTCAGCCCGACCACGACCGCGCCACTCAGTCCACCGGTGTTGTGCTCACGGTGGATCACACGGACGGGAAGCGAGGCGGATGCCGCCACACGGATGACCTCGCCGGCGGTGTCGTCGGAGCTGTCATCGATGAAGAGGATCTCGGCGTCGACTCCGGCGAGCGCGACCGCCGTGCGCTCGACCAGCTCGGCGACGTTGTCGCGCTCGTTGAAGGTCGGAATGATCACGGTGACAGTGCGGGGGGCGCTCATGTGCTCCCCCTCATCCGGTTCATGCGACGCGGGAACAATCGTGCCATCTTTCACTGTGCGCCGAGTCACCCTTGCCTCGTTCGGAGCGCCCGATAGGGTGGCACAGGCCAGGAAACACGGTCGACGACGACGAAGAGGACTCCATGACTCTGCTCAGACAACCGGCGAACTGGTGGCGCGAGAACCGTCTCCCGCTGCTCGCGAGCATCACTGCGATGTTCATTCTGCTGTTCACGATCGGCGGCGCCGTCGGCGTCGCGAACGCGGCCACCAAGCCCGCCGCAGCCGACGACGGAGTGAAGGGTCAGACCTTCACGATCGCCACCGACACGACCTGGGCTCCCTTCGAGTTCCAGCGCGACGGCGAGCTGCGCGGCATCGACATCGACCTGATCAAGGCGGTCGCGAAGGATCAGGGCTTCGACGTCGAGATCGACGTCCTCGGCTTCGACGGCGCCCTCGCCGCGGTCACCGCCGGGCAGGCGGATGCCGTGATGGCAGGCATGTCGATCACGAAGGAGCGGCAGAAGACCTTCGACTTCTCCAACCCGTACTTCGACTCCGGCATCCAGATGGCGATCGCCTCGAGCGACACCTCGATCTCCGGCTACGAGGACCTCAAAGGCAAGTCCGTCTCGGCCAAGACCGGCACCGAGGGCTTCGCCTTCGCCGAGAAGCTCGGCAAGGAGTTCGGCTTCACCGTCACAGGCTTCCAGGACGCCTCCGACGCCTACAACGACGTGACCGCCGGCAACTCCGCCGCAGTGTTCGACGACTACCCGATCCTCGCCTACGGCATCGCCACCGGAAACGTCGCGCTGAAGACCGTCACCGACCAGGAGAAGGCGTCCAGCTACGGCATGGCCGTGAAGAAGGGCGACAACGAGGCGCTGCGCAAGGCGTTCAACACCGCCCTGAAGAACCTCATCGAGGACGGCACCTACCAGGGCATCCTCGACGACTACCTCGGCGACAACGCTCCCGATGCGACCGGCATCGGCGGCGGCAAAGCCGTGCTCGGCAATGACCAGCTCGACCCGGGCAAGCCCGGCGAACTGCCCAAGAACCCCGCGTTCGCGACCGATGCACCCCAGACCAACGGCTCCTTCACGATCGCGACCGACACCACGTTCGCGCCGTTCATCTACCAGGTGGGCGGCAAGGACATCGGCATCGACATGGATCTGCTGCGCGCGATCGCCGCGAACCAGGGGTTCACCGTCGAGATCAAGACGCTCGGCTTCGACGCCGCGCTGCAGGCGGTGACGGCCGGACAGGCCGACGGCGTGATCGCCGGAATGAGCATCACCGACGAGCGCAAACAGGTCTTCGACTTCTCCGACCCGTACTACGAGTCGGGCGTGCAGATGGCGGTGTCCAAGGACAGCGACGTCACCTCGTACGAGGACCTCAAGGGCAAGAACGTCGCGGTCAAGACCGGCACGGTCGGGTACGACTTCGCCAAGCAGCTGAGCGAGCAGGTCGGATTCACGATCAACGCGTTCCAGGACTCGGCCGACATGTACAACGACGTGGCCGTCGGCAACTCGGCAGCCACCTTCGAGGATGCACCGGTGCTGCAGTTCGGAATCGCCTCGGGTGCCGTCCCCCTGAAGATCGTGACCGATGCCGAACCCGGCTCCAACTACGGCTTCGCCGTGGCGAAGGGCGCCAACGCCGAGCTGCTGAAGATGTTCAACGACGGCCTCCAGAACGCCAAGGACACCGGCGCCTACCAGCAGATCATCGACCGCTACCTGGCGATCGATGACACCGAAGCGGTGGACAACTCGTTCTGGACCCTCGTGAAGACCTCGATCGGCCCGCTGTCGCATGGTCTCGTGCTCACGCTGCTCGCGACCGCCCTGGCGATCGTGTTCGCCATGATCCTCGGCATCGTGTTCGGCATCCTGAAGCTGTCCACCAACCCGTTCCTGCGGATTCTGGCCGGCGCCTACGTCAACATCTTCCGCGGCACCCCGGTGCTGGTGCAGGCGTTCTTCTTCTACTTCGGCGTGCCGGCCGTCACCGGTCAGCCGCTGGACGCCCTGACCGCCGGTGTGATCACGCTCTCGCTGAACGCGGGTGCGTACATCACCGAGATCGTGCGCGGTGCCGTGCAGGCCGTGGACCCCGGACAGATGGAGGCCTCGCGCTCGCTGGGCCTCGGCTGGGGCGCTTCGATGCGCCGCGTCGTGATGCCTCAGGCGTTCAAGATCATGACGCCGAACCTCATCAACCAGTTCATCATCACCTTGAAGGACACGTCGCTGCTGTCGGTGCTGGGCTTCGCGGAGCTCACCTACCAGGGCCGCATCGTGATCGCCTCGACGTTCCGTTCGTTCGAGATCTGGATCATCGTCGGTGCGATGTACTTCGTGGTGATCTGGCTGCTCACGGTGCTGTCCAACTGGGTCGACCGTAAGTTCAACAAGTAGGGATGATCATGACGAACAATGAACCGACCTACACGCGCCCTGTCACGACCACGTCGGGCGACCCGATCGAGGTGCGCGGGCTCCACAAGTCGTTCGGCAAGAACCATGTGCTCACCGGCATCGACCTGACGGTCGCCAACGGCGAGGTCGTCGCCGTGATCGGCCCCTCCGGCTCGGGCAAGTCGACGCTGCTGCGCTGCCTGAACCGGCTGGAGGAGGTGACCAGCGGCGAGGTGCTGATCGTCGGCGAG
The DNA here is from genome assembly GCF_030816235.1 of Microbacterium sp. W4I4. NCBI lineage: Bacteria > Bacillati > Actinomycetota > Actinomycetes > Micrococcales > Microbacteriaceae > Microbacterium > Microbacterium sp. W4I4. The sequence goes on from NZ_JAUSXT010000001.1 coordinate 1,933,197, forward strand.
AACATCGCCGTCGCGAAGGGCAAGCAGCTGGACGCGGTTCGCCAGCGCGTGGGCATGGTGTTCCAGCACTTCAACCTGTTCCCGCACATGACGGCGCTGGAGAACGTCTCGCTGGCGCCGATCGAGCTGCGGATGCAGAGCAAGGCCGAGGCGCGCCAGCGCGGCGTCGAGCTGCTCACGCGGGTGGGCCTGGCCGACAAGGTGGATGCCAGGCCGGCATCCCTCTCCGGTGGACAGAAGCAGCGCGTGGCGATCGCGCGGGCCCTGGCGATGAGCCCGGAGATCATGCTCTTCGACGAGGCGACCAGCGCGCTGGACCCGGAGATGGTCGGCGAGGTGCTGCAGGTGATCCGCGACCTCGCCGCGTCCGGCATGACCATGGTGTTGGTCACCCACGAGATGGGCTTCGCCCGCGAGGTCGCCGACCGGGTGGTGTTCATGGCCGATGGCAATGTCGTCGAGTCGGGTGCACCGGCCGACATCTTCGACCACCCGAAGGAGCCCCGCACGCAGGACTTCCTGTCCAAGGTGCTCTGATCCCCACGCCCCACCCAGCACGGCGGCCTTAGGCTGGATGCATGACCACCCCCGCATCCGACACCATCACCATGTTCGGCGCCGAATGGTGCAGCGACTGCCGCCGCACCAAGAAGCAGCTCGACGAGCTCGGCATCGAGTACGCCTACATCGACCTCGAGGCGGAGCCCGCCGCTGCCGACGTCGCCAAGGAGATCTCGGGTCGTACGAATATCCCCGTGGTCGTGTACCCCGATGCAAGCCACCACGTCGAGCCCTCCAACGCCGACGTCGAGGCCAAGCTGCGCGAGCTCTCCCTGATCTGAGCGAGCCGCTCCTCGCGAGCCACCACGCAATCACCGAGCCACCAGGCAGATCGCCGCGATTCGCCTGGTGGCTCGGCATTTCGATGGTGGCCCGACGTTGATGAGGGCGCACGCACGTGGAACTCAGTCCCACCACGCCGTAGGCTGGGTGCCATCCCGAAGGAGACGATGATGACTCAGGATGCCGCAGTGACCACCGCGCAGGATTCCGCCCCGAAGGGCGCAGCATCCGCTCCCCCCGCGCTCGACGACGACGAGCGCGCGGCTCTGGACGCGGACATCGCCCTGCTGCAGCAGGGATCGCGCACCTGGGCGAGTCTGACCGTCGCCCAGCGCGTCACACTCCTGCACGCGCTGCGCGTCAGCGTCGCCGCGGTGACTGAGGACTGGGCGAACACCGCCGCCGATTCCAAGGGCCTGCGGCCCGGTCATCCGCTGCGCGGGGAGGAGTGGCTGAGCGGTCCGTACTCGGTGCTCGGCGCGATCGACGCCTACGCCGACACCCTCACCAGGCTCGCGGCCGGGCAGAGCGCTCTGGAGGGCGTCGGCATCGGCCGAGCGCCCGGCGGTCGCACGAAGATCGACGCCTTCCCGCTGACCGGCATCGACCGGTTCCTGCTGTCGGGCTTCACCGGCGAGGTGTGGCTCGAGCCCGGCATCACCCCGAAGACCGCACGCAGCGCCGCCGGCCTCGCACAGCTGACGCCGGCGGCATCCGGTGGCGTCGGCCTGGTGCTCGGCGCGGGCAACATCACCTCCATCCCCGTCCTCGACGTCGTCTACGAACTGCTCGCGCACAACCGCGTGGCGCTGCTGAAGGTGAACCCCACACAGGATGCCCTGGTGCCCGTGTTCGAGCGGGCGCTCGCCCCACTGATCGAGCCGGGCTTCCTGCGCATAGTGCGCGGCGGTCCCGCCGTCGGCGCATACCTCACCGGGCATCGCGACCTCGTGCACGTGCACATCACCGGGTCCGCCGCCACGTTCGACACGATCGTGTGGGGCCAGGGACCGGCGGCGCGCCGTCGCAGGCGCGAGAACCGGCCGCAGTTGAAGAAGCCGATCACCGCGGAGCTGGGCGGCGTCTCGCCCATCATCGTCGTACCAGGCGAGTGGACCGATGCCGACCTCACATTCCAGGCCGAGCACGTCGCGACCATGCGACTGCAGAACGGCGGGCACAACTGCATCGCCGGCCAGGTCGTGATCATCTCCTCCGACTGGCCGCAGGCCGAGCAGTTCCGTGCCGCGCTGCGCCGTGCCTACGCGGGCGCCCCGGAACGACCGATCTGGTACCCCGGATCGCCCTCGCGGATGCGACAGGCGGGCGAGGACTACCCGGATGCCCTGGTGCTCGCCGACCGCCTGCTCGTCGAGATCGAGTCGGGCGAGGATGCCGCCGCCCTGCAGACAACGGAGTACTTCGCGCCCGTGCTGGGCGTCGTCGAGGCCCCCGGGATCGGTCAGACATTCCTGGACGCCGCCGTCGCGCACGCCAACGATGAACTGCAGGGCACCCTCGGCGCCAACGTCATCATCGACCCCGCAACACAGCGGTCACTGGGCGCGGGGTTCGAAAGGGCGATCGCCGAGCTGCGCTACGGGTCGATCGCGATCAACGCATGGACCGCGGTCGGTTTCATCACGCCGACGCTGACCTGGGGCGCGTTCCCCGGCAACACGATCGACGATGTCGGCAGCGGCATCGGGGTCGTGCACAACGCCCTGCTGCTCGATCACGTGGAGCGCTCCGTGGTGCGCGGCCCGTTCCGGCCGTTCCCGCGCTCGCTGCCGGTGCTCAACGGCGGCGGCCGGATGACGATCCTGCCCACACCGCCGTGGTTCGTCACGGCGCGCACGGGCGCGAAGGTCAGCGAGGGCCTGACGCGCTTCCGCGCCGACGGCGGCATCCTCAGCCTCATCCGCACGCTCATCCAGGCGCTCCGCGCCTGACCAAGCCCGTCTATATGGCGCAACGCGCCCCGAATCGTCTCGAATCAGGGCGATTCGCGCCATATAGACGGGCTCTGTGGGGTCAGGGGCGCGTGGCGAAGCGGTCGGTCGCGGCGCGCAGCGCGTGGGCGATGCCGGGTTCGGTTGCCGAGTGCCCGGCGTCGTCGACCACAACGACCTCGGCCTCGGGCCACGCCTTGTGCAGATCCCACGCGGTCATGATCGGCGTGCACACGTCGTAGCGCCCCTGCACGATCACGGTCGGGATGTCGCGGATGATGCCGGCGTTGGCGATCAGCTGGCCCTCCTCGAGCCAGCCCCCGTTGATGAAGTAGTGGTTCTCGATGCGCGCGAACGCCGTCGCGTGCGTGGCGTCCGTCGCCCCGGCGACGCGCTCGGCATCCGGGCGCAGCGTCACGGTCGACGCCTCCCACTTCGTCCACGCGACCGCCGCCGGCACGTGCACGGCAGGATCCGGGTCGAAGAGCCGCCGGTGGTACGCCTCGATCATCCGGCCTCGCTCCAGCGGCGGGATCACCGACTCGTAGTCCACCCAGAGGTCGGGGAAGAGGGCTGCGGCGCCGCCCTCGTAGAACCACTCCAGCTCATGGCGACGCAGAGTGAAGATGCCGCGCAGCACCAGCTCGCTGACGGCATCCGGATGCGCCTGCGCGTACGCCAGCGCGAGAGCGCTGCCCCAGGAGCCGCCGAACACCTGCCAGGTGCGGATGCCGAGGTTCTTGCGCAGCAGTTCGATGTCGGCGACCAGATGCCAGGTGGTGTTGAAGCGCAGGTCCGCGTTCGGGTCGCTGGCGTGCGGGGTGCTGCGGCCGCAGCCGCGCTGGTCGAACAGCACGATCCGGTAGACCTCCGGATCGAAGAAGCGCCGCTGCCACGGAGAGGTTCCGCCGCCCGGGCCGCCGTGCAGGAAGACGACGGGCTTGCCGTCGGGATTTCCGCTCTGCTCCCAGTGGATGCGATTGCCATCACCGACGAGCAGGTCGCCCGTCTCATACGGCTCGATAGGCGGATACAGTCCGTCCAGTTCCATGCTTCACTCCCCCGAGTCACCCGTGGATCGGGCACCATCACCGTATCCCGGATCCGGTATACCGCGCGGGAGAACCGCCTGGAGCTACAGCTTCACTCCCGGCGCGAACGTGTCGCAGACGCCCAGGCCGTTCTTGTAGCCGTTCGCGAACCAGTACTTGCGCTGCTCGCTGGTGCCATGGGTGAAGCTCTCCGGGCTGACGAACCCGCCGGACTGCTCCTGGATGTGGTCATCGCCGACGGTGTAGGCAGCGTTCACGGCATCCGCCAGTTGCGCATCCGTGTACGGCTCGAGGTAGCGCTCGCCGTTGTCGTCGGTGAGCTCGGTGGCGTCGCCGAGCCACGCGCCCGCGTAGCAGTCGGCCTGCAACTCGGTGCGCACTCCGTTGCTCTCCGGCCCGGTGCCGTTGTTGGGGTATCTGTCCATGACCCCGGTGATGTTCTGGATGTGGTGGCCCCACTCGTGCCCGACGATGTACAGCTGGGCGAGCTCACCCGCCGACGCCCCGAACTGCTGCTGCATGAGCTGGAAGAAGGTGGGATCGATGTACACGCCCTGCTCGGGCGGACAGTAGAAAGGGCCGACCGCGTTGGATGCCGTGCCGCACTGCGTGGGTGTCTGCCCGTCCACGACCGTGAGGCTCGGCGCCACATAGCCGTCGACGTGCTTCGTCCAGTACTCGTTGAGCACGACCTCCGCGCCGGCCATCCGGCAGTCGTCGTTCGTGTTGGCGTCCGTGCCGGTGTCGCACTCGCTGAGCGTGTTCTCGCCGGTCGCGGCCGGCTGCTCCTGCCCTCCGGGCGCTCCGCCGACGAGACCGGTCAGGTCGGGTCCGCCGAGCATGGCGACGACGAGAGCGACGATGCCGAGCACGCCGACGCCGCCTCCTGCGGCGATGGCGGTGTTGCGGCCTCGGCGACGGGTGGTGTTGCCCGAGATGTCGGCGTCGGGATTGAAGGTCATGCAGAAAAGGTACCCCGCCCATCGCCGGTATGCACGGACGTAGGCTCTGAGTATGGCGACGACGATCACGATCACGGGTGCCGGCGGACAGATCGGCTACGCGCTGCTGTTCCGCATCGCGGCAGGCGACATGCTCGGTCCGGAGGAGCGCGTGCGACTGCGACTGCTGGAGATCCCGCAGGGGCTCGGCGCCGCGGAGGGCGCGGCCCTCGAGCTGCAGGACGGGGCCTTCCCTCTGCTGGAGCACGTCGAGGTCACCGACGACGCCACCATCGGATTCGACGGCGCGAACCTCGCCCTGCTGGTCGGTGCGCGCCCGCGAGGCCCCGGAATGGAGCGCGGCGACCTGCTTGCGGCGAACGCCGGCATCTTCGGCCCGCAGGGTGCGGCGATCGCCGCGCACGCGGCATCCGACATCCGCGTCGCCGTCGTGGGCAACCCGGCCAACACGAACGCGCTGATCGCCGCATCCGCCGCCACCGGGATTCCCGCTGAGCGCTTCACGGCGCTCACCCGGCTGGACGAGAACCGCGCTCGGGCGCAGCTCGCCCTCGCCCTGGACGCCCCGGTGGCGAGCATCACCCGGGTGCCGATCTGGGGCAATCACTCCGCCACCCAGTTCCCCGACATCTCGCACGCGCTCATCGACGGCCAGCCGCTCACGGACGCCCTCGCCGCACGCGTGGGGCGCGTCTGGCAGGAGTCGGAGTTCATCCCGCGGGTCGCCAAGCGCGGCGCGGAGATCATCGACGTGCGCGGATCGTCGTCTGTGGCATCCGCGGCGAGCGCTGCGATCGACCACGTGCGCGACTGGGTGCACGGCACCGACGACTGGACGAGCGCGGGTGTCGTCTCGCACGGCGAGTACGGCGTGCCGGAGGGGCTGATCTCCTCGTTCCCCGTGCAATCGGTCGGCGGACGCTGGCAGATCGTCGAGGGTCTGGAGCTGGATGAGTGGTCGCGGGCGCGCGTGGACGCGTCGGTCGCTGAGCTGGTCGAGGAGCGAGATGCGGTGCGGGAACTCGGGATGCTGTGACCGGTCCGGCGACTGTCGACGGTCTCGGGCACAATGGAGGCCGGGGCAGAATGGATGCCGGAGGTAGGACGATGAGCGACGCGAAAAGCACGACGGATGCCGAGCTGGGTGAGGCTCTCACCAGCCCGCTGCATCTGCCGCATGCCGCCGCCACCTGCCCGAAGTGCCTGGCGAACGACGATCACGACTGGTGGTCCGCCCGCCCGGAGGGGACCCGCCTGGTCGGCCTGGTCGTCTCACGAGACGGGATGCCGTCGGTCACCCAGCAGCGCGAGGACCTGACCCGATTCGGCGTGCCGATCGAAGGATTCCGGCACCCTGCACCCGAGATCCTGGAGAGCTGGGGTGACCGGCTGTCCCGCCTGCTCGACACCCTGCAGCGCGGCGATGTGCTCGTCGTCGCGAACGTGCACGCGCTCGGCCGCGACCTCGACGAAGAGGCCCGCACCGTCACCGAGCTGCGCCGCCGCGGCATCATGGTCAAGGTCCTCAGCCACCACGCGCGGCACCTGGCCGACGCCGGGCGCTGACGGCGGCGTCCGCCCAGGACAGAACGTTCCGGACACGAAGAACCGGCTGCCATCCCCTGAGGGATGACAGCCGGTAGAAGCACTGCCCGCGAGGGCTGCGCTCAGAACATCACCAGCGGGTCTTGTTCTTGTTCTCGTTGGACTGCGCGTCCTGCGAGTCCTGCGAGACCTGACGACCGATATCGTGCAGCAGCGCCTTCATCTCGGTCAGCGCCTGGTTCCACTTGATCTTCGCCTGGACGTACGCCTCGGAAGCGTCACCGGTCCAGTCCGCCTGAAGCGGCTTCAGCGCCGTTTCCATGTCGTTCAGCTTGGTCTCGATGTTGCTCGCACCCGTGACCAGGTCGGTACCTGCCGTGTCGACAGCGCCGAAATTGACCTTGTAACCATCATCAGCCATGATCTGTATCCCTTCAGTCTCAGCCGAGACGGCCCATGAGCTTGGTCTGAGCCGCACGCGACGTGTCGTCGGTCTGGCTGTAGGTCGTCTGCGAGTCCAGCAGATTCTGCTGGAACTCGTCCAGTGCGTTCGTGATGCGACGAGACTTCTCGCCCCATGCGGCGAACGTCTTCTGGAAGGCGTCTGATCCACCACCCGTCCACGACGCATTGATGCCGGACAACTTGTTCGCGATCGCGTTCAACTCTGTGACGATCTCGATCTTCGACTCACCGACGATCTTGGCGCCACGCTGCAGGGCTCCATCCGCTGCAGAAATCTCTCCTACCACGGTCACCTCCTGATCCTGAGGGCTTGTCCGCCCCGAATACCTCAGCCCTGTGGGCCGTGACGCCGATGCCCGGCGACAGATATCACCTTACGGTTCGAATCCGACGACGCCTATGGGTAGCACTGCCCACGCAGTCCTCCCCATGACGAGATCACAAGTGGGACGGCGGTGCGTAGGCAAGCTGCATGATCTGCAGACCCCGCTCGCGGGTGACCACCTTCGCCCGGCCGGGCACGGCGATCGACGCCTTGATGTTGCCGAGCAGTCCACCTTCGTCCGGACTGCCCGAGAGCAGGATGCCGGGTGCTGCGAGGTCACGCAGGGTCTGCATCACCGGCTCGAACGTGGAGCGCGAGGCACCGCCGGAGCGGCGTGTGAGCGTCAGGTGCAGCCCGACATCCGTGGCCTGGGCCAGCAGCGGTTGCAGGACGGCGACGGGATTGCCGGACTGGGTGTTCACCAGGTCGTAATCGTCGACCAGCACGTACACCTCAGCCCCGGACCACCACGAGCGATCCCGCAGCTGCTGCGGCGTCACGTCGGTGCCCGGCAGTCGGCCGCGCAGGTACTCGGCCAGTCCGCCCAGCTCCTCGGATGCCTGCTGCGCCGTCGTGTAGTACCCCGCGAGGTATTCGTCGGGGATCTCCGAGAGCAGCGCACGCCGGTAGTCGACCACGAAGAACTGCGCTTCCTTCACCGTCTTGGTGCGCATGATCTCCCGCGCGAAACCGCGCAGGAAGCTCGACTTGCCCGACTGGCTGTCGCCGAACAGGTACACGTGCGGATTGCGCACCGTGTCGAAGGAGGTCGGAGCGAGCTCCGCCTCGTCCACACCGAGCAGAACCTGCTTCTCGGCGGGAGTGCCCGCCGCGAGACGCTGCAGCTCTGGGAGCTCGAGCATCTCGGGCAGAAGGCGCAGCTTGGGTCCGCGCGGGCCCTTCCAGGCCGCGTTGACGCGCGTGATCATGTCTTCGACGCCTTCGCTGAGCATGCCGGGGTCTCCTGACCCGTCGATGCGCGGCAGCGCTGTGAGCATGTGGTGCTTGGAAGGGGCGAGGCCTCGACCCGGGCGCCCCGTCGGCACGTTGGCGGCGATCTTGCGGTCGATCTCGGAGTCGCTGGTGTCGCCGAGGCGCAGTTCGAGCTTGGAGCCGAACGTGTCGCGGATGGCGGTTCGGAAATCCATCCAGCGCGTGGTCGTGGCCACGAGGTGCACACCGTAGGTGAGCGCCCGCCCGGCCAGCGATTGGATCTCGAACTCCATCTCGTCGAACTCGGACCGGATTGTCGGCCAGCCGTCGATGATGAGGAACACATCGCCATAGCCGTCGTCCGCGCGCCCCTGAGCCCGCATCCGCCGATAGGTCTCGATGGAGTCGATCGCGTTGGCGGTGAAGTACCGCTCGCGCGCGTTCACGATGCCGACGACCTCCTGGAACATCCGCCGGAGCACGTCCGGCTGGTTCCTGCCGGCCACGCCGGCCACGTGCGCCAGTTTCGAGAAAGGCGCGAACGTGCCGCCGCCGAAGTCCATGACGTAGAACTGCACCTCCTGCGGAGTGTGCGTCAGGGCGATGCCCGTCAGTACGCTGCGCGCCAGGGTGCTCTTGCCACTGCGCGCCCCGCCGACGATGGCGAGGTGGCCGCCGGCGCCGACCAGGCTCATGACGAGGCTGTCGCGACGCTGCTCGAGCGGCCGGTCGACGATGCCCAGCGGGATCGTCAACGGGCCCGCCTGGCGCCACCGCGCCGAGATGAGGCCCATCTGCGGATCCTCGGCGAGGTCTCCGAGCATCTCGTCGAACGTGGGCGGCACCTCCAGCGGAGGCAGCCACACCTGGTGCGCCGGAATGCTCTTGCCCTTCATCAGCGAGACGGCGATGTCGAAGGTCACCCGCTTCTCGGGTGGCTCGCCGCCCGAGATCTCAGGGACCACCGCCGGCTCGTCCTCGGGCTGCTCCTCGACGATCACCGGCGCCGCAGTGAAGGCGCGCGCCTCGATCGCACGCACCGGCTGATCGCTCCCGATCACTTCCGGCGAGGGTCCTCCGCGGCGTCTGCGCGTCTTCGGCGATGCGGAGACGTACGCGGCCCGGAACTGGGTGAGCGTCTCGGCATCCGACTTCAGGATGCCGTGACCACCGCCGCCCGGCAGCGTGAACGCATCGGGAACGCCGATGACCGCACGCGAATCCGCGCCCGAGAAGGTCTTCAGACCGATCCGGTAGGACAGGTGGGACTCCAGCCCGCGCAGCTTGCCCTCCTCGAGGCGCTGCGTCGACAGCAGCAGGTGCACCTGGAGCGAGCGGCCGAGTCGACCGATGGCGACGAACAGCTCGGTGAAATCGGGCTTGGCCGCCAGCAGCTCCGAGAACTCGTCGGCGACGATCAGCAGTGCGGGCAGCGGCTTGAGGTCTGTGCGACCGCCCTTGCGCGCGGCCTCGTAGTCGGTGACGTTGGCGAAGTTGCCCGCGTCGCGCAGCAGCTCCTGGCGACGGGTCATCTCGCCCTGGATCGCATCCTGCATGCGATCCACGAGCGTCAGGTCGTCGCCGAGGTTCGTGATGACGGCGGACACGTGCGGCATGTCGGCCATGCCGGCGAAGGTCGCACCGCCCTTGAAGTCGATCAGCACGAAGTTCAGAGCCTCCGAGGAGTGCGACATCGCCAGTGCGAGCACCAGCGTGCGCAGCACCTCGGACTTTCCCGAACCGGTCGCACCGATCAGCATGCCGTGCGGGCCCATGCCCTGCTGAGCCGATTCCTTGATGTCGAGGATCATCGGCTGGCCGGCCGCGGTGAGGCCGATCGGTACGCGCAGGCGGTCGCGGGCCGATCGCGGCTTCCACGCCACATCGGGGTCGAAGTCGCGCACGTCGGGCAGCCCCAGCAGATCGGTGAGCTCAGCGGAGATGGTGCGGGCTCCACCTCCCGACGCGTCCTCCTCCTCGACGACGTCGACGAGGCCGGTCAGCCGCCTGGCCACCGCTTCCGCGGAGGCGATTCCCAGGAAGTCCGGCGATGCCTGAACCGCCCCCACTCCGCGCCGCGCGACGGTGAGCCGTGGTGCACCCTCGGCCGTATCGTCGATGACGAGGCGGATCGTGAACGAGTCCGTCAGCTCACCCCAGCTGCGCGGGATGTCGAAGACTGTGACGCCGTCCACCCCGCCTTCCTCTGTGAGCGGGTGACCGGCGGGAAGGCTCACGCCGTCGGTGATCACGACGAGGTGCGGCAGAGAGCGACCTGCCTGGCCGCTGACCGGACCGCGCGAGCGGATGTCCGTGACGAGGGGCTCGATCTGCGACCACGCCGATCCGATCCGGCGCGCCCCGCCGACGGCATCCGAGACCGTGTCGGAGTGCGCGTGCGGAAGCCACTTCATCCACTCCCAGTAGGGCAGGTCCTCGGGCGCCGCGATGACGGCGATCTGCAGGTCCTCAGGCGCAACGAAGGTCGCCAGGTGCGCGACCACTGCGCGCACCTGACCACGGGCGCGGACGGTCTCGCCGACGATTTCGAGCTTCGCGCAGGTGGAGATGTTGACGGAGAACGGCAGGTCGGTGACCTCGTCATGGGTGAGGACGAAGCGATGGGCGGCCGACGCGCTCACCGGGTCGAGCTGCGCCAGTGCCGGGATCGGCGCCTCGTCCAGAGTCATTGCGAGCGGTTGCGTGGCCGTGCCGAGCCGCGCCGTCAGCATCTCGGGATCGCTGACGGTGCGCTCCCACACCCGCGAGCCCTCCTCGACGATGAATGGCAGGGTCTCGGGTGCCGGCAGCATCCACTCCTCGTACCTGCGCTGACGGCTGGCGACCTCGCGGACGGCATCGCGCGTCTCTGAGAGGTACGCGAGATACTCGCGTCTCGTGTTCTCGACGTTCGTGGAATGCTGCGCCTTCTGCCGCCACATCTGCCCGCCGACCATCGACAGTGCCATGAAGATGAACATCCCGCCCATGATGTACGTGCGGGTGGGATCACCGCCCTGGGTGAGCGAGAGCACGGCGACCGAACCCAGGCTGCCCACCATCGGCAGCGCCATCATCAGCGTGTTGGACGCACCCTCGGGCTTGGGAAGCTCCGGCGCCTGCTGCAGGGTGAGTTGGCCGCCGGCCGGGGGTTTCGGCGCACGTCGGCTGGTGGTGTTGCTCACGACAAGCCCTCCTCAAGTCGCTACTATTGTGTCAGGATGCGGGCATGAATCGGTGTCGTGCCGAAGAACGTCAAGGGGCTGGGCATGGCAGCGAAGACAGTTCGTCTCACTGTCGCCGATGCGCACAGCCGTCATGATCTGGTCGTTCCGTCCGATTCCACCGTCGCAGAACTGCTGACCGTCGGGGGCGTGGATCTGACCCGTTTCGTCGGGACGACCACATCCGGTGCCGCCATCGAACTCGACAGCGAGGTCTCGGTCACTCCCGGCGACGGCGGTGTGATCTGGCTGTTCGACCGCACTGCCGCGTCCGCGGCAGAGACCGGCCCGTCCCAGCTGGCGTCCACCGCTCGCACCACACCGGTGCGCGGTCGCTGGTCGATGCTGAGCCTGCTCGTGGCGGTCGCCGCGAGCATGATGCTCGGTGCGATCATCACGCGCTCGCCCGTCATCATCGTGGTCGCCGCCGTGTCGCTGCTGGCCGGCTCCGTGGCGCTGCTGGCGCACCCGGTGCGGGACGAGAACACCTACATCGCGTTCTTCGCTCCCCTGCTCGCCGCTGGCGGCGGTGCCGTGGCGCTCTCCGGGTTCGGGGATGCCGGTGCGATGATGGCGGCCGGCATGGTGGCCGGTGCGACCGTCGCCTGCATCCGACACGCCCGTGCGCAAGTGCACGGATTCTATGCCACCGGCGCGACAGCGGTGATCGCCGCCCTGTGGGCCGTCTTCGCCGTCGTCAACGCGGCGGGATTCATCGCCGGGGTCTCTGCGGCGGCCCTCACGGCGTTGCAGCTCGCCTGCGCCGCACCGATCTTCCATTACATGCGCGGCGGTGCACTGGATGCCGACGCCGATGATCTGATCGACACGCCCTTCGTCATCCGCGACGCCCTCGGCATCCGCGCCGGCACGCCCCGCGAACCGGCCGCGATCCATGCTGATCGCGCGGCGCGGCAGATCCTCCGCGCGCGCAGGCGCTCCGAAGCGGGCACCGTGATGGCCTGCGTGCTGGCCGTTCTTTCCGCGATGCACGCACTGCAGTCGGCCCGGCCCGGCACCGTCGAAGGCTGGTGCGTTCTGGGCGGGGCACTGGGCATCGGATGCTACTTCCTGCTGACCTCGCGCAAGGTGCGCGACGGACTGTCGAGGGGCGCCGCACTGATCGCGGGCACGCTGATCACCGTGCTCTCGGCGATCGCCCTGGTCGCGGCGCTGCAGGTGAGCCCGCTGATCGTCGCACTCCTGCTGGTCGTCGCCGGCGTGATCATCGGATGCATGACGGTGCCGCTCTCCCGCGATTGGCGCTCGTTGGGCTGGTCGAGAACCGGCGACATCGTCGAAGCGCTCCTGCTCGGGCTCTCACCCGCCGCACTCGTGTACGGTTCCGGAATCGCCGGACAGATCCTGGAGGTCTCCCTGTGACGCTCTCCCCGCCCGCTGCGCGCCTCTCCCCGCCTGCCGCCCCGCCGCTGCGCACGCAGGGAACGGCGAGGGTGAATGCCTCGGCGGGCAAGCGCGCCGGCGCGTACCTGATCGACGTGGCGATCGTCGCAGTGGTCGGACTGCTGGTCTGGTTCTTCACCGGTTCCGTTCTGCTCGTCGCGGTCTCCGTGATCGAACTGTGGGTCGCCGCGTGGATCTGGGAAGGACACACCGGTGCGACGCCGGGCAGCCTCGCCTGCGGCATCCGCACAGTCCAGCGCGGCAATCTGCTCAGCGTCGGGGCGCCCCGGCTGCTGCTGCGCAGCCTTCTGCTGGGGCTCTCGCACGTCATCCCGGTCCTGCTGCCGGTGGGGCTCGCCGCATCCGGTGCTCTGGACGGAGTCGCCCGCGCGCGCGTGATCGACGTCCGTCTGGTGCGCCGGGCGGGCGGAGCAGCGCTGGGCGGCGCTCCGAGCCTGGAGACCCGCATCAGCGACACCACCCCGGATGCGGCATCCGGACAGAAGGTGATCACGCGCGCGCCACTGGATGAGGCCCGCGCAGTCGGCGCCGTGCCCGTCGTCCCGGCTGCGCCCGCGGCGCCGGCCGAGGCCCCGTACATTCCGACGGGAGCCGCCACCGTGCCGGTGTTCGAGCTCGCGGACGGCACCGTGATCCGCGTGACGGGCCTGGGCTTCGTCGGCCGCGCGCCCCGCGCCCCCGAGTCGATCCCGGAGGCCATCCTGGTGCGCGTGCCCGACGGCGCACGATCGCTGTCCCGCACGCATGCCTCCTTCGGCGTGGAGGAGGGCGAGCTCTGGGTGCAGGATCTCGGGTCCGCCAACGGCGCCTCGGTCCGTCACCTCGGCGGCAGCGTCACCGAGCTCAGGCCGCAGACGCCGTTCTTCCTGGTTCCCGGGGACGTGCTCGTCCTGGGTGGGGATGCCGAGCTCGCGTTCCGCCGTGTCGTCGACCGCTCCGCGGCCGCCCCGAACACTGCCTCGCCCGCCGTGCAGGTGCCCGCCGCGCCGGTCGTCGCCGTCGCGCCCGAAGCGCCTGCAGCGGCCGCCGCCGTTCCGGATCAGGTCGCACCACGGCAGGCCGCGTCGGAGTACGCACCCCCTGCGCCTCAGCCCACGCCGGCGCCCGTCGCCGCGGTGACGCTGCAGTTCCAGAACGGCATGACCGTGCCGATCACCGGGATCGGATACATCGGTCGCGCCCCGGCTCTGCCGGAGGGGGAGCGCGCGGATGCCGTGCTGGTCGCGGTGCCGGACGGCGACCGCTCCGTCTCGCGGACACACGGTCGATTCGGCGTCGTGGACGGTCAGGCCTGGTTCGAGGATCTGGGATCGGGCAACGGCTCCCTGCTGCGCACCGAAGACGGACGTTCAGGGCCGATGACGCCGCACCAGCGATTCAGCCTCATGCCCGGCATGGCACTGCAGCTGGGCGACTGCGTCATCCGCGTCGCCGCAGAGTGACCAGGGGCTGATCGCCCGCCCGTGCGCCCTCCGCCGCATGCGGCGTCCGAGACACGAGAACCGCCCACCCGCTCGGTGGGCGGTTCTCGCCTGTCAGTCGGTCACCAGCCGAGATCTTCGCGGCCGTCGGAGTCCGAGCGTCCTGCGGATCCTGCGGCTCCGATGTCCGTGATCACGTCGTCGTCCTCATCCTCGAGCTCGTAGGCCGTGAGGTCCTGGCCCCGGCGGCGGTTCTTCTTACCGCCCTTGCCGCCTCCGGCTCCTCCGGCAAGCCCGCCACCGCCCATCATCCCGCCACGGCCGGTGCCCCCGGCGGATCCAGCCGCACCCGCGCCCCCGGCGACACCGGAGCCGGCCGTGCCTGCTCCCGCTCCACCGTTGAGGCCTCCGACGCCGTTGACTCCGCCAGGGCCTCGACCCAGCCCGCCTGCGACACCGCCGCCGGCTCCGCCGACGCCTCGGGGTCCGCCGACTCCTCCAGGGCCGATCCCGCCGGGGCCGATGCCACCCGGGCCGATCCCGCCGGGGCCGATCCCGCCCGGGCCGATCCCTCCGGGTCCCGTGCCGACACCGGGTCCGGGGAAGCCGATCGGTGCCGGTCCGCCGGTACCGGGAGTCGGCACCACGCCGGTCCCACCGTCGATGTTGGGGCCTTCGGGCGGGTACCAGGTCGGGTATCCGGGCGGCAGTTCCGGCCGGTTCGGGTCGCGGATGATCGTGTCCGTGCCCGGGGGATTGCGGATGGTCGTCTGGTTGGACCCGCCGTCGTCCGTTCCGGTGTTGTTCCCTGTGCCGGTGTTCGTTCCCGGGCCGGTCACACCAGGACCGGTCACACCAGGACCGGTCACACCCGAACCCGTTCCGGACTCATCGGCGGTCGGGTCACCGCTGGTTCCGCCACCGTCCTCTTCCTCAGAGGCCGGCGGTCTCTCGTCGTATGCCGACACGGGCAGACCACCGATGATCTCCAGGAGCCGCGCGTCGAGCGCGGCGGCGAGCTTGCGGGCGGCTTCCTCCTGCTCGAGTTCTGCCTGCTCCTGGTAGTGCATCGCTGCCTGCGCGGGAGTCATCGTGACACCCGGAGAGACCTGAACGGGGCTCTCCGTCTTGGTCGCCATGTCGAGTGTGTTCTGCTGGGTGGAGGTCAGACCGGCATCAGGGATGCCGCTCGCACTGACAGCGGTCTCCTGAAGCGCCTCGTTGGCGAGCGTGATCGCCTGATTGAGCTTCGCCTGATACTCCGTGAAGTTCTGGATGTCCTTGTGGATCTCGACGAGTCTCGCCCTGATCGCGTCGCCGAGACTGCCCTCGAAGCCCTCGGTGCGCGCAGCCTTCTGCACTCCGGCCGAAGCCGTGTCTATCACCTCGGCCGTGGTCTTCCGCTGCACCGTCTGCACGTTGCGGAAGACTCCGACGAAGATGTCGCTGCGATTGATCTGCAACCGTCCGAGTCGTTCCAGATTCTGTCCCATGATGTCCTCCGGTCAGACCGCGATCGGGCCTTTAGGCGTGGTCGTGCCGACAGCGCGGTACAGCAGGTTCTGGTACTGCACCTTCTGGTCGGCATCGAGCTGGGTGGTCTCCGAAATGGCCTTGTTCAGGTTCCGTGCCGCCTCGTCGAGGCTCCTGTCGATCGAGTCGAGCCACAGCTGCGCCGCGTCGTACCGCGCCTTCAGTTCCCTCATGAGGTCGACGGACCTTCCGTCGTCCGTCCAGAGCACCGCCGTCTGCCCCTCGCCGAGACTCGCCATCACCTTGCGCGATTCCGCAACGGACTGGCGGCTCTCGATGATGAGCTTTGTCTGGCTGTCGGCCGTGTCTGCGTCCATCTGCACGCCACCACCACCGCCGCCTTCCATAGCGTTGACCATCACGTACTCCCTCCGTCGATCCTGCCCGCGACGATCCTAACGCGACCGTCTCACGGTCTCCATGGGGAGCATTCCCCATGGAGACCGTGAAGCGCCTACTGCGAGACGCACGCGAATCCGGCTTCTGACAGCACCTTCTTGAGGAGCTCGGCGTCCTGCGGCTCCACGGACTCCTCGGTGATGGACTCACCGGAGGCGACCCGCTGAAGCAGTCCATCCGAAAGGTCGGAGTCGTAGAGGTGCTGGCCGATGCATGCGGCCGCCTCCGGGGTCTTGAACTCGTCCAGGTCGGCCTCATCCGCCAGGTTGGCGACATAGCCCTGACCGATCGCTTCCGGAGAAGGACGGCCTTCAGACGCGTCGGCGCCGGGGCTTTCGGAGGGCTGCTCGATGGATGTGGGGGCGTCCGTCTGCAGATGCTCGTGCACCGTGCCGGCGATGTTGAGCAGCAGCACGGTCGTGAACACGATGGAGCCGATCACTCCGCCCACCACCGAAAGTATGATGCCGACGATCGACGGCCACTTCTTCGTGTTCTTCTTGAACACCGCGATCAGCGACACCACGAAGGCCGCAAGCAGTACCACCAGTCCGATGACGAACGTGGCCACGTGGGGGATGCAGGCGAGAATCGTGCCGAGCACGGCCAGGCCGAGCCCGATGAACCCCAGCGTCGGAGCCAGCGCCGGACCGGATGCCGCCGGAGCCGCCGACTCGAGGAGCGCACCTTCGCCGTTCCCCTGCGCGGGAGCGTAGTTCTCGGTCCATTGCGCGCCGTCCCACCACCGCTGCCGCCCGGATCCGTCGTCGTACCAGCCTGCCGGAGTGCTCATCCGGGTCTCCTCCTCGTCGTCCTGCGCGTCAGCGATGCGCAGCCCCTCCTCGCGGCGCGGAATGCGCCACTGCGTGTCTACCAGGTCTGGCCTGTGTTGTCCCTCCGCGTGGCGCTCATGCGCCGACGACGACGCGATCCTGTGCGACGAATGCATCGAGCAGCGCCAGATCTTCCGCCGTCACGATGCGCGCACCGACGGCGTGCTCCACCAGACGGGAACGCTGAGAGGCGAGGATCTCGCCATCCTTGCCGCGGCTCAGACCTCGGATGCCGAGACGCGAGAACTTGTCGCACAGGCTCCCGACCCGGCGTTCGAGCTTCTCCACGGTCCAACCCAAGCGCGCGGCCACGTCCGGGATCGACGACAGCGCCACCGCGCCGTCTGCGCGGTGGCGCAGCAGAGGCTCGGCGAGGGCTGTGAGGATGATCCGCTGCATCGGCGAGAGGAGCTCGGCCACGCCATCCGTCGCCGACACGGCGCTCCACGATGTGGACACCTGATAGAACGGCGACGCTGCTCGGAGCGCGACCTCGTAGGTCGTCGATCCCGCGGTGAACATCACCGTCGTGGAGTCGAACACCAGCGGCATCGACGCGCCGGGGGCCAGCCATGACTGTGCGAGTCCGTCCGCGGAGGCCACCGAGGCGGTGAGGCCGGAGCCGACGTTCGTCAGCCACCAGATGCCGTCGCGCTCGGCGATCTCGAGGAACCGCCGGTGCACGTACGGGTTCTCGTCGATGGAGAGATCCGTGCCGCGCCCGATCACGAAGGTCGTACCGGGTGCGATGCTCTCGCTCCTGCCGCCGAAGTCCAGCAGCAGCGAGTGCTGCGTGGACCCCGGGGCCTGTTCGCTATCAGCCACGATCACGCAGCCGTGTGACGCGGCCAGGCTCCGCCCGGGAAGGCGCTGGTCGACGCCAGTGTGTTCGTGACACCCACCACGAACGACGAGGTGGCCTGGTTCGCCGAGATGATCGCAGAGATCGCCTCGACCAGGAAGGTGACGAACAAGCCGACGGCGCCGATGATCGTGACGATCGCAGCCGGCGCCGTCACGACGCCCGCAAGCTCGACAGCCGTCGCGATCACGCCGATGACCAGAGCGGCGACAGCACCGAGCATCCCGATCCAGAAGTTCTCGATCGCGCCGGCGAAGCTGTCGAGCTGGGTGTTGATGTCCTGGCACTTCGCGAGCACGTCATCCGAGGCGGGCCCCTGCTGGTCGACGCGAAGACGGTACGCGTTGTACGCCTTGCCCTCCCAGTTGCCGGTCGTCGGCAGCACGGTCGGCAGCAACGTGGCGGTGCACTGCTGCGCCGGCGTGCCGACGTCCTGCACCCAGTCCAGACCGGAGTTGCGCAGGGTGGAGGGGCTTCCGACGTAGGCGAAGACCTGCGCGGCCTTGTCGATCGCCTCGTTCACCTTGGAGAACATCTTGTCGAGCCAGGAGTTGATCCTCTCCATGATCCCGTCGGGCAGCACCAGATCCAGCATGCCGGATATGCCGCCGTTGATGATGTCGACGACCGTGTTGATGAAGTCCGTGAATCGCTCGAATTCCGACTGCGACTCCTCCGCATTCTGGGCGGTCGAGTCATTGCCGTCAGCGTGCCTGCGGCTCGTGGAGTGGCTGCTGGGGCCAGGAGTGGGACGCATGTCAAACCTTCCTTCTGCTTCGTCGATTCACGTTCACTGGCCGAGCCGGCTCTGCCATGCCGCCCCCGCCGATCCGGAGACGGTGTCTCCGGTCGCGCGAACAGGCTGCACCCCGACGCCGCCTTCTGCGGGCAGGGTCCCGGGTGCCGGCTCGGCGAGCAGCGGCGCGCTGTCGATGCCGCCGTCACCGGGGATCGGATCCTGGTCGACGCCGATGGGGTCGACATCGACGTGCCCGCCGGGGGCCAGCTCGCCGTCGGGCGTACCGTCGACGGGAGTGCTGTCGTCGGGCGTGCCGTCGACAGGCTGTGCCGTCGGGTCGCCTTCGACGGGCTGTGCCGTCGGGTCGCCTTCGACGGGCTGTGCCGTCGGGTCGCCTTCGATCTCACCCTCAGCGGGCAGAGTCGTGAGGTCGTCGTCACCGGCGGCATCCGGCTGTCCGTCGGTGCTCGCGTCGGGCACCGGCTCCGCGTCGATGTCCGTCTCAGGTGCCGGCGCGATATCGAGGTCGCCGGAGACATCCCCGTCGACGTTGGTCTCGGTTCCCGCATCGACGTCAGCCACGACCTGGGCTCCCGAGTCGTCGCCTGCAGCCTGATCACGAAGTTCAGCAGCCTGATCACGCAGTTCAGCGGCCTTGTCGCGCAGCTCGGCGGCGTCCTCGCGGGCGTCGGTCATCTCCTCCGTCGCCTCGTCCTGCTGAGCCTCGAGCTTCTCGACCTGCTCGCGGATCTCTGCGGCTTCGGCGCGCTGAGCGGCTGCGTCGGCGCGCAGCGCAGCCGACTCGGTGCGAGTCTGCAGCGCCCCGGAGGAGTCACCGGCCTCCATCTGCTGCTCGGACTTGAGGTCCAGTTCGGTCGCGCGCCGCTCGGTGTCCGTCGCACTGCGATCGAGCTCTGCGGCGCGCTCCTCGAGCGCGTCGATCTGCTTCTCGATCGCCTCGCTGTGCTCCTGCGCCTTCTCGGCATGCGCGTCCGCCTGGTCGGCCTGCTTGTCGAGCGCGTCGGCGCGGGCATCGAGCTGGTCGGCCTTGGCGTCGATCATGGCATCCTGAGCCTCCTCACTGAGCTCTCCACCGACCTCGCCGTCGATCTTGGGCTCGTCGAGTTGGGCTCCGCCACCGCCACCGACGCTTCCGCCGCCGCCGCCGCCGCCACCACCTCCACCGACGCTTCCGCCGCCGCCGTTGCTTCCGCCACCGTTGCTTCCGCCACCGTTGCTTCCGCCGCCGTTGCTTCCGCCGCCGTTGCTTCCGCCGCCGTTGTCGCCGCCGCCGACATCCTTCTTCTGATTGGTCGCGGATTCGGCGTCGTTCTTGTCATAGGCGTCGGCCGTCAGACGCAGCGAGTCCGCGAAGCCCGTGTGCGCATCCGGCGCGGTGTGCAGCAGCTGAGCCATCGTCACCTGGAAGTTCGCGTACGCCTGAGCCGCTTCGACTCCGAAGAAGGTGAATGCCGACGGATCGATCGTCAGGCCGTCGGCCGCGCCGGCGATGCCCCCGTAGGTGGATGCCGCTGTATCCCAGATTCCCGCATCCTTGCGCAGGAACTCGGTCTTGACGTCGAACTCCCCCTCGGCGCCGAACGACGAGGCTTTCGGCTGCGGCGAGGGCTCGGGAAGAGCCGACTCCCCCTCGATCACCGGCAGCTTCTCGTACACGCCGTCGGTGAGGTCCGATATCCCCACGTCGTCCGGCCCGCCGAACAGGTGGGATCCCGCGCTGACGATCTCGTCGACCGGAGTCAGCGCATCGAGGATGTTGCCCCCGGCCCCGATGATGTCGCCCTCCATGATGTTCTCGCCGAAGTCGACGATCTCGTCGATCGGTGTGGCCGCGTCGAGGACGTCGCCCGCTGCCCCTTTGACGTCATCCCAGCTGGGAAAGCCCATGTCTCTGCTCCTTATCTCAGCGGATGCTGCCCATGCGGCGCAGCATCTCGCGAGGATCCTTGGTCATCTCCATCAACCGCTGCACGGCCGGGAAGTCTTCGTAGCTGCTCTGCCGGTCACGGGCGGACATCGCCATGACGTTGTTCATCGCGCGGACGATCTCGCGCTCGATCACGCCGTCGTTCGTGTTGCGCACCCAGCGCTCGTCGAGCGTCACCCCGGTGATCGTCGCGCCGCGACGCGACACGACGACGGTCTTGGCCGAGTTCACCGCATCCCGCGCCTGACTGCCCTTCTGATTCACCTTGGCGAGGTAGTCCTCGCGCTGGTCCTGTGCCTGGTGGATCGCGTCGAGGATGCTGCTGCGCCCTTCCTCCGCCGAAGTCGTCGTCGGATCGCCCAGAGCGACCGGCGCGGGTGCGGGCGTCGCGATGCGGGCGTCGTCTTCAGGCTGCTCATCGACCGCGGTCATCATCTGGTCGAGTCGCTTGCCGAGCGCCGTCTGGTAGCACAGGCTCACCGACGCGCCGAGGCTCTCCTCGCCGATCGTGTCGCGCCAGTCCTCATCGAGGACGAGCGCCTCCACCGCACCGTTCTTCGCAAGGGTCAGCTTCACTGCCTTCTTGTCGTCCTCAACGGTCACGGGCGTCATCTGCTCCGCCGCGGTCGCAACCGTCCTGAGCTCACGCTGCAGCTCCGCCGCGCTCTCGCGCAACTCCGTCATCAGACGATTGGCGTCTGCCATCTCAAGGCTCACGATGGTCTCCTCTTCTGTGGACCGTTGTGGCAATCCTACGAAGAGAGACGCGTGCGCCATAGGGGGAGGACTCCCCATGCGCTCGCCGCGGGTCAGACGCGCGTGCGGCGCGAGCGTCCTCGGGCGAGGAGGAGCACGATCGCCGAGATGGTCGCAGCCGCACCGAACGACCATCCGATGATCGCGCGGGCCGGATCCAGCGGATCCGCGACCGGCTCGAGGGATATCGTGCGATCGGCATCCGGCGTCGGCGTGGGGGCCGGATGCGCTGCGGATGGCGGGCCGGGAAGCATCCCGTCGTCGACCAGCGCGAGTGCCTCGGCCGGGCGGACCTCACCCCAGCCCACGGTGTCGCTGCGCTGAGCGGGCGAGACGCGCATCGCCGACTGCGTCAGGCGGAACGCCCACTGATCCGGCGACTCCTTCGGGAAGCGGGATGCGACCAGCGCGGCGGCACCGGAGACGACCGCCGTGGCGTAGCTGGACGATGCCGAGTCGCCGTTGAAGATGCAGTCACCGCCGGAGATGTAGGCCGAGGGCACGGCCTGGCCGGGCGCGGCGATGTCGACGTGCCCGCCCGCGAACGAGGAGTCGCTGTCCCAGTTCCCGTCGCGCAGCACTCCCGCCACCGCCAGGGCGCCGGGGAGCTCACCGGGATAGAAGTGCTGCGGGTCGGGTCGGTCGGAGTTCGCCGTCTTGCGGTTGCCGGCGCTGGCGATGACCAGCGAGCCCCGGGAGTGCGCATAGGCGACCGCACTGCGGTACTTCTCGGCCGACTGATCATCCGACAGGGAGACGTTGATGACCTGCGCGCCGTGCTCCGCCGCCCATCGGATGCCCGCCGAGACGGAATCCGCCGATGGCGGTGTCAGATCGCGGGAGGACTGGCCGTCCTCCGGTGCGGACTCGAATGCCCGGACGGGCATGATCTTCGCCTCGGGTGCGATGCCGACGACTCCGGAGCCCTTGACCTGCCGGGCGGCGATCAGGCCGGCGATGGCTGTGCCGTGTCCGAAGAGGTCGTCCTCCGGCGGGGCCGAACCGTTGCCGAAGGTCGTGCGCCCAGGCACCATCGCACCGGAGAGGTGCACATTGCCCGCTTCGACGCCGGAGTCCACGACGGCGACGGTCACGCCGGCGCCGCGGCTGAGCGCCCAGGCACTCTGGAGACCCAATCGCTCGACGAGGTAACTGACACCAGGGGCAAGGATCCGCTTGCCCGGCGTGCACTGCTCCGAGGTGGCGTCGACCGACGTGGATGCTGCGGATGCCGTGCTCGCGGCGTTCGGCACAGCGACCCCTGCAGTGACGAGCACCGCGAGCAGCCCGGCTGCGGCGACTGCACCGCGCAGCCCCCGGGGGCGCATCATTTCGCCTGCCCCGGCGCCGTCCTCTGCGCGGTCGCCTGGCTGAGCGTCGGGCCCTGCTCCAACAGCTGCGTCCAGGCGACCGGAACCGTCACGGACTGGGCGGTCGTGTACCCGAGCAGCTGCAGGTCGGTGGCGGACTCGACCGGGAAGAACACACCGGCCTCGGACACGAAACCGTAGGTGGAGCCCTGGCCGCTGCCCTGGGCGGTGACGGCGGCTCCTGCTCCGGGCTTGACGCTCGTCCCCGGCGCGAGCTCGGTCGGAGCCGATGCGACCGACACGACGGGTCCGTCCGCTGTCGGCTGCATCTGCAGGCAGGACGAGGACGGGTTCTCCGAGGCTGCCGGCACCTTCGTCGGCCAGTCCTCGGGCACGGCCTTGGAGTTCACGTTGCGCAGATCAGTCGCCTCGGCGACGGTCATGACCGCGGGATCCACGCGGACGTACGCGGTCAGCAGCGTGCGTGCGAACGGGGTCGCGGGCACGAGGTCTCCGTGACCGTCGACGATGTACTCGGCCACGATCGCGCCGTCGGTCTGAGTCTGGACGGCCTGCCCGACGAGCAGACCTGCCGTGCCGGCATCCGTTCCGAGCTCGCTGCCGAGGTCCACGCCCAGCGGGCTGCCCGGCACGAGCAGATTGAGCCAGAGCGCCGACACCGTGGGCACCGACTGCACGTCGTCGATCCCGAGGAACACGCTCGCGACGACGGCGACGTTGTCTTCGGCGACCGCGTAGCGGTGCGCGCCCTGGATGAACCAGTACTCGCCGTCGTCGTCCTTCACGAGGCTCGCCTGGTTCTTCGGCCCGGACGGATCATCGAGCAGGCGCGTGGAGATCTCCAGCGGCCGGTCGGCCGCGACGCAGCCGAGCCATCGACCGGTGTACTGCCGATCGGGGGCGGGCAGGTAGTCGGGGGCGCCGTCGATTCCCACCGGGTTCGGGTCGCGGTCGATCCCGTCCAGCTTGCTCGCGGGCACCGAGGTGATCTTCGCGCTGCCGACGAGCAGCCGGGCGCTCGCAAGGTTCTTGACGGGGTACAGCGTGTCGCTCAGGGCGACGTAGCGGGAGCCCTCACCCTGCACCACGATGATCGACCCGTCACCCCAGCCCTTGGGCAGGCTGCCGGTGAACGTGCCGATCAGCAGCGAGACGATGACGGTGAGGATCGCCAGCGCGACGCTGACCACGACACCGCGCAGGGGCTTTCCCGGGGGCAGTTCGCGCCCGCCCGGGGCACCGCTGGTGAACGCGGTGCGCAGGCGACGACGGTTGAACGCCTGCGCCTGAAGAAGTTCGGACTTGGATGCCATGGGCTAGAACCAGCCCCCGGCGATGATGGCCAGAGGCAGCAGGAGGGCGATCGTGGCCCATTCCGCGAAGTCTGCGAACCGCGTGAGCCCCAGCCGCACCCGGGGGCTGAGCAGCACGATCACGATGACGCAGATCGCGGTGGCCGTCAGGCCGATCACCAGTCCGCCGATCCACTCCGGGTGCGTCAGTATCGCGGTCACGACGCCGATCACGACGCCGAGGAGGACCCCCGAGGCCACCGCGATGATGTCGAAGCTGGAGTACACCTGCCTGGTTCCGAGGAACATCCCGATATACGTCACGGCGCACAGCACCAGTCCCCAGATGCCGGACGCCGCCACGGGCGCCGTGGCCACGAGCACGATCAGGCACACCGCGATGCGCAGCGAGACCTGATACCGGTGCGCACGGACGTAGAGCTTCGCGACCTCTTCGGGCGAGATGCGCGTCGGCGCGTCGTAGACCTCGGAGTCGTCGCGTGCGGAGGTCACTCGCAGCGGCACGGATGCGAGCGCGATCCAGGGCGCGCCGAGCCCGGCGATGCCGGCGACTGCCATCGCCGCCGCGAGCGTGGCAGCCGGAGGCGCATCGAGCCAGGCGATCACGGCGCCGATCGCGAGCAGGACGCCGCCGACCACGACGGGGATGAGTCCGTACTCGCGCAGGCGTTTCAGAGCGAGCATGGTGACGGCGCCGAAGACCAGCATGGCGCCGCCGCCGATGACCAGGGGCGTTCCCCACCCGGTGTCGGACGCCATGACCGTGTACCCGGCCACACCTGCGTACACCGAGGAGACCAGGGCCAGCGCCATCGACGCCTGCTGCGGGGCGCCCGTGCGTCCCATGACCAGGGCGCAGATCAGCAGCACCACTGCGGCCGCACCCGCACCGGCCGCCGTGATGATCGTGCCGGTGTCCAGCCACGACCAGACCGCCGGGGCGAGGCCCAGCATCAGCAGGACGGATGCCACGACCGTTGCCGTCGTGACGGTGTTCTGCGCGGACCATGCGGGAGCGTTCTCCTCGACGACGTCCGCCACTGCTTCGACCAGGTCGTCGTACCGCTTGGAGGCGGCGACCGTGGCACCCTGCTCGAGCACCAGGAAGTCGCCGTCGTGCACGGCCTGCGCTGCCAGCGTGCGATCGCCGTCCAGCGTCGTCCCGTCAGCGCGCACCAGCCGGAAGCCGGAGGAGGCGGAGACGCTGTCGAGGAGGCGAAGTCGTCGTGTCAGCGAGGGGAGCAGTTCGGCGACGGGAACACCGCCGGGAACGGACACGTCGATGCGCTGGGACTCGCCCTGCACCGAGATGCGCATGAGCTGCGTCGGCGCGACAGCTGTCGTCTGAGGCGACATGAATCCCTGCTTTCATTGAACACGCGCGCTTCACATTATCGCGTGGCCGACATCCTCTGCATCCGCCGCGCGCCCTGCGGCGTCATTCCTCGGCGGTGGCTCCGCGTGCGGCGACGTCCAGCAGTTCGAGGTCTTCCCTGGTGACCAGACGGCTCGACACGGCGTGCTCGACCAGGCGGGCGCGCCGATTGGTGGCGAGCTTGCCCTGGCCTCCGCGCATGCCCTGCACGCCGATGCGGTCGAACTTGTCGCAGACGTTGTCGAGCTTGCGGTTGAACCGTGTGCTGGTCCAGCCGAGCCGTTCAGCCGCCTGAGCCGAGCTCGGGATCTCGCTCGTCCCCGTGCCCTCGCGCCGCAGCACCGGCTCGGCCAGTGACAGGATCAGCAGCTTCTGGCTCTCGGTCAGCGGCACGTGCCCGATCGTCGACTCCCCCGCATCCGCGCTGTCGCGCGGTGCGATGCGGAACGCCGGACCCTTCGCGTGGATGGTGAATTCGTAGGTGGTCGGCCCGGCCGTGAACACGATCGTGGTCTGCTCGAACACGATCGGCAACCGGGCTCCCGGCGCCAGCCACGCGTTGACCCCGCCGGACGAGTCGGTCACGGTCGCCGTGAGCCTCGCCCCCACGTTCGAGAGCCACCACAGTCCGTCGGAGTGGGAGATCTCGAGGAAGTGCCGATGCAGGAAGAGGTTGTCGTCGAGTTCCAGGTCTCCCTGGCGTCCGACATAGAACGGCTCGTCCTCTTCGAGGGAGAAGTACTCCCCCGCGTATTCGACTGTCAGCTCCATCAGCCCACGCACCCCCTGACCGGTTGCGGTGACGACCGGCCGTCGTCCCGCTTCAGAACCACCTCGATGCAGGTGCGCTCGGAGCGCGCCCCCTCCAGCGTGACGGTGTCCTCTGCTGTGTTCTTCGGCTCACCCGGCCCGTCCAGCGTCACCTCGTACCAGACGAAGGAGTCGCCCTTCTCGGGGTCGGGATTGGTCCAGCTGAAGCTCACGATGCCGGCGGCGCTGCTGCCCTTGAGATCTTCGACGGGCGGCACGATGCCGGCGATCGGATCCTGAGGCTCGGGGGTGTCGGATGTCGTGGACTCCGGTTCCGGCACCAGCGCGTCGGTGATGGCACCGGAGAACACGATGCCGAGCACGAGCACGGTCACGCCCAGCGCAGCGATGACCCAGCCCCACCACGGCATGCCGGAGCGCTTCGGCGCGGGCGGCGCGTCGGGCGCATCCGACGATACCGGCGCCTGACGGCTCGACTGTCCGGATCCCACCTCGGGTGCGACGACCACGGGCCGACGCAGCAACGTGGCCTCGTCGTCGTCCGAAGACCCGGCGGGGGCTGCCGGAGGCGCGGGCATCGACGGCGTACGCCGTTGCGTCTCGTCCAGAGCCGACGGCGCGGGCGCACTCTCGAAGCGGGGCACGTTCGCCGTCGCGTCCGGTTGCTTGCGCAGGGTGGTGGCCGACGGCCGGGTCGCGGACTGCGTGTCGGGGTTGATGGACCGGACCTCGCGGACGCGCGTCAGGCCGTCGTCGTCGTCATCGTCGCCCTCGTGCTGGGGATGCTCGTCGACGATGTCGATCGGCGTCACCGAGTGCGCGAGCTCGATCTGCACCTTCTGCAGGGCACGGGCGAATGCCACCGCGCTCGGATAGCGGTCATCGGGTCGCTTCGACATCGCGCGAGCGAGAGTCGCCTGCAGACTGTCGGGCACATCGGCGCGCCCGAGGGACGGCACCGCCATGCGCTCGATGCGCTCGATCAGGTCGGCACTGGTGTTGCGCTCGCCCTTGCGCTCGAACGGGGATCGGCCGGAGAGCAGTGTGAAGACGGTCGCGCCCAGCGCGTAGACATCGGTGCGCACGCCCGTGGTGGGAGTGTCGGCGAAGGACTCCGGCGGCGACCACGGGATGGACATCCCCGCGGCCTCACCATCGGTTGCGGAGCCGGCAGTCGACGCGATGCCGAAGTCGGTCAGGGCCGGACGGTTGTATGCCGTCACGAGAATGTTCGCGGGCTTGATGTCGCGGTGCAGCACTCCGGCGCGATGCGCGGTCTCCACCGCGCCGCTGACCTGCACGCCGACCCGCAGCGCCTCGGCCACCGAGAACGGCTCCTTGCGCGTGCGGATCTGCAGGTTGGGCTTCGGGCAGTACTCCATCACCAGGTACGGACGACCGTCGGCCGCCACGCCCGCCTGATAGATGGTGACGATGGCGGGGTGCGTGGACAGCAGCGCCATCACGTTCGCCTCGTTGGTGAACTCCTCCGCAGCACCCGCGGTCAGGCGGTCCGCCAAGAGCACCTTGACGGCGACCTCGCGCTTGGGGAGCTGCTGCTCGTAGAGGAAGACGTCGGCGAAACCGCCGGTGCCCAGGGGGCGCAGATAGCTGAATCCCGGGAGCTCGGGCGGCGGCGAGGGGGCGCGCGTCATCCGAATTCCTCGATCGCGACCGTCACGCCGTCACCCACGTCGATGACGTCGCCGCCCAGCACGAGCGTCGGCTCGCCCGGATGCAGGCGCACCGGGTCCGCCCCGGGGCGCAGGAGCGTGGAGCCGTTGGTCGTGTGCAGGTCGATCACGACCACGGAATCGCCCTCCGGCCGCACCTCCAGATGGTTGCGGGAGATGTCCGACTCGGGACTGTCCACTGCGATCAGGTGCGGCATGGTGGTGCCGCTGGCGCGGGTCGAGCGGGGCTTGCGTCCGATGATCACCGTGCGGTCCAACTCGACCACCTGACCGGTCGAGAGTCGAATCCGGGCGGAAGTCGATCCCGACGCGACATCGGGCAGCGTCGGCATGACCTCGGTCGGCGCGTCCGGTGCGGACGTCGCAGCTCGCAGGCGTCGGGCCTCGGCGAGAGAGATGGTCGCCCCGTCGTGGTCGCCGATGTCCGGACCGGATGCCGCCGGCGGCGCAGGCGGCGTCGCAGCGGACGCGAACGAGGGCGGAGAGGGCGGCACGATCGTCGCGGAGAGGTCCGGCTGGGCGAGAGGATCGTTCCACGAATCCTGGGGCTCACCGGCTCGGGCACGCGCGACTTCATCGGGCGCGATCGTGTCGGTCAAGACCTCTTCGGACGCGATCGTGTCGGTCGGAACCTCTCCGGGCACGATCGTGTCGGTCGGAACCTCGTCATCGAAGTCGGCTTCGGTCGGCATCGCGGAATCGGGGGACTCGGACGATTCCTCGTCCGACTCCTCGGCCGACTCCTCGAACGCCGGGTCCGGCTCGACGTCCGGCTCCGTCTCGGCCTCGGGCTCGGGCTCCGTCTCGGGCTCGGTCTCAGGTGCCGGCTCTTCATCGGGTGCCGGCTCGGTCTCAGGTGCGTCGTCCGATTCGAGCTCGGCATCCGCCACCACAGGAACCGCGACGATGTCGGCGGCCTCCTGATCCGGCTCCTCGACGACGTCGACCACCGGCTCTTCGACCACCGGCTCTTCGAACGCCTCGCCGACGCGCACGCCGGAGGCGAGCACCACACCGGATCGGATCGGGTACGCGACGGACTCGTCCGATGCGCCGAAACCGATCTCGAACCGTGCCGGCTCCGCGATGAAGCGCTCGCTCCACGTGGTGATGTCCTCACCGGAGAAGCTGACGTCCCATCCGGTGGTCACCGTCACGGCCCCGCGCACGGCGAAGCGCGTGCCGGTCGGACCGATCAGCGCAACGGCGAAGGAGCCCAGCCCGGTGATCGCGCCACCGGAGAGCACGTCGATCACCTCGGTCAACTCGGGCACGCCGTCACTCAGCATCGCGGAGAGGGCGACGACCTTGTCGGCGCCGGCATCGGCGGGAAGCGCGGCGACACCGGATTCCTCGACGACGACCTGCCACTCACCGGGTCGGTAGACAACGTCACTCATCGCATTCCTCCATCCACTGCGGCACGCGGACGCGTGTCGGCAAGGTCATCGGCTTCATCTGCCCGCACATGAACGCCGCGGACGGATGCCACCGTCACCGCGTCGACGATCACCACGGTCACGTTGTCGCGCCCTCCGGCGCGCACGGCATCCGCCGTCAGGATGTCGGCCGCCCGCTGCGGGTCCGGCTCGGTCCTGAGCACCTCGGCGATGCGTTCGTCGGACAGTTCGGTGGTCAGGCCGTCCGAGCACACCAGCATCCGATCACCGCACTCGGCGGGGAACAGCCAGTAGTCGGCATCGCCGACGCTGCCCGCCCCGATCGCACGCGTGATGATGTTGCGGCGGGGATCGGATCTGCCCTGCTCGGGCGTGATCTCACCCTCCTCGATCAGCTCCTGGATGTAGGAGTGATCCACGGTGATCTGCTCGAGCTCGCCGTCCGAGAACTGGTACGTGCGCGAGTCGCCGATGTTCAGCACGAGCCAGTAGCCCAGGCCGTCGACGGCCGCGACCGCGACCCCGCTGAGGGTCGTGCCCGCACCGGCCGCACCGTACTGCCCCAGGGCGCCGACGGCCTCCCTGGCCGCCGCCAGCGCATCCCGGACCTCTTCGATCGACAGCGCCTCGCGTCCGACCAGTCGAGAGAAGTGCTCGATGACGGTCGCGCTGGCGACCTCACCCGCGTCGTGCCCGCCCATTCCGTCCGCGACGATGAACAGCGGGGCGGTCGCGAGATAGGCGTCCTCGTTCAGCTTGCGCCGGGCGCCGACATCTGTGGAGCCGGCGCTGGCCGTGATGATGGGGGCGCTCACACGTACCCCCCGATGGTCACGATGCGGTCGCCGATCTCGAGCGCGTCACCCAGCCGAACCGGCACGCGCTGCCCGGGCGGGCACGCGATCCGGACGCCTTCGCGCACGATGGTGGTGCCGTTGGTCGACTGGCGGTCCAGCACCCAGCCGCCCTGGGCGTTGGCCCCGGCCTCGAAGTGCGTCTTCGACAGCGAGCGGGTCTCGTCGCGGACGGCGACGTTGGTCACCGAACCGGGCTCCTCGGGGTTGCGACCGAAGATCGTGCGGCCGGAGACGGTCGCGCGCTGGCCGTCATCCCACGTGAACACGAGGCGATGACCGGGAACGCTGATGCGTGTGGACTCGATGTCCTCGACCTCATCGTCCTCGGGGAGCGCCTCAGCGGGCCGCACGATGGCCGCCGTCTGCGGCGGGACGATCGAATCGGGGGCGGTCGTGGGAGCGGTCACCGGTGCGGGGAACGCCTGAGGAGCGGGCTCGACGGGTGCCGACGGAGCGGGAGCGGCATACACCGGCTGCACGGGCTCCGACTGAACGGGCTCGGGCTGAACGGGCTCAGGCTGCACGGGTCGGCGCAGCGGCTCCTGCGTCACTCCGGGCACGAAGGAGATGAGCGGGTCATCCGGCAGATCGCGATGGATGCGGGGCGAGAGCACGGTGTGCTCGGCG
Source organism: Microbacterium sp. W4I4 (assembly GCF_030816235.1). Lineage (NCBI taxonomy): Bacteria > Bacillati > Actinomycetota > Actinomycetes > Micrococcales > Microbacteriaceae > Microbacterium > Microbacterium sp. W4I4. Next base: position 1,963,782 of record NZ_JAUSXT010000001.1, read on the forward strand.
AACTCCTCCTCGGCATCCTGCGGCTGCACAGCGGCGGGCTGGGATGCGGCAGCGGGGAAGGGCGGAGCCGCGGGCGCGGCGACGGGCTGCGGCGGGACGGAACCCGTCGACGGCGGAGGGAACGCGCCCGGCGCCTGCCCGAACCCGGGCATCGAGGTCTGCGGCGCCTGAGGCGCCCCGAACCCGGGCATCGACGTCGGAGCCGGCCCCGCGGCATCCGCCCGACGGTCTCCCGGGACGAGCGGCGGCTGGGTGGAGTCCAGGAACTGCGGTGCGGATCCGCGCTCGAGAGCGCGCTGATCCAGCATCACGGAACCGGCGACCTTGTCGTGCCAGCCCTGGAACCGACCCGATCCGTCGAACAGCACGGTGAAGTAGCCGACGACGATGGAACCCGCCAGGCCCCAGATGACGTTGCGCAGCAGGGTGCGGCCGAAGCCGAGCGCAGACCCGTCCGAGACGCCGGCGAGCCGGAGGCCCTGAGAGCGCATGCCGATGGATCCGCTGCCGGACTGCATCACGGTGTAGACGATGAACCAGGCCAGGGTGAGCGCGCCGATCAGCGGGAAGGCGACCATCATGATCCCGAGCATCCCGGCTGCGGGGTCCGGACCGCGCAGCGCCGAGGTGACCGCGACGACGGTGATGATGGTGCCGACGACCGGGATGACGGCGGCGATCAGGGCGTCGATGATGTACGCGACCGCGCGCCTTCGGATCGGTGCAGGATCGCCGAAGGGAAGCATCGTCATGGGGTCTCGCTCTCGGATCGCGTCTTCTTCTTGTCGATGGTGCCAGGTTCGCGGCGCACGCGCGCGGTCGCGGCATCCCTGAGCTCCTGCATCCGTGCGGCCATCCGCCCCTTGCCGGTGAGCGAACGCAGGCTCAGACGCGCCTTCATCCGCTTCCAGAAGCCGGCCTCGCGGCCCATCCCGCCGACGGCGTCGTCCACCTCTGCCCAGAACGCGTCGACCTCTGCCTGAGTCGGCTCCCCGGGCCCGAAGACCTCGCCGTCTGCGCGATCGGCCAGCGCCGTCGCGGTCGGCAGTGCGAGCGCCGTCGAGACGGTCGCCGCCTCCTCGAAGCGGGTGGCACCGGGCGTGAGCCGGGCGCCGTAGTCGATCGCACGGTCGGTCAGCTCGTCCCAGCCCCCGCTGATGCGGTCGGGCGCCGTCTCGGCGTTGCGGCGCTTGCGGCGCTTCGCCGCCTTCCACGCGCCGATCACGATGAACGGCGAGCTGAGGATCAGCAGAACCAGCAGCGAGACGCCGCCGACGGCGAGGATGAGACCGATGATCCCGAGGATGTTCGGGGCGTCGTCCTCGGCTTCGCGGTCATCGGGAACCGTCGGGGGCAGGTCGACCGGCTCCTGCGGCGGAGGCGGCGGCTGCAGCACCTGCGGCTTCGGGTCGACCCGCGGCTTGGTGTTCTGATCCTGCGGCACCTGATCCTCGGGCGGCGTCGGATCGAACGGCAGCCAGCCGTAGCCGGAGAAGTTCACCTCGACCCAGGCGTGCACGTCATCGCCGGTGGCCTTGAACACGCCGCCGGCCTCATCCTTCTTCGGGTAGTAGCCCATCGCCACGCGGGCCGGGATGCCGATCGCACGCGCCATCAGCGCCATGGTCACCGCGTACTGCTCGTCATCGCCGACCATCTGGTCGCCACCGATGAGGGTCGCGATGCGCTCCGCCGTGTGACCGGCGCGCGACAGGTGCGCCTGCGAGCCCAGGCCGTGGCTGAAGAATCCGGACTTGGAGAGGTAGGTCTCCAGTGCCCGCACCTGCGCGATCGGGGTCTTGGCGTCGGTGACGGTCTCCGCGGCGAGCGTGCTGAGCTCCTCGGGCACATCGTGCAGCTCCGGCAGCTTCATCTTGACGATCGGTGTATCGCCGAGCTGCTCGTCGGTGGGCACCTTCGGGAACACACCCTCTATGACGTAGGTGTCGCCCTTCTTCAGCCCGGCAGTGACCACCGTCGTGCCGGTGGCGCTGTTGTGGAAGCCGCTGCGACGCAGGGCGTCGGCGCGATCCCCCTCGAACGTGATCTGCTGCACGTCCTCCGGGCCGGGAACCCAGACTCCGCTGTAGTCGCCGATGACGAATTGCACCGTGGCCGCGTCCCCCTCGACATCCGCCGCCATGTTGGAGCGCAGCGGGGTGAAGGCGCTGGAGGTCCCTGGACCGCCGTCGGTCACGTTGTAGACCACGCCATCCCAGTCGTCCATCGCGGCGAGCCGCAGCCGGGCGCCCTTCGGCAGCCCGGTGGCGGTGAAGAGGTTCTTGTCGACCTGGTCGCGCACATTCTTGCGGAACGCCTGCAGCGGGCTGACGTAGTCGCGGATGTTGAACGGCGGGATGATCGTGTCGCGGAACACGTGACGCGGCTCCGACGGCGAGGCGATCGCCCCCAACCCGGCGCCGGCGACACCGGCCACCACGAGCACGGCGACGCCGCCGAGCATCCGGCGGTTGCGCATGTGCGCGGCGCGCGTCGGATCGGCTTCGGAGACGTCGACCGCGGTGTTCTGCGGAGCCCACCAGGTGCGCAGCGACATCCACACCACCGTGACGGCTGCGAAGATCACGCCCTGCACGAGGGGGAAGGCCGGGTCGGGCACGCCGAGCGCGATGATCAGCAGCAGAGCGGATGCCGTGGGGATCAGCGCCCACCACACGTGGCGCAGGCGCAGTGCAAGAGATGCGGCGGTGACCGCGGTGATCAGGCCGAGGATGAACGGCACCACGAGGTGACCGTCGGATGCCGAGACCGGAGCGACGGTGGTCAGCAGCTGCTTCCATGACGTGATCGCCCCGAGCGCGAGCCCGCTCAGGGTGTCCAGCGTGGGCAGGAAGCCTGCGATCGTCGTCGCGGGCAGGGCGAGCGCCCCGCCGAACAGGAAGTAGACGGCGACCGTGAGCCCCGCGATCACCAGGATCCCCCAGCGGCGCCACGCGCATACCGCCGCGACCGCGAGGCCGAGCAGCACGCCGCCCAGCGCGGCTCCCAGGAAGGAGGGGCCGGCGAAGCTCGGCCAGAAGCCGAGCAGCGCGATGACGGCGAGCACGGCTGTCGCGGAGAGGTCGAGGATCCAACGACGCCGCGGAAGCGCGGCGGCCGTCGAGGTCGGCGCGGAGGTCATGCGAGCACCTTCTGAAGAGCGAGCGGGAGCTGGTCGAGTGCGCCGATCGTGACCACGTCGGCGTCGCCGATCCTGCGCAGCGCGGGCTGGTCGATCCCGGAGTCCACGACCACGGCCATGGTGCGGGCGCCGAACGGCATCCGGGAGCAGGCCAGGCGCAGGTCCTCGGTGGAGACGGCGGAGCCGCACACCAGCGCCACGACGCTCGCGGAGGGCATGGTCGCGGCGAGCACGCCGGCGAGCTCCGGGACGCCGCCCTCGCGGGGCTTGGAGTGCTCGACCATGGCGAGCGAGTCGAGCAGGCGCTTGCCCGTGCCGGATGGCAGTTCGCGGCCCTGCACGCGCACATCCACCTTCTGCGAGTCGAGCAGCGCCCGCAGACCGATGGACCCGGCGACCGAGATGGCGAGCTCGAAGTCCTCGTCGGTGCGGTAGTCGCGAGGCGAACGGGACAGACCGATCACGAAGTGCGAACGGCGGGTCTCCTCGAACTGGCGGACCATCATGGTGCCGGTGCGTGCGGTCGAGCGCCAGTGCACATGGCGCAGGTCGTCGCCGGGCTGGTACTCGAGGAGCGCATGGAAGGACACGTCGTCGCGGGACAGATCAGCGGCGGGCAGGCCCTCCAGGTCGCGCAGGAAGCCCAGCGACTGGCCGCCGAACAGGGTGGTCTTCGGGTGCACGTAGAGGTCGACCGGGTCGTCGCGGCGATGCGCGCGCTCGAACAGACCCAGCGGATCGCCGCGCACCACGCTGACGGGACCGACCTTCACCACGCCGCGGCGCTGGGTCGGGATCGTGAACAGCTCCTCGGCCTCCTGGCCCGGTGCGAGCCGTTGGATGGAGAACTCTCCTCGTCCGCCGCCGACAGGCAGCACCACACGGGAGGGCAGGATGGCGCGCGTGCTGCTGTTGTGCAGCGTGAGTGCTCCGACGGCGCGCTCACCGACGACGACGCGGTTGCGCGCCAGGTCGAGCGAGACCTCGTACTCGGTGCGGCCGATGAGGAACAGGGCGCACACGACGGCGATCATCGCGAGCACGAGGCCCGTGACCACGAGTTCCTGCCAGCCGAGCAGCTGTCCGGTGATGAACGCCGCGAGCGCGAGCGCCATCACCGTCCAGCCGAGGGGACGGATGACGGCCGCGATGCGCCGCAGACGCTCGAGCACGCGAGAGCCGATGACCGCGACGACGTCGCGCCATCCTGCCTCGCGGTCGGCCGTCCTGGGCGCCGCGATCGCATCCGCCGTCATCACGCGGCGGTCCGGGCCTGAGGTGCGGCGACCGTCTCGAGAACGCGGGCGATGACGGAGTCGGGCGTGGAGCCTGCGAACTCCGCCTCGGCGTCGAGCATGAGACGGTGCTGCCAGACGGGGCGGGCGAGCGTCTTGATGTCGTCGGGCAGCACGTAGTGGCGCCCGTGCGCGGCAGCCCACACCTTGGCGATGCGGATCATCGCGATCGCACCGCGCACCGAGACGCCGAGCTTGATCGAGCTGTCCTTGCGCGTCGCCTCGGCCAATTCTGCGGTGTAGCGCAGGACAGCCTGCTCGACGTGCACGGTCGCGGCGAGGTCGGCCATGTCGGCGACCGCGCCGGTGGTGATCACCGCGGACAGACCCGACGCGGGGTTGCGCTGCGCGGCGCCGGCAAGAATGCTCTCGGTGACGGCGAGGTCGGGGTACCCGATCGACGTCTTGATCAGGAAGCGGTCGAGCTGCGCCTCGGGGAGCTTGTAGGTTCCTGCCTGCTCGACGGGGTTCTGGGTGGCGACCACGAGGAACGGACGACCCGCCTCGTGGGTGACGCCGTCGACCGTGACCCGCGATTCCTCCATGACCTCGAGAAGCGCGGACTGCGTCTTCGGCGAGGCTCGGTTGATCTCGTCCGCGAGCACGATGGATGCGAAGATCGGCCCCTTGTGGAACTCGAACTTGTGCGCCTGCTGGTCGTAGATCGTCACACCGGTGACGTCGGAGGGCAGCAGGTCAGGGGTGAACTGGATGCGCGAGCTGGAGCCCTGCACGGTGGCGGCGACGGCCTTCGCGAGCTGGGTCTTGCCGGTGCCCGGGTGCGTCCTCGAGCAGCACGTGCCCCTCGGCGAGCATGGCGGAGAGCACCAGGCTCACCACTTCGGGCTTGCCCTGCAGCGCCTTGTCGATGTTCTCCACGAGCCGCTGGAAGGTGCTGTGGAACCAGGCTGCCTGTTCCGTGGTCATTGTCATGTTCGGTTCTCTTCTTGTTGAGTGATGAGGTCTGAGGGCTCGAAGCTTCTGTCCATCGGTCAGTAGAACGTGCCGTAGGCGTTGCCCGGGTTCCCGCTCTTGATGACGAGCTGCTTGTCATTGGAGTACCCCGACCAGCACTGGACCTGAGCGCTGCCCCCGGACGGAATGTGGAATTTGTATCCGGCGTTGTTTCCGACGTACGAGCCGCCCGCCCGGCACTCGACGTAGTAGTCGCCCCCGTTGAAGTACTGGTTGGTCGTCACCTTGTAGTAGTGACATGAACCGCCGCCGACAGCAGTGCATCCGGACACCGTCGAACCCTCCGACAGCCACGCCTTGGGAGTCGTGTCCGGCTTGGGCCCTGAGGTCGCACGGTACGTACCCGATTCCGCCGAGCCGCCTTCCGTCGCCGTCGCGCGCACCTTGATGGTGTGCTCGGTGCTGTACGTGCTGCCGACGGTCCGCTCACCACTCGTGGCGACCTGCTGCCAGCCGCCGCCGTCCACGCTGATGTACGTGGTGACCGGGCGGCCGTTGTCTGATCCACCGGCGTTCCAGGTGAGCCTTACGGACTTGTCGCCCGACCTGGAGGCGGACCCGGTGGGCGCGAACGGCGCGCCGTACGGGATCACCGCGTTCGAGGGTGCCGATGCGGGACCTGGTTGCGACTGCTGTCCGTCGATGACGGAGTAGGCCCTCATCCGAACCGTGTACGTGTCGCCGTTGGTCGCAGCGATCGCCGCACCGTTCCAGTTGACCCATGTCCCGCCGTTAAGCGAGTACTGGTAGTGGATCTCGCTCTCGTTGGCGCCGTTGCGCGCGGAGCTGGGAACCGACCCGCTGATGGTGATCTTGCGGTCGCCTTCCTTCGCTGTCACGTTCGTCGGCGCTCCCGGAGACCCGAACGCACGCTGCGGGGCGGACTGAGGACTGAGGTCACCTGTGCCGGCCTTGTTGGTGGCGCGCACGGCGTAGGTGTAGTCCGCCGAGTTCGTCGGCACCGACACCGTCTTCGATGTCGCCGTGCCCACGGCGAGTGTCTGGAAGACACTGCCACCGCGGTAGATGACCAGGTCGTAGTTCTTGACCGCGTCGCCGTTCGGATCCGCGTTGCCCCAGCTGACCGTCATCTGCGCCTCGCTGCCGACCGACGGCGCGCTGTTCACGGCCGGCGCCGCGACCGTTCCAGGCTTGCCTGCGGGGATCTCCGCGAGAGACAGCATGCTGTAATCCGACGGGTCCGGAGCCTTGTTGTGCGCCTGCACCCGCACCTGGTAGCTGGTGCCGTTCTCCAGCCCATCCCAGGTGAGACTGTTGCCGGTCACACCGGTCTTCTCCGACGAGCCGCTCAACGGCGCCGGCGAGATCTGAAGCGTGTACGACTCCACCGGGGAGCCGTTGGACTGCGGCGTCTCCCACGTCACCAGCAGCGACTTGTCACCGAAGGCCAGCTTCGGCGGCAGAGGTCGCTCGGGCCGCACATCCGGGCGCGCAGGCTCGGACGCCGGCGACGGCTCACCGTCGCCGACACGGTTGTGCGCGACCACCTGGAACGTGTATTCGACGTTGTTGGTCAACCCGTCCAGCGTGCACGTCGTCGTCTCACAGACCTTCGTGTACGGACGACCGCCCACCGAGGTCACGGTGTAGTGGTCGATCTCGGCGCCGTTGTTCGACGGAGCCGACCAGGCCAGCACCACCGTGCGATCCTCGACCGTGGTAACCCGCGGAACACCTGGCGCATCCGGCACGCCTTGCACGATCACCGTGATGCGGCCATCGACCTCACGGTCCGGGTCCTTCGTCGCATCCTGGATCCGGTACCGCACCACCATCACCCCGACGAACGACTTGTCAGGGGTGACCTCGACCTGATCGCCGGCCACGCCGGCCAGACCGCTTCCGCTCTCCACCAGAGCGGAGACGATCTTCAGCGGTGTGCCCTCGTCCTCGAACGGGTTGATGTCATTGATCAGCACGGGAACCGTGATCTTCTTGCCCTGATCGGCCTGATCGATCTTGTCCGGACCGGCGACCGCCAGTTCGCGCGTGGAGGCGGTGACCGTTACGGCCACCGTCCCCTCGACGGGCTCGGTGGTGCCGTCGGTGATGGTCAGTCCGACCATCGTGGCCGTGCCCTTCGGCGTGGTCGTGGAAGCATCGACGAGCAGTCGACTGCCATCCAGCCGCGCGTTGACCCCCTCGCCCGGCTGCCCGGAGATGCGGTACTCGATGTTGTCCGCGTCATCCTCGTCGGGGTCGGTCGTCAGGGCCGCGAGATCGAGGGAGGTGGCCTCCTCACCGGGTGCGACGTCGACCTGTCCGTTCACGAACACAGGGGGCTGGTTCTCGGGCGGCAGCACGAGGATCGGGATCGAGAGCGTGCTCTTGCGACCCTTCGGATCCTCGACGGTCTTCCCGTCTGTCACCTCGAAGTTCAGAGCGTCCTTGCCGAAGTACCCCTTCTGAGAGGTGTAGATCAGGGTGGTCTCGTCCTTGATCAGCGTGTCGCCGTTGCCGTGCGCGGAACTGACCTTCGACGCCTCGGTCAGACGAACAGTCCCGCCACCGGCAACCGTCACGTAGTCCGACAGCGGCAGCTCCTTCGTCTCGCCGCTCTTCACCTCGACGGGCTTCGTGGACAGCAGCGCCGGACGCAGCTCGCTGATCGCCGGCACGAAGATGAACGCCGACGCCACCAGGTCGTCCTGATCCGTCACCGTGTACTTGATCAGTTGACGGTCCTCCGTCACGGTGACGCGAGCCTTGTCGTCGCCGACGAGCTTCGCGCCGTCTCCGACCGCGATCGTCAGCCCGTCCGCCGTCCCATCCGGATCCTCGTCGTTGGCGAGGATGTCGAGATCGGTGGTGAGCGTGTCCTTCAGGTCCTCGACCCGCACCCAGTCGTCTCGGGCGATCGGACTCATCAGCGGCACATCGTCATCGACCGTGACGAGGATGGCGGCCTGCGCCTCGGCGCCCTTCGCATCGCGGATCGTGTACCGCAGCGACGCCTCCTGCTCACCGGCGGGCACGGTGACGATCACCCGGTCACCGCTGATCCTGGCTTCGACCCCGCCGGCCTTCGGGAGGGTCAGTCCGTCCTTGACGAGACGGATCTCATCGCCTTCCGGGTCGGAGTCGTTGGCCAGCACCGGCACGGCGACCGAGCGGTTCGGCCGCACCACGACGGTGTCCTTCACTGCGAACGGCGCCTGATTCGTGGCATCCGCGGGAGCGATGCCGATCCGGAGCGTGGCGGTCCCCTCGGCTCCCAGGCGGTCGCGCACGCGGTAGACCAGTGTGTCCACGCCGGTCGAGCCCTCGAAGGCCTCGTACTCCAGGTAGTTGCTGCCGGTCTCGGTGATCTGCCCCTTGATCGGCGCGATGTCCTGACCGAGCAGCTCGACGGAGTCGCCGTCGACGTCGATGCCGTCCAGCGGGACCGGGATGCGCACGGTGGTGCCGGACAGGGCACGGGCGGTGAGGTCGCGCGGCCGAGGCGGCGCGTTGACCTCTTCGTCCAGCGGCAGCACCTGCACGGTGATGTGGCCGCCGGCCTTCTGCCCCATCGAGTCCACGGCCTCGTAGGTCAGATACACCGTTCCGGGCTCGTTGTTCGCCTGGAAGCGCACCTTGTCCTGCGAGACGAACGCCTCACCGTCCTTCGGATCCGCCAGCGGTTCGATCAGGTCGGGTGCGACATGCATGACGTCGCCGTTGGGGTGCACGTCGTTGTCGAGCACCGGGATCGTCACGACATCGCCGACCCGGACCACGGCCTCATCATCGTGGGTCACGGGCGGTGAGATCTTCGACGGAGCCGGGATCGGCACCACGGTCACATCGGCGTCCGCGGACTTCGAGCCGTTCGAGATGCGATAGCTGATCTTCACCGGCTCGGTCAGGCCGCCCTGGTCGCTGATGCGCAGCGTCTCATGGTTCAGCACGGACACCGCGATGCCGCTGCGCGGGGGCAGCGTCACCGACTGGATGACGAGAACACCGCCCGAGGGGTCGGAGTCGTTGGCCAGCACCCCGACCAGCGCCTCGCTGCCCTGCGGCAGCAGCGCCACGTCGCGCACGGCGACCGGCGGGAGCTCGGACTCCTGCTTGTCCAGCACATCCACGCGCACGATGCCCTTGGCATCCGCCTGCCCGGCGGAGACCAGATACTGCACGTAGAAGACGCCCGCCTTCTGAGACTGGAACGCGAACTGCTTCTTCGGATAATCCGGCTGGATGCCCACGCCGTCGAGCGGGTCGACTCGGGTGAGCCTCAGCTCGTCCAGCCCGGAACTCGTGTCGTTCGCCAGCGGCGACACGGTCGCGGTCTCGCCGACGCGCGTGACGATGTGATCGGCGTTGGTGACAGGAACGGTCGTGCCCGGCGGCTTGACGTCGAGCAGGATCTTGCCGGTGGCGGTCTCGCCCAGGGAATCCGAGACGATGACGACGATCTCCTTGCGCCCCTGCAGGCTGCCCAGAGCCCGGTACGTCATCTGACCGTCGGTGGTGTAGTCCACTTCGTCGCCAGCTGCCGCGACGACCTCCTTCAGGTAGACGTCGTCGCCCTGCGGGTCGATCCAGTCCGGCAGCAGGTTGTAGGAGAGCGTTCCCCCGGATTCGACCGACAGCTTCGTGGGTCGTTTCGGCTTGGGAGCGCTGTTCGTGTCCCAGTCGAAGACGGTCGCGGTGACGGTCGCACTGTCCGTCCCCGCAGCTCGACCGTCATCCACCTGATACGTGAACGATGCGCTGCCGGTCGCGTCCTCGGGCACCATGATCTGCAGAGCACCGCCGTTGAGGATCGGCTGAACCTCACCGATCGACGGCTGCGCACCCAACAGCGACGCCACCAGTACGTCGCCGTCCGAGTCGTTGTCGTTGTCCAGTACCGGAAGCAGCGTCGTGCCGCCCGGACGCACGCCCAGCCGGTCGTCCTCGGCCACCGGAGGAGTGTTCTCCTCCTTGCGCTCGGGAAGCGAGGACTCCACCGTCTCCTCGGTCGACTCGTCCTCATCCTCGGACTCGCCCTTCGGCGGAGTGAGGATCGACCAGTCGTCGACGCGCTGCAGGCTCTCATCGGCCAGCCACGCCTCGCCGCCGATGATGTCGTTCAGCACGATCACATCGCGGTTCACGCGGAAGACCAGAGACGAGCTCTTCTCCCCGCCGGGGATCTTCTCCGCGACGTCATCGCGTTCGCCGGCGCAGTCCCGCAGGAATCGTCCGGATCCGCCCCAGGCGGCGTAGGAGCAGCCCTGGAGGAACACGGGTGCTGCCGGAGTTCCCGTCCCCCCGGCCCGGGTGGTGACGATGTCGCCGCCGCCGAGCGGGACGGCGAGCAGTGCGGAGCTGTTCGCGAGGATGACGGAATCGGAGGCCGTCGACGCCTGCTGCAGGACGGCATCCTCGCCGCCGTCGATCTTCGCGTTCACACCTCCGGGAGCCACGACGCGGCCGCTCCTCGAATCCAGGACCACCGGCACATCGCCGACTGCCGTGATCGTGGGCGTCGACTTCTTGTCGATCCCCTCGACGGATGCCGTCGTCGGGTCCTCGGGCTCGCCCTGCGCGTCCACGGGGACCGTGACGATGTCGCCGTCCTTCGCCGAGACCGCGTACACCGTCCCGTCGCGTCCGACCGTCACATCGGCGTTCTTGCCGAGCTCCGCGATGGGCTCGGTGGCCTTGATGTCGAAGCCGGCGACCTCATCCACTCCGATGACCCACAGATCGCCGGAAGCTCGATCCAGCACAGCCGCGGCGCGGTTGCCGAGCGCCACTTTGGCGTCGCCGGGAATCGTGGTGCTGTCGGTGAGGGAGACGCGCGCGGGGTCGATGGCCGTGAGCGTGGAGCTGCCCTGATCGACGACCAGTACCTTGTCGCCATCCTGGAGGATGTCGTAGTTCTCGCTCGCGGTGCGCAGTCCGCCATCCAGCACGGTGGACTCGTGGTTGAAATGCCCGACCAGAAGGCTGGAGGACTTGGTCAGCCAGACGCCGGCGTCGTTGAGCTCGACCTTCGCAGTGGGCAGCCCGTCATAGGCGAGTGCCATGCCGGTCAGAACGACACTGCCTGCCAGCACTCCGGCGGTGGCGGCAAGGGTCTTCGGACGCGCCCGAAACCACGACAGGACCTTCATTCAGCAATCTCCCCCCGGACGCCGACCGTGCGCGCCCGTGTTATTGTAACCGGCTGATCGCGTGACGAAAGAGGCGCGGGGATGGGCAGAAGTACCCGTGGCGTGGCCGGCGACCGCTGCGTCCGTCTCATCCGCTTCATGGACAATCGATCAGTACCAGGTCATCGCCGCGGCGTCACCCCAGCCGCCTATCGTCGCCCAGACCGTCGCGCCAGGGTTCCCGAAGTAGCACGTGAGGTTCACCGTGCCGTTGGCCGGCACGTATACGGTTCTGCCGCCCCAGCGCTGGCCCGGGTTCGGACCATCGTTGCAGTACAGCGGATAATTGCCCGCGGGGAAATCGGTCACCGAGATCGCCATGTACGCGCAGGAGTAAGTCGTGCATGCGTCGCCGTTGCCCGTCCCAGGCCAGTATCCGGGGGTGCCCTTCACGGTCGTGGCCCTGGGAACCGGGGGCGCATCGGTGGTTGCGGAGTATGTCCCCGATTCCGCCGCGCCACCCGGGGAGGCAACGGCCCGGACCCGGATGCTGTGCGTTTGGTTGTACCCGTTGCCGACAGTCCGACTTCCGCTCGTCGCGACCTGCTCCCAGCCCCCGCCGTTCACGCTTATGTACGTGGTCACGGGGCGGCCGTTGTCGGATCCGCCCGCGTTCCAGGTGAGGTTGATCGCGGTGGCGCCCGACTTCGACGCCGAACCCGTCGGTGCGAATGGTGTGCCGTACGGGGTCACCTGGTTGGACGCAGCGGAGGCGTCGCCAGGTTGCGACTGCTGGCCGTCGATCACCGAATACGCCCTCAGCCGCACGGTGTAGTCCGTCCCGTTCTCAGCGGGGATCGCCCCGCCGTTCCAGTTCGTCCACGACCCGCCGGTGATCAGGTACTGGTAATGGAGCTCGCTCCGCTTGGCGCCGTTGAGGTCCGAGTCCGGAACCGAACCGCTGACCGTGATCTGCCTGTCGCCTTCAGTCGCCTTCACATTGGTCGGCGCACCCGGTTTGCCGAAGGCGCGGCGCGGCGCGGACTGCGGGCTGAGGTCGCTGTCGCCGGCCTTGTTCGTCGATCGCACGGCGTAGGTGTAGTCGGCGGGATCGGTCGGAACCGAGACCGTCTGCGATGTCGCCGTCCCGACCGACACGGTCTTGAAGACGCTGCCGCCGCGATAGATGACCAGGTCGTAGTTCTTGACCGCGTCGCCGTTCGGATCCGCGTTGCCCCAGCTGACCGTCATCTGCGCCTCGCTGCCGACCGACGGCGCGCTCTGCACCTGCGGTGCGGCCACCACGCCGGGCTTGCCGGCGGGGATCTCGGCCAGGGAGAACTGACTGAAGTCGGATGGGTCGGGCGCCTGGTTGTGCGCCTGCACCCGAACCTGATAGCTCGTGCCGTTCTCGAGTCCGTCCCAGATGATGAGGTTGAGGGTGCCACTGACGGACTTCTCCGAGGATCCGCTCAGCGGCGCCGGCGAGATCTGCAGCGTGTACGACTCCACCGGCGAGCCATTGGACTGCGGTGTCGTCCACCGCACCTTCAGAGACTTGTCGCCGAACTCGAGCGTGGGCGGCAGCGGCTTCTCGGGACGGACATCGGGTCGCGCAGGTTCGGACACCGGCGAGGGCTCACCATCGCCGACGCGATTGTGCGCGACGACCTGGAAGGTGTACTCCACGTTGTTCACGAGACCGTCAAGCGTACATGTGGTCGTCTCGCACGTCTTCGAATAGGGACGCCCACCGACCGAGGTCACGGTGTAGTGGTCGATCTCGGCGCCGTTGTTGGACGGAGCCGACCAGGCCAGTACCACTGTACGGTCCTCGACGGTCGTCACCCGGGGAACACCCGGTGCATCCGGCACACCCTGCACGATCACGGTGATCCGACCGTCGACCTCACGATCGGGGTCCTTCGTCGCGTCCTGGATGCGATAGCGCACGACCATCACCCCGACGAACTTCTTGCCGGGGGTGACTTCGACCTCATCACCCGCCACACGTGCGTCGCCGTCACCGCTCTCCACGGCGGCTGCGAGCACCTTCAGCGGAATGCCCTCCTTGTCGAACGGATTGATGTCGTTCCCCAGAACGGGCACGGTGATCGTCTGTCCCTGATCAGCCTCATCGATCGTGTCGGGGCTCGCCACGGCGAGATCACGAGTGGATGCGGTGACCGTCACCGACACCGTGCCCTCGACGGGCTCCGTCGTGCCGTCGGTGATCGTCAGGCGAACGGCCGTCGTGGTGCCCTTCGGTGTCGTGGTCGGCGCCTCGACCAGGAGTCGAGTGCCTTCCAGTCGCGCGCTGACGCCCTCGCCAGGCTGGCCGGAGACGCGGTACTGGATCTTGTCCGCGTCCTCCTTGTCGGGATCCGTGGTCAATGCGGCCAGATCCAGCGACGTCGCGTCCTCGCCCGGCGCCACCTCGACCTGTCCGTTCACGAAGACCGGGGGCTGATTCTCGGGAGGCAGCACCAGGATCGGGATCGAGAGGGTGCTCTTGCGACCCTTCGGATCCTCGACCGTCTTGCCGTCGGTCACCTCGAAGTTCAAAGAATCCTTGCCGAAGTAGCCCTTCTGAGACGTGTAGACCAAAGTGGTCTCGTTCTTGATCAGGGTGTCGCCGTTGCCGTGCCCGGAACTGACCTTCGACGCCTCCGTCAGGCGGACGGTGCCGCCGCCGGCGACAGTGACATACTCCGACAGCGGCAGCTCCTTCGTCTCCCCGCTCTTCACCTCCACCGGCTTCGTGGACACCAGCGAGGGGCGCAACTCACTGATCGAAGGCACGAAGATGAACGCCGAGGCCACCCTGTCATCCTCATCGGTGACGGTGTACCTGATCAGCTGACGGTCCTCCGTCACGGTGACCCGGGCCTTGCGGTCGCCGACGAGTTTCGCGCCGTCCTCGATCGCGACCTTCAGCCCCTCGGCGGTGCCATCCGGATCCTCGTCGTTGCCGAGAATGTCGAGATCGGTGGTGAGCGAATCCTTCAGATCCTCCACGCGCACGCGATCGTCCCTGGCGATCGGCGTCATCAACGGGACGTCCTCATCCACCGTCACCAGGATGGGGGCGTCTGCTTCGGCGCCCTTCGCGTCACGGATGGTGTATCTCAACGACGCCTCCATCTCGTGGTCCGGCACGACGACGATGACCCGGTCGCCCGAGAGGGTCGCCTTCAGCCCGCTCTTCTCGGGAACGTCGAGGCCGTCCTTCACCAGGCGGATCTCGTCGCCCTCCGGGTCGGAGTCATTGGCCAGCACGGGCACGGCGACCGAGCGGCCGGGCCGCACGACCACGGCGTCCTTCACGGCATAGGGCGCCTGGTTCGTCGCCTCGGGAGGGGCGATGCCGACCCGGATCGTGGCGGTGCCCTCGGCGCCCAGGCGGTCTCGCACACGGTAGGTGAACGTGTCCACACCGGCCGAGTCGGCGAATGCCTCGTACTCCAGGTAGTCGCCGCCGGTCTCGGTGATCTGACCCTTGATGGGGGCGATGTCCTGGCCCAGCAGCTCGACGGAGTCGCCGTCGCCGTCGATCTCGTCGAGCAGGACCGGGATCCTGATCGTCCCGCCCGCCAGGGCACGGGCGGTCAAGTCACGGGGCCGCGGCGGGGCGTTGACATCGGCATCCAGTGGCAGAATCTGCACGGTGATGTGACCACCGGCCTTCTGCCCCATCGAATCCTCGGCCTCGTAGGTGAGATAGACCGTGCGAGCCTCGGACCCGGCGCGGAAGCGCACCTGGTCCTGTGAGACGAACGCCTCGCCGTCCTTCGGATCCACCAGCGGCTCGATCAGTTCCGGTGCGACGTGCATCACGTCCCCGTTGGGATGCACATCGTTGTCCAGCACCGGGATCGTCACCACATCACCGACGCGGACCACTGCCTCATCGTCGTGGGCCACGGGCGCGGCGAGCTTCGACGGTGCGGGGATGGGCACCACGGTCACATCCCCCTCGGCGGATTTCGAGCCGTTCGAGATGCGGTAGGTGACCTTCACCGGCGCGTCCAGGGCACCCTGATCGCTGATGCGCAGCGTCTCATGGTTGAGCACGGACACGGCGATCCCGCTGTGCGGCGGCACCGTCACCGACTGCACCACGAGCACTCCCCCGGAGGGGTCGGAGTCGTTGTCGAGAACCCCGACCAGCGCCTCGCTGCCCTTGGGCAGCAGAGCGATATCGCGCACCGCCACCGGCGGCAGCTCCGACTCCTGCTTGTCCAGCACGTCCACGCGCACGATGCCCTTGGCATCCGCCTGACCTGCCGACACCAGGTACTGCACATAGAACACACCGGCCGCGGCCGCGTTGAACGTGAACTTCTTCTTCGGATAGTCCGGCAGCACCCGGGCCGTCTCGAGCGGATCCACGCGGGTCAGGCGCAACTCGTCGCGACCCGAACTCGTGTCGTTCGCCAGGGGGAACACGGTCGCCGTCTCGCCGACGCGGGTGACGATGTGGTCCGCGTTCGTGACCGGGATCGTCGTCCCCGGCGGCTTGACGTCGAGCAGGATCTTTCCGCTCACGGCCTCCCCCAGGGAGTCCGAGACGACGATCTCGATCTCCTTGCGGCCCTGCAGACTCCCCACCGCGCGATAGGTCAGCTGACCGTCGGTGGTGAAGTCGACCTCATCCCCTTGCGCGGGGATCACGTTCTGCAGGTAGACGTCGTCGCCCTGAGGGTCGATCCAGTCGGGCAGCACGTTGTAGGAGAGCGTGCCACCGGACTCGACGGAGAGCTTGGTGACGCGCTTCGCCTTCGGCGCCGAGTTCGTGTCCCAGTCATAGACGGTGGCGGTGACGACGGCGGTGTCGGTGCCGTTCGGGCGACCGTCATCCACCTCGTAGGTGAAGGACGCCTGCCCGGTGGCGTCCTCAGGCACCATGATCTGCAGCGCCGCGCCGTTCAGGATCGGCTGCACCTCGCCGATCGACGGCTGTGCATCGGCGAGAGAGGCCACCAGGACGTCGCCGTCGGAGTCGTTGTCGTTGTCGAGCACGGGAAGCAGCGTGGTTCCGCCCGGCCGCACTCCGAGGCCGGGATCGTCCTCGGCGACCGGAGGAGTGTTCTCCTCCTTGCGATCGGGCAGGGAGGTCTCGATGGTCTCCTGCGTGGACTCGTCCTCGTCCTCGGTGTCGCCGTCGGGCGGCGTCAGGATCGACCAGTCGTCCACGCGCTGCAGGCTCTCATCGGCCAGCCACGCCTCACCGCCGATGATGTCGTTCAGCACGATGACGTCGCGGTTCACCCGGAACGTCAGGCGGGTGCTCTTCTCAGCGCCGGGGATCTTCTCGGCGACATCGCTGCGCTCTCCGGCGCAGTCGCGGATGAACCGAGCAGAGCCTGCCCAGGCGCCGTACGTGCAGCCCTTCAGGTACACGGGTGCGGCGGGGATGCCCTCGCCGCCGGCTTCGACCGCCACAGGGTCGGATCCGTCCATCGGCACGCGGACGAGCTGATGCACGCCGGCGAGCGCCACCGCATCGGTCTCGGCGGATGCCTGCTGCAGCACGGCGTCCTTCGCGGACCCCATGCCCAGCTCGCCGAGCTCGGTGCGGAAGCCGCCGGGAGTGGTCACCACTCCCGCAGCGGCGTCCAGCACCACCGGGGTAACGCCGACTGCGGTGATCGAGGGACGCTCGGATGAGTCGATCTTGCCGACCGAATCGGACTTCGGCTCCAGAGGATCACCCTGCGCGTCCACGGGAATGGTGACGACTTCGCCGCGCGCGGCGGACAGCGCAAAGACGGTGCCGTCGCGTCCGACGACGACGTCGGCGTTCTTCCCCAGCTTGATCAGGGGTTCTTCGCCCTTGATGTCGAAGCCCGAGATCGCCGTCGTGCCGACCACCCAGAGGTCGCCGGAGGCGCGATCCAGCACGGCGGCGGTGCGTGCACCGAGGGAGACCTTCGCATCGGGAGGGAGCGGAGCACTGTCATCGAGCGACACCCGTGCGGGGTTCACCGCCGTCAGCGTCATGCTGCCCCGGTCCGCGACCAGAACGGTGCCGCCGTCCTGGAGGACGTCGTAGTCCTCGCCGGCCGTGCGCAGTCCGCCGTCGAGCACCGTGGACTCATGATTGAAGTGGCCGACCAGCAGGCTCGAGGTCTTCGTCAGCCACACGCCCGCATCGTTGAGCTCGACCTTCGCGGTCGGCAGCCCGTCATAGGCGAAAGCCATGCCGGTGAGCGCGACCGCACCCACCACGACCCCCGCCGTCGCCGCCAGTCTCTTCGGGCGCGCCCGCACCCACGTCAGTACTCGCATACTGGAATTCCCCCCTTGGCGCGCACTGCACGCCGCGGAAAGCCTAGCGTGCCCTCGCCGATCGCGCAGATAGCGAGATCAATCCATCACACGCCTCAGCAGTGCTCAGTCCGCGATCGCGCGCCAGCATCCGTCGACATGATCGTCGACCATCCCCGATGACTGCATGAGCGCGTACATGGTGGTCGGTCCCACGAATCGGAAGCCGCGCTTGCGGAGGGTCTTGCTCAGGGCAGTGGATGCGTCGGTCACCGCGGGAACGTCGCCGAGTTCCCGAGGGCGGCGAGCGGATGCGGTGGGCGCGAACGACCACATCAGCGCATCCAGCTCGCCGTCGGCCATGTCGCGCACGAGGACGGCGTTCGAGATCGTGGCCAGGATCTTCGCGCGATTGCGGATGATCCCTGCATCCGCCATCAGCCGATCCACGTCGTCCGGCCCGAACTCCGCGACGATCTGCGGATCGAACCCGGCGAACACCTCACGGAAGCGAGGGCGTTTGCGCAGGATGGTGATCCAGCTCAGCCCTGCCTGGAAGCCCTCCAGCGCCATCTTCTCGAACAGCGCCCGATCGCCGTGCAGCGCAGTGCCCCACTCCTCGTCGTGGTAGCGCCGATACTCGGGGTCGTCGCCGGTCCACGCGCAGCGCGCCCGTCCGTCCGGGCCGGTCAGCAGCGAGGTCATGCGTGCCAGGGGAAGGGGCGCTCGCGGTCGAGCTCGGCATCGCCGGCCGTCTCGCCGAGCGCCATGCCGGCGGCGCGCACGCACACCCAGCGCATCGGCGTCGGGCTGTCGGGCAGTGCGCGCAGCGCGTGCATCACGCCGGGCTCGACATGGACGACGGTGCCGGCCTCGAGGGGAAGCACCTCGTCGCCGAGCGCGAACTCGCCGCGGCCGTCGATCACGATGTAGATCTCCTCGAGCCTCCCGTGCGAATGCCAGAACGGCGCTTCACCCCCGGGCTGAGTGGTGTTCACCGATACGCCGGCGAACTGCGAACCGATCTCCTTCTCCAGGAACTGCTTGCCCCGCTCGCCGCCCCAGGCTGCGAGTTCGCCGATCTGCGTCACGTTGCTCATGAGGATCACGCTACCCGGCAGGTGCGACATCCCATGCCGACCATGTGGCACACATGGCCGTATCACGCAGGGCGATTCCGACCATGTGGCACACATGGCCGGGTGATTCAGCCCTGCTTGCTCTGCTTCTTCTTCGCCTTGTGCAGCGCCTTCTCGGAGAGCGGCGCCGTGCCCGACGCCTCAAGCGCGGCATAGTGCGCGCGGGCCTCGTCCTGACGCTGCTGCTCGATGCCGCTCGCGATGGGTGCACGCACGTGCTCGGGCTCGTAGGCGAACGCGCCGACCAGTTCCAGCGCGTGCGGACGCAGCCGTGCGCACAGCCGGTCGATGTAGCTCGAGACGGCGGCGGCGCGCTGCGTCGACAGGCGCCCGTTGATGAGATGCCAGGCGAGGTGCTTCTCGATCACCGTCAGCCCGAACAGGTCGCGCAACCAGGTGAGCACCGTCTTGGTCCTGGGGTCGTCGACGCGGTTGACGGCGTCGGTGAACGCCTCCCACATCAGCAGCTCGCCGTGGGCGCGGGCGGCTTCGATCAGCTCGGCCTGGTTCTCGTTGAAGAGCTTCTCACCGAGGACCTTGTCCTTGCCCGCGGGGCGCAGACGGCCGGCGATGTCAGCGACCATCTGCTGCACGCGCTCGGTGAGCAGCTCGTGCTGCTGTTCCTCGCGCAGGCCCAGCTCCACTGAGCGCGCGGTCGAGCCGAGGTCGGCGACGGCCTGCCCGAGCGTGCGCAGACCCGCGCCGTGGAAGACCTTGCCCGCGGTCTGACCGACCGCGTACTTGGCGAGTGCCGCCGCATCCTTACCCGTGAACTGCTGCGCGAAATCCGTCAGCAGTCGCTTGCCGACCAGCTGCAGCAGCACGTTGTTGTCGCCCTCGAAAGTCGCGTAGATGTCGAGGTCGGCGCGGAGTCCGACCAGGCGGTTCTCGAACATGTAGCCGGCGCCGCCGCAGGCTTCACGCGCCTCCTGCAGCGTGTCGAGGGCGTGCCAGGTCGACAGCGGCTTGAGCGCGGCGGCGAGGGTCTCGAGATCCTCCCGGTCGTCGGGGGTGTCCGTGCGACCGGAGAAGACTCCGTCGAACTTCTGCAGGAACTCGTCGTGCGCGAAGATGTGCGCGTACGTGGTCGCCAGGCGCGGCAGCAGCCGGCGCTGGTGCTTGCCGTAGTCGAGCAGCACCACCTCCTGCCCGTCGGCGCCGTCGAACTGGCGGCGCTGGGTGGCGTACGTGATCGCGATGTGCAGGCCGAGAGCGGATGCCCAGGATGCCGCGCCGTCGAGGGAGACGCGCCCCTGCACCAGGGTGCCGAGCATGGTGAAGAAGCGACGGCCGGGGCTGTCGATCGGACTGCTGTAGGTGCCCTCGGCGTCGACGTCGCCGTACTTGTTCAGCAGGTTGGTGCGCGGAATGCGCACGTGGTCGAAGGAGAGCCGGCCGTTGTCGATGCCGTTCAGGCCGCCCTTGAGCCCGTCGTCCTCGCGGGTGACGCCCGGCAGGTCGACGCCGTCCTCGCCGCGCAGCGGCACGTAGAAGCAGTGCACGCCGTGATTGACCCCGTTGGTGATCAACTGGGCGAACACCGTCGCCGCGACGCCGTGCAGCGCGGCGTTGCCGAGGAACTCCTTGGTGGCCGCGCGGAACGGGGTGTTGATGACGAACTCATCGGTCTCGGGATCGAAGGTCGCGGTGGTGGCGGCCGCGGCGACGTCGGAGCCGTGGCCGATCTCGGTCATCGCGAATGCGCCGGGGATGGAGAGGTCCATGATCCCGGGCAGCCACTTGTCGTGGTGCGGCGCTGTGCCCAGCTGCAGCACGGCGGAGCCGAACAGCCCCCACTGCACACCCCGCCTTGATCTGCAGGCTGGGGTCAGCGGTCACCATCTCCTCGAACCCGGCGACGTTCGCGCCGTTGCTCTCCTCGCCACCGAATCTTTTCGGGAACGCGCGGTGCACGGCGCCGTTCTCGACCAGCAGGTGCAGCTGGGTGAGCACGCGCTCGCGGTGGGCGTCCTTGCCGAGGCTGTCGTCACGCCAGAACGCCGGATCCTTGATCAGCTCGCGCGACTCGCGGCGCGTGTCTGCCCAGGTGCCCATCAGCAGCTCGGTGATGCGCGCGACGTCGACGCTTCCACCTTCAGCGGCGGCGGTTGCGGCGGTGGATCGGACGGCGGCGTCGACCATGACGATTCCTCTCAGAACGGAGCGGGGTTGCGTCAATGGTAGGTCTGCGACAAATCAGAGTGAAGTCGTCTGTGCCACTCCGACAATCATCGAGGGGCGCGGGCTCCGGTCGCGTTGTCGCGACCCCACAGCATCCGCCCACACGTCGGCTCACGCCGGGGCGCATCCGCCTCTCCTCGCCTGCCGTGTCTCAGCAGTGGCGGATGCGCAGCGGCGCCAGCCGCCACATCTGAGACACGAGCCTGACCGGGTTCCAGAAGATGCGACTGCGCCTCGCCGACACCCGCCCGTTCTGGAACATTGGGCGCGCGAGTCGTGTGAGGACCGCGGCCCCGGCATCCGATCGGCTCAGCCGTCGAGGTCCTCGGCGTCGACGTCCTTGCCCGTCGGGTCCCACTTGATGATCAGCAGCGAGACGAAGCCCACCAGCGGCGCCAGGGCGACGATCCAGAAGACGCCTGTGGACAGCGATGCGGCCAGCACCGGGAAGAAGACCAGCGAGACGATCGAGAAGACGCGCTTGACCGCCTCGTTGAAGCCGACGCCGACGCCGCGCAGGCGGGTCGGGTACGAGAGGGTGGCATAGCTCATCAAGTTGGCGCCCGGCCCGCCCGCCTGGGCGAACACGAACGCCGCGAGCATGGCGATCGAGATGAGGACGAGAGCGCCGGTGGGGATGCCGACCAGGGCGAGCAGCAGTAGGGAGACCGCCTGGATCGCGAAGCCGATGATCGTCATCCGCCGCGCCCCGACACGGTTGATGAGGCGGACTCCGAGGAGTCCGCCGGCCGCACCGAAGCCGAGGTTGATGACGAGGGCGGAGAGGATCGTCACCAGCGGTCCCTGCTGGAAGAGCATGGCGATGATCAGCGGCGTGCCATAGGCGACGGCGTTGTACCCGAAGGTGGAGAACACCGAGACGCAGAGCGCCGCGATCGTGCGCAGCCGATAGCGCGCCGCGAACAGTTCGCCGTACTGGCGCCAGTGGCCGGTGCGCTTCGCCGTGGTACGGATGGTGTCGGCATCCGCACCCAGTTCGACGTCGAGCCCGTGGTGCGAGCGCATGACGTCGACCGCGCCGCGCAGGTCGCCCTGATCGGCCAGCCACTGCGGAGACTCGGCCATGTACTTGCGTCGCACGAGCAGCACGATGATGGCAGGGACCGCACCGAAGCCGACGACGACCCGCCACAGCAGCCCCTGCTGCGCGACCGGGAGGATGAGGAAGACCGCGAGCACGAGCAGGTATCCGAAGCCGGTGGCGATGTACCAGGCCGGAGACCAGGCGTTCACGCGCTGCGAACGGCTGCCCGACCCGGTCAGCTTGGAGAACTCGGCGAGGAAGGCCATCGCGACCGGCAGATCGAGACCCACCCCGACGCCCATCACGAATCGGAAGACGATGAGGACCCACTCATTGGGCGCGAGCGCGCAGCCGATGGCGGCGACCACGAAGAAGGCCATGTCGGCCATGAAGAGCTTGTAGCGACCGAACCGATCGACCAGCATCCCGCCGAACAGCGCACCGACCACAGAGCCGACCATGATCGCCGCATTGACGAAACCGGTCATCAGCGGATCGAGGCCGAACTCCTCCTTGACTGCGGTGATGCCGAAGGCCAGCGACGAGAAGTCGTAGGCGTCCATGAAGATTCCGCCCAGGGCGAGGACGATGATCGCCTTCGTCCTCCTGCCCTGCGAACCGCGTTCGGCCAGCAGCGCGTGCACATCACGTGCGGTGCGGATCGTCACCCTGGTGCCGGTGTTCTGGTCGATGCTCATGAGCATCAACGCTAGAACCGTATGACGCCGCATGACGGCCCGCGTCGTCATGCGGCGTCATAGAGTGTCGCCCTGCTGTCACCAGGCCGTCTGGATGGTTCCGTTCCCCTCGATGACTTCGCGCACCTGATCGCTGGTGAACGCCTTCTTCAGCGCGGCCGTCGCGGCGCTGTCGGCATCCTTCTTCTGCACGACGAGGTTCAGCGCGAACCGGTCGTCGAGCTCGGTGATCAGGCCGTCCTTCTGCGGGGTCAGCCCCAGGGCGATGATGTGCGAGGGCCACTGGAACACCAGGTCGGCCTCTTCGTACGCGGCGTTCAGCGAGGCGATCGGCACCTGCAGGAACTCCACGTGCTTCGGGTTGCCGACGACATCCTTCACGGTCGCGGCGTAGGGGTCGATCTTCGGGTCCAGCGAGATCACGTCGTGCGCGGCGAGCAGCTTGAGCGCGCGCCCGGTGTTGGACGGGTCGTCGGGGATCGCGATGGTCGCGCCGTCGGGCAGGTCGGCGATGTCCTCGAGCGTCTTGGAGTAGAACGCGATGAGGAAGTTGTACACCGGCTGCACACCGACGAGCGTGCCGTCGTTGCCCTCGTTGAAGGTCTCCATGTAGGGGACGTGCTGCGAGAAGTTCGCGTACACGTCGCCGCTGTTCAGGATCGTGTTGGCGGTGATGTAGTCGCCGACCTCGACGAGCTCGACCTTGTAGTCGCCTTCGATGGCCTCGCCGGCCGCCTTCACGACATCCGTCATCGGCGCGGTGACCGCGGCAACCTTCAGCACCTGCGGCGACTCGGCCTTCTGATCGGCGGGCGCGGATGCCGCACAGCCGCTCACGACCAGGGCGAGCCCCAGTGCCGCCGCGAGCACTCCGATGCGTGACTTCTTCATGGTTCTGTTCTCCTTGGGGGTGTTCGGGTCGGTGGGTGCGGCGATCAGCGGCGATCGAGGCGCACCGAGGTGCGGTGCCCGATGGCCTGGATGGCCAGCACGCACACGATGATGATGACGATGACGAGGTACATGAGGTTGTCGTTGTAGACCTGGTAGCCGTAGCGCATGGCGAAGTCGCCGATGCCGCCACCGCCGACCACGCCCAGCACCGTCGAGTACGACAGCAGGCTGATCGCCGCGGAGGTGAGCGCGTAGACGAGGCCCGAGCGGGCCTCGGGCAGCAGCATCCGGAACACCGCCTGCGGAACCGTCGCGCCCAGCGCCCGCGCGACCAGCGGGATGCCGGTGGGGATCTCCCGCAGGATCTGCTCGGTGAGCCGGGCGTAGATCGCGACGGCGACGAAGCACAGCGGGAAGGTGGCGGCCACGGTGCCGAAGCTCGTGCCGATCACGGCGCGGGTGAAGGGGATGAAGAACACCACCAGCAGCAGGAACGGGAAGGAACGCACCACGTTGATGTAGAGGTTCGCGCCGATGTTCACGGCGCGGTTCTCGGCGATGCCGCCGCGCTCGGTGAGGTAGACGATCATCCCCAGCGGCAGGCCGATCAGCACCGCGGCGAGCAGCGAGGCCAGCATCATGTACCCGGTCTCGGCCAGGGACTTCGCGATGTCCTCGCCGTACTGGGCGAGCAGGTCGGTGAGCCAGCTCATGACATCAGCTCCCGCTTGACCTGCTCGTAGTAGCTGGGGAGGGTCCGGGCGGCAGCGGTGCGCGTGATCGGGAACACCTCGCGCAGTCGCCCCTTCTCGAGCAGTGCTGCCCGATCGCAGAGCACCTTGACGACGTCGAGGTCGTGAGTGATGACGATGACCGTGGTGCCGAGCTTCTCGCGCGCGTCGGCCAGCACACGCAGGATGTCTCCCGTGGTGGAGGCGTCGAGCGAGGAGGTCGGCTCGTCGCAGAGCAGCAGGGGCGGTCGGGTGACGAGGGCACGCGCGAGCCCCACCCGCTGGCGCTCACCGCCGCTGAGCTGAGCCGGGAAGTGGTCGACACGGTGGGCGAGGCCGACGAAGCTCAGCATCCGATCGACCTCCTCGTGCTGCTGCTTCCGACTCAGCGCCGGCCCGCCGTCTCGGCGGCCGAGGCGCAGCGGCAGACGGATGTTGTCACGCACCGTGCTGTTGCTGAGCAGGTGCACGCCCTGGAAGACCGTGCCGATTCCGCGACGCAGGGTGCGCATCGCCCCTGCGTCGAGGGAGGCGACGTCGGTGCCGGCGACGGTGACCGTTCCGGAGGTCGGCGCGGTGAGCCCGTTGACCAGCTCGAGGAGGGTCGACTTGCCGGCTCCGCTCTCGCCGAC
The DNA here is from genome assembly GCF_030816235.1 of Microbacterium sp. W4I4. Lineage (NCBI taxonomy): Bacteria > Bacillati > Actinomycetota > Actinomycetes > Micrococcales > Microbacteriaceae > Microbacterium > Microbacterium sp. W4I4. The sequence goes on from NZ_JAUSXT010000001.1 coordinate 1,988,873, forward strand.
GATGCCGAAGATCTCGCCGGAGCGGATGCTGAGGGTGACGTCCTCGAGGGCCGCCGACTCGCCGGGACGGAACCGCTTGGTGATGCTGCGGAACTCCACGATCGTGGAGGAGGTGGACATTGCGGGGCTCTCGCGTCGATGGGCGGGCCGCAGGCCGCCAGGGCCCGCGCAGCCCTTTCTGTACGTGATCCAATTATAGTTGAAGGATGAGTGCCAGGTACCGGACCGAAGCGATCAACACCGAGGGCGGAGACGGCATCAGCCGGATTCTCGACGGCATGTCCGTCGATGTGTCGTCACCGCTGGCCGCGGATTTCGACGCATCCGCCTCGAACCCGGAGCAGCTGCTGGCGCTCGCCTGGGTCACCTGCCTGAACGCCACCGCGCAGGCGATCGTCCGCGGTGAGCGGCGCACCGCGGTGCGGGTCGAGGTGGAACTGCACGCCGCCGAGGCGGGCTACGAGTTCCACGTGGACGGCTACCTCTCGGCCGAGGGACTCTCGGATGCCGGGACCGCCGACCTGGTCGCCGCCGCGCATGCACGCTGCCCGGTGTCCAAGCTCATCGGCGGTGCGGCCACGGTGCACGTGCACGCCGAGGCCTACGCCGGCGCATCCGCCTGAGCCGATCTTCCATCCGCGGCTCGCGGCGGAGATGGAAAGTGCGGGTTCCCGGCATCCGCCACCGACGTTTTCCATCCGCGACTCGCGGCGGAGATGGAAAGTGCCGGTTCCCGGCATCCGCCACCGACGTTTTCCATCCGCGACTCGCGGCGGAGATGGAAAGTGCCGGTTCCCGGCATCCGCCACCGACGTTTTCCATCCGCGACTCGCGGCGGAGATGGAAAGTGCGGGTTCCCGGCACCCGCCACCGACGTTTTCCATCCGCGACTCGCGGCGGAGATGGAAAGTGCGGGGTCCCGGCACCCGCCACCGACGTTTTCCATCCGCGACTCGCGGCGGAGATGGAAAGTGACGGTTCCCGGCATCCGCCTCCGACGTTTCCATCCGCGACTCGCGGCGGAGATGGGAAGTGCCGGTTCCCGGCATCCGCCACCGACGCTCTTCGGCTGCCGCCGAGAAGTCGGCGGCGCGCCTGACGCAGCGCGAACGGCCGCGTGGGTCAGTGGCCCGCGATGACCTCGAGCACGGCCTCGCCGTAGGCGTCCCGCTTCTTCTCGCCGATGCCGGTGACTCCGGCCAGCCCACCCATCGTGGTCGGTCGCGATTCGGCGAGCGCCCGCAGCGTGGCATCCCCGAACACGATGTACGCCGGCTTGCCGATCTCGCGCGCGGTCTCGGCCCGCCAGGCGCGCAGGGCCTCGAACAGGGAGCGATCACCCTCGGCGACGGCGTCCGAGGCGGCGCTCGTCTTGCGGGTGCGACCGGCGCTGACCCGCCCGATCGTATCCTTGCGCAGCGGCACCGGGGTCTCGCCGCGCATGACGCCGCCGGCGACCTCACCCGGCGCGAGCGTGCCGTACTCCCCCTGCGCGACGAGGATGCCGCGGGCCAGCAGCTGCCGTACGACGCTGCGCCAGTCCTGATCGGACAGGTCGGCGCCGATGCCATAGGTGGCGATCTGCTCGTGCCCCATCTTGCGGATGCGCTCGTTCGACGCTCCGCGCAGGATGTCGATCAGGTGCCCGGCGCCGAATGCCTGGTTGCGTTCGCGCTTGAGGCGAACGACCGTCGACAGCAGCTTCTGCGCGGGAACGAGCCCGTCGAAGGTCTCGGGCGCCTCCAGGCACGTGTCGCAGTTGCCGCACCGGCCGGACTCCTGCCCGAAGTAGCGCAGCAGGTTCTGGCGGCGGCAGGCGACGGTCTCGCACAGCGCGAGCATGGCATCCAGATGCTGGCCCATCCGCATCTTGAACGTGCGGTCGCCCGGGCTCTGATCGATGAGCCGGCGCTGCTGCACGACATCCCCGAGCCCGTACGCCATCCATGCCACCGCAGGCTCGCCGTCGCGGCCGGCGCGACCGGTCTCCTGGTAGTAGCCCTCCACGGACTTGGGCAGATCGATGTGCGCGACGAAGCGCACGTCGGGCTTGTCGATGCCCATCCCGAACGCGATCGTGGCGACCATCACGACGCCGTCCTCGCGCAGGAACCGCGACTGGTTGGCGGCGCGCACCTCGGCGGGCAGGCCCGCGTGGTACGGCAGCGCGTCCAGCCCCTGCGCGGCGAGATAGGTCGCGGTCTGCTCGACCGACTTGCGGCTGAGCGCGTAGACGATGCCGGCCGCGCCCTCGGGCATCGAGCGGATGAACGCCACGAGCTGCTTGCGCGGATCTACCTTCGGCACGATGCGGTACTGGATGTTCGGCCGGTCGAAGCTCGCCACGAAGTGCTCGGCGGCGTCCAGGTGCAGCCGCTCGGTGAGCTCCTGGTGGGTGGCGTGCGTCGCCGTGGCCGTCAGCGCCATGCGCGGTACGCCGGGGAACCGCTCGGCCAGGTCGCCCAGCGCCAGGTAGTCGGGGCGGAAGTCGTGACCCCACTGCGACACGCAGTGCGCCTCGTCGATCGCGATCACGCTCAGCACGCCGCGCTGCAGCAGCCGCGTCGTCGCCGCGGACGACAGCCGCTCGGGCGCGACGTAGATGAGATCCAACTCTCCGGCGACGTAGGCGCGCTCGACCTCGCGGCGCTCATCGGGAGCCTGCGTGGAGTTGAGATAGGCGGCGCGCACGCCGTTGGCGCGCAGCGCGTCGACCTGGTCGTGCATCAGCGCGATCAGCGGACTGATCACCAGCCCGGTGCCCTCGCGCACGAGCGCGGGCACCTGGTACGTGATGGATTTGCCGCCGCCGGTGGGCATCAGCACGACGGCATCCCCGCCGCCGATCACCTGCTCGACGATCGCAGCCTGGTCCCCGCGGAAGGAGTCGTAGCCGAAGACCGTGCGCAGCGCCTCGAGCGCGGTCGGATAGCGGGACGGGGTCGCGGTGCCCTTCGATCCCCACGCCCCACTCGGATCGTCGCTTCGCGACGTCCCGAGCCTCCGGGGCGCGTGGGCCCGGCTCAGGGACCCATTCCGGTTCGCCGTGACCGGCGTCATCGGTGCGGTGCCCCAGTCGACGGGAGGCGTCCAGCCGTCCTCCGGCGGAACCCAGTCCATCTCCTCCGGGTCGCCCCAGGGCTCATCCGCGTAGGGCAGGTCCTCGTACGGATCGGATGAAGTCGGCATCCCCCCAGCGTATCGACCGTCGCCGACGTCGGCTTCGGCCCTCCACAGGCCAGGAGCACGTAGGTTGGACGCAACCGAAGGAGGAGCAATGCCCGACATCACCGTCAGCCGCAACGATGAGGCCTCGCGCTACGAGATCCATTACGACGGCACGCTCGCCGGCTTCGCCGAGTTCGACCGACGTCCCGGAGAGTTCCGGTTCATCCACACCGAGATCGACCACGCCTTCCAGGGGCGCGGGCTGGCCCAGCAGCTGGCATCCGAGGCGCTCGCGGATGCCGCGGCGACCGGCGACACGATCGTCCCCTACTGCCCCTACATCGCCGGCTACCTGGAGAAATTCCCGCTCGACGGCGTCGAGGTGCGCGTGCCCAAGCAGGGCTGACGCCGCGCACCCGCTTCACATTTCGGGGCACGCAGAACGGGGCCGGATGCTGTTCAGCATCCGGCCCCGTCGTGTGCGGTGCGACTAGCGGGCGTCGACCGTCACGATCGTGCGCACATCGGAGTCGCCGTACTGCACGACGCCGAGGTACTTCGAGGCATCCAGTCCCGACCAGGAGAGGTCGTACGAGACCTTCTCACCGCGCGTGACGCTCAGCGGGTTCGGGGTCGCGGTGAACGCGCCCTGATCCGCACCCGAAGCCACGTTGGCGTAGGTCATGTCCCACGTCATCGGGTTCGGTGCCGAGTAGATGTTCGCGATCACCAGGTAGGTGCCCGCGGTGGGTGCGGAGATCGTCACCTGCTCGTCTGCCGATGCCGTCGCCGACTGCCACTTCGTGTAGTAGCGCAGGTCGGTGGGCGAGACGACCCGGTAGACCGTGAGGTCGAGGTCGCTGCCTTCGTCATCCGACGAGTCCAGGTCGAAGCGGCTGAGCGTGGTGCCCTTCGGCACGTTCACGACCCATGCCACGTCCTTGTTCTCGTCACCGGACTCGCCGTCGCCGGAGTGACCGTCGACGGGGTTGTCCTCGTCGACGAGCAGCTGCAGAGGGGTGAGGCCGTTCAGGTTCAGCGGCAGTGTGCCGTCGAGCCCCGGGGTGATCTCGACCGAGGTCGAGCCGTCGGCGCCGGTCGCGGCGACCTCGGCGGGAGCATCGGCGGTGACGGGGAAGACCGCCATCGGCGAGCGGACGTCGCCGTCCGAGCTCTTCCAGGTCAGCGAGCCGGTGGCCCACTTCTCGACGGGGGCGGACGCGTTGTCGAACGTGACCGTGAAGGTCTTCGACTCCCCCGCCTTCGAGAAGCTCAGGGTCGACGGCTCGACGGTCACGTTCACGCCGGGGATCGAGGCCTCGGCCGTGTAGGTGCCCGCCGCTGTCGAGGTGACCGTGCGAGTGACCGTCTGCGCGCTGGCGAGCGAGCCGATCGAGAACGATGCGCCGTTGAAGTCGCTCGCATCGATCGGGTCCACACCGTTGAAGCTGCCCGGGAGCACGCCCTCGATGTACGACGCCCAGTCCTGCACGTCGTTGAGGTACAGCAGACCCGGCTCGAAGTAGCGCTTCGCGTCGACCTGACCGGCACCCTGCGCGAACACGTCGGTGCTCTTCGAGCCGTCGGCGTTCACGGTGTCGTAGGCGGTCGTCATCAGCGCCGACTTGATCTCGGCGGGCGTCGCGTTCGGGCGCTCACCGAGGTAGAGCGCACCGAGACCGGCGACGTGCGGAGACGCCATCGAGGTGCCCGAGAGGATGCCGAAGGTCGGCGCCGCCCCGCCCGCGTTGTTGGTCGCGGCGAGGATCGCCACACCGGGTGCGGCCACATCGGGCTTGATGATGTCGGAGCCGGCGGCCTTCATCGGGCCACGGCTCGAGAAGCCGGCGATCTGCGGCACCGGGGTGACCACGCCGGTGGTGTTCTCACCGATCAGGGTGACCGGGAGGTCGACACCGCCGCGCACGTACTCGAGGACGGCCGCACGGTTCGCCGCGGCGAGGTGCACCGTGGGGACGACGTGGAAGTCGTTGTCGAGCGAGTCGGCGCCACCGGGCACGTTCACCAGGATCATTCCGATGCCGCCCGCGGCTGCCACGACCTCGGACTTCTCGGCACGCGCGTTCGAACCGCGATCGCAGACGACGATGTGGTCCTTGACCTTGGCCGCATCCAGCGTGCCGGGCAGGCACAGCTCGGCGCCCTGACCCGCCGCCGCATCACCGGCGTAGATGGACGGGCCGTTGATCTGGCTGCCGAAGGGCACGCTCACCGAGGCGCCGGCCTTCTCGAAGCCGGGGAAGCGCACGGTGCCCTCCCAGGTCGGGATGGTCGATGCCGCGACGGTCATGTACCAGGGCGAAGCGTGGTCGGCGGTGATGGGGTCGGGACCCGCGTTGCCGGCGCTGACCGAGACGAAGACGCCCGCGGCCGCCGCGCTGAGGAACGCCAGGTCGTCGGGCTCGACGACTCCGGTGGCGGCTCCGCCGCCGATGGAGTAGTTGATGACGTCGACGCCGTCCGCGACGGCCGCGTCGATGGCCGAGACCAGGTCGCTGAGGGCGCAGATGTCATCCGTGGTGACAGCCGGGTCCGGGCCCTCGTAGCAGGCCTTGTACATCGCGACCTTGGCTGCCGGGGCGACACCGGAGATCGAGCCGAGCTCGACGCCCGAGACGGATGCCTTCACGCCGAAGTTGCCGGCCGCAGTGCTCGCCGTGTGGGAGCCGTGGCCTGCGCCGTCGCGCGGGGAGAGGTAGTCGTACTGGAAGTCGAAGCCCGCCGCTGCGGCGCCGGACGAGAAGTACTGCGCGCCGACGAGCTTGGTGGAGTAGTCGTGCTTGTCCCACTCCTGGCCAGTGACGATCGGACTCTGGAACGTGTTGCCGTCGGCCTTGTCGAAGTAGACGTACGAGCCGTCGGTGTAGGGCTGCCCCTTCGACTTCTTGTTGTTCGCCTTCTTGAGCTTCTCGCCCGCGAAGGACGGGTTCTCCGGAGCGATGCCGGTGTCGACCACGCCGACCACGACGCCGGCGCCGGCGGTGCCGACGCCTCCGGTCTGCTGCCACACTCCGCCCAGACCCTTGGCGTCATCGCCGAGGCCGAGGAAGTCGGTGGAGGACTGCGCCTGCGGGTGACGGATGCTGTCTGCGTACACGCCGAGCACATCCTTGGATGCCCGCAGCTTGCCGACCTGCGCACCGCTGAGGTCTGCGGCGAAGCCGTTCACGGTCACCTGGTATTCGGCATCCGGCTTGATGCCCTGCTTCTTGGCGAGCTTGCGCTGCTCGTTCTTGAGGTGCGCCATGTACTTCTGCGAGTCGGCCGAGTGGGCATCGAGCTTGTCGCCCTTGGCGGGCTTGGTCGCCCGGAGGCCCTTGGTGTCGCCGTCGTAGGTCGCCAGCGGATCGCCCTTCATGACCACGATGTAGTGGCCGGGCGTTCCGTCGACCGGGGTGGGAGTCGTCACCCCCTCTGCGGCGAAGGCGGTGGTCGCCGTGCAACCGATGAACAACGCGGCCAGGGATACGGCCGCAGTCACTCTGAGGGGGGTTCGTCTCATGAGGGGCTCCTCTTCCGGAAGCGGCTGCTGTGCCGCAATGCCGTAAAACCTATCGTTCCCCTGAGAGCGCTGGCGACCGATTCGCGAAGTTCTGGCCGAAAGTCATCATCGGCGTCCGGAGTTCTGGCGCACCCGCCATCGCGTAGCCTGGTCCGGTGCCCTTCGCCGCCGCCCTGAACACTCGCGCTCTTCTGATCTGCGCGGCCATCGGCGTCGCGACGGGCATCGTCGCGGGCATCGCCAGCGCGGTGACGATCGGCGTCCTCGCCGTCACGCCGTACCTGTACGGGCTGGTGCTGGGATCGCACGTGCTGCCAGGGATCATCGCCCAGGAGGTGCTGCGCAGACCCCTCGTCGCCCTGATCACCCATCTGTTCGCCGCACTGATCGGGATGGCGTTCAACCCGGCATGGGCCATGCGGTTCATCGGCACGGCCTTGCTGTTCGGCGCGATCCAGGAGGGCGTCGCAGCGCTGACCCGATACCGCGCCTGGGGCCGTTGGCGCTTCTACGTCTCGGCAGTGATCATCGGGGCGATCGTCGCGGCCGTGGTCGCACTCGTGGTGGATCTCGGCACGATGGAGCCCTGGGTGCAGGTGTCGTATCTGGCCATCTCGGTGCTCGGTCCGGTCGTCTGGACGGCGGTGGGCATCGCCATCGGCAACGCGCTGCGCCGGGCCGGCATCACGACGAAGCGCTGACCTCGCACCGCTGAACCCGCCCACAGGTTAGGGCAGGCTAAGTTTGTAGGTACCGACCCGCCGACAGAGGAACCGCCGTGCGCACTTCCGCGCCCCTCCTTCGCGTGCAGAACCTCACCGTCACGCACGTCGATGCCGCGCACCCCGCGCCGCAGGACGTGTCGTTCGAGATCCGTCCGGGCGAGATCGTGCTGCTGCTGGGTCCGAGCGGATCGGGCAAGTCCACGCTCACGCTGGCACTGAACGGCTTGATCCCCGAGTCCGTCGAGGCCACGATGACCGGGCTCGTCGAAGTGGCCGGGCGCGACACCCGCGAGACACCCGTCGCGCAGCTCAGCACCGACATCTCGATGGTGTTCCAGGATCCCGATTCGCAGCTGGTCACGGGCACGGTGCTCGACGAGGTCGCGTTCGGGCTGGAGAACCTGCTGCTGCCGGCATCCGAAGTCCTGCAGCGCGCCGAGCGCGCGCTGCGCCAAGTGGGCCTGTGGGGGCGCCGCGCGTGGAACCCCGATCTGCTCTCCGGCGGAGGGCGTCAGCGGCTGGCGATCGCCTGCGCGCTCGCCATGCGCTCGCGCGTGATCGTGCTCGACGAACCCACCGCGAATCTCGACCCGCAGGGCGTGACCGACGTCTACGGGGCGCTGGCGGAGCTGACCCGGGATGCCGATCGCGCGATCGTGCTCGTGGAGCACAACCTCGATGCGGCCATCGGCCTCGCCACCCGGGTGATCGTCCTGGACCATGACGGGCGGATGCTGTTGGACGGCCCCGCCCGTCAGACGCTGCACGACAACGCCGACCGGCTGCACGAGCTGGGTGTCTGGCTGCCGTCTGAGCTGCTGCAGTCGGCTGCCACTGGGTCGCTGAGCCTGTCGATGCGCGGCCCTTCGACAAGCTCAGGGCCCCAGGATGCTGAGGCCGGGACCACAGGTGCGGAGCCCGCGATCACGGTGCGGAACCTGGTGGTGCAGAAGGCGCGCGAGACGGTGCTCGACATCCCCGAGCTCGACATCGCGGAAGGCTCATTCACCGCGGTCGTCGGAGCGAACGGGGCAGGCAAGACGACGCTGCTGCAGGCGCTCGGTGGGGTGGTTCCGGCACCGCATGGAGCCGTGATGATCGGTGATCTGGATGCTGGGCGCGCGACACCGCGCCGGCTGGCCTCGCACGTGGGCTTCGTGTTCCAGAATCCGGAGCACCAGTTCATCGCGCACACCGTGCGGGAGGAGCTCGCGCACGGCCTGCGTCTGCAGCGTGTGGACGCGGCCGAGATCGATGCGAGGGTCGACGAGATGCTCGACCGGTTCGGGCTGCGCTACCGGGCGGAGGAGCATCCGTTCCTGCTCTCCGGCGGCGAGAAGCGGCGCCTGTCGGTCGGCACCGCGCTGATCACGAGGCCGCGGGTGATCGCTCTCGACGAGCCGACGTTCGGACAGGATCGCGCCAGGGCTGCGGAGCTGCTCGACCTGCTTCAGGACCTGCAGCGGGCGGGCACGACGATCGTCATCGTCACGCACGACCTGGACCTCGTCGCCGCGTACGCCACGCACACCGTGGTCCTCGCCGACGGCGCCGTGCTGGCGGCGGGTTTGACGGCCGAGGTGATCTCCGAGGCGCGTCCCAGAAACGGCGGGATGGCGGATGCCGCACTCGCACCTTCTGGAACTTGGCCCGAGCATCCGTCCGAGAAGGTGCCGGTGGCGCAGCATCCGAGTCGCCGATCGTGGGACATGCCGGGTGGGGATTCCTGGGGAGGGGACCCGGTCACAGAGCCCTCGCCGACCGACCCCTACTCCGAGGTGCCGGCATCCCCACGACTGTGGCTGCACCACCTCAATCCACTCAGCAAGATCGCAGCCGTGCTGCCGGCGATGGCACTGCTCGTCGTGACGCGCGACCTCATCACGCCCACGGTCTTCCTGGTGCTGTCGTACGTGCTGGTGCTGACAGGAGCGCGGATCACGCGCCGCACCGCCGCTCTGCTGATCGGGATGCCGGTGGGCATCGCCGTGCTCACGGTCGGCTTCAGCATCTGGATCGACCCCGCCCAGGTGGCCGGCACGGGGACGGTCCTACGGCTCGGCGACTGGGAGCTGTACCGCGGTGCGCTGCTGATCGGTCTGACCACCGTGCTGCGCCTGGCCGCGATCCTGGCTCTCGCCCTCATCGGCGGACTCACCACCAGCGGCCCCGACCTGGTGCGCGCCGCCGTGCAGCAGCTGCATCTGCCGTACCGGATCGGGTACACGGCGCTGGCCGCCTACCGGTTCGTGCCGCGATTCGGCTACGAACTGTCGGTGATCCGCGCCGCGCACCGTGTGCGCGGTCACGGCTCCGGCGGCCCCTTCGGCGGACGCGATCCGATCTCCCGCCTGGTGCGCGGCTGGGGCTACATCGTGCCGCTGCTGGCATCCGGCATCCGCCATGCCGAACGCGTCGCACTGTCGATGGATTCACGCGCCTTCGGTGCCCACCCGACCCGTACAGAACGGCACATCTCGCCGTTCCGCACCCGCGACATGGTGTTCATCGTCGCGGTGATCGCGGCATCCGCAGCGATCTTCACCGCCACCTTCCCGTGGCAGCTGGGCTGAGTGCGACGAAGGGCCGCCCGGAATCAGCATCCGGACGGCCCTCGCGGCCTGCTCTGCGCGGTGCGCGTCAGCGCTTGCCGACGATCTGACGACCGACGAGGTCGCGCATGATCTCGTTGGTGCCGCCGTAGATGCGGTGCACGCGGGCGTCGGTGAACGCCTTCGCGATCGGGTACTCCATGATGTAGCCGTAGCCGCCGTGCAGCTGCACGCCCATGTCGAGCACCTCCCACTCGCGCTCCGTCGCCCAGAACTTGACCTTCGCGGCGTCCTCGGCGGTGAGCTTGCGGTCCTTGTACGCGAGCATCGCGCGGTCGACGTACGCCCACATGACCTCGGTGGTCGTGACCATGTCGGCCAGACGGAAGCGGGTGTTCTGGAAGTCGGCGATGCGCTCGCCGAAGGCCTCGCGGTCCTTCGTGTAGCCGATCGTCCAGCTGGTGGCCGCCTGCGCGGCGGCGGCCGCGGCGACGCCGATCGAGAGGCGCTCGAGCGGCAGGTTCATCATCAGCTGGATGAAGCCCTGACCCTCCTTGCCGCTGATCAGGTTCTCGTCGGGCACGAACACGTCGGTGAAGCTGAGCTCAGCGGTGTCCCAGCCGTGGAAGCCCATCTTGCTGAGCTTCTTGCCCTGGTCGAAGCCGTCCATGCCCTTCTCGAGGATGAGCAGGCTGAACGCGTCGGGGCGGTTGCCCTCACCGGTCTTGACGAACGTGACGACGATGTCCGCGGTGGTGCCCGAGGAGATGAACGTCTTGGCGCCGTTGACGATGTAGCCGCCGTCGACCTTCTTGGCGTTGGTCTTGATGCCGCGCAGGTCGCTGCCCGCGCCCGGGTCGGTCATGGCCAGCGCGCCGAGAACCTCGCCGGTCGCCATGCCTGGCAGCCACTTCTCCTTCTGCGCCGGCGTGCCCATGTGCACCAGGTAGGGGACGGCGAGGTCGTCCTGGATGCCGAGCGCTCCGGCGAGGGAGCCGGCGCCGGCGCCGATGACCTCTTCGTTCACGATCGCGCGGAAGCGGTAGTCCTGCAGCATCCCGGCGCCGCCGAACTCCTCGGGAACCGAGAGGCCGATGATCCCGGCTTCGCCTGCGGCCCGCATCGTCGCGCGGTCGACCTCTCCGTCGGCTTCCCACTTCTCGATGTTCTCGTTGGTGGCATAGCGCTTGACGAAGTCCTTGACCAGGTCGCGGAAGGCCTCGTGGTCTTCTTCGTAGATGTCGCGTTCCATGACGTCCTCCTGAAAGTCGTGTGCGTCTTCGCATCCGCGAGTCTACGGATCGGAGGTCGCCGGTCATAGCCGATTGTGGGAATGCGTCCCACTGAACGTGACACTGCGTTCCGTGTTTGTGGATGCCCTCAATGCCGGGTCCAGCTCGGGGTCCTGCGCGGTCAGTGCGCGTAGTCCGCCGCAGCGGGAAGCTCGAAGAAGTCCTCGAGCGTGTGGAACCCGCCCGCGTTGTACGCCGCGGCGAGTTCGACCCCGATGTATCGCAGGTGCCAGGGCTCGGGGATGTACCCGGTCATGCCGGTAGCACCCTGCTCGTAGCGCACGATGAAGCCGTGCTCCCAGGCGTGCTCGGCCACCCAGTCGCTCTGCGGCGTTCCCCCGAACGCGCCGATGCCGCCGCATCCCGAGGAACAGGCCACGATGTCTGCGGCGAAACCGGTCTGATGCTCGCTGTGACCGGGGCGCGCCGACCTGGCATCCGCATCCTTCGCGCCGTCCGCACGGACGATCGAGGAATAGGTGGACTGCTGCAGGTGATACGAGCGGTAGGCGTTGTTGATGCCGATCGTGCCGGCGCCGGCCGCCCGCGCAGCGTCCGCCATCCGGCCGAGAGCCTGCGCCGCTTCAGGATGCATGCTCACTGACCCGGACGTGGGTCGCAGGCTCGACGCCGTCACGGACGACGGCGCGTAGTCGATGCGACTCAGAGACCTCAGCTTGTTGACGACCACCCAGACGTGCGTCGGATCATCCAGGGGCACGCAGGGCGCATTGCCCGCCACGACCGCCTCACGGAACTCCCCGCCCCCGCCGAACGCCGCGATCGTCGCCGAGTCGTCGCCGGCGTCGAGCGCCGCCAGCACCGCCTCATCGGCACAGGGGTTCGCCGCGCCTGTCGCGGCGACATCGATCTGCGGCAGCGCCAGCGCCGCCATCGGAGCCGGCAGCTCCCTGACCACGGCTTCCTCGGTGATCACTCCGCCGAGCGTCGCCAAGCACGCGACCGCGGTGAACAGCACGCCGACGGGCAGGGCGACCCTGACGGCGAGCGGTGCACGCGACGCATGCCGGGAGTACGCGACGCTCATCAGTCCATTGTGACGCACGGGCGCGGGCGACGCACGAGACTCCATCGGCATTGACATCTCATCGATTCTTTGTTCGAATGTGTGCATGCGGTGGCAGGGTCAGAGAATCGAAGATGCGGATGCCGACGCGCTCCCCGGTCTGGAGAACCGCGGCGGCATCGTGCAGTCGGTGACCACGCCCGAGTTCGCCGGGATGACCTTCCATGAGGTGCTTGCGAAGTCCGCCTTGAACGCCGTACCGGCCGCATCGCGGATGCCGTTCCGCTGGACCATCAACCCGTACCGTGGATGCTCACATGCATGCGTTTATTGCTTTGCTCGCGGCACGCACCAGTACCTGGATCTGGACGCCGGCGCAGACTTCGATTCGCAGATCGTCGTGAAGACCAACGTCGGCGAAGTGCTGCAGAAGGAGCTGCGGCGTGGATCCTGGAAGCACGAGACCGTGGCGCTCGGCACGAACACGGACCCTTATCAGCGGGCGGAGGGCCGCTACAAGCTGATGCCCGGGATCATCCGCACGCTGGCCGACTCCGGAACACCGATGTCGATCCTCACCAAGGGCACGCTGATCCGGCGCGACATCCCCCTGCTGATCGAAGCGGCGAGGCAGGTGCCGATCGACATCCAGATGTCCATCGCCATGTACGACGACGCCCTGCAGCACTCGGTGGAGCCCGGCACGCCGACCACGCAGGCGAGGCTGGACACCGTGCGGGTGCTGACGGATGCCGGCTTCCGCGTCGGAGTGTTCCTCATGCCCGTGCTGCCGCACATGACCGACTCGGTCGCGGCGATCGACGAGGCACTGCGACGACTCTCGGATGCCGGTGCCGACCACGTCGTCTACGGAGCGCTGCACCTGCGCGCGGGCGTGAAGCCATGGTTCTTCCAGTGGCTGGAGCGTGAGCGCCCCGACCTCGTGTCCTCCTACCGTGCGCTGTACCCGGGAGCGGCTGCGGAGTCGCCGAAGGGATACCGGCAGTGGCTCGCCAAGCGGATGCGACCGCTGATCCGCGCGCACGGACTGGAGGCGCGGTCGGAGGAGGAGCACGATCGGATGCGAGGCATCATGCGCGCGCGGATGAATCCGGCACCGGCATCCGCTCCCCCGGCCTCGCCGCCGGAGATGCTCTTCTGAAGCGAGGGATGCTGCGCCGCGGCGCTCATCGTGTGCAGGAGTTCCACCCGGTGCAGGACGCTCGTCGAGATTCCGTCCTGTCCCGGAGGAATCTCCTGCCCGGGGTGAACGATGCCTGCCCACCGGACAGACAGAACGCCCCGGAGGCCTGGACCTCCGGGGCGTTCTTGACTGCGATGCGATCAGGCGGTGAGCTCGGCCGCGGTCGGGACGCGACCGGCGATCTCCTCGATCACGTCGTCGCCCGGCTGAGCGGACTCGAACGGAGCGTCGATCTCGGCGCGGCTGAGCAGCTCCTCCATGCGACGGCGGCGCTGACGCGGGATCAGCGTGACGACACGACCCGAGCGGCCCGCGCGACCGGTGCGGCCGGCGCGGTGCAGGTAGGTCTTGTACTCGTCGGGCGCATCGGCCTGGACGACCAGGTCGATGTCGTCGACGTGGATGCCGCGCGCGGCGACGTCCGTGGCGACGAGCACCTGCACCTTGCCCGCGGTGAGCTTCTGCAGGTTGCGCGTGCGCTTGGCCTGGTTCAGGTCGCCGTGCAGCGAGACGGCGGAGATGCCGGCATCCTCGAACTGCTCGGCGAGCATCTCGGCGTACGCACGAGTGCGGGCGAAGACCAGCGTCTGGCCGTCGCGGTCGACGAGCGAGGTGAGCAGCTCGGCCTTGTCGCGGTGCTCGATCACGAGCACGCGGTGCTCGATCCGGCTGGACTCCTGGTCCTCACCGGCGACCTCGTAGACGGCCGGCTCGACGAGGAACTCATCCACGAGCGATGCGACCTCGCGGTCGAGCGTCGCCGAGAACAGCAGCTTCTGGCTGGCGTCACGGTCATCGAGCGCCGTGCCGGTGGCACGAAGGATGCGCTGCACGGGCTCCACGAAACCGAGCTCGGTCATGTGATCGGCCTCGTCGAGCACGGCGATGCGCACCTCGGACAGGTCGAGCTTGCGCTGCTTCATGAGGTCCTCGATGCGACCCGGGGTGCCGATCACGATGTCGACGCCCTTCATCAGCGCACCGACCTGACGGCCCTGCGGCACGCCGCCGTAGACCTGCGTGGTGAACAGTCCGACGCTGCGGGCGATCGGCTGCACGGTGCGGTCGATCTGCAGCGCCAGCTCACGGGTCGGCGCGAGGATGATCGCGCGCGGCTTGCGGCCGAACTCGCGGCGCATGCCCTTCTGCGAGCTCAGGATGCTCTCGACCAGCGGAGCGCCGAAGGCGATCGTCTTGCCGGAGCCGGTGCGGCCACGGCCGAGCACGTCGCGGCCCTCGAGGATCGCGGGGATCGTCGCGGCCTGGATCGGGAACGGGGTCTCGGCACCCAGGCTCTTCAGGATCTCGACGATGTTCGAGCCCAGCCCGAGGTCGCCGAACGCGACGTCAGCGACCTCGGTCGCCTGCACGGCCTCGGCCTCGAGACGCTCGTGGACGACGTCGACGTGATCGTCGTGCGACTTGACCGTCGCGGTGCGGTTCCAGTCGCTGCGGTTCGGACGTTCGTCCTGGTCACGGCGGACCGGTCGCTCGGCGCGATCCTGACGCGGACGCTCGGCGCGGTCAGCGCGGTCGAAGCGCGGACGCTCGGCGCGGTCAGCGCGGTCGAAGCGCGGACGCTCGGTGCGCTCAGCGCGGTCGAAGCGGGGACGCTCCGTGCGATCGTTGCGATCGAAGCGGGGACGCTCATCGCGCGACGGACGGTCGGCGCCACGGGCTCCGCGGTCGTCACGGTCAGAACGGGGACGCTCCGTGCGGTCGAAACGGGGACGCTCCGTGCGGTCGTAGCCGCCCTGGCCTCCGGCGCGGTCATCCCGACGCGGACGGTCGTCGCGCTGAGGCCGGTCGTCGCGGCGAGCGCGGTCGTCGCGCTGGAACGGACGACGGTCGTTGCGGTCCGCACCGGTGCGACCGTCATTGCGCTCGTATCCGCCGCGCCCACCACGGTTGTCCGGGTTGAAGCGCGGACGCTCCTCGCGGTTGTACCCACCGCGTCCTCCGCGATCGTCGCGGTCGAAACGCGGACGCTCGTCGCGGTTGCCCCTCGACGAGCTCGGGGACCCATAACCCGCCCGGTCGTCCCGACGCGGACGGTCATCGCGCGAGGCGCCCTGGTATCCGCTGCGTGTGCCGCGGTCGTTGAACCGGCGCTCACCGAATCCACGGTCATCGCGACGCTCATCGCGGTGGTGCGGGGTCTCGCGGCGACCGGACTCGGCGCGGTTGCGGATGCCGCGTGCCTCGTCGCGACCGGCGCGATCCGAGTCGTTCCAGCGGCGCTTGGGCTCACCGGTGCCGGCCTCGGTCGGGCGGTAGCCGCGGTGCTTGGGGCTGACGCTGCCGGGACGGCGGTCGTACGAACGCGCCTCGCTCGAGGGGGCGCGGCGGTCGCCGGTGGCCGGTCGCTCATCGCGTGACGGGCGTGCACCGGCGTGACGGTCGTGGAACGACGTCTTCTTCGCGAAGCGCGGTTCGAAGTTGCGGGACGGGCGTCCGCCCTTGGGGGTGCCATTCTTGGGCATGGTGTTTCCTGACTGTCTCTGACACGAGAACAGCGTCTGCGGGTGGCGCACAGAGATCAGCGCACAGCAGACATACCCGAGCGTCCGTCGGCCGGGGCCATTCATGTGATGGTTGATGAACCATCGGCCCCTGGGCTCACAAAGAGCAGTGCTGCTCAGAACCACCCGCGTTACGCGGACTGCCCGAAGCCGACCGCCCGAGCTTACCCGACGCGCCTGGGAAACAGCCTGGCGGGCCGCCATACGATGAACACATGCCTCTCGACGACACGATGATCTCCCCCACCGGCATCCGGATCCACCTGCGTCGCGGCGAGGTGACCGCACAGGTCGCGCAGGTCGGCGCGTCACTGCGGCACCTGAGCGTCGGCGGCGTCGACATCGTCCCGCCCTACCCCGACGACGTGCCGACGCCGATGGCATCCGGCGTCGTGCTCGCTCCGTGGCCGAACCGCGTCCGTGACGGCATCTGGCAGGACGGCGAGACGACTCGCGCCCTCGCGATCACCGAGACCAAGTTCCACAACGCCAGCCACGGCCTGCTGCGGTTCGCTGCGTACGACGTCGTCGAGCAGAGCGAGGATGCGGTGACCCTCGCCGCGACGATCTTCCCGCAGACCGGCTACCCGTACCTGGTCGCGACGACGGTGCGCTTTGCGCTGACGGATGCCGGGATCGACGTCGCCCACACGCTGACCAACCACTCCGCCGATGCGGCGCCGGTCGCCCTCGGCATCCACCCGTACCTGACGATCGGCGACGCCGATCCGCGTGATCTCGTGCTGCGCCTGCCCGCGGAGACGTACTTCGAGACCGACGACCGGATGCTGCCCGTCGGCGAGTCCCCGGTCTCCGACGGCACGGATCTGCGCGGGGGGCGTCGGCTGAGCGACCTGCAGTTGGACACCGGGTTCGCGAGCCTGCACCGTGACGCAGACGGACTGGTGCGCACGACGCTCTCCGCGCCGGACGACCGCACGGTGACCCTGCATCAGGGTGCCGGCCTGGACTACGTGCAGGCCTTCACGACCGACCGTTATCCCGGGCAGTCCCTGGTCGTCGCGGTCGAGCCCATGACTGCACCCGCCGACGCCTTCAACTCGGGCCGCGGGCTGCGCCGGCTTTCTCAGGGCGAGTCGTGGACGCTGGCATGGGGCATCCGCTTCTCCTGACCCGCCAGCCCGTCTGTATGGCGCAAACCGCCCTCTTTCACGTAGAAAAGGGGCGGTTCGCGCCATATAGACGGGTTCTGTCAGTCGACCGGGTTGGCTGCGGGGATGCCCTGGGCGCGAAGCTCGCGGCGGGTGAGCGTGCGCCCCTCGGGGAGCGGGGCGGCGACCGGAGTCTCGGGAGACTCGCCGCGGCGCGCGCGGCGGCGCTCCTTGGCGCCCTCGACGAGGTTGTACAGCGTCGGCAGCACGATCAGTGTCAGCACCGTCGAGGACACCAGACCGCCGATCACGACGATCGCCAGCGGCTGCGAGATGAATCCGCCGTGCCCGGTGATGCCCAGCGCCATCGGGGTCAGCGCGAAGATCGTCGCCAGGGCCGTCATCAGGATCGGTCGCAGACGCTTCTCGCCGCCGGCCATCACCGCCTCGGCGGCGGACAGCCCCTTCTCGCGGTACTGGTTCACCAGGTCGACGAGCACGATCGCGTTGGTCACCACGATGCCGATCAGCATCAGCACGCCGATCAGCGAGGCGACGCCGAGCGGCACCCCGGTGATGATCTGCAGCAGAATCGCCCCGGTCGCCGCGAAGGGCACCGAGATGAGCAGCAGCAGCGGCTGACGCAGCGACTTGAAGGTCGCCACCATGACCACGTAGACGATCAGGATGGCGGCGAGCATCGCCAGACCCAGCTGCGAGAACGAGTCCGCCTGCTGCTGGGCGACGCCGCCGATCTCGGCGCGCGCACCCTCCGGCAGCTTCACGTCGTCGAGCGAGGCGGTCACCGACCGTGTGGCGACGGCCAGGTCGTCGGATGCCGGCGGCACAGTGATCGTGGCGGTGCGGCGACCTTGCTCGGTCGTGATCGCCGTCGGGCCGTTGCGCTGCTCGACTGCAGCAATGTCCTGCAGCTGCACGATGCCGGTGGGCGTCGGGATCGCGAGCTCCTTGAGAGCGGCGAGAGACGTCGGGGGCTCGGGGTTGACGAGGTACACGGTCAACGACGTGTCGTCGACCTCGATCGAACCGATCTGCTGCGGACGCATCGTGTTCGACACGATCGACCCGACCGCAACCTCCGACAGACCGTGGGCCGCTGCGGCCCGGCGGTCGACGGCGACGGCGATGTACGGCAGCGACGCGGCCAGGTTGCTGGTCACCTCGCCCACGCCGTCGCGCCCCTTGAGGTCCTTCATCAGCGCGTCCGCGGCCTTCTGCAGCGCGTCGCCGGTGGGCGCGGTGATGGTGACCTCGATGTCGCTGGATCCGAAGCCGCCGGATGCCGCGCTGACAGCGACCTCGCCGGCGTCCTTCAGCCCGTCGATCTTCTTCTGCACATCGGCGCGCAGCTTCTCCTGGTCGGCGGAGTCGCTGGTCTGGATCGAGTAGGTGATGCCCGCACCTCCCGAGAACGCATCGCGCAGCGCCGATCCGCTCGAGCCGATCGACGCCTGCACGTGAGTGATGCCGTCGACGCCGTTCAGCGCCTTCTCGACCTGCTTCGCGGCATCCGACTTCGTCTGCAGGCTGGCCGTCGCCCCGACGTCCTGCGTGACGGTCATCGTGTTCTGACCGGAGTCGCTGAGGAAGTTGATCTTCATGAGCGGCGCGGCGGCGAGCGTGCCGCCCAGCACGACCAGCGCGATGATCACGGTGGTCGCGGAGTGCTTCAGCGTCCAGCCCAGGATCGGTCGATACGCCTTCTGCAGCCGGGTCGGCGGGGCATCCGGATGCTCCGGATCGATCTGCGTGCCGTCCTCGGCGAGCAGCGGCTTGCCGGGCTTGAGGAACCAGTACGCCAGCACGGGCACGATCGTCAGCGCCACCAGCAGCGAGGCGACCATCGCGATCGTGACCGTGATCGCGAACGGGCGGAACAGCTCGCCGACGATGTCGCCGACGAACACGATGGGCAGGAACACCGCGACGGTGGTGATGGTCGAGGCCGTGATCGCCGCGGCCACCTCCTTGACCGCCAGCCGGATCGCGTCGCCCTTGTCCGCGCCCTCGACGTAGTGGCGCTTGATGTTCTCGATGACGACGATGGAGTCGTCGACCACCCGGCCGATGGCGATCGTGAGGGCGCCGAGGGTGAGCACGTTCAGCGAGTAGCCGAACGCCTGCAGCCCGATGAAGGTGATCAGCACGCTCGTGGGGATCGAGATCGCCGTCACGAGCGTGGAGCGGATCGAGAACAGGAAGACGAGGATCACCAGAACCGCGAACACCAGGCCCAGCGCCCCCTCGGTGGCGAGCGACTCGATGGACTGCTCGATGAACGGCGCCTGGTCGAAGACGACGGTGAACTCGGCATCCGGGAAGGTGCTGCTCAGCTCATCGATCGCGGCCAGCACGCCCTTGGACACCTCGACGGTGTTGGCCGAGGGCAGCTTGGTGACGGCGATCGAGAGCGCGTCCTTGCCGTCCACGCGTGAGATCGACGAGACCGGGTCGGTGGTCTGCGCGACCTTCGCGACGTCGCCGATGGTCAGATCGGTGCCGGTCAGCGGCAGCGCGGCCAGCTCCTTCGCCGACGCGATCTTCGAGCCGCTCTGCACGGTGAGGGTCTGGCCGTTCTCGGTGATGTCGCCACCGGGGAGCAGCACGCCGTTCTGCTGCAGCGCCTGACTGATGGCCTGGGTCGGCGACTGCCCCCTGGCCAGGAGCGCCTGCGTCCCTGAGCTTGTCGAAGGGTCCGGAGTGATCGTGATCCGCTGGCCGACGCCGCCGACGATCTGGGCGGCATTGACGCCCTTCACGTCCTCCAGGTCGGGGATGACCGTGCTCTCCAGGTCGGTCTGCGCCGACTCCGAGTCCGAGAAGCCGGTGACGGCGATCTGGATCACCGGGAAGTCGTCGATCGAGACGCTCAGCACCTGCGGTGAGACGTCCGCCGGCAGCGCTTGCGAGATGCGGTTGATCGCCTGCTGCATCTTCTGCTCGGCCGTCGCCAGGTTCGTGCCGTAGGTGAACGTCGCCTGCACGATCGAGGAGTTCGTCGTGCTTGTCGCGGTGGTCGATTCGAGCCCGGGCACGCCCTGGATCGCGTTCTCGATGGGCGTCGACACGTCGTTCTCGACCACCTCGGGCGAGGCGCCCGGGTAGTTCGTCATGACGATCAGCGCCGGCAGTTCGAGCGACGGGATCAGCTCCTGCTTGAGGTTCGTCAGCGCCAGCCCGCCGAACACGGCGGCCACGATCGTGATGAGGGCGATCAGCGCACGGTTGCGCAGGCTCAGGACGGAGAGATTCGACACGGTGCTCGTTTCAGTCGTTCGAGGACGAAGGACGGATGCTGTCGCCGAGGATGCCGGCGAGCGCGGATTCGATGAGGGAGCTGCTCAACGCGCCCTCGCTGATGCGCGAGTGCCACAGGAGCCCGTCGATGAAGACGGCTGCGGCGGTGGCGCGGTCGGGACCGTAGTCCTCGACGAGGAACCCGGCCATCTGGGTGGTCCAGCGGCGGGCGAGCGCGCGCAGCTGGGGATCGTTGACGGCGGCGGTGACGACGGCGCGGTCGGCTTCCAGCGCCCGTGCGTCTGCCAGGCCGCGCATGATGAGCTCGGTGAGCACGGCCGGGGTCGCGCCGCGGGCGGCGAGGATGGCGCGGATGCCGTCGATGCGCTCATCGACTTCGGCGACCAGATGATGAAGCGCTTCGGCGCGCAGGTCGTCGAGAGTCGCGAAGTACTGGGTGGTGGCGCCGAGGGGCACTCCCGCGCGGGCGGCGATGAGGCGGTGCGTGAGGGCGCCGACGCCGACCTCGACGATCAGCTCGGCGGCCGCGACGATGATCTCCCGCCGACGCGACTCCGGATCGCGCCTGCGGCGCGCGACAGCATCCGTCATCCCCCACCCCCTTCTGTACAGATGTACATTACGAAGTTAGGCGACGGCTGGGAGGCGTCAGATCGCGGATCCCAGCACGAGCCCGCAGGCGGCGGCGGCGAGGGATGCCAGCAGCATCCCTCCCACGTACACGAGTGACGCCCCGCGCGCACCGTCTCGCCACAGCGCGACAGTGTCGATCATCGCCGTGCTGAAGGTCGTGTACCCGCCGAGGAACCCGGTGCCGACGACGAAGACCGCTCCGGGCAGCATCCCGATCACCAGACCCAGGGCCAGCGCGCCGGTGATGTTGATGACCATCACACCCCACGGGAAGCGGGTGCCGGTGATCCTGGCGATGCCGAGGTCGACGAGGTAGCGGGCCGCCGCGCCGAGACCTCCGCAGGCCGCAGCGAGCAGGAACACCAGCGGACTCATGCGCGCGCCCGCTTCCGCCCGAGATGCAGGCCGAAGGCTGCGGCCGCGATCCCGACGACCAGACTCACCACGACGTAGCCGATGGAGAGAAGGGGCGCGGATGCCCAGAGTTGAACGCTGTCGACCGCGAACGCACTGTAGGTGGTGAAACCGCCGAGCACCCCCGTGCCCGCGAACACGCGCAGATCCGAGGCGGGCAGGCGCGCGGTGATCACGCCCAGCACGAAGGCGCCGACGATGTTGGCGACCAGGACCCCCAGTGCGGCGTCGGGGATCAGCATCCCGAGACCCAGCCGAGCCGCGGTGCCCAGCATCCCGCCCAGCGCGACCAGCGCCGCACGGCGCAGGATGGTGCGGGCGGGCGGGGAAGGGTTCACCTGCGTCACTCTAGCCATCACGACCCGCGGCGGCCCGATGACGTTACGTAGACTCGGGGAACGGCTGATGGCGCCACCCGACCGGGCGCTCAGCGCCAGGAGGAAGACGCCCCCGTGCTGACGAGAAGGATCTACGGATGGCTTCGGCTGCTCACCGCAGCCGTGTGCATCGTGTCCCTCACGCACCGGATGCTGTGGGGCATGGGTTCGCAGACCCTGGCCAGCCAGAATTTCTTCGCGTACCTGACCATCCAGTCCAATCTGGCCTTCGCCGCGCTGACCATCGTGGCGGGGATCATCGGGCTGCGGCACTCGGAGGACCCCGCGTGGCTGACCTCCGCACGCGCACTGGTGCTGAGCTGGACGATCACCGCGGGACTGGCCTTCTCGATCATCGTCTGGCAGGCCGGCGTGCGCGGCATCCCGATCACGGTGCCGTGGTCGGATGTCGTGCTGCACTACGTGCTGCCCGGTTTCGGCGTCATCGCCTGGCTGATCGGACCGGGTCGTACGAGCGCGTCCTGGCGGGTGGTCCCGTACGTGCTGCTGTACCCGGCGCTCTGGGGGATCTTCACGATCTGGCGCGGCCGGATCATCGGCTGGTACCCGTACTACTTCCTCGACCCGAGGCAGGTGTCGGGGCTGCCGGAGATGGTGATCTCGAGTCTGCTGGCGCTGTCGATCTTCGCCGTGGTCGCCACCGCGCTCGTGCTGTCGAGTCGGGTGCGGGTGCGGATGCCGCCGTTCGGCGAGATCAGCTCTCGTCCTGCTCCGGCGGCGCGAAGAAGGCGAGTGCTTGACGTGCTGCGGCACGTGCGTCGCGCTCGCTGAGTGCGGAGAACTGCTCGGCCTCCATGCCGCCGACCAGGCCGACGAGCACGGGCTCTCCGATCGCGGGCAGCAGGTTGATCCAGGTGCGGATCAATCCGTCTCCGCCGACGACGTGCCAGATCGGCTGCTGGGCATCCCAGAACGCCTCCTCGAAGCGCATCCAGACCGTCTCGACGAAGCCGGATGCCAGCGCCGCGATGGCCCCGCGCTGCGCGAACGGCAGCGCCGGGGCGAACTCGATGCCCTGCTGCTGCAGGACGCCGAGGGGAACCGTGACCACGACGCGATCGAAGGAGAGCGCCTCTCCAGTGCCCAGGCGCAGGCTCACGCCGCTGTCGTCGTAGGCGACGCGAACGACAGGAGATGCGAGCGTGACCTCGAGGTCTTCGAGATGCTCGTCGAAGAAGGCGCCGAGGTCCTCGGTCATCCCGGTGAGAACGTCATCGCGGAAGGCGGGCGGGTACCAGCTGGATGCGTTCGCCGGGTCGGCGCCGGTGGTGGCGGAGAGCCACGCGAGCGCTGCGACGAGCGCGGGGTCCTTCAGATCGGCACCGTTCTGCTCGAGCGCCGCCGCCAGGGACACGTCGGCCGGGAACGTCTTCGCCTTGTCGACGGCCTGCGCGATCGCGTCGCCGGTCAGTTCGTCGGTGACACCGTCCTTGGACCATGCGGCGGCCGGCTCGAAGGTCAACTGGCGATCGCCGAGCGCCGTGAGGCGATCGCGCAGCCCGGTCAGCTGCTCGGGGGTGATCAGCCAGGCGCCGAGCTGGGCGGGGACCGGCCAGTCATCGCCGGTCTGGCTGAGCACGCGTCCGCCGGTGCGCTCGCGCGCCTCGAAGATGGTGACGCGGTGACCGGCATCGGCCAGCAGCCGCGCGGCCACGACCCCGGCCGCACCCGCTCCGATCACCGCCACGCGCTCCTTCTCGGAGGCGGCATCGATCAGCGCCAGGGCGGCGGCATGACCCGAGTCGACCGCGCCCAGCACGGTGCCGGGATTCGTGGCATCCGTCGCCTCGCCGGCGAAGAACACCCGATCCATCAGGGGTTCGGCGAGCGTGTCGCGCTGCTGCGGATCCGCGCCTGCGGGCAGGTAGCTGATCGATCCGAACGAGTAGGGGTCGGTCGCCCAGGTGCTGCGCGCCCAGGTCGTGGGAGCCGGGACGCGCGATGGCGCGGTGGGCTTGGGCGCGGGCGTCCTGGTGCGCGTGGGCTTGGGCGCCGGGGTGGGGGTGCACGACGCGAGAAGCATCGCGACGGCACCGGTCCCGGCGCCGAGCAGCAGTGTGCGGCGAGTGATGCTCATCGTCCAGCCAGACTACCCGCGCTCCGCCCCACCTGTTCGGGAGGAGAACTCTCGGAGGGGAGGAGGCTCAGCCCAGCATCCTCCTCCCGAGCGTGAGAACTCCTCCCGAACGCGGGCCACCGATCACAGGCGAGCTTCGGCGTAGATGCGCAGCGCGTCGCGGACGAACTCGGCGCCGGCGGTGCCTCCCGCGCTCGTGGCGTAGTTCGCGCCGAAGCGCGGATCGGCGACGTACATCTCGCCGAGACCGATGACGTAGCCCCTCACGTCAGGATTGGGTCCCTGCCCTTCGACAGGCTCGGGAACCCAGCCATGAGCAGGAGTGCCGGGGATGCCGGTCAGCCACTCCACGTGGCGGCGCGCGATGTCCTGGGCCTTGTCGGATGCCGGGTCGATGCCGCTCTCCGCCGCGGCGATCCAATCGCGGCCGAGGTCGGCGACGCGCTGCTGCCAGGCCGCGCGATCGTCATCGGACATCCCGCGCCACCAGCGGTCGCCGTCGGCGTAGGCGTTCCTCCCCCAGCGCTCTTCGACCTCGTCCTTGTACTGCGTGTGATCGAACCCGTCGAACATGTTCTCGGCCATGAGGGCTCCTCCTTCTGTCAATGCGGTGATCGTCGATTCGACGGATGCGATCTGCCGGGAGATCCGCTGCTGCTCCTGGCGCAGCCAGCCGAGGTGCGTCTGCAGAGCGGATGCCTCGGATGCCCTGGTCCCTGTCGAGGGGTCGAGCACCTCGGCGATCTGCGTCAGGCCCAGGCCGAGTTCGCGCAGCAGCAGGATGCGCTGCAGCCGCACGAGCGCGGCCTCGTCGTAGTGCCGATAGCCGTTGCTCGCGACGCGCGAAGGCGCCAGCAGACCGATGTCGTCGTAGTGACGCAGCGTCCTGCTCGTCGTCCCTGCGTGGCGGGCGATCTCCTGGATCGACCAGTCCATGGCATCCGCTCCTCTCCTGATTCCGTCGATATGACCACCGTAGAAGTTGACGCAGCGGCAATGTCAAGCATCGAGAACCTGACTCTTTCCTGAGATCCGCCTCAGACGCTTGACGAACTCGAGATATATCGTGTTACGCTCGCCACACGCGATATATCTTGATATCGCGATCGACAGGAAGAGAACGACAATGACCGAGAAGTGGCTCATCGCCCCGGGCGAGGAACGCGTCATCGACATCGCCTCCGCGTCCCGGCTCAAGGTCGGGCTCGTCGGCGGACAGGTCGACGTGATCGCACACGACGAACCCGGCGTCCGCATCGAAGTGCACGGCGTCACCATCAAGGACCTGCGCGTCGAATCCGACGGCACCCAGATCGAGATCGACCATCCTCAGATCGGCTGGGACAACTTCCTCGAGGTGTTCCGCAACTTCGGCACCGGAGGCCCCAAGGCCGAGATCAGCATCGCCGTGCCGCGCGACATCGCCCTCACCCTGGGCGTCGTCAGCGCCGGCGCACTGATCTCGGGCATCCGCAACGACGCCAAGCTCAACACCGTCTCGGGTGACATGATCGCCGACGGCATCACCGGCGATCTGACGGCCAACTCCGTCTCGGGCGACGTGCAGGTACGCGGGCTGGTCGGCTCCGTCGTCGCGAACAGCGTCTCGGGCGACGTCGCCGTCACCGGCACGCTGCGCAAGGCCACGATCGACACCGTCTCGGGCTCCGTGCTCATCGACGCGATCGGCGATGCGAACACCGTGAACCTCAACACCGTCTCCGGCGGTGTGACCGTGCGCCTGGACGAGACCCTGCCGGCCAACTACGTGCTGCGCAGCATCAGCGGCAAGCTCATGGTCGACGGCATCCAGCGCTCCAGCGGCGGTCCCAGCAACTACAGCGGGCAGATGGGTGAGCTCGCCGGCAGCTTCGTCGACGTGCGCGCCAACACCGTCTCCGGCGGCATCACCGTGCTGCGTCAGGCTCGCCCGACCGTCGCCGATGACCCCGAGTGGGAGGAATCATGACCCCCGCCGTCTTCTCGCACGGCGACCTGCGCCTGTACCTGCTGTCGCTGCTGAACGAGGCGCCCCAGCACGGCTACGGCATCATCCAGGCGCTCACCGACCGAACCGGCGGCACCTACACGCCCAGCGCCGGCACGATCTACCCGCGCCTGGCGAAGCTCGAGGAGGAGGGCCTGGTCTCGAAGACCATCGACGGCCGCACCACGATCTACGCCATCACCGATGCGGGTCGCGCCGAGCTCACCTCGCGCGAGGAGGATCTCGTCGGCATCGAGGCGGGTCTGTCCGACTCGGTGCGCCTGATCGCCAGCGAGGTGCGTCAGAGCGTGCAGGATGCCATGCGCAGCCTGCGCGCAGACCTCGCCACCGCGGCGCAGGACGAGAAGAGGTCCGCCAAGGCGCGTGCGCGCGCCGAGGGGATGGGTGATGAGCGCACCACCAGCCGCGAGCAGCTGCAGCGGGCGGATGCCGTGATCAACGCGTTCCGTGCACAGATCCGCACGGACCTGCGCACGCATGTCGCGAAGGGCGGCACGCTGCCGGCATCCGTCGTCAGCGACTTGGAGCGCTCCCTCGACGATGCCGCCCACGCGGTGACTCGGGGATTGGCCGCACCGGGCGCGTAACCGCTACTCGGTCCAGACGTCCTTCTGGTCGTCGGGAACCGGTTCGCCCTGCGGGATCACCAGCACCGGCCGGTGCTGGCGGTGCGCGAGGCGGGCGGCGACCGACCCGGTGAAGAACTCGCGGATCGACTCCCCCAGGCCCTGCTTGCGGGTGCCGATCACGATCAGCTGCGCGTCGAGCTTGTCGGCGAGCTGCTTGATCGCCAGCGCCGGGTCGCCGACGAGCTGCCGGGCGGTCCAGGCGATGTCCTCCTTGTCGAGGGCGGCGGCCGCGCTCTTCTGCACGTCCTCGAACTCGGCGGCTCCGGCATCCAGGTTGAGATCGATGGGCGCGGAGTGCACGTAGCCGTCGGGATCCTCGAAGGTGACGAAGCGTGTGACGTCGACGTGCACCACGACGAGCGGCGCATTCAGCAGCTTCGCGTAGCGCACCGCCTCGGCCAGCACATGGGGTGGCTGCCCCGGTTGCATGCCCACCACGACGGCCTTCTGCAGGGCGGCGTTCTGCGCGGCTTCGTCGGATGCTGTAGGCGTGGAATCTGACATGAAGATCGTTCCCCTCACCGGCCGCAGGACGGCCTCAGGCTCTGGCGTGCGTGCTATCCTGAATGCTACTCTTACCGGCCTCGAGCCGGTGCCGTGAAAATCATCGGGCGTCGCACAGCCCGGTGCTGAACTCGTAAAAAGGGGGTCTCGCTCATGGGCCGTGGCCGTCAGAAGGCGAAGCACACCAAGATCGCTCGCGATCTCAAGTCGTACAGTCCGAATGTGAACTTCTCCGCACTGGAAAGCGAACTCGGGCACCCCTCGTCAGACGACCAGTACGTCGACAAGTGGGCCGACGAGTATGAAGAAGAGGACGAGGACGAGCTCGAGCGAGCCTGACCTCTCCTCCCGCACGACAGACACCCTGGCGACGAGCATCTGCTCCGTCGACCAGGGTTTTGTCGTGTCTCGGCGCGGTCAGGCATGCGAGCCCCGGCCTGGAAGAATGGCCGGATGCCCCGTATCGCCGCCCTGTACCGCCATCCGATCAAGGGGTTCACACCCGAGCGGCACGATGAGCTGACGATTCAGCCCGATGGGCGCGTCGCCGGTGACCGTGTGCTCGCCTTCCGGTTCGCGGATGCCGCGGAGCCGGAGCAGCGCGACGGGCTGGACTACTGGCCCAAGTCGAGGGGCCTCGCCCTGGAGTCGTTCCCGTCGCTGGCGACGCTGCGTGTGGCGTACGACCAGGACGCTCGTCGGGTGCGGATCGCGCACGACGAGTCGCTGCTGGTCGACGCGGTTCTGGATGCCGAGGGGCGCGCCGAACTCACCGAGATCATCACCGCCTTCGTGATGGACTCCCCCGAGTGGAAGCAGCTTCAGCGCCCGGGACGCCTGCCGCTGGTGCTGGTCGGCGACGGCGAGCGTTCCCGCTTCCAGGATCGGTCGCGCGGTTTCGTGACCGTGCACAGCGAGGCGAGCGTCCAGGCGCTCGACGCGGCCCTCCCGAACAAGGCCCCCGGTCTTGTCGTGGATGACCGCCGGTTCCGGTCGAACATCGTGATCGACGGAGTGGATGCCTGGGACGAGCTGTCCTGGACGGGCGAGGTGCGCATCGGCGACGTGCGCTTCACCGCCGAGGGCCCGATCGTGCGGTGCCTGGCGACCCACGCGAACCCGGACACCGGCATCCGGGATGCTCGGGTGCTGACCACCCTCACCCGCGAGATCGGCCAGTCCGAGCCGACACTCGGCCGGCTTCTGCTGCTGCAGGGCGTGAGCGGCGCGGTCTCCGACACCAGCGGTGTCGGCGGCGTCATCCGTGTGGGCGACGAGGTCAGCTTCGGCTGACCGACGCCAGGGTCACCAGGCTCCGTGCCGGCTCTCCCATTCGTCCTCGACGGTGCGACGCCGACCGGCGATCATACCCGCCGGGATCACCGCGAGCAGCACAGCGGCGACGAGCAGCAGTGACCAGGTCCAGGAGCCGCTCATCGCGTGCAGCACGCCGAACAGCACGGGGAACACGGCGGCGACGGTATAGCCGACGCTCTGCACGAAGCTCGACAGCACCACCGCGGTCTCGGGCGTGCGCGCGCGGATGCTGATCAGTACGAGCGCCAGGGGGAACAGCACGCCGTTCAGGCCGAACAGCACGGTCCACAGCACAAGCAGTCCGGGGGCGGGCGCCAGGATGAGTCCGGCGAGGCCGATCGTTCCACCGATCGACCCGAACAGCACCAGCGGACGCGTCGCCTGCATCCGCACCACCAGTACCGGCACGAGCAGCGACGCCGGCAGCGCGACCGTGCCGAACAGAGACAGCAGCAGACCCGCCGTCGCGGCATCCACCCCTCCGATGTCGATGAACACCGCGGGCAGCCAGGCGAATGACACGTAGGCCATGGTCGAGGACGTCGCGAAGGTCGCCGAAAGCGCCCAGACGAGCGGGATGCGCGCGAGCCGCCCGAAGAGTCGGCGGTTGGCGGGTGTCGTGGGAATCGGCCCCGTCATGGGCTCGGATGCCGGAGAGCTCTCCCGCGTGTACGGCGACTCCTCGGCATCCGCCGCCCGCGTCTCGGGTGCGGAGAATCCGGAGGTCGCCCCGCGCAGCAGCATCAGGACCCACGGGATGACACCGGCGAGCGCGAACACGCCCCACAGGGCGATCGAGAAGCGCCAGCCCGCGGCATCCGCCACCGGCACCGCGATCAGCGGCGGCACGAACGTCGACACCGCCATCGCCGACGTGTACAGCGTCATCATCAGACCGAGCCGGTCGGGGAAGAACTTCTTCACCAGCGGAGGCATGAGGATGTTTCCCATGCCGACGCCCGCGAAGATCAGGGCCGTCGTCAGCAGCAGGCCGGTCGAATCGCCCACCGTGCCGCGCAGAACCAACCCCACGGTGATGGTCGCGAGCGCCACCACTGTCAATCGTTCCAGCCCCAGCCAGCGCTCGAGGAGCGGAGTCACCAGTCCGAACACGGCGAAGCACACCGGCGGAGCAGCGCCGATCAGACCGACCACAGCCGGTGCCAGCGGGAAGTCATGCTCGATCAGGTCGAGCATCGGCGACAGGGACGCCACCGCCGAGCGCAGCGAGAACGCGCACAGCAGGATGCCGAGCACCGCGAGCGCGCGCCCCCGCCAGAGCGGCCGTGCGCTCAAGGACGTCACGACGACTGCGACTTCTCGACCCACTCCAGGTACTCGGGGGTCACCGTGCCGGTGACGTAGCGCCCGTCGAAGCAGCTCATGTCGAGGTCGGTCAGCTCGGAGCCCTCGATGATCGCGGCCTTGAGGTCCTCGACCTCCTGGTACACGATCCGGTCGCAGCCGAGTTCCTCGGCGATCTCGGGGATCGTCCGCCCGTGCGCGACGAGCTCGAGCTTGGAGGGCATGTTGATGCCGTACACATGCGGGTACCGGACGGGCGGGGCGGCCGAGGCGAAGATGACCGACTTGGCGCCGGCATCCCGAGCCATCTGGATGATCTGGGTGCTGGTGGTGCCGCGCACGATCGAGTCGTCGATGAGCAGCACGTTCTTGCCGCGGAACTCGGTCGACATGGCGTTCAGCTTCTGCCGCACGCTCTTCTTGCGAACCGCCTGCCCGGGCATGATGAACGTGCGCCCGACATAGCGGTTCTTGTAGAAGCCCTCGCGGTACTCCTTGCCGAGTTTGCGGGCGACCTCCATGGCCGAGGGCCGCGAGGAGTCCGGGATCGGCATGACGACATCGATCTCGTCCAACGGCACGTGCTTGGCGATCGTGTCGGCCAGCTTCTCGCCCATGCGCAGACGCGACTCGTACACCGAGACGCCGTTCATGATCGAGTCGGGCCGCGCCAGGTACACGTACTCGAACGCGCACGGGATCAGCTGCGGGTCCACGGCGCACTGCTGAGTGAACAGCTCGCCGTCGTTGGAGATGAAGACGGCCTCGCCGGGCTCCACCTCGCGCACGATCTCGTAGTCGGCGTTCTCGAGCACGAGCGACTCGCTCGTCACGACCCACTCATCGCCCTTCGACACGCTCAGGGACCCATCCGCAGACGAGGCCTTGCGGCGGCCGAGGATGAGGGGACGGATGCCGAAGGGGTCGCGGAACGCCAGCAGGCCGTAGCCGGCGATGATCGCGATCACCGCGTAGGCGCCCTCGATGCGCTTGTGCGTGCGGGCGACGGCCTCGAAGATGCGCTCCGGGTCGAGGTCGACATCCGAGGTGGTGGTCTGCAGCTCGTGCGCGAGCACGTTGAGCAGCAGCTCGGTGTCGCTGGAGGAGTTCAGGTGGCGACGGTCGCGCTGGGCCATCGCGGAGGTCAGCTCACGGGTGTTGGTGAGGTTGCCGTTGTGGATGAGCACGATGCCGTAGGGCGCGTTCACGTAGAACGGCTGCATCTCCTCCTCGTTCGAGGCGGTGCCCTTCGTCGCGTAGCGCACATGCCCGAGGCCGACACTGCCGAGCAGCGAGCGCATGTCACGGGTGCGGAACGCCTCGCGCACCATGCCCTCCGCCTTGGCCATGTGCATGATGCCGGTGGGCTCCGCCGTGGCGATGCCGGTGGCATCCTGTCCGCGATGCTGCAGAAGCAGGAGCGCGTCGTAGATGTCCTGGTTGACGGGGCCGTTTCCGACCATTCCGACGATGCCGCACATGGAGGGTTACTTGTTTCCGTTCGCGTAGGCGCCGATCAGGCGCACGGCTCCACCATCGACGCCCTTGGCGCCCTCTTCGAAATCGCCTGCGGGGCGCGCACCGGTGTGCACGGTCGCGACCTGCCAGGCGGCGATTCCCTGCGCTTCGATCGCGGCGATCGCGGCATCCTTCTGCGCACCGTCGACGACGGCGAGGAACCCGATGCCGAGATTCCAGGTGCCCTCGGTGTCCATGATCGGGGTGCCGGCGATCTCGGCCAGCACCTGGAAGACCGGGCTGGGTGTCCAGGTCGAGCGGTCGACCTCGGCCCAGCTGCCCTGCGGCAGCACGCGGGCCAGGTTGGCCGCGATGCCGCCCCCGGTGACGTGGCTGAGCGAGTGGACCGCGCCCGGCACGGCGTCGAGAAGCTTCAGCAGCGGCGTCGTGTACAGACGCGTCGGCTCGAGCAGCACCTCACCCCAAGTGCTGCCGAAGTCGGCCGCGTTGTCGCCGTACCCGATGCCGGCGTTCGCGACGATGTGCCGCACCAGCGAGTAGCCGTTGGAGTGCAGACCGCTGGAGGCCAGTGCGATCACGGCATCCCCGTCGTTGACGAGGTGGGCGCCGAGCAGGGCATCCGCCTCGACGACTCCGGTGGCGGCTCCCGCGACGTCGTAGTCGCGCGGGCCGAGCAGACCGGGGTGCTCGGCGGTCTCGCCGCCGACGAGGGCGGTGCCGGTGGCGGAGCACGCCTCGGCGATACCGCGCACGATGTCGGCGATGCGCTCGGGGACGACCTTGCCGCAGGCGATGTAGTCGGTCATGAACAGGGGCTTCGCACCCACCACGACGATGTCGTCCACGACCATGCCGACCAGGTCCTGCCCGATCGTGTCGTGCTTGTCGATGGCCTGCGCGATGGCGACCTTCGTGCCCACGCCGTCGGTGCTGCTGGCCAGCAGCGGACGCGTGTAGCCGAGCAGTGCGCTGGCATCGAACATGCCCGCGAATCCGCCGACTCCACCGAGAACCTCCGGCCCGTGCGTCGCGCGCACCGAGGCCTTCATGAGTTCGACGGCGAGATCGCCGGCCGCGGTGTCGACGCCGGCCTGAGCATAGGGATTGGTGGGGGAGGCTGCCACCCTCACAGCCTACCGGCCCGCGCGCGTCGTACAGGCCGCTGTTTCGCCCGCCGGATACCGATGGGACGGATGCAGACCCGCCGACTCTGCTATAGTCAGTGGTTGCGCTCATTCGCGCCGTTCTCACCGGCGCAGCGCACACCACCGGGCCGTAAAGGCCGGAACCGCACCGATGCGGATCCCCCGCCCGGTCATCGCAGAGGCGGCAGCGTGCCGCCCGCACACGAATCAAGAATCATGAGCAGTACCGACACTTCCGCGCGCTCCGCCGCGCCCATCCAGATCCATCCGACCACCGATCCGACGGACGCACCCGTGCTTGCCTGGAGCCAGGCCGACGAGGACGTCTTCGTCGCCACGAACGCCGGCGAATTCGCCGGGTTCGTCACCGTCGACCGCAACGCGCACATCGTGCACGACAACCACAGCCGCCGCATCGGCAGCTTCTCGACCCTGGCCGCCGCGCGCCAGGCGCTGGTGGATGCCACGCGCCCGCCGTCCCGTCGCCGCGAGCGTCTGCGCACCCGCATCCTCTCCCGCCGCCGCTGAGCTGCGTCGACGCTCCACGGTTCGCCTCGAGCATCTGCTCCGTACCCCACCCGTGCGGACATGTGGCACACCTGGTCGCATCGTTCCCCCTGATGGCGACCATGTGGCACACATGCCCGGTGCGGATGCGATCATGTGCGCCACGTGTTCGCCCACGATGCGACGAAGAACCCTACGATGGGGGCCATGGTCGACAAGCCGCAATGGCTCATCCGCGAGGACGCCGGCACATCCGTGCTGGTGGCCCTCGCGCTGCGCCAGCTTCTCGGCATCCGGGCTCCCGAAGACCTGCCCAGCCTGCGCGGCCTCGAGGTGCGACGGCCCGACGCGACCGATCCCGACGATGCGCTCGAGAACCAGTGGCGCGAGTACTGGGACATGACGGTCGAGCCGCGCGCGCACCGCTCGGACGTTCCCCTCGACCTGGTCGACGGGTTCGACACCCTCGTCGCCCTGCCGACCACCGGCGCGGAGGAGCTTCGCGACGCGATCGTGCCGCATGCGACATCCGTCCTGCAGTACGCGCAGGACGTGCACAACCGCTACGTCGATTCGGTCAGCTCCTCCGGCGGAGCGTATCGGGCCTACGCCAGCGCCATCGCCGAGTTCGAGCGCGAGGTCGGCCGGCGGGCGCACTCGTTCGAGCTGAACGTGCAGGTGCTGCCGTTCTCGCAGCGCGGCATCTGGTGGATCGGCGCACTCAGCGTGGCGGTCACCGACGGGCTGCGCCGAGACGTGGTGGCCTTCGACGCGGCGATGCGCCCGGTGATCGCCGAGCTGGCCTGAGCTGCTGCGCGGCTTACTGCTCGTCGGTCTCGGTGATGCGCTCGTGCTCGACGCGCACGATGCGGGTGTGCCTGCGCGCGACCCGCTCCAGGATCAGCGCGACCAGACCGCCGAGCGCGATTCCGATCGGCACCGTCCACAGCAGCGCGAAGCCGAAGACCTGCCCGGGAGGGTAGATCACGTCGACAACCGCGGACTTCTCGTAGCTGCCGACGGCGGTGAGGATGCCGGCGATGATCACGCCGAGCGCGGCGCCGAGCCCCAGGAACACGCCGAAGCGCGGGACCGGACGGATCCGGGCCTCCACCATGTGGTCGTCTGCGTTGCGGGACATGCCCCTATTCTCCCACGCTCTGCTCCCACCCGCCTTTCCGTCGAGAGCACGGCACCTCGCCGAGCGCACGGGAACTTCGCGCGAAGAAGCCGTGCGTTCGGCGAGATCCCGTGCTGTCGGCGAGGAGGGTGCGTGGGTCAGGGGCGCAGGGGCAGTCAGGGGCGCAGGGGCAGCAGGTCGGCCAGGTCGGCGCGGACGCCGGATGCCGTGACTCGACCGGCCGCGACGACATCCGTCCAATGCTCGTCGCCCGTGGCGAGGGCGATCCAGGTCGCGGCATCCATCTCCACCACGTTCGGCGGGGTACCGCGGGTGTGTCGAGGCCCCTGCACGACCTGTACCGCACCGAACGGAGGCACGCGCACCTCGACGCTGTTGCCGGGGGCCTTCTCGTCGAGCAGCTGCAGCAGATACCGCACGGCCATCGCGGTCGCCTGCCGCGGAGCATCCCCGGCGGACACCAGGGCGAGCGCTGCGCGCCCGTCGCTGATGTCGATCTTCCGCACGGCCATGCCTCCAGGCTACGCAGTTCCCCCTCGTCTCGCCCCTGCTGGGCTACCTGGCCCCTGATCATTCACGTGATTTAACGGGGGCGGGGTAGCTGGGCAGGGGCGAGCACAGGGTTCGTACCGGTGCTGACGTCGCACAGCGGGCATAGAGTCGATGGGGATGACTGAGACAGGCGGGACCACCGAGACGCTGCCCGGCGCGCGCGCCGAGCTGATCGCCGCCGCGACGACCGCGGCCCAGTGGATCCCGACGTTCCCGCTGTCCGTGGAGGATCCGACCCCGGCATCCGTGCTCATCCTGTTCGGCCGGCTGGACAGCATCCCGGCCCGCGCCGATGATCTGACCGTCGCCGCCGACCTCGACGTGCTGCTGCAGCGCCGAGCGGCCACGTTGTCATCGCATCCGGGGCAGGTGTCGTTCCCCGGCGGCGGACGCGAGACGGCGGATGCCGATGAGATCGCCACGGCGCTGCGCGAGGCGCAGGAGGAGACCGGACTCGAGCCGGACGGCGTCGAGGTGCTGGCCGCCCTGCCCGAGATCCCGCTCTCGGTGAGCAACTTCCTCGTCACGCCGGTGCTCGGCTGGTGGCGCAAGCCCTCTCGCGTGGCGGCCGTGGATCACGCCGAGACCGTCGAGGTGTTCCGCGTGCCGGTCGCGCAGCTGATCGATCCGGCCAACCGGTACACGTCGACGCTGCACCGCGACGGCATGACGTACCGGGGCCCTGCGTTCGACATCGACGGCACGATCGTGTGGGGCTTCACCGCCGGCATCCTCGACGCGCTGTTCGACGCCACCGGGTGGGCGCTGCCCTGGGATCGCACCATCGAGCGCCCCGTCACCGTCTGACGGTAACCGTCACCGGGCCCGCCGGTAGGCTTGCGGGCATGAAGATCCTGGTCCTCGGCTCCGGCGCGCGCGAGCACGCGATCATCCTGTCCCTGCGGTCGGAGGAGTCCGAGCACGAGATCTTCGCGGCTCCCGGCAATGCCGGAATCGCGCAGGATGCGACGATCGTCGAGGTCGACATGCTCGACGGCGCTGCGGTCGCGACGTTCGCCAACGAGCGCGGCGTCGACCTGGTCATCATCGGCCCGGAGGCACCTCTTGTCGCGGGCGTCGCTGACGTGCTGCGCGAGCGCGGCATCCCGGTGTTCGGACCGGGGAAGGCTGCGGCCCAGCTGGAGGGTTCCAAGGCGTTCGCGAAGCGGATCATGGATGCCGCCGGCGTGCCGACCGGGCGCGCGGTGCGCGCAGCTTCCGTCGCGGATGTCGAAGCCGCGTTCGATGACTTCGGCGCACCGCACGTGGTGAAGGCCGACGGCCTCGCCGCCGGCAAGGGCGTCATCGTCACGGCCGATCGCGCCGAGGCGCTCGCGCACGCCGAGCACTACCTGCCCGCGGGCCCCGTGCTGGTCGAGGAGTTCCTCACCGGCCCCGAGGTCTCGCTGTTCTTCCTCAGCGACGGCGACACGGTGCGCGCACTGAGCCCCGCACAGGATTTCAAGCGGGCTCTGGACGGCGACGGCGGCCCCAACACCGGCGGCATGGGCGCGTACTCCCCTCTGCCCTGGCTGGCCGACGACTTCGGCAGCGTCGAGGCATTCGTCACCGAGGTGACCGACACCGTCGCGATGCCCGTGATCCGCCAGCTCGACTCCGAGGGCACCCCGTTCATCGGCCTGCTCTACGCCGGGCTCATCCTCACCCCCGCCGGCGTGCGCGTGATCGAGTTCAACGCGCGCTTCGGCGATCCTGAGACGCAGGTCGTGCTGCCGCGGCTGCGCACCCCGCTGTCACGGCTGCTGCTGTCGGCGGCATCCGGACACCTCGAGGACGAGCCGCAGCCGGAGTTCTCCGACGAGGTCGCGATCACGGTCGTGCTCGCCAGCGAGGGGTACCCCGAGTCGCCGCAGACCGGACGCATGATCGAGGGGCTCGCCCAGGCGGCATCCGTCGACGGCGTCTCGATCGTGCACGCCGCGACGGCGGGTCCGGATGCTCCCGGCGGCGCGCTCATCGCGACCGGAGGGCGGGTTCTGAACGTCGTCGCGACCGGCGCGGACTTCGCGGATGCCAGGACGCGCGCCTACGAGGCGATCGGGCGCATCGCGCTGGACGGCGCGCACTACCGTCACGACATCGCGGCGCAGGTCGTGAAGTAGGCGCGCGCGGAGTCGCATCCGTCCTTCAGGTCGCAGCCGATGCCGGCATCCGCCCTCCAGGTCGCAACCGATGCCGCTACGAGGCCGTCCAAGCGACATCCGTTGCGACCTGGGCTCAAGCGATCCGGGTCAGAGAGCGATCCAGTACTGCCGCATCCGCTCGTGGCCGGCCTCGGACGCGTCGATCGTGGCCTGCAGCACGCCGCCGGCTCCCTCGATGGTGCGATACGAGCCCGCGTTGTCGTCGTCGCAGGTGAGCATGACGCGGTCATAGCCCTCCGCGCGCGCACGGTCGAGCACGAGATTCAGCGCGGCGCGGGCGATGCCCTGGCGTCGGCGAGACGGGCGCACCGAGTATCCGATGTGACCACCGAAGCTGCGCAGCCAGTCGTTCAGCGCACGCCGGAACGCGATGAAGCCGACCACATCGCCGACGTCGGCGATCCAGAAGAAGTCGCATGCCACGTGACCGTCGGGCAGCTCGGCGCCGGGACGACCGTACAGCTCGGCCTTGGCGACGAACTCCTCGCACGCCGCACGATCGGGGACGAGCCCCTGCTCCAGGCCCGCACCGTCGATGTGCACTCCATCGAACTCGGCGACCGTGGCGGCCCAGGAGTCGAAGAGGTCGGTGGACGGCGTGGCGAGGCTGATCTGCATCCGTCCATCCCATCACGGATGCCGGATGCGGCCGTCACCCGCGGCGGACGAAGTACCAGTTGGCGAAGAACCAGCCGGCCACGAGCGCCAGGAACACGCCCAGGGCGACGAAGCGTGACAGCGGATCGACCTGCGCGATCGCGAACACGATCATCTGGACGACACCCAGCAGCAGAGCGAGCGCCCCCACGACGGCGAGGCCGCGCACGGCCGCGGCACGGTCGCGCTCGTCGGCGTACTCCAGTGCGTTCACGCGCTCCAGGTCGCCGGAACTGCCGCGACGCGCGAAGACAGCGCCCAGACCGCCGACGAGCGCACCCACCAGCAGCGCCACGCCTGCGGGCACCTGGCCGAGCACGAAGCACACGAGCGCGCCCACGGTGCAGGCGGCGACGAGCACCGTGTTGACGCGCGACATCGGCCAGCTGAACCTGCGAGCCGAATCCGCGCTCCCGCCGGACTCATCCGTCGACATCGAAGACCTCTTCCACTGTGGATCCGAAGTGCCGCGCGAGATGCACGGCCAGCGTCAGCGAAGGGTCGTACCGGCCGGTCTCGATCGCATTGATCGTCTGCCGGGAGACTCCGACGGCCGTCGCGAGCGTCTGCTGCGAGAGTCCCTGCTCGGTTCTGAGCTCCTTGACCCTGCTGCGCACATGTCAACCGTAGGACAACACGCCCGGGATGTAAAGCGCGCTTGACACTCTCCAGAGATGTAAAGCATGCTTGTCATGTCAAGCCGCCTTTACATCTTACGGAGATCATCATGCAGGAAGCACTCGTCGACTTCACCCAGTCCCTTCCCCTCTGGCTGCAGTGGGCCGGGGTCATGCTCGCAGCCGCCATCCCGTTCATCGAGTCGTACTTCGGCACGCTCATCGGCGTCGTCGCCGGCGTCCCGCTGCCGATCACCCTGCTCGCGGCGATCCTCGGGAACCTGATCTCGATGCTGATCTTCGTGTTCGTCGCCTCCGCCGCCCGAGCCAAGGTGCTCGCCCGCCGCGGCACCGATCAGCAGACCGAGCCATCGGCCCGCCGCGCCAAGGTCAAGCGCATGTTCGACCGCTTCGGTGTGCCCGGAGTGAGCCTGCTCGGTCAGGCCGTGCTGCCCAGCCAGATCACCTCGGGGATGATGGTCTCGTTCGGCGCCAGCCGCAACGCCGTGATCTTCTGGCAGGTCATCTCGATCATCGTCTGGGCGCTGATCTTCGGCCTCATCGGCATGGGCGGCATCGCCCTGTTCCGCTGAGCCGCGGCATCCGGACGCCGGGCGGATGCCGCTCGGCTCAGCTGCTCAGAGCGAAGCTCTGCGGCAGCACATCGGGCGAGAGCGCATGCTCGACGGCCAGCATCGCGGCGCCGAGGACCGCGGCCCGGCCGGCGGTCACCGACTGGGCGATGGTGAGATGCTCGCTGGCCAGCGGGGTGGTGCGCGTGTAGACGACCTCACGAACGCCGGCGATCAGGTGCTCGCCGACCCGGGCCATCGCTCCCCCGATCACGATCAGCGACGGGTTGAGCAGGCTCACCGAAGTGGTGAGCACTTCGCCGAGGTCGCGACCGGCCTGACGCACAGCTTGGATGGCTTCGAGGTTGCCCTGCTTGACCAGCTCCACGACGTCGCCGCCGTTCGAGGCCGGGAAGCCCCGGCTCGCGAGTTCCCGGGCGATCGCCGGTCCGGACGCCAGCGCCTCCAGGCATCCGCGGTTGCCGCAGGGGCAGGGCACATCCGCACTGCGGGCCACACGCACGTGGCCGATGTCGCCGGCGGTGCCCTGGGCGCCGCGCAGCAGCTGTCCGTGGGAGATGATGCCGGCGCCGATGCCGGTGCCGACCTTGACGAACATCAGATGGTCGATGTTCGGCCAGGCGAAGGCCCGCTCGCCGAGCGCCGAGATGTTCACGTCGTTGTCGACGAGCACCGGCACCTCCACATGCTGCTGCACCCAGCCCGGCACGTCGAAGCGGTCCCAGCCGGGCATGATCGGCGGATTCACCGGACGTCCGGTGGGATGCTCCACGGGTCCGGGGACGCCGACGCCCACGGCGGCGACGCGGTCACGACTCAGATCCAGCGAGCGCACCAGACTCGCCCCGGTCTCGACGGCCCATCCGAGCACCGCCTCGGGGCCCCGCGCGACCTCCATCTGGCCGGTCTGCTCGGCGAGGATCGTCCCGGCCAGGTCGGAGACGGCGACCGTGGTGTGCGAGGCGCCGATGTCCACTCCGATGACCACCTTCGCACTGGGATTGAGCGCGAACTGGGACGGTGGCCGCCCCCCGGTGGATGCGGCGTCTGCGACCGGACGGATCAGCCCCCGATCCATGAGCTCGTCCACTCGCGCGGCGACTGTCGAGCGCGCCAGTCCTGATGCCTTGGCCAGCTCGGCGCGGGTGCGCGGGACGCCGTCACGGAGCAGCTGGAACAGCTCCCCGACGCCTCCGGCGCTCGGATTGGACGGCATTCGTCTCCTGTCAGGGTTCCGGGTCACGCAGAGACTTCTGCCTTCCCTCGGCAGTCTACGCGCGGATTTCGGCGGAAGTCGGCCGGGCGGCCCTCCGCTTGCGCGCGCCCGCGAAGCGCTGCTGCAGCAGCACGGCGATCACGATGATCACACCCTTGGTGAGGGACTGCAGAGACGAGGACATGTTGTTCTGCACGAACACGTTCTGCAGCACGGCGAAGATGAGCACGCCGAACACGGTGCCGGTGATCGTGCCGCGTCCGCCGATCAGCAGCGTGCCGCCGACCACGACCGCGGCGATCGCATCGAGCTCGTAGAGGTTGCCGTGCGTGGAGGTGCCCGCGTTGGTGCGACCCAGGATCATCACTGCGGCGATACCGGCGGTGAGCCCGGCCAGCGCGTAGAGCCACATGACGTGCTGGTTGACCTTGATGCCCGCCAGCCGCGCGGCCTCGACGTTTCCGCCGATCGCCACCGTGCGGCGCCCGAAAGTGGTGCGGTTCAGCAGCAGCCATCCGGCCACGGCGACGATGGCGAAGATCCAGATGAGGATGTCGACGCCGAGCAGGTCGACGTTCATCGCCTTGAGGAAGTCGCGGTCCGACACCACGAGGGTGCGCTGGTTCGCCAGCACTTCAGCCAGGCCCCGGGCGCCGACGAGCATCGCCAGGGTCGCCATGAAGGCTGCGACCTTGCCGTACGCGATGATGACGCCGTTGATCAAACCCGCACCGGCGCCGACGAGAAGCGCGATGATCACGGTGACGATCCAGTGCGACGACTTGGCGACGTCC
Source organism: Microbacterium sp. W4I4 (assembly GCF_030816235.1). NCBI lineage: Bacteria > Bacillati > Actinomycetota > Actinomycetes > Micrococcales > Microbacteriaceae > Microbacterium > Microbacterium sp. W4I4. The sequence goes on from NZ_JAUSXT010000001.1 coordinate 2,029,428, forward strand.
TGCACGACGGCAAGTGCACCGACGACCGAGGCGAGCGCCAGCACCGCGCCGACCGAGAGGTCGATGCCGCCGGCGATGATCACGAAGGTCATGCCGATGCTGATCACGCCGATGATCGACGCCTGGCGCAGGATCACGAGCGCATTGCCGAAGTTGAAGAAGTTGTCGAAGGCCGTCAGCATCCCCACGGCGATGATGGCGAGCAGCGCCAGCACCAGTCCGAGGTTGCGTCCGGCGGCACCGGAGAACAGCGACCGCATCAGCGGACGGGACGCGCTGTCAGCGACGGGGGTCAGAGTCTGCTCGCTCACGCGGCGGCTCCTTTCATGACGAGATCGAGCACGCCGTGCTCATCGATCTCCGAGGCGGGAAGAGAGGTGAGGACGCGCCCGTCGCCGACGACGAGCACGGTGTCAGCCAGACCGAGTACTTCCTCGATCTCGCTGGAGATGATGACGATCGCGTGGCCGTCTGCGGCCAGATCGTGGATGAGGCCGTAGATCTCCGCACGCGCACCGACGTCGACGCCGCGCGTGGGTTCGTCGAGCAGCAGCACACGGCTGCCGTGCGCGATCCACCGCGACAGCAGGATCTTCTGCTGGTTGCCGCCGGAGAGGGTGCCCGCCGGCAGGTCGGGGTCCGCAGGGCGCAGCTCCATCGCATCCATCTGCTCGCGGGCGATCCGGCGTTCCGCGCGTTCGTCGAGCCAGCCGCCGGTGGCGAGCCTGCCGAAGGTCGGCAGCAGGATGTTGCGGAAGATCGCCTCCCCCAGGACGAGCCCCTGCGACTTGCGCTCTTCGGGGCTGAGCCCCATCCCCGCGCGCACCGCGGCGGCGACCGATCCGCGCCGCAGCGGTTTGCCGTCGACGAGCACGCGCCCGGAGGAGGCGTGACGTGCGCCGTAGACGGTCTCGATGATCTCGGAACGGCCCGAGCCGACCAGTCCTGCCAACCCGACGATCTCCCCCGCCCGCACCGAGAACGACACGTCCGAGAACACCCCGTCGAGGCTGAGATCCTCGACCTCGAGCAGCACCGGGGCATCCGCCGCGATCGGAACGGCCACGGGAAACACGTTCTCCACCAGACGACCCGTCATGTGCTTGATCAGGGACTGCGTGGGGGTGTCGGCGACCTCGAGGTTGCTGGCCGTGCTCGCACCGTCCTTCAGCACGGTGATCCGGTCGCCGATGGTGCGGATCTCCTCCAGACGGTGCGTGATGTAGATCACCGCGATCCCCTGGGCGGTGAGCTCCTTGACCACGTCGAACAGCCGACGCACCTCCTCGGCGCCGAGGGCTGCAGAGGGCTCGTCCATGACGATGAGGCGGATGTCGTGGGAGAGCGCTCTGGCCATGCTCACGATCTGCTTCTCCGCCGAACTGAGCGTGCCGACCTCGGCATACGGCGAGAGGTGCTCGTGGCCGAGGCGCTTCAGGAGAGCGCGGGCTCGGTTGGCGGTCGCGAGGCGCCGCGTGAATCCTCCTCTGGCCAGCTCGTGCCCGAGGAAGATGTTCTCCGCGACGGTCAGGCCGTCGACGACATCGAGCTCCTGGTACATGGTGGCGATGCCGAGGTCGATCGCCGCCTGCGGGTCGGGGATGGAGACGGGCTCGCCGTTCCAGAGGATCTCGCCCGCGTCGGGCTGATGCACGCCGGCGAGGGTCTTGATGAGGGTGGACTTGCCGGCGCCGTTCTGTCCGAGCAGGCAGTGCACCTCGCCGGCGCGGATCTCCAGATCCACGCCGCGCAGCGCACGCACGGCACCGAAGGTCTTCTCCACGCCGCGCATCTCCAGTAATGCCGGAGTCTGGTCATCTTTGATCACAGGAGGAACATAACATGCCGACGACTCCCCTGGCGAGGGGTGCGAGAACGGCATCCGAGGGTCGATCCCGCAGCCGACGGGGCGCGCCTATCTGCTGAATCCCCCGGAATCTCGCACGTGATGCACTTCTACCAAGAAAGAAGCAAAAGCTGTACAAGGTCGCCGATCTTCTGTTAGCTTCTCCTTGAGAGTGCCGGCGAGCTCCCACTCGTCCGCACGCACCTGCATCACTTTCAAGGAGGAAACGACATGCTCAGCATGCGCAAGCGCGGACTTCGTCCGCTGATGGCAGGCGCGGCAGCGCTGTTCGCCATCACACTGGTGGCCGGCTGCACCAGCACCACCGAGGACAGCACGACCGACCGCCAGGGCACGACCAGCGACGAGAACAAGGCGTCCGGCGACACCGTCGTCATCGGCTGGTCGGGACCGGAGGCCGACCACGGCTGGCTCGGTGCCATCAACTCCGGCGCGATCGCTGCGGCCGAGGGGTTCGACGACGTCGAGCTGCGTCAGGCCGAGGGCACCAATGACGCCAACCAGCAGATCGCCGCGGTCGAGAAGTTCATCAACGACGGCGTCGACGCCATCGTGCTGCTGCCGACGGACGGCGCCGCCCTCACGCAGGCGGCACAGAAGGCGATGGATGCCGGCATCCCCGTCATCAACGTCGACCGCGAGTTCTCGAGCACGTTCGCCTCACGTGCCACCATCCTCGGTGACAACTACGGCATGGGCGTCAGCGCCGGCACGTACATCTGCGAGCAGCTCGACGGCAAGTCGGATGCCGTGGTCGCCGAGATCGCCGGCATCGACTCGCTGCCGCTGACCCAGGACCGCTCGCAGGGTTTCAAGGACGCCCTCGACACCTGCGGTCTCGAGGTCGGACCCCGCGTGGCCGCCGACTTCACCGTCGCCGGCGGCGAGAGCGCGGCATCCCAGCTGCTCTCCGCCAACCCGAAGATCGACGCGATCTGGAACCACGACGACGACCAGGGCGTCGGCGTGATGGCCGCCATCGAGTCGGCGGGCCGTAGCGAGTTCTTCATGGTCGGCGGCGCCGGCAGCGTCAACATGATGGATCGCATCAAGGCCGACGACAGCGTCGTCAAGGCGACCGTCATCTACCCGTCGACGCAGGCCGCCGACGGCATCGCGCTCGCGCGTCTCATCGCCCAGGGCAAGACCCTCGGCGACCTGATCACGCCGAGCGTGCCGTACCGCATCGTGCTCGACGCGCCTGTCGTGACCAAGGACAACGTCGACGAGTTCATCAAGCTCGCCTTCGAGTCCTGACCCCCTCTCGTCGGGCGGGCGCCCTCACCGGCGCCCGCTCGACGCATTCCCGGAGAGAACGATGACGAAATCACTGCGCGTGGCGATGATCGGCCACGGATTCATGGGAGCGGCGCACTCCGTGGGCTGGCGCCAGGCGCCCGCCGCCTTCGATCTGCCCCTCGCCCCGACGATGGCCGTGCTGGTGGGCCGGGATGCCGAGCGGACCGCGGCCGATGCCACCCGCTGGGGCTGGAGCGAGACGGCCACTGACTGGCGGACGGTCGTCGAGCGCGACGACATCGATGTCATCGACATCGTCACCCCCGGCGACTCGCATGCCGAGATCGCCGTCGCCGCGCTCGAGGCCGGCAAGCACGTGCTGTGCGAGAAGCCGCTGGCCAACACGGTCGCCGATGCGCAGCGGATGGCGGATGCGGCGGCATCCGCCCCCGGCCTGTCCATGGTCGGCTTCACCTATCGCCGTGTTCCCGCCGTCACGCTCATGCGCGACCTGATCGCCGAGGGCCGGATCGGCACGGTGCGGCAGGTGAGGGCGAGCTACCGGCAGGATTGGCTCGCAGACCCGGAGTCCCCGATGACCTGGCGTCTGGAGAAGGACCGGGCGGGTTCCGGATCCTTGGGCGATATCGGCGCACACGCGATCGACATGACTCAGTTCGTGACCGGGCAGACGGTGGACCGGGTCTCCGGCGTGCTGGAGACCATCGTCTCGGAGCGCCCGCTGATGGGCGAGTCCGTGGGCCTGGGCGGCAAGGCGGGTGGCGGGACCGGCATCGTGACGGTCGACGACCTCGCCCTCTTCACCGGACGGCTGTCCTCGGGGGCACTGGTCTCCTTCGAGGCGACGCGCTTCGCCACCGGTCGCAAGAACGCCCTCGAGATCGAGATCTCCGGCGATCGCGGCGCGCTGTACTGGAACCTGGAGGACCTGAATTCGCTGCACCACTACGACGCGACGCGTCCGGCGGGCACGCAGGGCTTCACCCGCATCCTGGTGACCGAGCCCGAGCATCCGTATCTGTCCGGCTGGTGGCCGACCGGTCATATGCTCGGCTACGAGCACGGGTTCTCGCATCAGGTGAAGGACCTCGTCGAGGCGATCGCGACACGGACCGCCCCGGCGCCGGACTTCGGCGAGGGGCTGCTCGTGCAGCGGGTGCTCGACGCGGTCGAGCGCAGCGCGGCCGACGGCTCCGCCTGGACCGAAGTCTGAACCCGACCACCACGATCCGCCACCCGACCGGGTGCACCGACTGAGAAGAGGACGACGATGTCACGACCGATCACACTGTTCACCGGCCAGTGGGCCGACCTTCCATTCGAAGAGGTCTGCCGTCTGGCAGGCGAGTGGGGCTACGACGGCCTCGAGATCGCCTGCTGGGGCGACCACCTCGACCCGTGGCGCTGGGATGACGACGCCTACGTGCAGGGTCGTCTCGACATCCTCGAGCGCAACGGCCTGAAGGTGTGGGCCATCTCCAACCACCTCAAGGGTCAGGCCGTTTGCGACGACCCGATCGACCAGCGCCACCGCAACATGCTCTCCGACCAGGTGTGGGGCGACGGCGACCCGGAGGGCGTGCGACAGCGCGCCGCCGAGGAGATGAAGCACACCGCACGCCTTGCCGCGAAGCTGGGCGTGAAGACGGTCACCGGATTCACGGGGTCGTCGATCTGGAAGTACGTCGCGATGTTCCCGCCGGCCACCGACGAGATGGTGGAGGCCGGCTACCAGGACTTCGCCGACCGCTGGAACCCGATCCTCGACGTCTTCGACGAGGTCGGCGTGCGCTTCGCGCACGAAGTGCATCCCTCCGAGATCGCCTACGACTACTGGACCACCAAGCGCACCCTCGAGGCGATCGGTCACCGCAAGGCGTTCGGCCTGAACTGGGACCCGTCGCACATGGTGTGGCAGGACATCGATCCGGTCGCGTTCCTCTGGGACTTCCAGGACATCATCTACAACGTGCATTGCAAGGACACGAAGAAGCGCCTGGGCAACGGACGCAACGGCCGTCTCTCGTCGCACCTGCCGTGGGCAGACCCGCGGCGCGGCTGGGACTTCATCTCCACCGGCCACGGCGACGTGCCGTGGGAGGACGCGTTCCGGATGCTGAACGCGATCGGCTACGAGGGCCCGCTGTCGATCGAGTGGGAGGATGCCGGAATGGACCGCCTGGTGGGCGCCCCGGAGGCTCTCGAGTTCGTCACGAAGCTGTCGACGTACAAGCCGTCGGATGCCGCGTTCGACGCGGCGTTCGCGACGCGCTGACACCGCGACCGGAGGGGAAAGGTGGGTCGCCCGGCAGATCTGCCGGGCGACCCGCCTTCGTTCGTCCTGTCAGCGCAGCTCGTCGGCGCTCTTGCCCTTGTAGCGTCCGATGAACACCGCGGCGATCAGCGCGATGAGCATCACGCCGACGGGCAGCAGCATCGACTGCGCCATGCCCGCCGAGAAACCCTCCGCCACGGCATCCGGCATCTTGCCGCCCGCGCCGAAGCCGCTCGGCGCCTGATCCAGACCCGGCAGGTTCGCCTCCAGGCGCGCCTGCATGAATGCGGCGATGGCAGCCGAGCCGATCACCGAGCCGATCGTGCGCGTGGTGTTGTAGATGCCGGCGCCGGCTCCGGCCTGACGCGGTGGGAGGTTGCGGGTGGCCTCGGTGGCCAGCGGGCCCCACATGCCGGCGTTGCCGATGCCGAGCAGCGCTGAGGGCAGCAGGAACATCCACGTCAGGGTCTCGACATTCATCAGCGCGGCGTTCCACAGCACGCCGCCTGCCACGCAGAGCAGGCCGGGGATGAGGATGAAGCGCGGGTCGATCCGGTCGAGCAGGGAGCCTGCGAACGGGGCGAGCACGCCGGAGATGACCGCCATCGGGATCAGCAGCAGCGCAGACTCGGTCGGGGTGAGCCCGCGGGCCAGCTGCAGGAAGAACATGAAAGGCAGTGACATGCTCGTCACGGTGAACCCGACCGCGGCGATGCCCAGATTGGATGCCGCGAAGTTGCGGTCCTTGAAGAGCGCGAGCGGCACGAGCGCTTCGCTCTTGGTCTTCCACTGCTGCAGGACGAACACGACCAGCAGCACGAGTCCGGCGATGATCATGCCCCAGACCGAGATGGGCCCGGCGATGGTTCCCCAGTCGTACTTCTGCCCCTCCTGCAGCCCGAAGACGATCAGGAACAGCGCGGCGGCGCTCAGCACGACACCGACGTAGTCGAAGCGGTGCGGATGCGTCTGCAGCTTCGGCACGTAGATCCAGGCCAGCACGAAGGCCGCGACGCCGACCGGGATGTTGATGTAGAAGATCCACTCCCAGCCGAAGCCGTCGACGAGCAGCCCGCCCAGCAGCGGGCCGACCAGGGTCGCGACGCCGGCGGTGGCACCCCACAGCCCCATCGCGGCACCGCGCCGCTCGGGCGGGAAGGTGCGTGTGATCACTGCCATGGTCTGCGGCGTCATGAATGCGGCACCCAGTCCCTGCACCGCGCGCGCGATGACCAGGCCCGTGAGTGTGGTCGACAGGCCGCTCCACAGCGACGCCGCGGTGAAGACGACCAGCCCGATCAGGTAGATGTTCTTCGGGCCGAAGCGGTCGCCGAGGCGCCCGGTGATCAGCAGCGGCACGGCGTAGGCCAGCAGGTAGGCGCTGGTGACCCACACGACGTTGTCGAGGTTGTTCGTGTCGGGGTCGAGTGCCGCCTTGATGGCGGGGTTCGCGACCGACACGATCGTGGTGTCGACCAGGATCATGAAGAACCCGATCACCAGCGCCCAGAGCGCGGGCCAGGGGCTGGTGGGCTTGTGCCCGTGCGCGTAGGTTCCGGTCGAGGGCCCGGAGGTGCGGTTCGAAGCGGCGTCAGTCACGGCGCAACGCTACACCCGGGATCAGACAGTCGAATCCGTTGCCGTTCAGACGTCGACGGGGCCGAGACCCGCGCGCTCGAGGATCACCCCGACCTGCACGCGACTGCGTACGCCGAACTTCGCGAACACCTGCTCGAGGTGGGTCTTCACGGTGCCGCTGGAGATGTGCAGAGTGGCGCCGATCTCCTGGTTCGTGCCGCCGGTGGCTACGCCGACCGCGACATCGCGCTCCCGCTCGGTGAGCGACGCCACGCGCTCCTGCGCCGCGCTGCGACCGGTTCCGCCCTCGGTCTCGACCGCCCGGCGCACGAGCTGCGCGGTGCTGCGGCCGGAGACGACGGTCTCGCCCGCAGCAGTGCGGAGCACGGCATCCACGATCCGCTCCGGAGACTCGTCCTTGAGCAGGTAACCGCTGGCGCCGGCGCTCAGCATCCGCAGCAGCTGGTCCTCGGCGTCGATGCTGGTCATCGCGAGAACGCGCGCGCTCGATTGGGCGACGATGACGCTGGTCGCCTCGGGCCCGCCCATCAGCGGCATCCGCACATCCATCAGCACCACATCGGGATGGTGGGCGCGCACGTACTCGATGGCCTCCGCCCCGTCCGCCGCTTCGCCGACGACCTCGATCCCGGGGTGCACGGCGAGCACGAAGCGGAAGCCGCTGCGGATCAGCAGCTCGTCGTCCACGACGAGCACGCGCACCGGAGTGGGTACTTCTGCTGTGGTCACGCACCGAGCCTAGCGCCGGGCTCGGACGCTCCTCGCTGCTATCCCCGCTCCTGCCAGGGAAGGGTGACGTCCACGATGAAGGTGCCGTCGTGCGCGCCGATCCAGGCGGTGCCGTCCAGGGCGGCCGCGCGCTCTCGGATGCCGACGGTTCCATTGCCGCCTCCGGGCACGATGCCGGTCTCGATGGACCGCACGGAGACCGGATTCTCCACGCGGATGCGGGCCCCGGTCTTCGGGTCCGTTCGCACGTAGACCTCGATCTGCACCCCCGGCGCGTGCTTGACGGCGTTGGTGAGCGACTCCTGCACGATCCGGAAGACCGCGCTGTCGAACAGCGCGGCACTCCGCTCGGGCGACTCGATCACGACGAACGCGCTGATCTGCGCGCCGCCACGTCGCAGGTCGACCAGCAGCGCCCCGATCGCCGAGGTGGTGGCCGGGCCCGCGGAGGGTGCGGTCGCCCCACCACGCAGATCGCCGATCAGCCCACGCATGTCCTGGAGGGCGGCATGGGTCTGCTCTCGCACGGTGCGTGCGATCTCTCCGGCATCCTGACCGACGCCGCCGCCTGCACCCGCCGCCTGACCAGCAGCGACTTCCAGGGCACCCGCATGCAGCGACACCACCGACAGCCTGTGCGCGAGGGCATCGTGCATGTCCCGCGCGATCCGCTCCCGCTCGGCCTGCCGGACCATCTGCTCCGTCAGCAGATCGGCACGCTGCAGCTCTCGCTGCGCCCGCTGATCGCTGTCCATCGCCTCGCGACGCGCCCGCCCGTACAGGGCGATGCCCGTCGCGGCGCCGAGGGAGACGACCGCCCAGACGAACGACATCACGATCCAGGTCGGCTCGTACTGCGCATCAGCGCGCGTGGTGAAGTACCAGGGCAGCGCGCCTCCCCAGCCGGTGAGGGCCTCCCGTATCGCGAACAGCATCACGAGTGCCGCTGTGATGCCGGCGACCCAGGTCATCCGCCGGGGTTCGCGGCGCACGACGGCCACAGCCCCGACGAGCAGGAGGACGTACGAGACGCCGACCACGGCGAGCACACAGCCTGCGACGAGCGCGAGCAACGGCATCCGCCGGCGCCAGACGACGGTGATCCAGGCCGCGATCACCAGCATCGTGAGCGCAGTACCGGAGTCGGTCACGGTCATCCGGGCGTCCTCGCCCACCTGCAGCTCGGCGACGCCGGGCACGTTCATCGAAGCGCCCACGTCGAACACGATCCCCATCACGACCAGTCCGACGGAGCTCCCGAAGAACGCCGCGCGACGGCGGCGCGGTTCGGTGGCGGGACTGCTCATGGAGGGCACAGCACGAGCGTATGGCCCGCCGCCGACGTCGTGGATCGGCCGACCGGCACCAGCATCCTCCCCCGAACGGCGGAGGCGGGTGTGCCCGGACGGCCGATCCGCCACCGCGGTGCCGATTGCGAGTCTGAGAACCGGTGCGGACACCGAGCGGCTGGACGCAGCGGCTGGGGACCTCGGCGTCCGCATCCTTCCCTTTCCAACTGACACAAGGACACCCATCATGAGCTTCGACAACAGCACTCCGATTCCTCCCAGCGCGCCCCCCGCGGCGCCGGCCGCGCCGGCTCCGATCGCGCCCCCGATGCCGCATCCGGCCAGCGGGGCGCCGGGGGCGAGCGTCGGCGACAAGTCGTTCCTCGTCACCTGGCTGCTCTCGCTGCTGCTGGGCGTCTTCGGAGTCGACCGCTTCTACCTCGGCAAGGTCGGCACCGGCCTCCTCAAGCTCGTCACCCTCGGCGGTCTCGGGATCTGGTTCCTGGTCGACCTGGTGCTCGTACTCGTCGGCGCCGCGCGGGACTCCACCGGACGCAGCCTCGCCGGCTACGACCAGCACAAGAAGATCGCCTGGATCGTGATGGGCGCGCTGATCGCCTTGGGCCTCGTCATGAACATCGTCGACCCGAAGCCCGCCGCGCCCGTCCCCGCGGCGGACCGGCCCGCAGCCGTCGCGCCGGCCGAGAAGGACGCGGATGCTCCCGCCGAACCCACCGAGGAGCCCGAGGAGCCCGCCGTGGAGGAGGCTCCCGCCGAGCCCGTCGAACCTGCCGTCCCCGTCGAGTACACCTCCGCGCTGAAGAAGGCCGAGTCGTACTCCGCGCTGATGCACATGAGCAAGGCGGGCATCTACGACCAGCTCACCAGCGAGTACGGCGAGAAGTTCGCACCGGAGGCCGCGCAGTACGCCGTCGACACCCTGCAGGCGGACTGGAACGCGAACGCACTCGCCAAGGCGAAGGACTACCAGACGACCATGTCGATGTCGCCCGCCGCGATCCGCGACCAGCTCACCAGCGAGTACGGCGAGAAGTTCACGGCCGCCGAGGCCGACTACGCCATCGCCCATCTGAACGACTGACCCCTGCGCCGGGCGTTCCCACCCCCGCTCCGGGCGGCCTCTGCGCCGCCCGGAGCGCCACACGAAAGGACATTCCATGGAGACCGCAGCCATCCTCAGCTGGACTCTGCAGAGCGAGATCCCCGTCCCGCCCGACGTGCAGTCGCTGCTCGCCGACGGCGAGCAGGCGATCACATCGTTCAAGACCTTCCGCGACTCCGCGACTTTCACGACCAAGCGCCTTATCGTGCGCGACGCGCAGGGCATCACCGGCAAGAAGGTCGAGATCCATTCGCTGCCGTACAGCTCCATCCTGATGTGGTCGTCGGAGAACGCCGGGACTCTGGATTGGAACTCCGAGCTCGAGCTGTGGACGAAGGCAGGACACATCAAGGTGAAGCTGTCCAAGGGCGCCGATGTCCGCCGCATCGACAGCCTGATCGCCTGGGCGGTCCTCAACGCGCACTGAGTCGAAAGACGGACGGGACCGCCGGCCGGCGGATGCCATGATGGACACGTGAGCGAAGCACAGAGCATCCCCGGCTGGCGTCACCTCTACTCCGGCAAGGTCCGCGACCTGTATGCCTCGGAGGATCCGGGCGACACGCGCATCCTGGTCGTGGCATCCGATCGGGTGAGCGCGTTCGACTTCGTGCTCTCCCCCGGCATCCCGAACAAGGGCGAGCTGCTCACGACACTGAGCAACTGGTGGTTCGATCAGCTCCACGACGTGCCGAATCACCTCGTCGCCGGTGAGATCCCGGATGCCGTGGCCGGCCGCGCCATGCTCGCGATGGCGCTGGAGATGCTGCCGATCGAGTGCGTCGTCCGCGGCTACATCACCGGCTCCGGCTGGGCCGAGTACGTCGAGAGCGGCACCGTCTGCGGCATCCCGCTGCCGGCCGGGCTGAAGAACGGCGACCGCCTCCCGGAGCCGCTGTTCACCCCGGCCTACAAGGCGCCGATGGGCGAGCACGACGAGAACATCGCCTTCGAGAAGGTCGTCGAGCTCGTCGGCGCCGACCGCGCCGCCGAACTGCGCGACACGTCCCTCTCCCTGTACGCGCGCGCCGCCGCGATCGCCGAGGAGAAGGGCTTGATCCTCGCCGACACGAAGTTCGAGTTCGGGACGGATGCCGCCGGCATCCTGCACCTGGCCGATGAGGTGCTCACCAGCGACTCCTCCCGCTACTGGGATGCCGAGACGTGGAAGACAGCCGCGACGCCCGAGGAGCGGATGGCGAGCTTCGACAAGCAGATCGTGCGCGACTGGCTGGCCGCGAACTGGGACAAGCAGGGCGAGCCGCCCGTGCTGCCCGAGGAGATCGTCTCGCGGACCGCAGACCGGTATCGCGAGCTGATCACGCGGCTGACCGCCTGATCAGGATGCCGCGACGCGCACGTCCGTGTGCACGAAGTCATCGCCCTTGAAGAGCAGGGGCTCGTCGCGGGCGATGGCGAGCGCATAGCTGAAGCAGTCGCCGTAGTTCAGGCGTGCGGGGCTCCCCGATCCGCGGCCATAGCGCCGGTAGGCGTCCGTAGCGATGCGCGCCTGGCGCTCATCGACCGAGACGATCTCAGCGCGCACGCGCCGCAGGAGCTCACGAAGTTCATTCAGCGCAGGCTCTCCGCGCCGCCGGTGCACCACGATCTCTGTCTCAACGAGGGTTCCCGCCGAGATCGTCACCGATCGACTCTCGATCAGGTCGACGAAATGCTCCGCCTCGATCTCCTGCATGATGATCGCCATCCACACCGAGGTGTCGACGATCATCGCGGCAGGCCCATCTCGTCGTACATCTCGTCCATGATCTGCTCGTAGCTCGGCCCGATATCGGGAAGCGCCTGCAGCCTTGCAATCGATTCCCTGATCCGCCGTTTCCGCTGCAGATCAGCGTCATCACGCTCATTGCGGATCTCATCGAGCCGCCGGCGCACGGCATCCTCCACCGCGCTCGTCTGAGACTGCCCCGTCAGCTCGGCGAGCTGACGCACGAGGTCGTGCACCTTCTCGTTCTTGATGTTCAGGCTCATGCCATGATTCTACCCTTCCGGGATCCTTTCTACCCTTGGCATCCGACACTCACCCGATAGTGTTTCCTCGGCCCTGATCCCGAACCCCCCGAGGAGCCCTCATGCCGGTATGGAAGATCCACGGCGACGGCCGCAACGTCGCCCCCGACCAGGTCGTCCGACCGGACGAGCGGCTGAACTGGCCCGCGACCTTCGCGATCGGCGCTCAGCACGTCATCGCGATGTTCGGCGCCACGTTCCTCGTGCCGATCATCACGGGCTTCCCGGTGTCGACGACGCTGCTGTTCTCGGGCATCGGAACGCTGCTGTTCCTGCTGCTCACCCGCAACCGCCTGCCCAGCTACCTCGGCTCGTCGTTCGCGTTCCTCGCACCGATCACGGCGATCAATGCCGGCCAGGCGCTCGAGAACGCGCAGCAGATCACTCAGGCGCTGCTCGGTGTGCTCGTGGTCGGCGTGCTGCTGGCCGGCATCGGCTTCCTCGTGCAGGCCGTCGGCGTGCAGTGGATCGACCGGTTCATGCCTCCGGTGGTGGCCGGCTCCATCGTCGCCCTGATCGGCTTCAACCTGGCGCCCGCCGCCTGGAACAACTTCACACTGCAGCCTGAACTGGCCTCGGTCACGCTGGTCGCGGTCGTGCTGTTCAGCGTGCTGTTCCGCGGGTTCCTGGGCCGCATCTCGATCTTCCTCGGCGTGATCGTCGGGTACGTCGTCGCACTGCTCACCGGTCAGGTGAAGTTCGACGGCGTCGCGGAGGCCGCCTGGATCGGGCTGCCGCAGTTCCACCTCGCGGCGGTCACCGACCCTGCGGCCTGGCTGTACGTGCCGATGTTCCTGCCGGTCGTGCTGGTGCTCATCGCCGAGAACGTCGGGCACGTGCGCGGTGTCGCCACCATGACCAACGACCCGTCGATCAACAAGCACACCGGTCGCGCGCTGGTCGCCGACGGTCTCGCCACGACTCTGGCCGGCGGATTCGGCGGCTCCGCCACGACGACGTACGGCGAGAACATCGGAGTGATGGCCGCGACTCGCGTCTACTCGACCGCGGCGTACTGGGTGGCCGGCGGCGCGGCGATCCTGCTCGCGTTCTCTCCGAAGATCGGCGTGATCTTCGCATCGATCCCCGCCGGTGTGCTCGGCGGCGTGACCACCGCGCTGTACGGTCTGATCGGCGTCATCGGCATCAAGATCTGGGTCGACAACCGCGTGGACTTCTCCCGCCCGGTCAACCAGTACACGGTCGCGGTCTCGTTCGTGATCGCCGTCGGCGGCTTCGCGATGAACTGGGGTGCGTTCCAGCTCGGTGCGATCGTGATCGGCACCGTTGCCGCGCTGCTCATCTACCACCTGGGCAACGCCATCGCGCGGGCCCGCAGGACGGGGGCGGACGACGGTGGCCCGATCCCCGCGGTAGGCCCTCTGGGCGGCGACCCGGAGTAACCAGCCGACTCCCACTCGAACGGGAGGAGATCGCACGATCCGGAGGATCATTCCGGCGTGCGGACTCCTCCCCTTCGTGCGTTCTCCTCCGGTGCGGTGCAGCGGATGCCGGTGGCTGTCAACCCCGGGTCTCCCCGGCAGTGCTCGCGGTAGCTTCGTCGACATGGACGATGTGACACAGCTCAGCGACACAGCCCGTGCGCGCGGCCTGCGGGTGGCCGTCGCCGAATCGCTCACCTCCGGGACGTTGGCCGGTGCAGTCGGTGCGGGCGAGCAGGCCAGCGAATGGTTCGCCGGGGGAATCGTCGCGTACATGATGGACACGAAGGAGCGCGTGCTCGGCCTGGAGCCCGGCACGGATCCGTGTTCGGCATCCTGCGCCGAGCAGCTGGCACGCGGTGCGCGGGAGCTGTTCGATGTGGACATCGCCGTGTCGACGACGGGCGTGGGCGGACCGGATGCCGAGAACGGTCATCCGCCCGGCACCGTGTACCTGGGCTGGGCCACGCGCGCCGCGGTGGGGCACCGGCTGCTGAGGATCGACGGCGATCCAGATCGGGTTCTCGCCGCGACCGTCGAGGCGGCGGTGCGGATGCTGACCTTCCACGCCGCCGAGCTCTGAGCCGGGCCGGGCGGATGCCGGGCATGTCCCAGCTGAGGCGGGTCACTCGCAGGAGCACCCATCGTTTCTGGGACATGCAATGTGCGAGGGGTCAGGTGTGGCGGGTCCGCCGCAGCAGCACCCGTCATTTCTGAGACATACCCGCCGACCGGGTGTGGTCAGCCGACGCGGGCGATCACGGCATCCGCGGCGATCATGTCGCCCACCGCGGCGCCGTGCGTCAGGGCGCCCGCACGGTGCGCGGTGACGGGGGTCTCCATCTTCATCGCGTCCAGCACGGCGACGGCGTCGCCCTCCGCGACCTCCGCGCCGTCGTCGACCAGCCAGCGCACGAGCGTCCCCGGGGCGGGCGCGCGCAGCTCTGCGGGATCGGCCTGCGCCGGGGCAGGAGCGGATGCCGCAGCACCGGCGAATCCGGCGAGCAGGGCGGTCGGCAGGCCGAGCATCACCCGACGTCCGTCGATCTCGACCGGGAAGCGCTGCAGACCGGCATCGGATGCCGGGGCGGGCCGCAGCTGCGGCTCCAGCCGCGGCAGCAGGGTGCTTTCGATCCATTGCGTGTGCACGGCGAACTCCGCCGTGGTGAACTCGGGCTGGTCGATCGCGAGACGGTCGAAGTCGATCACGGTCGCGGGGCCCTCGACGACCAGTTCACGCAGCGCCCGGCGCGCACGCACGAGGGCGGCATCGCGGGTGTCGGCGTGCACGATGAGTTTGGCGATCATGGAGTCGAACGCGGGCTGGACGGCATCCCCGGCCTCGATGCCGCTGTCCCACCGCACGCCGGGGCCACCGGGCACGCGCAGCACGTCGACCGTGCCGGGGCTGGGCAGGAAACCGCGACCCGGGTCCTCGGCGTTGATGCGGAACTCGAACGCGTGCCCGTGCGGCTCAGGAGTCTCGGTGAGCGAGAGCCCTTCGCCGAACGCGATGCGGAACTGCTCGCGCACCAGGTCGACGCCGGTGACCTCTTCGGTGACCGGGTGCTCGACCTGCAGGCGGGTGTTGACCTCCAGGAACGACAGCGTGCCGTCGGCGGCCAGCATGAACTCGACCGTGCCGGCGCTGCGATAGTCGACCTCGGCGCAGATCAGACGCGCGGCCTCGTGCAGGCGCGCGCGCTGCTCGTCGGTCAACCCGGGTGCGGGGGCCTCTTCGATGAGCTTCTGGTTGCGGCGCTGCATGGAGCAGTCGCGGTCGCCCACCACGATGACGCCGCCCTGGCCGTCGCCGAGCACCTGCACCTCGATGTGGCGCGGGCTCTCCAGGAACCGCTCCACGAAGCACTCGCCGCGGCCGAAAGCCACGATCGCCTCGCGCGTCGCCGCGTCGAACGCCTCGGCGACCTCGGAGAGCTCACGGACCACCTTGATGCCGCGGCCACCGCCGCCGAACGCGGCCTTGATCGCGATCGGCACGCCGTGCTCCTCGGCGAAGGCAACTGCCTCTGCGGGGCCCTCCAGCGGGTGGTCGGTGCCGGCGGCCAGCGGCGCCCCGACGCGCTCGGCTATGCGCCGTGCGGTCATCTTGTCACCGAGCTTCCCGATGCTCGCAGGCGTAGGGCCGATCCAGATCAGTCCGGCGTCTTCCACGGCACGCGCGAAGTCTGCGCTCTCGGAGAGGAACCCATAGCCGGGGTGCACCGCATCCGCCCCGCTGCGCTGAGCGGCGTCGAGCAGCGCCACGATGGACAGGTACGTCTCGGGGGCGGTCGATCCACCCAGGCTGACGGCCTCATCGGCCAGGCGCACATGCAGAGCATCCACATCCTGGTCGGCGTATACCGCGATCGACATATACCCGGCCTCGGCGCAGGCGCGGATCACGCGAACGGCGATCTCGCCGCGATTGGCGATGAGGATCTTCTTCATGAGGTGCCTTCCTCGGTGGGGTCAGCGTGCGGCCGCCCGGAGTCTGCGGGTGCCGCACGACGTGTCGCCTCGCGACTCGCCGCCTGGGTGGCGGCGGCTCCGGACGACGGAACCAGAGCGGCGCGCGCGGACGGATCGACGATGCGGAAGCGGATGCGGGTGCCGGGCGGCAGCTGACCGGCGAGGTCGAGGCAGCGGTCGGTGAGAGCGCCGATGATCGGATAGCCGCCGGTGAGCGGATGATCGGGCAGGAACAGCACGGGCTGTCCGTCCGGCGGCACCTGGATCGCCCCGGTGACGGCGCCCTCGCTGGGCAGCTCGCCCGGAACGGAGCGCTCCAGCGGGGTGTCGCCGTGCAGGCGGATGCCGACCCGGTCGGAGCGCGGGGTGACCGTCCAGTCCTGTCCGATCAGCGTCTGCAGCGCGGCCGGCGTGAACCAGTCGTCGCGCGGGCCGAGCGTGAGGTCCAGGGTGACGAGGTCGCCGGATGCCGGCAGCTCCCGCGCCTGCGGATGCGGGTCGACAGCGTGCGGAGCGCCGGTGCCGATGCCGACGACGTCGCCCGCGGAGAGCGGAGCGGGACCGACGCCGGAGAGCGTGTCGGATGCCGTGCTGCCGAGCGCCGGTGCGGCGAGGATGCCACCTCGTGCCGCGATCACGTAGCGCACGCCGTTCACGGGGTGCCCAAGGACGAGTTCGTCGCCGTCGACGACGGCGAACGGAGCGCCGTGCGCGATCGTGCGGGCGAGGCCCGCGGCATCCGTCAGCATCAGCTCTCCGATCGCACCGGCGACTGCGGCGACGCCGTCGCCGTGGAAGCGGAGAACTGCTCCCCCGACGCTCTCCAGAACGGCCGCGCCGGAATCGTTGCCGACGGCGCGGTTCGCGTCGCGCAGCGCCGTGCGGTCGGCGACGCCGGATGCCGAGACGCCCAGAGCGGCGTGCCCGAAGCGACCGAGGTCCTGCACGAGCAGCTGGAGCGAGGGACGGACCACCTCCACAGCGAGTCGGCGCCCTTCGACAGGCTCAGGGACCGAGGTCGACTGGGTTGCTGAGCCTGTCGAAGCACCCGGCCCACCGTCGATCGTCTCCCGCCCGGCCCGCTCGAACCTGACCAGCGTGCCCGGCGACAGCAGGGCAGGCGGGTCGCGGTCGATGTCCCACATGGCGGCGTCCGTGCGTCCGATCAGCTGCCAGCCGCCCGGGCTCTCGCGCGGATAGACGCCGGTGAAGTGTCCGGCGAGCGCGACGGATCCGGCCGGCACGCGGGTGCGCGGCGACGAGCGCCGCGGCACGTCGAAGATCGGGTCGCTGCCGACGGTGTAGCCGAAGCCGGGGGCGAAGCCCGAGAACGCGACCTGCCAATCGGCGGCCAGGTGCCGGTTCACGACCTCCTCGGCCGAGACATCGAGCAGCCGGGCGACGTCGTCGAGGTCCTCGCCGTCGTAGCGCACCGGGATGGTCGCTTCGCCGGTGTGCGGGACGTGCTCGGCATCCACCTCGGTCGCCTCGAGAACCCGAGCGAGCTCGGCGGCCGACACTCGCAGCGGGTCGAAGCGCACCAGCACCGTCCGCGCCCCAGGGATGCGCTCGACCACGCCGGGCGCTCCGTCCCAGGCGAGGTTCAGCCGCATGGCCTCGTCGAGGTCTGCCGCCTCGACGAGCAGGGCGCGATCGGATGCCGTGAGGATGCGCATCAGACTCCGACTGTCGCGAACGGCGCTATCGTGACGCCGGCCTCCTGCAGCATCCGCTTGGTCTCCGTCGCCATCGCGATGGCGCCCGCACTGTCGCCGTGCACGCAGATCGACTGCGCATCGACGCGCACATCCGTGCCGTCGATCGCGCGGATCATGCCGGACTCGGCGAAACGCACCATCCGCTCGGCGACGGCCTGCGCGTCGTGCAGCACCGCGCCCTCCTGCGTGCGCGAGACGAGTCCGCCGTCGGGCAGGTAGGCGCGGTCGGCGAAGGCTTCGGCGGCCACCTGCAGCCCGGCCCTCTCGGCCACCTCGAGAATGACGCCACCGGCGAGGCCCAGCAGCACCAGGCTCGGATCGATCGCCTTGATCGCGGCGACGACATCCGCCGCCTGACGCTCGTCGCGGGCGATGGTGTTGTACAGCGCGCCGTGCGGCTTCACATACGCGACCGTGCCGCCGACCGCCGCCGTCAGTGCCGAGAGCGCGCCGAGCTGATACTCGACGTGCGCCTGCAGCGTCGCCGAGTCGATCTCGACGTTCGTGCGCCCGAAGTTCTCGTAGTCGCGGTAGCCGGGGTGCGCGCCGATCACGACGCCGCCCCGGACCGCGGCGGCGAGGGTCTCGCGGATGCCCTCGGGGCTGCCCGCGTGGAACCCGCACGCCACGTTCGCGCTGGTGACGATCTCGAGCATCGCCGCGTCGTCGCCGACGATGCGGTCCGGGGTGTTCTCGCCGAGGTCCGAGTTCAGATCGATGGATGCCATGTCAGTCTCCGTTCCGTGTGCGTCGGGTCTTCAGCCTGCCAGGTGCCGCAGCATCAGGCTCCGACGCCGAGGAAGGCGAAGATGGGGCCGACCGAGACGACACCCATGTACCAGGTGAGCAGGGTCACCAGGGTGCCGGCGATGAGCAGGGTCAGCGGGTACTTCCGGGTGCCGAGCAGGTCGCGCCGGAACCAGCCGATGTACATGAACACGGTCAGGCCGATCGGCAGGATGAGGCCGTTGAACCCGCCGACGAAGACGAGGATCGCCGCGGGGGCGGTGCCGATCGACAGGTACACGATGAGCGAGACGACGATGAAGCCGACCGTCGCCCACTGCAGCGACCAGCCGCCGAGGAAGCGCTTGTTGAAGCTGGAGAGGAAGGATGCCGACGTGTACGCCGCACCGATCACCGAGCTGAGCGCCGCGGCCCAGAAGATCGCGCCGAAGATGCGCAGTCCTGCGTCGCCGAGCACCGCGCCGAACGCCTGACCGGCGGGGTTGGCTGCCTGACCGGAGAGGTCGAGGGTGACGCCGGATGCGACGACGCCGAGGATCGCGAGGAACAGCACGTACCGCATGATGCCCGTGACGAAGACGCCGTTCGCGGCGGCGCGCATGACGGGGCCGGCGTGCTCGGGTCCGGTCTGGCCGGAGTCGAGGTAGCGGTGCGCGCCCGAGTAGGTGATGTATCCGCCGACGGTGCCGCCGACGATCGTCGTGATCGTGGTGAAGCTGATGTTGTCGGGGACGATCGTCTGGCGCAGAGCGTCGCCGATCGGCGGGCCCGAGACGATGGCCACGATCACGGTCATCACGATCATGCCGACACCGAGCACGATGAGCACGATGTCCATCACGCGCCCGGCCTTCTTGATGAGGAAGATGATGATCGCGAGCGCGGCGGTCAGCATGCCGCCGACCTTCGGGTCGACGCCGAGCAGGGCGTTCAGTCCCAGGCCGCCGCCGGCGATGTTGCCGATGTTGAACGCCAGGCCGCCGATGATGACGAGCACGGCGATGAGGTGGCCCGAGAACGGGATGGCGCTGTTGGCGAGCTCACCGGCACGCTTGCCTGACGAGGTGATCATGCGCCAGACGTTCAGCTGCACGGCGATGTCGATGATCACCGACAGGAGGATGGCGAACGCGAACGAGGCGCCGAGGGTCTGGGTGAAGGTGGCGGTCTGGGTGATGAAGCCGGGGCCGATGGCGCTGGTCGCCATGAGGAAGATCGCGCCGATGACGGCACCGCGGCCGACGCGCTTCTTCGCGGCGGCCATGCGTGCTTCGTCCTCGACGGAGAGGGGTGCAGATGCCTGCTCGGACATGAGGGATTCCCATCGTCGTTGGTGGGTGACGGATGACACGGGCGTGTCGGGTGACACCGAGTGTAGAACATATCGACTCGAATTGTTCAACAATATTTGGGAGGGGCCTTACTCTGTTCTCATGACGACCCACGTGCCGCTCGCCGACGTCCTGCGCGAGCGCATCATCGACGGCGACTTCGCCCCCGGTTCACGCCTGTCGGAGTCTGCCCTTGCCGAGCAGCTGGAGGTCTCGCGCAACACGCTCCGCGAGGCCTTCCGCGTGCTCGCCGAGCAGGGGCTGGTCGAACACGTGCCCCACCGCGGGGTCTCCGTCGCGGCGCCGGGCATCGCGGACGTCATCGACATCTACCGCGCGCGCCGCGTGATCGAGTGCACGGCGCTGCGGCAGTCCGAGCCGGAGCATCCGGCCGTGCAGCTCATGCGGGACTCGCTGGCGGATGCCGAGGAGCACCTCCCCGCCGAGGACTGGCGGCGGGTGGGCAGCGCCAACATGGCGTTCCACGATGCGATCGTCGCCCTCGCAGACAGTCCGCGCCTGGCGCGCACGTATCGCGACGTCGCTGCCGAGCTGCGCCTGGTGTTCCTCGAGATCGACGATCCCCGCGCCCTGCACGAGCCGTTCGTGCGCAAGAACCGCGTCGTACTGAAGGCGCTGCTGGAGCGCGGTCCCGCGGCAGCCGCCGACGAGCTCGAGCGCTACCTGCTGGCATCCGAGCGCACGGTTCTCGGCGCGTTCACCCGCATGGGGAAGGCGTAGCCGAGCGCATCGGCCTGCCTCACCCCTGACGAACGGACAGCCTTCCCCTCGACGAACGGACAGCCTCCTTCGGACGATCGGAGGGGTCCTCACCCGCGGTCCAAGTCGACCCGCCAGACCGCCATCCAGTTGCTTGACAGGGTCCAGAAACCCTCGTTACGTTGAGCGGGTTTCGGAGCCGACGGTTGTGCAAGGAAGCTCGCCCACTCCGGAGCCCGTCCGCCAACCAGGCGAACGGAATCGCTCAGTACACAAGGAGCACTGCATGCGAATCAACAGAAGAATCGCGCTCGCCGCCACCGCGGCAGCCGCACTCAGCCTCGGCGCGGCCATCCCGGCAGCCGGAGCGACACCCACCGCCGACTCCGGCATTCCGACCTACCAGGAGTTCGCGTCATCGACCTATCGCGATATCGACGGCGGCTACGTCGTCAACGGCGACGAGTTGATCTCGGGTCAGGGCGAGCTGCACACGTTCTACGACCAGCTCCTCGGCTCGGACTCGCTCAACGAGGGACTCATCGTCAACACCGTGGGCGGCGTCGATGACCGGTGGTCCGACGCTCAGGTCGGAAACCTCACCTATTGCGTGAGCACGAAGTTCGGCACCCGCCACGACGACATCGTCGCCGCGATGACGAGTGGCGCGGCCCTCTGGGAGTCCGCCTCGTCGAAGATCGACTTCGTGTACGTGAGCAGTGCCGACGGCAGCTGCACCACGCGCAACAAGTCGGTCCTGTTCTCGGTCGAGCCCGTGAACACGTCGCAGTACATCGCGCGGGCGTTCTTCCCGAGCACGCCGGACCGTCAGATGAACGTCCTCGTCGACGACTCGATCTGGTCCTCCGGCTCCTGGACGCCGACCAACATCCTCGGACACGAGCTCGGTCACACGCTGGGCTTCCGCCACGAGCACACCCGCCCCGAATCGGGCACCTGCTTCGAGGACAACAACTGGCGACCGCTGACGGCGTACGACTCTTCGTCGATCATGCACTACCCGCAGTGCAACGGCTCGTCCGATGACCTGTCGATGACGAGCACCGACCGCGCGGGCGTCGTCGCCCTCTACGGAAACTGAGACAGCTCGCCACAGAGTTCGCTGGGCCCGGTCGTGTTCTCGACCGGGCCCAGCGTCTGTCCGATGGTCAGGCCGCCGGCGCCGATCCCCGCACGACGAGCTCCGTCGGCAGAATCGTCAGGGGCGCGGGATGCTTGCCCGCGAGCTCATCGATGATGAGCCCTGCGAGCATCTCGCCCTGCAGGAACATCGGCTGGCGGACGCTGGTCAGATCGGATGCGGCGGCGAGTGCGGAGTCGTCGAAGCCGATCACAGCGATGTCCTCGGGCACCCGCAGTCCCGCCGATCGCAGCACGCCGATCGCACCGCGCGCCATCAGATCGCTGGCGACGAAGACGGCATCCGGTCGCTCGGGCTGCGCAAGAAGCCGCTGCGCGGCATCCGCTCCGCCCTGCTCGCTGAAGTCGCCGTCGATGATCCCGGCCGGCTCCAAACCCGCCTCGTTGAGGGCCGCGAGGAATCCGTCGCGACGGTCCACGCTCACCGCCATCGTCAGCGTCCCGGTGATCGTCGCGATCCGCCGCCGTCCGAGAGCGATCAGGTGCCTCGTGGCATCCTCTGCTGCCTGCACGTTGTCGACGTCGACGATGAGATCCCGCTCGCGCACGCGCGCGGGGCGGCCGCCGAAGACGACGGGCACGGCGTCGGCGATGCGCTCGACGAACGAGTCGCTGGCGTGGTGCGAGACGATGATCGCCGCGTCCACGCCGCCGTTGCGCACGAAGCTCGTCATCTTGTCGCCCGGGTCATCGCTCGCGATCAGCAGGTTGAGGATGTAGTCGGACGAGGCGAGGCGGCTGCTGATGCCCGCAACGACGGATGCCAGGAACGGGTCGCCGAAGAACCGCGTGGTGTCCTCGGGGACGACCAACCCGATCGCATGGGTCTGTCTGCTCGCGAGCGAGCG
This sequence comes from Microbacterium sp. W4I4, assembly GCF_030816235.1. Taxonomy (NCBI): domain Bacteria; kingdom Bacillati; phylum Actinomycetota; class Actinomycetes; order Micrococcales; family Microbacteriaceae; genus Microbacterium; species Microbacterium sp. W4I4. Next base: position 2,052,043 of record NZ_JAUSXT010000001.1, read on the forward strand.
CGCGGCCCGGTTCGGCGCATAGTGCAACTCGGCGATGGCCTTCTGCACGGCGGCGAGCGCCTCAGGACTCACCGCGGTCGATCCGTTCACGACGCGCGAGACGGTCGAACGCGAGACACCGGCGACGGCGGCGACCTCTTCGATCGTGGAACGGGGCATCGTCCAGGCCTTCTCGGGTGAGCTCAGATCGCCCGGGCGGCGATGATGCGAGCGTACTCCCGACCGCTCTGCTTGATCGTGCGCTGCTGCGTCTCGTAGTCGACGCGCACGATGCCGAAGCGCTTGGCGTACCCCCAGGCCCACTCGTAGTTGTCCATCAGCGACCAGTAGAAGTAGCCGCGCACGTCGGCGCCCTGCTCGACGGCATCCAGCGTCGCCGAGACGTGATCGCGCAGGAACGCGACTCGATCGGCATCCGCCACCTCGCCGTCCTCGCTGACCACGTCGTCGTAGGCGACGCCGTTCTCTGTGACGTACAGCGCCACGCCCGGCGCGTACTCCTCGCCGACGCGCACGAGCAGACGGGTCAGCCCCTCGGGCTGCACCTCCCAGTCCATGTCGGTGCGCGGCAGGCCCCGCTCGACCCAGTGGATGCCCTCGTTCGAGGGGAACGGCGACGCGGTCTCGCGCTGCTGGCCCTCGGTCTCGTGCGGGTTGCCCTCGGCATCCGGCTGCGGGTGACCCGACAACAGCTCGCCGTGGTAGTAGTTGATGCCCAGCGCGTCGAGGGGGCTGGAGATGACGTCCAGATCCTCGGGGCGGACGGCCTCCTGCCAGTCTGCGACGGCGGCCGGATCGACCTCGCGGATGTCGCGCACGATGTCCGCCGGATAGGCGCCGCGGAAGATCGGGTCGAGGAACCAGCGGTTGAACTGTCCGTCGATGCGGCGTGCGGCGTCGACGTCGAGCGGGTCGGCCGGGTCGGCGGCATCCGCCACCGTCAGGTTCAGAGTGATGCCGAGGTCGAGCTCGGGGGCGCGCTCGCGCAGCGCCTGCACGGCCCGCCCGTGGGCGAGCAGCAGGTGGTGCGAGGCGAGCAGGCCGTCGCGGATGCTGGTGCGACCCGGCGCGTGCACGCCGGCCGTGTACGAGAGGAACGACGAGCACCACGGCTCGTTCATGGTGGTCCAGTGCTGCACGCGGTCGCCGAGGGCGTCGTGCACGCTCAGCGCGTAGTCGACGAAGCGGTCGGCGATATCACGGTCGGTCCAGCCGCCCTGCTCCTCGAGGGCCTGCGGCATGTCCCAGTGGTGCAGTGTCAGCCACGGCACGATGTCCGCGGCCAGCAGCTCGTCGACGATGCGCTTGTAGAAGTCCAGGCCCTGCGCGTTGACGGCGCCGCCGTCCGGACGCACCCGCGACCATGAGGTCGAGAAGCGATAGGTCTGCAGCCCGAGTTCCTTCATGACCGCGACGTCGTCGGCGTAGCGGTGGTAGTGATCGCAGGCGACGTCGCCGTTGTCCGCGTTCACGACCGCGCCCGGAACCCGGGCGAAGGCATCCCAGATGGATGCCGTGCGGCCGTCTTCGAAGGCTGCGCCCTCGATCTGGTACGCAGCGGTGGCGGCGCCGAACAGGAAGCCCTGGGGAAAGGTTCGCGTCATCGTGCCATCATCTCATCTTTTCGCCTGGTGTGGGAGCGCTCCCATGCCAGCGATCGACCATATGGCCCACGGAGACGTCAGCACCGCGGGAGGATGCCGCGTTCCTGCAGCGCGCCGAACCAGCGACTGAAGGATGCCTCCGTGTCACGGACGCCGTGAAAGCCAGCATCGTGCAGCTTCACCGTGCTCATCAGTGCGGGAGGCGGCGGCTCCTGTGCCCCGGCAGCGAACTGGAAGTCCGCGTATCTGTGTGACCGGCCGACGAGCTCTGCAAGTGTTAGTGGCCGCAGACTGTGCCGTGCGACGATCTCGTCCCACAGCGCCTCGCGATGCAGCAGGTACTCGGACACCTTGAAGCGGTCGTCCTCGCCCTGCTCGACTCCCAGGCTGGCCGCGAAGGAGGGCCAGAGGTCCCTCCAGGTGAAGACCTCGCCGTTCGAGATGTTGAAGCACTGGTCGCGCGCGGTGGCCGCGCCTCCAGCCCACACCAGGGCGTCGGCGAGCACCTCGACGTCGAGAGCCTCAGCCACGTACGACGGCCCGCCCGGATAGGAGAAGGGCAAGCCCTCGGCCGCGCGGATTGCCGCGTACGCGCCGATCACCGGCGGGAGGTTCATCGCCACACCGTGGGTCGGACCGACGACCAGCGGAGGCCGGAAGATCGTCCAGCCGTAGCCGTTACGGGCGGCATGCTCGCGCCCCCAGTCCTCCTGCAGCCAGTAGAAGTTCTCATGCGGGTCTCGCGGTTCGCGCTCACGCGACGGCACTCTGATCGGATGCAGATGCGCCCCGTACGCCTTCGTGCCCTGAAGCCACGAGACGTGCTGCACGCTTCCCGCGGCGACCAGCGGTACGAGCGCGCTCGCGAACATCTGCAGGTTCGTGCGCATCTGCCCCTCGTCTCGCCAGCCCCGCACGAGATCGGGCAGTTCGTGCACGGCCGCGTAGACGATGTGCGTCACATCGGAACGGCCGGCCAGTGCCTCGCGCGTCGCATCGGCATCCGTCAGATCCAGCGAGATGTGCTCGACGAGCCCCTCGCCCATCAGTTCGGGCGATCGTCGGGAGACGGCGAGGACCTGCTGCCCTGCCGCGGTGAAGGCATCGCATGCGGCGGCTCCGACGAGCCCGCTCGCACCGAAGACGGCGACGGTCATGATCAGTCCTCGTCGAGGTGCACGATGGACTTCACGATCTGTGCCGTGGCGATCAGCTTCTCACCGACGCGCACCGTCACGGTGAGAAAGGCCGTGTTGCGACCTCGCCGCACGATCTCGGCCCGGATGCGCACTTCGGAGCCGATCGGAACCGGTCGCATGTACGAGATCGAGAGCGAACTGGTCATGATGACCTCGTCGTCGCTCAGCGTCGGGAACATCGCATACGCGGCCGCGCAGTCGATCGAGGTCGCGATCATGCCCCCGTGCAGCATCAGCGAGTTGTTCGCGATCGGGCGCTCGCAGACCAGCATCAGACCGGCATCCGGATTCCCGGGCTCGGCCTCGCGCAGGCCCATGTGCTCATGGATCGGTGTGCGCAGGAGGACTTCGAGGTCGTGGTCCTGGCGCATGGGCCGCAGGCGGGTTCCGGTCATGACGACACCGTGCGCGCCAGCAGCGCATCGTACGCGAGCGCATCGGTGAGACCTGCCAGCCGGTCGGCGACGGACGCGCGCTTGACCGCCATCGCGCCCGCGGTGTCGATCACCTCGACATCTGCATCGACGACGAGGCCTGCCGCGATCGACTCCGCGCGTGACAGCGTGCGTCCCGTGTACGCGAGCGCCGCGGCGAAGGCGGGCGAAACCGCCGTCGCCAACAGCCGGAAGGCACCGGTGGCGAGCGCGGTCGCGCCGCCGCCGGTCGAAAGGGTGGCGCCGGCGGATGCCACGACGACATCGGCCGCCAGCACGAGGGCGACGCCGAATCCGGTGACCGCGCCGTCGACGGAAAGCGCGACCGGGGCAGGGTGACTCATCAGCGACAGGGCCAGTGCGTGGAAGTCGGCGGCGGTCTCGTCTGCGGCGAGCTCATGCTGCCAGGCTCCAGCCGCACCTCGGATGACGACGGCCTCGCGCGCCTTGGCTGCACTCTTCAGCTCACCGGTCAGGCGAGCACGTGCCTCACGGTCGAGGGATGTGATGTCGATCGTCTGCATGATGTTCCCTTTCACTTGCCCGTGAAGACGGCGCGGCGCTTCTCGAGGAACGCATCGATGCCCTCGTAGTGGTCCTCGGTGGACAGCAGGATGCCGAGCTGCGCGCGTTCGTAGTCGAGTGCGTCCGAGATGCCGGTCTCCTCCGACCTGCGCAGTGCCGCCTTCGCCGAGCGCGCGGCGACGGGGCTGTACTTCGCGATCCGCTCGGCGGCGGCGATCCCCGCCTCGACGACGAACTCCGCGGGCACGACCTCCGCGACCATGCCGAGGCGGCGAGCGGTCCAGGCATCGATGTTCTGCGCCTGCAGCACGAGCTCGGCGGCCTTGTAGCGACCGGCGACCCGAGCCCAGCGCTGGGTTCCGCCGGCGCCGGGGAGGATGCCGAGGTTGATCTCGGGCTGCCCGAGGATGGCGTTGTCGGCGGCGATCACCAGGTCGCAGCTCAGCGCGATCTCGCACCCGCCGCCGAGCGTGTAGCCGGCGATCGCCGCGACGCTGGGCTTCGGGAACTGCATGATGCGTGCGAAGGCCTGCGAGCGCCTGGACGCCATGTATGCGGCCGGGGTGTTGGCCCGAAGGTCGCGGATGTCGGCACCCGAGGCGAACAGCTTCGGTCCACCGGTGAGCACCACGGCACGCACCTCGGCGTCGAACTCCGCATCATCGAGCGCCACCACCAGCCCGTCGAGCACTTCGTTGCTGAGCGCGTTGCGCTGGGCCGGCCGATTGATCGTGACGACGAGCACGCTTCCGTGCCGCTCGGTGAGCACGGGCTGATCAAAGGTTTCCTCGGTCATGGTCCTGTCCTTCCTGGACGGTCAGTCGTCTTCCACGACGATCAGGTTCATCTCGGATGCCGCGATGACGGCACCCGATGCGTCTGCGAACACCGTGCGGATAACGGTGAACACCAGGGCCCCGCCGCTGCGCTCGCGTCGGTCGCGGCTGATCACCGCGGTGCGCGCGATGAGGCGCTCGCCGAGGGCGAATGCGCGTGCGACAGTGATCGTCTGCTCTCCGTGCAGGGCTGGGCGGTCACTGGCGACCCAGTCCGCGCAGTCCCTGACCGGGTACGGCCGTCGGATGCCGTCGTTCGCGTCGTCGTCCGGCAGGAAGCCGACAGCGGTGAGCATGAACGGGTAGGTGGGCACGGCGAAGCGGGCGCCGACGGCTTCCTTCACTGCGGTGAGCGTCGCGGGCGTCGGGGAGACCGCGACTTCCGCGACGAGCTGCGCGCCCTCGGGAAGCCGCAGCCTTTCGGCGTCGACCTCCGCGCTGTACTGCAGCGACACGGCATCGCGGCCGTCCCCCCGCGTGACCCGCGCAGAACCCTCACCGTCGACGTGCAGCGTCCCGACGTCGCCGACCGGCAGTGGCGCGATGAACCGTGCAGCCAGCGTGTACGCGTCGTCGGGGACATCCAGCTGTCCGGCCGCCCAGCCGAGCACGAGCATGCCCTGCGCGATGGCACTGTCGAGGCCGCCGGCTCGGGCCGCCTCCTCATCGAGATGGATGGGATTGTCGTCTGAGGATGCTGCGGCGTACCGCGCGATGCTGTCGTGATCGAAGAGCATCGTCGGATCCGCGATGGGGGTGATCTCCACGCAGCGCGCATCGCCGACATGGATGCCGTCGGGGCGCACCTCGATCTCGGATCCCACCGGCACAGGGGCGACGAAGCGCACCGAGACGGCATCGGCGTCCAGCGCCTCGATGGCCAGGCATGCCAGCAGGTGCCCGTGCGCGATCGGGACGCCGAATCGTGTGCTCGCCGCGTACTCGGGGTCGGTGTGCAGCGGATTCGCGTCCGTCGTCAGCTCGCCCCACCGCGTCAGCAGTTCGGCGTCGATCATGCTGCCGCCTCCCACCGGATCACGAAGCGCACCCGCGACGGGCTCGCGTCGACTCCCGGCGTGCGCAGATCCACATCGAAGGTGACGACGGCTCTGCCGGCCCTGTCGGTGCGGGTCCGCACATCGCAGCGGTGCTCCGTCGTCCCGCCGGGCTGCCATCCATCACCGGCGGCGCTGTCGATCCCGAGCAGAACACCGCCCGGTGGCAGCGACCGCCCGCGCGCGAAGGCCCGTCGCGCCTGCGCGATAGCGAGCCCAGCGGGCTTGGGTGCGTCGGTTCGGAGCAGCCGGGCGTACTCGGCGACGTCCACCGGGTCATCGCGGACCCAGGCGCCGTCCGTCGAGAGCTCAGCCGTCATCGCGATCACTTCCGGAAGGTGTCGACGTACGCGGCGAGCGCGGGCTTGGTGGCCGCGGAAGCCTGCGCCCATGACTCGAACTCGAGGGTGGTGGCGATGTCGCTCTTCGCGGCGATCTCGACGGCAGCCTTGATGTCGCGGGTGAGCTGCGAGTCGATGGCGGACCAGCGCGAAGCGAGCTTCATCGCCTCTGCCATCGGGTCGTCCGCGAAGACGGTCGCGACCCCCGCATCCACAGCCTGCTGAGCCTTGACGTTGCCGCCGTCCAGCAGCATCTTCAGCGCCTTGTCCTTGCCCATCGTCTGCACGAGGAACCAGGTGCATCCGCCGCCTGGATGCAGACCGATGCGCGAGAACGTCGCGGCGAAGACCGAATCGGGCCCGGCGACGCGCACGTCGCACACCATGGCGAGGTTCAGCCCTGCTCCCACCGCGGGTCCATGCACTGCCGCGATCACAGGCACGCCCAGATCGCGGATCGACAGGAACGACGCGTAGACCTCGTGCAGGTCGTCGCGGAGCTGTGCGACCGAGCGGGAGGTGTCGCCGAAGATGGCCGGCATGTCGGCGCCGCCGCAGAACGCCGACCCCTCGCCGGTCACGATGACGGCGCGGGTACCGGGATCCGCCTTGACGGAGCTCACCGCGTCGAGAAGATCCGCGCACAGCTCCGGAGCGAGGATGTTGCGGCGGGCGGGGTCGTTCAGCACGATGGCGCGAACACCGTCGTCGTAGGTGTCGATGCGTACCTTGCTCATCGCGTCTCCTCTGCAGTGATCCACGCCCATACGGCGTCCTCGTCCTTCGCCAGCAGCTCGAGACCGAGCCCCCGCTGCCATGCCGCAGCCGTGCCGGCCTCATCCCGCCACGCCCAGATCCGTCGGGTCGAAAGGTGAAGCGGATGCTCACGGGTGATGCCCATCGCGGCATGCAGCTGATGGGCGCTGCGCGCGCCGAGCGTCGCCGCCGTATCGAGCACGGCACGGGCCGCCGCCACGCGGCTGCCTGCATCCGCCCGCCCTGCGCCCACGGCGGCGACGGCCTCGGCCACCGCGACGCGCGCCAGCACGAACTCCGACAGCAGCTCGGCGAACAGTCCGGCGACCGCCTGGAACTTCAGCAGCGGACGCCCGAACTGCTCGCGGGTCGTGATGTGCTCATACGATTGGGCGCACGCTGTCTCGAGCGCCCCGATCGAGGCGACGGCGCGGAAGAGCGCGAGCTCGGCATCCGTCGCGGCGTCTGCGAAGACGACGTCGACAGCGGCCCCGTCGAGCGTGAAGGTGTCGCGCGGCTCTCCGGCCAGGTTGCGGCCCGGCGTCCATGCACCGGCGTCGGCTGGCACGAGCGCCCAGACCTGCTCGCCCTGACTGACCGCCGAGACCAGCACGTGCGCGGCCTCCCGACCCCACGGCACCCGCGGGATGCTGCCGCTGATGACGCCGTCGACGATCGTCGCATCGCCCCCGCCGGCCACGGTGACGAGTCCCAGGGCATCGAGGCCGGTCCGTCCGGCGCGAGCCAGAGCACGAGTCGCGGCGATGCTCTCTGCGACCGGCGCCGAGACGGCCGCACGCCCGAGCGCCTCGATGATCTCGGCGGCGTCCGACAGCTCGCCGCCTTCACCGCCGACGGCCTCGTCGACGGAGACGCGCAGCCAGCCGACCTCCGCCATCGATGCCCGCAGCTCCGCCTGGTCCTCGGGCTCGCCCGCCTGGCCGTCGAGCATCTCGTCGGCTGCGGATCCGACCTCTCCGCGCTGCCTGCGGATCTCCGTGAGCAGCGCGGGCGCTCCCCGGGAGACGAGTGTCTTCAGCACCTCTGATGTGCCACCTCGGATCGTGAACCCTGGCGAGGACAGGATGCCACCGGCGAGCAGGGCGGCAAGTCCTTCGCCGTCGGGGTCCGGCTCGACCGGGGTGACCTCGCGCGCGAACTCGACAACGGCCTTCTCGAACGCCGTGCCCAGATCCTTCTGCACCGCGGCATCCGTCACGGGCGATCCGCCCGCATCGATGTCGAGCGCGACCCGCACGGCCATGGCCCGCAGCGCGGCGAGGCGCGCGTACACGCGGCCCACTGCCATGGCCGATGCCTGCCCCTCCGGCGAGGCGGCGAGCTCATCGCGCGCCGCGGCCAGCAGCGGGTAGGTGCTCATGACCCGCTCGATGCCGCCGCGCTCGAGCGACAGCTGGCTGGTGACCTGGGTCCAGCCGTTGCCGATCTCACCGAGTACGTGATCGTCGTCGACGAAGACGTCGTCGAACGTCACCTCGTTGAAATGGTGCTCGCCGGCGAGATCGAGGATCGGACGCACCTCGACGCCGTCCGCCTGCATGTCGACGATGAACTCGGACAGGCCCTCGTGCTTGACCCCGGACTTGTCCGTGCGGGCGAGCACGTAGGCGTGGGTCGCGTGATGCGCCTGGCTGGTCCAGATCTTGCGCCCGGCGATGCGCCATCCGCCGGCGACTCGTGTCGCCGTGGTGCGCACCGAGGCGAGGTCGGAGCCGGCCTCGGTCTCGCTCATGCCGAGGCAGAAGACCAGCTCGCCGGATGCGATGCCGGGCACGTAGCGGCTCTTCGCGACCTCGGAGCCGTAGCGCAGGAGCGACGGTCCGATCTGGCGCTCCGCGATCCAGTGACCTGCGACGGGGGCGCCGGTGCGCAGGATCTCCTCTGTCACCACCAGGCGGGCGATGCCGGGCCGGCCACCTCCGCCGACCTCCTTTGGCCAGGTGATGCCGAGCAGCCCGCGGCGACCCATCTCGCGGCTGAACTCAGGATCGTACGAGCGCAGCCAGGAGTCGCAGGTCGGGACGAAGCCCCATCCGGTGATCAGGTCGCGCACGCTCGCGCGCAGATCCTGGGTGTCATCGATCATGGTCACTTCTCTGCTCCTTCGTTCTCCAGCGCTCTGGCTGCAACCTGATATCCGCGTCGCGCAGCTGACTCGAGCACCGCTCTGGCCACCTGACGCTCCTCGTCGGTCACAGCCTGGCGCTGCGTGAACCGGGACATGTCGGCGCCCAGACTCTCGACGTGCGCGAGGAAGGCAGCTGCACCGGGCGTCTCTGCGACCTCTTCGACATGCAGGTCCTCACCCAACCGCACGATGCCCCATCGCGTGTGCAGCCGGACCAGTGTGTCCGGTCCGGGCGCCGCGGTGACGTGCTCGACCGCGCGCTGGAATCGCTTGAGGTCGGTGGCACCGGTGAGCAGCACGAGCTCGCGGGCCGAGGCTGCGATGTCGGGGGCTCCACCTCCACCAGGGAGGCGCACCTTCGGGTTGTCGCGGCTCTCGCCGATGAAGGACGAGTTCACCCGCCCGTGGATGTCGACATTGCTCGCGTCGAGGACGACGCGATCGAAGTGCCGCCCGCCCGCGAGCAGGACGGCGGCGGAGTCGCCGAGCCAGCTGTAGGCGTTCGCGTAGGCGGCGTAGTCGGTCGTGCTGGTGGGCACCTCGTCCCCTGCAGCCCACGTGGCGACGCCTGCTTCGAAGACCTGGGAGAACGGCGAGCCGTCGAGCGCGTGCGCGACCTGCCCGGCGAGCACCGGCCAGTGGAACCCGGTGAACACCCAGCCGCCGCGGCGGAACTCTCGCGCAGCACGCACGAGGAAGTCGATTGCCGTCGCATCGCTCATCGTTCTGCTCCCTTCACGCGGTCGAGCCATTCGGTGAAGCCCTCAGCGGTCTTCGAGTGGTCGGCGTAGTCGATGTAGGCGCCGACGTCTCGCCCGTACCTTCCGACCGCGCCATCCGGCGCGACCGCGCCCGGCTGCACGACGACGGCGTCGAACAGGTAGCCGGGAAGGGTCACCCCGTGGGCGCGCACGTCGGCGGCATCCGTCAACTGCTCGACCACCAGCACGGCGGCGCGGGATGCCGCAGCCGCGACGGGCACCTCGCTGACGGGACCGTTGATCCAGGCGTTGCCGTCCGGGTCGCAGCGGTCGGCGTGCACGAAGGCGATGTCGGGCGTGATCGCCTGGACGACGTTCGCCGAGCCGAATCCGGTGGTCACCTGCTCGACGCGTCCGCGGCTCCAATCCTCGGTGAGGAAGCCCGTGCCCTCCAGCCCCGGGAAAGGCATGAACGGCACGCCCCACGCGCCCGCGGTGAGCGCTGCAGTGAACATTCCCAGGCTGACTTCGTGAAACGCCACCGGGGAACGACCCGACTCGGCCAGTCGCCGGAAGTTGTATGCCGCGAACGGGCCGACGGGACTCCAGCAGTGCCCGAACGTGGCCGACGCCGCGACGCCGGCACCGATCAGCTGATCGAGCAGGATGCCGCCCGAGCCGATGATCATGTCGAGTTCGCGGCGCTGCTGACGGATGATCTCGTGGCCGACCGCGAACAGCTGGGAGCCGAAGTTGCCCAGGTAGACCGAGTCGCCATCGTGCACGTGAGTGCGCACGGCGTCGTCGAGCTTCAGGACGGGAAGACTCATGCGTACGCCTCCGGAAGCATGTGCAGTCCGGGCCCGATGTGCGCCCCGCCGTCGATCTGGATCAGCTGCCCGGTCATGAGCGCCCCGGCGGGGCTGGCGAGGAAGGCGACCAGCTCGGCGACCTCTTCGACACTGGTCGGGCGGCGCATCGGCGTGGCTTTTGCCACCAGATTGCCGAGCACATGCATGCTCGCCTCGTCGCTGAGCGCGCTCGTCACGACGGTTCCCGGACCGAGGCAGTTGAGTCGGATGCCCTCGGTCGCCCATTCCAGGGCGAGGGACCGCGTCATGCCCAGCACTCCGGCGCGGGCGGCGATGGAATGGGTCATGCCCATGCCTCCGCGCTCGAGACCCGACAGCGAGATGTTGACGACGCTGCCGCTGTTCTTCGCCAGGAAGCGGTGGGCCTGCTTGGTGATGTGGAACACCGCAGTGAGGTTGAGGTCGATGACCGAGTTCCACCCGTTCGCGGAGATCTCATCCGCGGGGGCGAAGAACTGTCCACCCGCGTTGTTGAACAGATGATCGATGCCGTGCGTCTCCCCGACCTCCTCGACGAGCGCGGTGACCGCATCGTGATCGCGCACGTTGACGGCGCGCGCCTCGAACCGGTCGGGTTCTGCCGCAAGTGATCGCGTCTCCTCGAGACTCTCGAGGTGACGCCCGGCGCCGGTGACCCGGGCGCCCAGTTCGATGAGGCGCAGCGCCGTGGCACGGCCGATTCCGGAGCCGGCTCCTGTGACCAGGGCCGACAGGCCTTCGAGCGCGCCGTCGCGCAGTACGCGCCCGGAGTTCTGTGCTGCACTCACGCGATACTCTCCTTGTTCGTTTCGTCGGTCATGGCATCGCGGCGGGGAATCCGACCGCCTGAGAAGGTGACGGGGAACTGCGGCACGGCGCGGCCAGTGGCGGCGATGTCCGCGACCGCGCCAGGCCGGTCGGCGTGCAGCGCGGCGAGCGCATCGTCGACTGTGCGAACCGGCGCTGCGGCGACGCCGATGCCGCGCATGGTCTCGAGCACCTCGTCCGCCGTGCGCCGCGACGCCCATTCGGCCAGGGGCTGCTCGAAGCGCGCTCGGTCGCCGAGGCGCTCGGCCAGCGGGCCGTCCGGCGCGCTGCTCAGCATCCGCACCTCGTCCCAGGTCTTGTCGAGTCCCGCATAGATGTACACCGGCCCGTCTGCCGCTTCGAAGACCGTGGACGGAGCGGTGGCGATGTCGCGGCTGCCGCTGCCCACCGGGGGCGGAGCGCCGTCCGAGACGGTCAGCGTCGCCGGACCGCACAGGGCGCTGAGCGCGACCTCGATCATCGGCACATCGATGAGCATGCCTCCGCCGCGCGCCGCATCTGTGAGCGCCATCGCCGTGGAGATGCCGGCATACAGACCGGTGAAGACGTCCGTCGGATAGCCCGAGGAGATGCGTGCAGAGCCGTCGGCATCCGCATTCAGCATCGCGAAGCCGCTGTCCGCCTGCACGACCGCATCCAGTGCCGTACGCGGATCGTCGATGCCGTACGCCGAGACGATGGTGACGACCAGGCCGGGGTGGCGCGCGTGCAGCGTCTCCCAGTCGAGGCCGAGCTTGGCTCGCGTGCGCGCTGCGAAGTTCATGATCACCGCATCGGCGTCATCGAGCATCCGCTCGAGTTCGGCCCGCCCCGCGGCATCCGCGATGTCGAGTCGGATCGACTGCTTGCCGGTGTTGTACTGCCGGTAGTAGACGCTGCCCTCGCCGGTGTCCCCCAGCAGGCGTGACGGGTCACCGCGAAGCGGCTCGACCTTGATCACATCGGCGCCGAAGTCGGCGAGCAGCTGCCCGCACGCGGGGCCCGCGATGTATTGACTCAGATCGATGACGCGTCTGCCTGCCAGGGGTCTCGGGGTCATCGCTCCGCGCCCGCGTTCTCTCGCCGCATCAGCTGCGAGGGTCGGTATCGGCTGTCGCCGAACGCGGCGAGCATCGACCTGAGTCCGGCATGGACCTGCTGCACGCCGACCCTGTCGGTGTATTCGAAGGGCCCGCTCGGGTGGTTCATGCCCAGCCGCAGTGCGACGTCGACATCCGCCTTGCTCGCGGTGCCCTCCTCCACCAGGAAGGACGCCTCGTTGGCCATGCAGTTCGCGAGGCGATCCGCGACGAGACCGGGGAGCGCCGGCACCCGCACGCTTGTCGCGCCGAGCGCGGCGAGCACGAGTTCGACGCCCCGTCCGGGCACGACTCCGGCGACCGCATCATCGACGACCTCGACGAACGAGCCGTGGATGCGAGCCCACTCCGCGCCCGCGGGAAGCACCTCGAGCCATCCGGCATCCGAGCTGTCGACGACCACCGGACCGGATGACGCGAGCTGCGCGACCGCCTCGATGTCGGCCTCGGTGGGAGGGAGATGGCAGGAGTACACCGTGACGTCGGCCGCGCCTGCGGACTGCTCCGCGGCGCTGGGGCCGGCCCACGCGATCGAGGCCTGTCCCGACGGCGCCGGGCGGGTGACCCGCTCGATGGCGGCGCGGGGCTTCTCGACTGCGTAATCGTAGAACCCGCGACCGGCCGCACGGCCGGTCATGCCGTTGCGCACCAGTGCTCGCACGCCCGGGATCGGACGGTACTTCGGATCGCCGAACTCGCGCAGGGCGGTCTCGGATGATCCGAGGTGGGTGTGCAGCCCGGTGAAGTCGAGCAGCGTGATCGGGCCCATCGGATGGCCGAGGGCGCCGGATGCCGCGGCATCCACGACAGCCGGTTCGACACCCTCCGCGACCAGGAGCTGTGCCTCGTAGTACAGCGGCCGGCAGACACGGTTGACGATGAAGTTCGGGGAGTCCGCGCACGTCACCGCGGTCTTGCCCACTGCCACGACCAGCTCGACGAGCCTCGAGACCACGGCCGGGTCGGTACCCGCTCCGCGAATGACCTCGACGAGCTTCATCTTGGTGGGCGGATTGAAGAAGTGCATCCCCGCGACGCGAGTCGGGTCGCCGAACTCCTTGCCCATCTCGCCGACGCTGAGCGAGGAGGTGTTGCTGGCCACGATGAGCCCGGCAGGAGCCGCCGCAGCGACTTCCTTGAGCAGCGCCGCCTTGGCATCCATCCGCTCCACGATCGCCTCGATGAACAGATCCGCGTGCGCGACAGCCTCGGCCAGCGGGGCACCCGAGACCGCGACGACAGCGCCGTCGGCGGCCGACTCCGCAGCGATGGCGTCGACGCCGCCCTGGGTCAGTTCGGGGGTCATGTCCGAAACGATGACGTTCGCGCCGGCCTGAGCGAACACGCGTGCGATGCCCCGCCCCATCGGGCCCATACCGGCGACGGCGACCGTGAGGCCTTCCAGCGTCATCAGCTCACCACTTCGATGACGGTGGCGATCCCCTGACCGCCGCCGACGCACAGGCTCGCAACACCATAGCGGGCGCCGCGCGCACGCAGCTCGTGCACGAGCGTCCCGATGATGCGGTTGCCGCTCTGACCGGTCGGATGCCCGAGCGCGATGCCGCCGCCGTTGACGTTCACCTTCTCAGGGTCCAGCCGCAGTTCGCGCACGTTCTGCACGATCTGGGCGGCGAACGCCTCGTTGATCTCGAAGAGGTCGATGTCGGCGATGTCGAGCCCGGCCTTCGCGAGCGCCAGTGGGATGGCGCGCGTCGGGCCGATGCCCATCATGGTCGGGTCGACGCCGACTGCCGCCATGCCCAGAATCCGGGCCAGTGGCGCCGCGCCCGTGCGCTCGATGTAGGAGTCGCCCGCGACGACGATCGCCGCGCCGCCGTCGGACATCTGCGAGGAGTTCCCGGCGGTGACCGTTCCCCCCTCGACGAACGCCGGAGCAAGCTTCGCGAGCCTTTCGATGGAGGTGTCGGGGCGGTGGGTCTCGTCCTTGGCGAGGCTGCCATGATCCGTCTCGATCGGGACGATCTGGCTGTCGAAGCGCCCGGCATCCCAAGCCGCGCCGAGACGCTGGTGGCTGCGCAGCGACCATTCGTCCTGCGCCTGACGATCCACACCGAAGGTCTTCGAGATCTTCTCGGCCGTCTCGCCCATGCTCATCCCGCTGATGGGGTCGCTGCCGCCGTCGCGCCAGCCGTCGATCAGGGTGATGTCACCACGGCGCACGCCCTCCCAGCGCAGCGTGTACGGCGCCAGGTAGGGCATCGTCGACATGCTCTCGCCCGCGATGGCCAGGTTCACCTCGGACTCGCCCAATCGGATCGACTGGGCGGCGAGGCCGACAGCCTTCATCCCGGAGGCGCAGGCCATGTTGATCGTCTGCGCCGGAGTCTGCTCGGGCACGCCGGCCTTGAACGCGGCCTGACGCCCGGGGTTGGTGGCATTTCCCGCCTGACGGCAGTTCGACATCACGACCTCGCCGAGTTCCGCAGCATCCACTCCCGCTCGCTCGAGAGCTGCGGCACCGGCGATGCCCCCCAGTTCGACGACGCGCACGTCGCGCAGCGAACCGCCGTACTTCCCGTGCGGCGTGCGCACAGCGCTGAGAATGTAGACGTTCTCACTCATGATGTTCTCTCCTTCGAGTACGGGACGCGCAGTCGCTCAGGCGGTGACGACGCGTTTGGATTTATGGGTGCTGCGCTCGATCGAGCCGTACGGGACGGCTTCGACGACGCAGCGCACCGTGAGTTCGGCGCGGATCGCATTCTCGAGACGATGTGCTGCGTCTGCGTCATCCGCCGGCAGCTCGGCGCGCAGCTTGATGCCAGTGGCGAAACCCGTGTTCGGGTCCTTCATCGAGTCATCCAGCACGATCTGGTGCTCGCCCGAGGCGCCGGGGAACTTGCGCACGACGGCTTCGACCGCACTCGGGAACAGGTTCACCCCGCGGATGACCAGCATGTCGTCGGCACGTCCGCGCACCCCACCTGGCAGACGTGAGAGGGTGCGTCCGCAGGCGCACGGCTGCGAATCCCGAACGACGACATCGCCGGTCCACCAGCGCACGAACGGGGTGGCCTGCTTGTCCAGGTGCGTCAGCACGAGCACGCCGGGCGTGCCGTCGGGCACGGGTTCACCGGTCTCGCCGTCGACGACCTCGGCCAGTGCGAAGTCCTCGGCGATGTGACCGCCGGACTGCTCCTCGCACTCCCAGGCGATGGGCTGGAACTCCAGCGAGCCGTAGCCGTCGAACACCTTCGCGTTCCAGGCGCGCTCGATGAAGGCGCGGGTCTCGGGAACCGCGCCGCCCGGCTCGCCGCCGACCTGGATCCGCCCGACGCGATTGCCCGACAGCGGGCGACCCAGCCGTTCGGCGGTCTCGGCCAGGTGCAGCATGAACGACGGCGTGCCGCTGACGGCGGTCGTGCCGTAGGTCTCCATGACGTCGATCTGCCGCTCGGTCTCACTCGAGCCTCCCGGAATCACGGTGGCCCCGATGCGCGCATACGCGTTGGCGACGCCGAGTCCGCCGACGAACCACGCGAAGCCGAACAGCACCTGGTAGATGTCATCGGCCCGGATGCCCTGGCTGTAGGCGGATCGTGCGTACAGATCGCTCCAGCGGTCCAGATCGGCGTTCGTCCAGCACACCGGCGTCGGGGCCGAGGTGGTGCCCGAGGAGAAGTGCACCCTGGCCACGTCACGAAGAGGCGCGGCCAGCATGGAACCCCACGGCGCGTCCTCGCGCAGGCTCTGCACGTAGTCGGTCTTGCTCACCGTCGGAAGAGAGCGGATGTCGTCGAGGCTGCGGACGCTGCGGGGGTCGAACCCGGCATCCGCCCACTGACGGCGGTAGAACACGCTGTTCTCCCCGACGTGGACGAGCTGCGTGCGCAGCTTCTCGAGCTGGAGCTCTCGCAGGCGCTCGCGGTCGAACGTCTCGACCTCATGCCAGTAGCGTTCCGAATGCGGGTGACCAAGCGTCATTGCCTCTTCCCTTCTTTCCTCTACGCGGAGACCGCGCGAAGAGCTGTATCTCTGTAGAAAGCCGCGATGCGCGACATCTCCTCATCACTGCTGGCGCCCGGCCGGAACCACATGGGGATCCAGTTGAGTGAACCGAGCAGCGATTTCGCGGCGAGCGACGCGTCCGTGACGGCGAACTCACCCGACTCGATGCCCGCCTGAAGCACGGTGACGAATCGCGACTCGTAGCGACGCCGCAGCGCGATGATGGCATCCGTCGTCTCCCGGTGCGAGAGCAGTTCAGGCGCGTTGCGGTACTGCACGAGCTGCACGGCAACGCGCTGCGAGTTGGACGCCTGCATCATCGCCAGCGCGTGACTGTGCACCATGCGACTCAGCTGCTCGGACGGAGGCACGCTGTCGTCATCCGCCACCGGGTCGATCATCGCGAGCAGGTCCTGCATCCCGTGGAAGGCGACATCGAGGAACACCTCGGCCTTGCCCCGGTAGTAGTGATACACGCGCCCCTTCGTCGATCCGAGGGCGTCGGCGATGCCGTCCATGCTCGTCGCATTGAACCCGTGCCGGACGAACTGATCGGCGGCCGCCTTCAGCACCGCCTCCCGGCCCTCCTCTGCCGGGCCCGGTCGCCACAAGCGCGTCTGCTGTTCCTGCACCATCTCTGTGCTCCCCTTCAGGCTCATTGCACGAATGCGAGGGGTCGGATCGGTGACCCTGTTCCCCCGCGGATCGGCAGCGGCGCCGCGATGAAGTAGAACTCGAACGCCTCCGCATTCGCCAAGGGTGCCAGGTTCATGGCCTCCATGATCGGAACGCCGCTCTCGACCAGCAGGTGAACATGCACCGGCAGCGTGGGCGCGGGCATGCGCTCGAACGCGACAGTGTCCGCTCCGGCCGCACGCACGCCACGCGCGGTGAGCCACTGCGCTCCGCTGAGGGTGAGCCCCGGAGCACCGGTCTGCGTGCCGAGGAAGGCCGCGTTGTCACTCCAGAGCTGATCCCATCCATAGCGGAAGAGCACGATCGAGCCGGGCTCGGGCGCCTGACGATCCGCGAACCAGTCCTCCAGGTGCGCATCCGTCACCCCGTCCTCCGGCACCGTGTCCCGGCCCCACAGCAGCGTGAGGTCCACCAGATGCCCGGGCCCGAGGACCGGAGCCATCTCGTGGATGGACTGCACGGCGACGCCGTCCGCGTAGGACTGTCCGACGGTGATGTCGTGCCCGCCGTACACTTTGCCCAGCTTCGACACATGCGCGAAGCCGTCCATGTGCGTGCCGACGTGCCCGCTTGTCGTGATCATCTCAGCAGCGGCCGAGACGCCCTCGGGATACATGACCTCGCCGTGCTGCTTCGTCAGCGAGAACGAGTACGGCGGGTGGTTGGGGTGATGGGGGATGCCGGTGTGCAGCTGGTGCGACAGGTCGTACACCTTCTGCTCGCCGGACGCCGGCCATTGCACGGCCAGGTCCCAGCGATTGGCGAACTCGGCACTCATTGCTCTGAGGCCTCCTTCTTGATGAAGCGTCCGAGCACCAGCCGCTGGATCTCCGATGTGCCCTCATAGATCTGCAGGATCCGCTGATCCCGGTAGAGGCGTTCTGCGCGCGTGGGCTTGCAGAAGCCGTCGCCGCCGAACACCTGGACGGCGATGTCGACGGCGGCATGCGAGGCCTCGCTGGCGTACAGCTTCGCCATCGCTCCGAGCACGGCGACGTCTTCGCCGCGGTCGTATGCGGTTGCCGCCTCGGTCGTGATCATGCGCGCAGCGGTGAGCTGAGTGGCCGAGTCCGCGATGGGGAAGGAGATGCCCTGGTTGTCGATGATCGGCGTACCGAACGTGTGCCGGCGCACAGCCTCACGGCTGGCCTCGTCGTATCCGGCGAGGCCGACGCCGACGGACTGCGCGGCGACCGAGATGCGGCCGGCGTTGAGAGTCTGCATCGCGAGTCGCATACCTCGGTTCAACTCGCCGACCATGTCCTCGTCGCCGACCAGGGTGTCGAGCTTGAGGTTGCTGGTCTGGGTGCCGCGGATGCCCATCTTGTCCTCGAGGTGATCGATGACGACGCCCTCAGCCTCCTTGTCGACCATGAAGGCGGTGATGCCCCTCGCCCCGGCAGCCGGGTCGGTCAGAGCGAACGCCACGTAGTAGCGGGATGCCCCACCGTTGCCGATGAAGATCTTCTCGCCCTTCAGCCGCCACTTGTCGCCCTCGCGGGTGGCGGTCGTCTTGATCTCAGCCGCATCGCTGCCTGCACCCAGCTCGGTCAGTGCGAAGCTCGTCGCCTCGCCCTGTGCCATCGCCCGCAGGTACTTGTCCTTCTGGGTGTCCGTGCCGACGAGCACCAGGGGCGTTCCGCCCAGTGCATAGGCGGTGAGGATGGCGCCGGTCGACGCGCAGCCGCGTGAGATGCGCTCGATCACGGCGCAGGTGGTCGCGAACGATGCACCCTGCCCGCCGTACTCCTTCGGGACGAAGATCCCGGCGAGGCCGGAGTCGACCAGCAGCTTCACGCTCTCCCACGGATAGCGCTGGTCCCGGTCGAGTTCTTCGGCGAGCGGCTCGAAGTGCTCGACCGACAGCTCCTCTGCGACGGCCAGCCACTTCGCTGTCTCCTCGTCGGCTTTGGGCTCCCAGATCACGGTCATTTGATGTCTCTCTTTCTTGACGGAAGTCATGGTCGTTCCTGGCTGAGCACGGTCCGCGCCGGCGGGCCGTCACTTGCCGGCTCCGTCGCCTTTGGTCGGTTCATCGCAGCCGCGATCGCACGGAACCACCCGGCCAGGCCGTCCTTGGAGGTCAGAAGCACCAGTGCCAGCACTCCGCCGAGGACGATCTTGTCGATGTCGCCTCCGAAGGAGAAGTGCTGCTGCTGCACGACCAGGATGGCCGTCGCGAAGAGCGGTCCGAACAGGATCCGCTTGCCCGGAAGGATCACTGCGGTCAGCATGAGCAGCAGGAAGAACTGGTCGAGCAGGTCCGGGCCGACGTATGCCCGCTGATAGGCGTAGAGCCAGCCGGCCAGGGCACTCGCGGGAGCCGACAGCATGAAGACCAGTACCCGCGTCTTGCGTCCGTCGAAGCCCATCGTCGCGGTGAGCTCCGGGTTCAGGTGAGTCATGCGCGATGCGAGGCCGAGCCGCGAGCGACGGAATCGGGCGACGGCGTAGAGCACCACGGCCAGCGCGACGAGCGCGACCGGATAGAAGGCCGCCGCGCTGCGCAGCTCCATGCCGCCGATGCTCAGGAACGGCATGCCGACCAGGCCGTCCGATCCGCCGAACAGCGGAACGTTGGTGACGATCGCCGACGCGATGATGGCGGAGGCGTAAGTGACCAGGGAGAACACGAACTCCCTGGTGCGGATCGTCACCATGCCGAGCAGCAGGGCGATCGCCATCGAGATCAGCACGGCGACGATCAGCGACAGGAACGGGTCCCACTCCGCCTTGATGACCAGAAGCGCGGTCGTGTAGGCGCCTGCGGCCCAGAACACGGTCTGTCCGAGGCTCACCTCGCCCAGGTCGGAGAGGATGATGTCCATCCCGTATGAGGCGATCGCGAAGATCGCGATCAGCGTGAAGGTCGTGTAGATGCGGTTGCCGCCGCCGAAGGCGATGGGCAGCACGAACATGGCTGCGAACACCACGACGGCACCGATGACATGACCGAGCGGGGACGTCAGGAACTTCTTCATGCCCTCACCTTCAATCCCTGGGGGCGAACGACGAGGATGACGAGCATCACTGCGAACGCCGCGGCCATGGCGTACGCCGGAGAGACGTACGCGCCGAACAATGCGATGAACAGGCCGAGCCCGATACCTGCCACGAGACCGCCGATGATGCTTCCGATACCCCCGAGCACGACCACGAGGAACGTGATGATGACCTCTTCGAAGCCCATCGAGGTGAGGATCGGATGCCGTGGCCCGATCAGTGCGCCAGCCAGCGCCGCCGAGGCGACGGAGAACACGAAGACGCCGGCGTACACCTTTGCGGGATCGATGCCGTAGAGGCGGGCGAGGAACGGATCCTCGGCGACTCCGCGCACCATGCGCCCGACGCGGGTCTTCTCCAGCACGAACCAGGTGATCGCATAGAGGGCGACCGCGGCGATCACGATGAGCACCTCCTGCATCGTGACGTAGGTGTTCAGCACGTACAGCCGCTGCTTCATCGATTCGCTGGCGATCTGCTGCGGGTTGCCTCCGAAGAGGATCGACGAGCCGCCGGTGATGAGATAGCCGAATGCCAGCGTCACGAGCATGAGGTTGACGAGGTTCTGGCCGATGACCAGCTTGCGCATCATCACGTACAGGACGAACCCGACCAGGCCGACGACGACGAGCGCGATGGGCACCGCGATGAAGTACGGAAGCCCGAGGGACGACATGCACCACCAGGTGACGAATGCGCCGATCATGTACATCTGGCCGTGCGAGAAGTTCACCAGGCGGGCTGCGCTGAGCAGCACGGTCCAGCCGACTGCGAGCAGCGCATAGCCTGCGCCGAGCGCAACGCCGTTCACCAGTTGAGTGAGGAACTGGATCATGATTCCTTCAGCCCTCCCAGGTAGGCGCTGACGGTGCGTTCGTCTTCACGCATCTCGTCGGCGGTTCCGGAGGCGAGGATCCGCCCCTGTTCGATGAGTGACAGCCGGTCGGCGACCTCGAGCGCAGCACGCACGTTCTGCTCGACGAGAAGGACCGCGAGTCCGCCCTCGGCGAGTTGCTTGACGTGCGCGAGCACCTCCATGACGAGCTTCGGAGCGAGCCCCACGGAAGGCTCGTCGAGGATGAGCAAGGTGGGGGCGGCGCGCAGCGCGCGGCCGATGGAAAGCATCTGACGCTCACCACCCGACAGCGTGCCCGCCTGCTGAGATGCGCGCTCCTCCAGCCGGGGGAACAGCGCGTAGATGTCATCGACGGAGTAGGTCCGGCCGGCCGTGTTCTGGGCCCGCACCATCGAGAGGTTTTCGTACACCGTCATGTCGCGGAACGCGCCGCGCATCTCCGGGACGAGCGCGATGCCCTGACGTGCGCGCAGGTCGGCGCGCATCCGGGACACGTCCTCGCCCATGAATCGCACGGTGCCGCCGACCTTCGGGGTCGCCCGCGACCATCCTGCGATCGCATTCACCAATGTGGACTTGCCTGCACCGTTCGCGCCTGCGATGGCCAGCAGCTCGCCGGGGGCGACGGTCAGACTGATGTCCGCGACCGCGACGGAGTGCCCATACCTGACGGAGATGTGCTCCGCTTCAAGAACATTCGTCATGCTGTCTTTCCTAGATAGGCCTCGAGTACGGCCGGGTCCCGCTGAACCGCAGAAGGGACGCCGTATGCGATGGTGTTGCCGCGGTCGATCACCAATACCCGGTCGCAGACCTCTGTGACGAGATCCATGTGGTGCTCGATGAGGACGACGGCGATGCCTTCGTCCCGCAGACGCCGCAGCAGGCGTGCGAGAGCGCGCATGTCATCACCGCCGATCCCCGCACCCGGTTCGTCCACCAGGAGCACGTCCACTCCGGCGCCGTATGCCACGACGATCGACAGCATCCGCTGCAGTCCGTGCGGCATGTCATCCGGGAGCATGCCGTGGTAGAGCTCTTCGATCCCGAAGGAGACCAGAAGCTCGCGCGCCGATTCGGCGCGGCCCCGGCGGCGGCGTGCCTCCTTCCACGGGAGCAGAGTGCTCTCGAGCAGCGAGGACGACGAGGATCCGTCGCTCTGGAACGCCGACATGGCGTTCTCGAGCACGGTCAGCTCTCCGAAGAACGAGTTGTTCTGGAAGGTGCGGCGAAGACCGCGTCGAGACAGCTCCTGGGTGGATGCCCGGTCCATCGGCCGCCCGTGAAGCAGCACTGAGCCGGTGCGCTTCACGGACGCCGTGATGCCCGCGAAACTGCTGCTCTTGCCCGCACCGTTGGGTCCGATGATGCCGAGGATCTCTCCCGCGCGCACCTCGAAGGTGAGGTCCTGCAGCGCGGTGAACGCGCCGTACTTGACGGTCAGTCCTTCAACGCTGAGGGCGGCCGGCGCCTCGGCATCCTGTCCGAGTGCGCCGCTCTCCGCCAGGGATGTGCCGGACGCCATCGCCTTACTCCTCCCAGATCTTCTCGGGAATCTCGATCTGGTCGAGAACCGTGATCTCCTGCGCGGAGACCTTGAACGCGTACATCGGGAAGATCTGCTGCCCCTTCTCGGTGAAGCTCACATCGCCGAGGATCGTGTTCTTGAAGGAACCGCCGTGGATCTCGTCGGCGACCTTCTGACGCTCTGCGGAGCCGGCGGCGGTGACCGCCTGTGCCCAGACCTCCACCGACTGGGCCCCGAGTGCCGCGAACTTGTCGGGGGTCGCGCTGTTGTCCGCTTCGAAGCGCTTCATGAAGGTGACGTTGCGCTCGTAGGATGCCCAAGGCTCGGCGTCCGGGAAGTACAGATCCGCCGAGATGGTGTCGACGGCATCCGCTCCCGCGGTCTCGACGACGGTGTGAGACACGGTTCCGGTTCCGGCGAAGTACGGGAAGCCGATGTTCGAGGCGCCCAGTTGCTGCATCAGCGCGGGCTGGCCGGAGGACTCCGCTGCATTGGCGCTGTACACGGCGTCGGGCTTGGCCGCGAGCACGTTCGAGATCGCGACGCGGAAGTCGGTGTCGGTGTACTCGAACTTCTCTTCCGCGACGACCTCGACATCGCTGGGCAGGTTCTTCTTGACGAAAGCGCCGGCGTCGAGGCCGTAGGCATCGTTCTGCAGCAGCATCGCCACGCGCTTGGCTCCGACTGTGTCGGACAGGTACTTGGCCGCGGTGTAGCCGCCGATCGCGTTGCCCGCGTTCATGCGCACCGCCGTCTCGTCGGCGCCGCCCAAGATGCTCGCGTTCTGCGGGATGCTGGTGATGTTCAGCACGTCGGCGCGTACCGTGATGGGCTGGATCGCGAGCGTGACGGGGCTGTTCCAGCCGCCCATGATCACGTCGACGCCTTCGTCGATCAGCTCGGTGGCCATCGAGACGCCGGTCGCCGGGGTGCTCTGGTCGTCGCGGGAGATGACCTCGATCTTGCGACCGTCCACGCCTCCCTCGTCATTGATGATGTCGACCTGCGCCTGGACGCCTTCCAGAACGTTCTTGCCGTTCGGTCCGGCCGCGCCGCTCAACGGCACGAGCACACCGATCTTGAGCGGCTCGCCGTCGCCGGCACCCGGGCTTTCCGTCGATGCGCTGCAACCTGCGAGAACCATCGTGGACGCGAGAGCGATTATCCCTACTCCGCGGTAAACGTTCGCCAACTTCATTGTCGTCTCCTGATGCTAGGGGGCAACCTACTACGGCGTAGGTTGTCGATAGATGCAACCATCGCAGGTGGACACGCGTTCGTCAACCCTGGGTTGAATCACCCCTGACCCAGCCCGCACGGAATGATCGAAAGCCGGTCGGCTACGCTGGCCAGGTGAATCCCGAACTGGCCCACGCCGAGTCATTGATCCGCTCGATCCCGGACTATCCGTCACCGGGAATCCTGTTCCGGGACATCACCCCGCTGCTGGCGGATGCTGCCGCGCTGAACGCCACCACCCGTGCGCTCATCGAGCCGTTCGCGGGCACCTTCGACGTCGTCGCCGGAGTCGAAGCCCGCGGCTTCATCCTCGCCGGCGCGGCAGCCATCACGGCGAACACGGGCTTCGTGCCGATCCGCAAGGCCGGCAAGCTGCCGCAGCCCGCGGCATCCGTCGACTACGCACTCGAGTACGGCACCGCGACCATCGAGATGCACGATGACCTGCCCGAGGGCACCCGCATCCTTCTGATCGACGACGTGCTCGCCACCGGCGGCACGCTCGCCGCGGGACGCAGGATCATCGAGCAGCTCGGCTACACGGTCGCCGGCGTCAGCGTGCTGTTCGAGATCGCCGGCCTCGGCGGGCGCGAGCTGATCGGCGACGTGCACACGGTCTTCCGCTCCGCCTGATCCCGCGTCGACTCAGAAGTGTCAGGACAGGGTCAGGACGCGGCCGGCGGCATCGCGAGGTCGGGTGGCGCATCGCCGCGCTCGATCGCCGCGCGGATGGATACCGCGGCATGCGCCAGGCTGCTCACCGCGACGAGCTGGCGCGCGCGGGCGTTCACGGCGAGCAGCATCCGCCTGGCCACCTCATCCGGCGACCCCATCGGACCGAGTGCTGCGACGTTGCGGCCGGCCAGCGGCTCCAGCGCGTCGGCATACTCCATCAACTCGTCCACCTCGTAGTCCAGCCCGACCTCCGCGGCCTGGGCGAGTGCCGCGACGAGCCCATGAACCGCCGCGCCCGGATATCCGCGCCAGTCCCGCCGTCTCATCAGCTCGAAGGCACGCTCCTGGTACTCGGCGACATCCGCACCATCGGGTTCCGAGGGGACCTCGAGCGCGAAGGCCTGACAGGCATTCATGACCTCGAGGACCGACACGTCCTCGGCATCGATCACGTCCGTCAGCGACCGGATCTCGGCGACCGACGCGCGGTACACGTCCCGCAGCACGAGGATCAGTCGCGCCCGATCGAGGTGGCGCTGCTCGTAATCTGCCGTGGTGCGGTTGCGCAGCCGACCGGACGGCATGATGCCCACCCTGATCCAGTGCTTCAGCGTGGTGGTGCTCACGCCGCTCTCCCCCGCGAGCTGTCTGAGCTTCACGTCCGCCCCTCCCGTCGCACGGAATCCGTTCCCCTGACATGTTGGAGAGCGAACCCTCGTCGCACTCTCCACGATGCGCAAGCTGTGCGAAGACTCTAGCGTGCTTATGCACGGGTCTCTCTCACCCGCGGGGGGACGCGCGTGAGAGTCCGAGGGCTGGGGAATCCTCGAATGTGTCCGGGCGGGGTACTGAGGGGTGCGAATCCGCCCGGGCACAACTCCGTCGGCGCCGCTGACTCCGGACGATCCCGCTCACCCGGATCGCCTAGAATCTCAGGTATGCCCACCATCGTCGTCGACGTCATGCCCAAGGCCGAACTTCTCGACCCGCAGGGGAAGGCCGTCTCCGGAGCCTTCGCCCGCCTCGGCGTCGAAGGCTTCAGCCAGGTCCGCATCGGCAAGCGCTTCGAACTCACCGTCGACGGCGAGGTCACCGACGAGGTGCTCGCGGAAGCCCGTCGTCTGGCCGAGGACGTGCTCTCCAACTCCGTGATCGAGGACGTCGTCGGCATCGAGGTCGCGCAGTGACGACGCGCATCGGGGTCATCACGTTCCCCGGTTCGCTGGATGATCGCGACGCGCAGCGCGCCGTGCGCATCGCCGGCGCCGAGCCGGTCGCCCTGTGGCACGGTTCGCACGACCTCGAGGGTGTGGACGCGCTCGTGCTTCCCGGCGGGTTCAGCTACGGCGACTACCTGCGCTCCGGTGCGATCGCTGCGCTGTCGCCGATCATGGCCGAGGTGAAGGATGCCGCGGCATCCGGCATGCCCGTCCTGGGCATCTGCAACGGATTCCAGATGCTCGTCGAGGCGCACCTGCTGCCGGGCGGGCTGATCCGCAACGACCACCAGCACTTCGTGCGCCGGGACCAGAAGCTCATCGTCGAGAACGCCGACACGGCCTGGACCAGCGATTTCGAGCAGGGCCAGGAGATCGTCATCCCGCTGAAGAACGGCGAGGGCGGCTACATCGCCGCCGACGACACGCTCGACCGGCTCGAGGGCGAGGGCCTGGTGGCGTTCCGCTACGCGGGCGTGAACCCGAACGGCTCGCTGCGCGACATCGCCGGCCTCACGAACGAGCGCGGCAACGTGGTGGGGCTCATGCCGCATCCCGAGCACGCCACCGAGCCCGGCTTCGGGCCCGACACGAACCACGCGATGCGCTCCGGGATCGACGGGCTGGGATTCTTCACCAGCGCGATCGCCGCAGTCGCCCGCGCCGCCGCGTAGTCGCCCTCCCCTCTCCCACTCCGCACTTCCACTCCTGACACCGCCGCACGCGCGTGCTAGTTTTTACGTCGTCGCGCCCGGCGATCCCGGGCAAGTCACAAAGGAGTGAACGTGAGACGACGTACCCGCGGCCTCATCGCCGCAGCAGCATCCGGAGCCACCCTCATCGCCGGAGCCTTGACAGTACCGGCGGCGACAGCCTCGCCGCCCGCTGACGACGGCCCCACCTCGGAGGGGACCTCCGTCCAGCGGACCGACAACCGTCCGGGCCCGCTGACCGAACGTCAGAATGAACGACGCAAGGCCGCCCAGCGCCTGATCCTCTCGGGCAAGGCCGCTCCCGATGAGGGCGGGGCCGTCGCGCTGAACGCCGAGGGCGACAAGTACTACCAGGCCACGCTGACCGGCACCGGCCGACTGTTCACCATCCTGTCCGAATTCGGCGATCAGGGCAGCGGCAAGCTCGGCACCACGCCGGGGCCGCTGCACAATGAGATCCCCGAACCGGATCGCACCCTGAACAACAGCACGCACTGGCGCGCGGACTTCAACCGCGACTACTACGAAGACCTGTTCTTCGGCGACGGCGACCCGGCCACTTCGGAGCAGTCCTTCGCCGACTTCTACTCCAAGCAGTCCTCGGGCGCCTACACGGTCGCCGGCGAGGTCGGCGACTGGGTGAAGGTACCCGGCAACGCGTCGTCTTACGGCGACAACGCCGTGGAGGACCTCGGCGGCACCTGGCAGTTCATCACCGACTCCGCGAACGCCTGGTACCAGGCGCAGCTGGATGCCGGCAAGAGCGTCGACGACGTCATCGCCGAACTGAAGTCGTTCGACGTCTGGGACCGCTACGACCACGACTCCGACGGCGACTTCGACGAGCCGGACGGCTACATCGACCACTTCCAGGCCGTGCACGCCGGCGAGGGCGAGGACGCCGGAGGCGGCCTTCAGGGTGAGGACGCCATCTGGTCGCACCGCTGGTACGTGAACCAGGACGACTTCGGGGCAACCGGACCTGCGGGCGCGGAGTTCGGCGGCACGCAGATCGGCGACACGGGCATCTGGATCGGCGACTACACCGTCGAGGCCGAGAACGGCGGACTGGGTGTGTTCGCCCACGAGTTCGCCCACGATCTGGGCCTGCCGGACTTCTACGACACCGCCGGTGGCGAGAACTCGACCGCGTTCTGGACGCTGATGTCGAGCGGATCGTGGCTGGGAGACGGCACCGTCGACATCGGCACGACTCCGAACTACATGGGCCCGTGGGAGAAGCTGCAGCTCGGCTGGCTGGACCACGCGGTCGTCGATCCCGGAGCGAGCGGCGACTTCACGCTGAGTCCGGCGGCGCGTCAGCAGACCGGCCAGGAGCAGGCGCTGGTCGTGGACGTGCCCGATGCCGTGACGACCACCCGGATCGTGGAGCCCGCGGGCGGTCATGCCTGGTGGACCTCGAGCGCGGACGATCTCAACACCACGCTCACCCGCACGCTCGATCTGAGCGCCGTGCGCTCCGCGACGGTGACGGCGAAGGCCTGGTACGACATCGAAGCAGGCTATGACTTCCTGCGCGCGGAGTACTCCACCGACGGGGGCGAGAACTGGACGGCCGCCGGCAAGGCGCTGGACGGCAGCTCCAGCGGGCGCTGGACGAATCTGCGCTACACGGTGCCGGGCGGCAGCGCCGACACGCTGTTCCGCTTCCGGTATCAGAGCGACGCGGGTGTTCATCTGGCGGGCGCGTTCCTCGACGACATCGTCGTCAAGAGCGGCGGCACCACGCTGCTCAGCGATGATGTCGAGGGCGGCGAGAACGGCTGGACCGCGGCAGGCGGATTCGCCATCAGCGACGGCACGCAGACCTCGAGCGGCGACCGGTACTACCTGGCCGAGAACCGCACATACGTCGACTACGACGCCACACTCGAGACCGGTCCGTACCAGTTCAGCGAGGGCCTGACCCGGCCGGACTGGGTGGAGCACTTCCCGTTCCAGGACGGGCTGGTGGTGTGGGCCATCGATGAGTCGTACGACGACAACAATACGATCGACCACCTCGGTCACGGCCTGGCCCTGCCCGTCGACGCCAACCCGGTGCCGATCATGTACCCCGATGGGACGATGCCGAGCAACCGGCGCCAGCCCTTCGACGCCGCGTTCGGCCTGAACCCGCTCGACGCGGTGAGCCTGCACAAGCAGGTCACGGTCGGCAAGGGCAAGAGCGCGACCATCGAGACGCTGGCCGCGAGCTCGACGCCCGGCATGCAGAACCCCACGTTCAGCGACCTGGACACGCATGCCTTCTACGACGAGACGAACCCGCTGGGCGGCGTGCTCGTGGCCGGACACGGCACGACAATCACCGTGACCGGGCAGACCACGGGCGGCACGATGACGGTCTCGGTGGCCAACCCCGCCGAGTAGTCGCAATCGCACACGAGTCGGGCCCGTCCCTTCGGGGGCGGGCCCGATCTCTGCGCGGACGACGTCGGATCAGATGCCGGCGGGCGGCCAGACGCCGATGATCACGGCCATCACCAGCACGGTGACGAGCTCGTGCGCGATGTTCAGCGTGGTCAGCTTCGTCGAGCGTCCCTCGAAGGCGTCGTGCGTGATCAGGCGCGCTGCGGTGAAACCCGCCCAGAGGGTGACCGCCGTAACGATGGCCGCCCAGAAGTAGGAGCCCTCGTAGAAGTGCCAGGCGATCGATGACGCACCCGCCAGCACCCAGGCGGTGATGAAGCTGACGATCACCGTCGTGATCATGGGCCACAACGGTCCGCGCGACGGCTTGTCGAGGTCGACACCCGCCAGGCCCGCCCATCGCGTGCCCATGACACCGCGGGCGTACCAGATCGCCCCCACGATCATGCTCGACACCGTCGCGACCAGCACGGCCCAGTAGTTGATCTCCGGAACAGTCATGGGAGCCTCCTTGCTCTGGCCCTCAGGCTACTCGCGCGCTCCACCGGCTGACCAGCCTTCGCTCGGGCGGTCAGGCGATCCGGTCGGGCATTCAGGCGATGCGGCCGGGCGGTCAGGCGATGCCGCCTCCGTCGACCACGAGCGCTGAGCCGGTGACGTACGATGCGTCATCGCTGGCGAGCCACACGACTGCGGCAGCGACCTCGCTGGGCTGACCCATCCGGTTCAGAGGGCGCTCGGCGGCCTCGGCGAGGAAGCCGGCCTGGTCCTGACCGAGCTGCTTCGCCTCGTCGCGCAGCATCCCTGTATCGACGTCGCCGGGGTTGACCGAGTTGACGCGGATGCCATCGGGGCCGTGATCGATGGCCAGCGCGCGGGTCATGTTCACGACTGCCCCCTTCGAGGCGCAGTACGAGATCGCCTGGCCGCCGCCCTTCAGGCCCCAGCCTGAACCCGTGTTGACGATCGAGCCGCCGCCGTTCGCCTTCATGACCGGCACGACGTGCTTGCACATCAGGAAGATGGCGCGCACGTTCACGCCGAAGACGCGATCCCACTCCTCCACCGTGGTTTCGACGGCGGTGGTGCGGCGGATGATCCCGGCGTTGTTGAAGACCACGTCGACACCGCCGAAGACCTCGTCCGCAGTGGCGACCACACGGATGATGTCCTCTTCGCTGGAGACGTCGGCGGCGATCGCGATGGCGGTGCCGCCGGCTGCCCGGATCTCCTCGGCGACCGCCTCGGCGGCCTCGGCGTTCAGATCGACCACGGCGACCGAGGCGCCCTCGGCGGCGAACGCGAGGGAGGTCGCGCGGCCGATTCCGCCGGCACCTCCGGTGACGATGGCCTTCTTGTTCTCGAGTCTCATGGGATGGTTCCTTCCGGGGTGAATCAGGGAGTGGTTCAGAGGTCGGTGTCGGGGGCGGCGACAGCGTACAGGCTGGTCGTCGCGACCCCGGTGACGATGCGGATGTGGCCGGAGAGGCGGGCATCGATCTCCGCATCGCCGGTCTCCACGATGAGCGGCAGCCCGTGCAGGTCGATGAGCTTCTGCTCCGGGGCGACGACCATCAGCGGGTCCTCACCGAGGGCGCGGATGACGGACGCGGACAGCTGCTGGTTCCCCCGACCGAGCAGGAAACCCTGCCCGCCGATCACGGTGACGACGGCCTGTGCGGGACCCTGTGCGACCTCGGCGAGCAGCTGCTGCTCGCTGCCGGCGGCGAGCAGCAGGCGTCGGTCGAGGATCACGTCGACGCCGAGCGGAGATTTGCGGATGCCGAGCTGACGTGCGATCTCGGCGGTCGTGCTGCCGGGCCCGAGCAGGTAGCGGGTGTCGGGCCGCATGCGACGCACGACGCCCCGTGCTGCCGCCGCCACGGCGGCGACCTCGGATGTCGGAGTCGCCGCTTTGCGCGACTGCGTGCGCCCGATCCGGAACGGCACGCGCAGCATCCCGTGCAGCACGGGATCCACACGGGCGTGGCGCATGGCCACCTCGTCGACGTCGAGCACCTCGCGGTCGGCGGTGGGCAGGACGCCGTCGATCCACTCCGCGGCGAGCGCTCCGGCGGCGCGGGGGCTGACCGCGAACACCGGCGAGTACATCTTCACTCCCGCGGGGATGCCGAGAACGGCCGGCGGCGCAGCAGCCGTCCGTGCGAGCCCCGCCGCGGCATCCCGCAGCGTGCCGTCACCTCCGGCCACGAGGATCAGGCCGGCTCCGGCGGCGGCCAGCGCCGCGACTGCGGCCGACGTGTCCGCGGCAGCCGTCATCCCGGACGACGGACCGGATTCCGTCGAGTGCACCACCCAGGGCACGAGGCCCGCCGAGCGCACGGCATCCGCACCCATGGCGTCGGCCGCCGTGGCGATCACGAGGGACGGACGCCGCGCGGCCAGCACCTGCATTGCGATTCTCGCCCGCTCCCGCGCGCGGGAGTGCGCGCCGCGGGCCACCGCGAGGCGCTGCACCTCCGCGCCGTCGGAACCGGCCAGGCCCGCGGGCCCGCCGATTCCGGCGACGGGGTTGACGACCAGCCCGATCACGACGCGGCAGCCCCCACCGGCGTGCGCTGCGCGACCGCATCCGCCGGGATCTCGCCGAAGTACTTGCGCCGATAGGCGCGCCAGGTGATCGCCCAGCGCTCGGGGTCATCGAGATCGTCATGGTGGGTGTGGTGCACCGTCTGGTTGTGCGGTGCGGTGCGCACGAGCTCGGGATTGTCCCGCGCCTCCTGCGCCACCTGGGCGAGCGCTGCGACGTATTCGTCCAGCTCGGCCTTCGAGTAGCACTCGGTCGGTTCGAGCGTGAACGGCTGCGGCACGATGTAGGGGTGGTGGCTGGTCCAGTAGTGGAAGCCGTAGTCCGCCATGCGGATACCGATCTCCTCCGAGGAGATGCCGGTGTCCTCGAACAGCTCCTGCCATGAATACCGCACCTGCTCGATGCGTCGGCGGCCGACCGCGTACGGGGCGGACGCACCGGGGATCTCCAGCACCTTCTTCATCAGGTAGTTGTTGTTCAGCACCGCGATCTGCGAGGCCGTCAGCATGCCCTCGGCACCGAGCGACATGATCCACGCGTACGCCCGCACCACATGCAGGATCACACCGTGAGCGGGCGCGACGTGCCCGATCGACAGCGCACCCGGCTCACGCACGACGAACCGGCCGTCGACCTGCTCGACGCGTTGACCGGGCAGGAACGGTGCGAGCGCGGCGCTGACCGCGTTGGCCGCGGCCCCCGGCCCGCCGGACCCGTGCGGCGCAGCGAACGTCTTGTGCAGGTTGAACTGGCAGACGTCGAAGCCCGCGTCACGGGCACGGGTGATCCCGAGGATGCCGGCGGCGTTGGCCTGGTCGTACGAGGCGAGTGCACCCACGGCGTGCGCCGCATCCACCCACTCCTTGATGGCGGGGTTGTAGATGCCGGTGTCCTCGGGGTTGGTGACCATGATGGCCGCCGTGCGCTCGGACAGAGCGGCCTTCAGCGCGGCCAGATCGGGGTAGCCGTCGGCATCCGGGTAGACGGTGATGATCTTGTAGCCGGCGACCTTCGCCGCTGCGGCGTTGGAGGGGTGGCTGAAGATCGTGGTGATGATCTCGTCGCGCTGCTCGCCCTCTCCGCGGGACTCGTGATAGGCGCGGATCATCGCGACGTTGGTCCAGATGCCGGCCGAACCGCCGGGGGATGCCAGCGACACCGAGTCCATCCCCGAGATCTCGGCCATCAGCCGTTCCAGCCGCCAGATCATCTCCAGCGCGCCCTGCGTGTCGGCGGGGTCCTGCGCGGGGTGGAGAGCGCGCAGCTGCGGCACCTCGATGAGCTGGTCGTTGATCTTCGGCGAGTACTTGATCGTGCAGGTGCCCTGACCGATGTCGACGTTGAGGTCGGATCCGAGGTTCTCCTGCGACAGGCGCAGATAGTGCTTGAGCACGCGCATCTGCGCGATCTCCGGCAGGGCCGGGGCGGCGGGTCGGCGCATGCCCTCCGGGA
The DNA here is from genome assembly GCF_030816235.1 of Microbacterium sp. W4I4. Taxonomy (NCBI): domain Bacteria; kingdom Bacillati; phylum Actinomycetota; class Actinomycetes; order Micrococcales; family Microbacteriaceae; genus Microbacterium; species Microbacterium sp. W4I4. Next base: position 2,084,694 of record NZ_JAUSXT010000001.1, read on the forward strand.
GGGCTGCCACGACATCGCCGACGGCCGCGCGGACGGCAGGCTCGACAGGGATGATCGCGATGCCGCGCTCCCCCGGCGTGGACAACTCGAACACGATGGGTTCGTCCCAGCTGGCCTGTTGGAATCGGCGGGGGCTGTTCTTCGGTGCGATGGGAAGGCTCACTTCGACTGCTCCTTGCTGAGGTCCTGGGCGATCACGGCTGCGACGGCAGCCGCGAGGCGGTCGATGTCGGCGGCGGAGGTGACGTCGGTGACGCAGACGAGCAGCGTGCTCTCGTCGACGACCACTCCGGGCTCGATGCCCTCCCGACGCAGTGCGTCGACCAGATCCGCGGCTGCTGAGTGCTCGAGGCGCACGGTGAACTCGCGCAGGTGCAGCGCATCGTCGCCGAGGCGGATGCCGGGGATCGCGGCGAGGCGCTGCTGCGCGTAGCGGGTGCGGGCGAGCAGCAGCTCGCCGTGCTCGCGCATTCCCTCCGGACCCATCAGTGACAGGTACACGCCGGCGGCGATGCCCCACAGGGCTGCGGCCGTGCCGACCCATTCCTTGCCCTCCTCGCGCTGGGCGAAGGAGGTCCGCTCATAGGCGACATCGCCGAAGCCGTACTCTCCGGCGACGTCGGTGGACTCCAGGCCGAACAGCCGCGAGGGCATCTCCATCACGAATCGCGGGTCGTCGTGCACGGCGATGAACCCGGCGTGGGCGCCGCCGAACCACTGGTGCAGGCCCAGCGACTGGATGTCGCCGGTGACGATGTCGGCGCCCTGCATGGCGGGCGGGGTGAGCACTCCGTAGCCGACCGGGTCCGTCCCGACGACGACGACCGCGCCGGCCGCGTGCGCGATCTCCGCGATGGCCGCCAGCTGCGCCTCGACCGCGCCGGTGAAGCTCGGGGTCTCCACCCACAGGGCCGCGACATCATCGGTCAGACTCTCGCGCAGCGCACCGAGGTCGGCGGTGCCGTCGCGGGTCGGCACGAGCTCGACGGCGAGGTCCGCCCTGGTGTAGTCGACGACCTTGGAGAGCTTCTCCGGCAGAACGTCGCTGAGCGCGAGCACGCGGCGGCGGCCGGTCAGACGCCCGGCCATGGCCAGACCCGTCGCGGTGGCCTGGTAGCCGTCGTAGGTCGGCACGTTCACCACGTCCATCGCCAGCAGCTCGGCCATCAGAGACTGGTACTCGAACAGCGCCTGGAAGCGGCCGTGATCCTCGTAGGGCTCGCCGGCGTAGGCGGTGAGGAACTCGCTGCGGCGGATCACCTCGTCGACGACCGCCGGCACGTAGTGGTTGTAGGTGCCTGCGCCGAGGAAGCTCAGACGCTCCTCGGTGCTGCGGTTGCGGCCCAGGATGCCGCGGACGTGGCGCGCCAGATCCTGTTCGGCGGGCAACGGTGCCGGCATGTCGAGCGGGCGGCGCAGGCGCAGCTCCTCCGGGACGTCGGCGTAGAACTCCTCGACGGACGCCGCATCCACGGCGTCGAGCATGGCCTGCTTCACGGCGGGAGCCGTGTTGGGGATGTACGGGTGGACGAATGCTTCGGTCACGGCATCCTTCATTCGTTGGGAGCGGTCAGGGAGATGAACGGGACGGACGCCGCGTGCGGCGACGCGATGACGGCTGCACCGTAGCCGCCGAGTTCGACGACACCGGCTGCATCCGCCCCGGTGAGCAGGTCGACGCCCGATGCCGGGAGCGCGAACGCGACCGGAGCGGTGCCGTGGTTGAGCAGGAACGTGTAGTCCGTGGTGCCATCGGTGCGGGTGACGGCCTCGGCATCCACGTCCACGTGCCTGCGCGCGGGGAGTCCGGCGCTGCGCAGCACGTCGCGGAACACGGTCAGCATGCCTTCGGGTTCGAGCATGGTGCTGACGTACCAGGCGGAGCCGGAGCCGACGGTGCGGCGGGTGATCGCCGGGCGCCCCTCGAGCACACCGGATGCATGGACTCCACGCACCTCGACATCGGCGTCCGCCTCGATCCACTCGGCCCAGCAGGGCACGTCGATGGTGTCGCCGTCGTAGAACGCGCGTTCCACGACTCCGTCGGCGAGCGGCCACTGCTCGTCCACCTCGATGCCGAGCAGATCGCGCAGCGGGCCGGGCGCTCCGCCCTCGTGCACCTTCTCGGTGGCGTCCACGACGCCGGAGAACGGACCGACCACGACGTGTCCGCCGTTCTCGACGAACGCGCGCATCGCGTCGGCCTGGGCCTGGTCGGCGATGTAGAGGTTGGGGACCACCACGACGTCATATTCCTCGAAGGGACCGGCCGCGCGGACTGCGTCCACCGCGTGGCCGAGCGTGTGCATCGCGCGGTGCCACGCGCGGGCCTGGTCCGCCCACTGCAGTCGCTGCGACGGCAGCGACTCGACCGCGCTCGACCCCCACCACGAGTCCCAGTCCACGACCAGCGCCACACGGGAGCGCACCCGGGTGCCCCGGACCTGCTCGAGTCGCTTGAGCTCGTTGCCGAGCGCCTTGGTCTCCTGGAAGCTGCGGGAGCGCTCGCCGCGATGCCCGAGCATCGAGGAGTGGAACTTCTCCTGCCCGTATCTGGCCTGGCGCCACTGGAAGAACATCACGGAATCGGAGCCGTGCGCGACCGCCTGCAGGCTCTCGACGCGGATCTTCCCCGGGGCCTTGGGCACGTTGACGTCGCGCCAGCTGGTGGCGCTGGCCGATGACTCCAGCAGCAGCCACGGGCGGCCGCCCTTGAGCGAGCGCATCAGCCCGTAGTTCAGCGCGGCCCCGACGTGGGAGGCGGGGTCGGCGGGCTCGGGGTAGGCGTCGTCGGTGACGATGTCCTCGCGCGCGGCGAAGTCCCAGTAGTCCAGGTCGCGGAACATGCTCATGAAGTTGGTGGTGACGGCGATGTCGGGAGTGACCTCGCGCAGCACGTCGATCTCGAGCTGGAAGAGCTCGAGCATGGCATCCGAGGAGAACCGCTCGAAGTCCAGCAGCTGCGTGGGGTTGATCGGACCCGGCGCCGTGCGGGGCACCTCGATGTGATCCCAGGAGGTGTAGCGCTGACCCCAGACGTTCACACCCCAGGCCTCGTTCAGACCGTCGAGGTCGCCGTAGCGGTCTGCCAGCCAGCGACGGAAGTGCCGGCTCGACTCCGAGCACCAGCAGCGGGAGACGTGGTCGCCGTATTCGTTGGAGATGTGCCACATCGCAAGGCCCGGGTGCTCGCCGTAGCGCTCCGCCATCGCACGGGTCATCCTGGCCACGTTCTCGCGCCAGATCGGAGAGGAGGGGCAGTACGTCTGCCGGGAGCCGAACTCGAGGCGGCGCCCCTCGGCATCCCAGGGGCCCATCTCGGGGTGCGCGCGCAGCAGCCAGGACGGCGGGGTGGCCGTCGCCGTCGCGAGATCGATGCGGATGCCTGCCGCGTGCAGCAGGTCAAGGACGCGATCGAGCCAGCCCCAGTCGTACACGCCGGGCTCCGGCTCGAGCTGCGGCCAGCTGAAGATCGGCAGGCTGACCATCGTGACGCCCGCCTCCTTCATCAGGCGGATGTCCTCGTGCCAGGTCTCCTCGGACCACTGGTCCGGGTTGTAATCGCCGCCGAAGGCGAGAGCGTCGATCCGGACTTCCCGGACGCGCTCATCGTCGCGGTGCTGGGTCACGGGGGCTCCTCTCTGAGACTGATGGACAACAGAACACTGTCCAATGTATTCTGTATACAGTAAGCGTATGGCGTAAGCGTCGGAGGGTCAAGCTCTAAGCTGACGCTGGGAAAGGGATTCATCACTATGGCCATCGAGCGCAAGAACCTCCGTTCGCAGGTGCGGGACGAACTGCTCGCGCGCATGCGCACGGGCCTGGCGAAACCCGGAGCCAGCATCAACGAGGTGCAGCTGGCGGCCGAGCTCGGCGTGAGCCGCACACCCCTGCGCGAGGCCCTGATCGCGCTGGAGTCCGAGGGACAGATCACCAGCGAGAACGGCAAGGGCTTCCGGTTCGTTCCGCTCAGTGCCGGCGAGTTCGAGGATCTGGCACCGGTCATGGCCGCGCTGGAGAGCCTGGCGCTCGAGCTGTCCCCCGTCGACGAGCTGAAGAAGGTCGGCGAGCGTCTGGTCGAGCTGGCGGATGCGTTCACCGACGAACTGGTCGAGCACCGTCTCGTCATCAGCCGTGACGACGAGTGGCACGCCGTGATGCTCTCGGCCTGCCCCAACAAGCGCCTGCTCGACGTGATCGAGAGCGTGCGCGGGTCGTTCCACCGCTACGAGTCGCTGCTTGTCGCCGAGGACGTGAAAGTCGAGCGCGTGGCAGCCGAGCACGCCGAGATCGCCCGCAACATCGCCGCCGGTGACATCCCCGCCGCCGCCGAGGCGCTGAAGGCGAATTGGATGCACGGCATGCGCCGCATCCTCGACAACTCCTCCAGCGCCTACTTCACCGCCTGATCGCGCGGCGGCGCCGTCAACCCTTGACCGCACCGCCGAGGAGACCAGCGACGAACTGCTTCTGGAAGATCAGGAACAGGATCAGCAGCGGCAGCGTCGCCAGCAGCGAACCCAGCATCAGTCCGGAGTAGTCCACCCGGCTGAGGCCGATCATCGTGTTCAGCGCGACGGGGATCGTGTACTTGTCCTCGGTGTTGAGCATGAGCAGCGGCCAGATGAACGAGTTCCACTGGCTGATGAACGTGTAGATGATCAGCGCCGCGAGCTGCGGGCGTGCGACGGGGAGCACGATGCGGTAGAACGTGCGCAGCTCCGACGCCCCGTCGATGCGGGCGGCCTCGACCAGCGTGTGCGGGAAGTCCAGGAATCCCTGCCGCATCAGGAAGATCCCGAACGCATTGGCCAGGAAGGGCACGATCAGCGCCTGGTACGAATCGATCCAGCCCAGGCTCGCCATCATCTGGAACAGCGGCACCAGCAGCACCTGCATGGGGATCATCATCGTCACGAGGATGACGCCCAGCAGCACGCCCCGGCCGCGGAAGCGGTAGGTCGCCAGGCCGTAGCCGCACATCACGCTGATCGCGGCGCTGAAGACCGTGTAGAGCACGGCGACCAGGACGCTGTTGAGCATCACCTGCCCGAATCCGATGGACTCCTGCAGTCGGGCGAGGTTCTGCCAGAACTCCCCGCCGGGCAGCAGCGGCAGAGGGGTGACGAACAGGTCGCTCGTCCGGTGACTGGAGGCGATGACCATCCACAGGAAGGGCACGAGCGACAGGATGCCCGCACCGATCATCAGCAGGTAGACGGGGCTGCGCAGGATGATCCGTCGGGCCAGCGGCTCACCGCGCCGGCGATCCGGCATCCCGGAGCGTCGGTCCCTTCCGGTGGTGATCAGCTGAGTGCTCACGGCTTCTCCCTCATGATGCGGAACTGGACCACCGCGATGATCCCGGTGAGGATGACGAGCATCCAGGCGATCGCGCTGGCGTAGCCGAAGTCGAACTGCTGGAAGCCCATCTTGTACAGGTACAGGACCGGGGTGAGCGTGGCGTTGTTCGGCCCGCCGCCGGTGAGGATGTAGTTCTCGTCGAACAGCTGCAGCGCGCCGATCGTGGAGGTGACGCTGGTGAAGATCAGCACCGGACGCAGCTGCGGCACGACCACATGCCGGAAGGTCTGCCACCTGCCGGCGCCGTCGATGCGCGCGGCTTCGTACAGCTCCGGTGCGATGGCCTGCAGCCCGGCGAGGATAATGACCATGTTGTAGCCGGTCCAGCGCCAGGTGATCGAGGCGATCACGGCGACCCGCGACCACCACTCGTTGTTCAACCAGTCGATCGGGGCGGCTCCGAGCAGCCCGAGGAACTGGTTCAGCAGCCCGCCGTCGGTGGTCATGATCACGCGGAAGACGACCGAGTAGGCCACCAGCGTGGTTATCGCGGGCAGGAAGACGATGAGCCGGAAGCCCGCGCGGAAGCGCAGCCAGGACTGGTTCAGCAGATAGGCGAGCCCGACGGCGAGGGCGATCATGATCGGCACCTGCACGATCAGGATGAGCCCGGCGTTGAACAGACTCTTCGCCACGAGCGGGTCGCGGAGCATCCGCGTGTACTGGTCGAGGCCGACAAAGGTCGAGACCCCGCCCTGCGTGCGGTAGAAGCTCTGCAGCAGCGACACGACCAGGGGGTAGGCGAAGAAGATCGCCATCAGCGCCGTGGCGGGCAGCGCGAACCACAGGCCGGGTCGGTGCATGCGCGCGGCGAACAGACGCCCGGATCGGGATGCCCCGGATGCCGGAGCGCCCTGTCGGCTCTCCTCCGCCCCGCCGCCGCGACCTTCGTCGGCACCGAGGCCGCGGCGGATGCCGCGACCCCGGGTCGTGCTCTGGAGGGTCATGTCAGCCGGCGACCTTCCGACCCGTCGAGTTGGCGATCTGCGCCGCGGCGTCGTCGAGCGCCTTCTGGGGGTCCTCGCCGTTCAGCACCGCTGCGGCGACGGCGTTGGAGACGGCGTCGGATGCCACCGACTGGTCGGAGGTGAACGTGATGGACGGGATCTGCGGCGTCAGCTGGGCGAACGTCTGGAACACCTGCTGTCCGCTGAAGTACTCGCTGGCCTGCTGGAAGTAGTCCGACTGCAGGGCCGGCAGGTGGGCAGGGAAGAGCCCCTCGTCCTTCATCATGCTCGCCTGGTTGTCGGTGTCGGCGAGCACGAAGGCCATGAAGTCGGCGGCCAGCTGCGGGTTCTTCGCCTGTGTCGGGATGGCGAGTCCGGAGCCGCCGTTGTTCGAGGTGGGTGCTCCGCCCGCCGCGAAGACGGGAAGGTCGCGCACGGCGTATTTCCCGGCGAGCTCGGGCGCTTCGCCCTCGAGCGTGCCGATCCACCAGACGGCCTCGGGTGTGACGGCGGAGTCGCCGTCCTTCGCGCTGGTGACGCTGGCATCCCAGCCCTTGGCGTTCTTGATCAGCCCCTTCTGCTGCATGGTCTGCAGCAGAGTGAGTGTGCGCACCGCCTCGGGCGAGTTCACGGTGATCTCACCGGCGGCGTCGAACAGGCCCTGCCCCTGCTGCTGCAGCATGATCGAGAACGGTCCACCCGAGGAGAGGTCGGCGGTCAGCAGCGTGTGGCCGGTCTTCGCCTTGATGGCCTCACCGGCCGCGACGAGATCGTCCCAGGTGGTGATGGATGCCGGATCGATGCCGGCGGAGGCGAAGTAGTCCGTGCGGTAGAACAGCCCCACCGTGCCGGAGTCCCAGGGGGCGACGCGCAGCGCGCCCTCGGCATCCGTTCCGGAGTGCCACTTGAACGGGTCGAAGTCGGCCTTCGCGTCGCCGAACACGGGCGTCAGGTCGGTGAAGCCCTTCGGGAACTGCGTCAGGTAGCTCTGGTTCTTGTCCGTCTCCAGCGTGATGATGTCGGGCAGCCCGGTGCCGGCCTGAAGCCCGACGGACATCTTGTCGTAGGCGTTGTCGTAGCCGATGTCGACGACATCGATGGTGGTGCCCTCATGGGTCTTCTCGTACTCCGCGCCGAGCCGCTTGAGAGCCGTCGCCGCGACGTCCCATGACCAGATCGTGATCTCGCCGGTCGCCGTGGCGTCCTTCTCGAGTTCGGCGCCGCCTGCAGCGGGTGCACCTCCGCCGAATGCACATCCCGACAGGGTGAGAGCCGCCGCCGCTGTCAGGGCTGCGGTCCACATCACACGTCGCTTCATCATGACCTCCTTGTCACACGTAATTGAATATTGAATACAGTACACGCATGGCGACGTGCCCGTGCCGACGTGACGCGCTCAGGTGAGGGCGACCGCCAGGTCCACGAACAGCGCGGCAGACCACCCGAAGGAGGTCGTCGCCCGCTCGGCCTTGAATCCGGTGAAGGGGTTGTAGTACTCGTGCGGGCCACCGCCGTGCACGACGAGGCGGGCGGTCTGCTCGCGGAGCTCGCGGGCGCGCTCCGCGTACCCCGAGAGCTCGAGCCCCTCGGCCACCAGGACGCTGGTGTTGATCCAGACAGGTCCGCGCCACATCCTCTCGGGAGAGAAGTCCGGGTCGTCGGCGGCGACGGTCGGCAGGCCCCAGTCCAGGCCGTAGCGGGCCGGGTCGTCGACGGCGTCGCGCAGGGCGTCACGGATGCCGTCCGGCAGCGTTCCGGTGCGCAGCGGCATGAGTCCCACGACGGTGTCGGAGCGGATCTCCTCCCCCGCCCCACGGGCGAGGAAGCGGCCGGTATCGGCATCCCACATCCCGTTCAGCAACTCCTGCGTGCGCTCCGCGCGGGCGAGGAAGCGGTCGGTGTCGGCATTCGGCTCGTAGCGACCGAGCAGAGCGGCGATCTCGCGGTCCTGGCAGACCAGATACGCGGCCAGGTCGGGAGCGGCCGTGGGGATCGGGCCGTCGAAGATCGGACTGTCATCCAGACCGGACGAGTACGGATGCCCGTACTCCGGCATCCCGTCGCCGTCCAGGTCCGAGACGGCGAACCACCAGTCCTGCGATCGGATCACCCGCCCCAGCTGTTCGCGGGCCCAGTCCGGGCGGTCCTCCGCCTCCAGCACCTTGCGCAGCGCCCAGGCCGCGAGCGGCGGCTTGGTGAGGGGCACCGGCTGCGACGGGTCGGCGATCTGCGAGCCCGCGCGACGCAGCGTCGCCCGGTCGCTCTCGGGCAGGTCGTCGCTGGTGGCGAGGATCCCCTCCTCGTGCACGACGTCGGGCAGCTGCCCGTCAGCACCGGGGAAGCGGAAGGCGATGTCCAGCTGCTCGCGGGCGAGCTCCGGGTCGCCGTGCCGCAGGCCGACGGCGATGAAGTATGCGTCCCACTGCCAGAGCCCGACGTAGCCGATCTTCGACGGCACGACCGCGCGCGCGTCACCGAGGGCGGGCAGCTCGACGATGTTCGCACCGAGCACCCACCAGCAGAACGCGGTCATCTGCTGCAGGTCCTCGCGCACCCGAGGGCAGCGCGCGAACCACTCCAGCCACAGCCGCTCGCTCTCGGCGAGCGCGGACTCGTGATCGCCCGGTTCGATCGCGATCGAACGGTCGGGTGCGATCCGGATGCGGATGCCGCCGCCGGCGAGCGGATGCCGCTCCACCCGACCGTCCCGATGCCGCAATGTCGCGTGTACGCCGTCGCTCCCCGCGACGCTCAGGGCAGCCGGACCGTCGAAGGCGAGGGTGGCGACGGCCGAGCCGGTCTCCGAACCGAAGGCGATCCGGTGCGGCTGCACGTCGCGGACCGGCAGCACGGCACCGGCGGCATCGGTGACCGTCACCTCATCCAGCACGCGGCAATCCTCGAGGCGTCTCTCGTACTCCGAGGTGTGCACCCGCACCCCGTCGTCGGCGCGGAACACCAGCACGCGCGAGCGCGGCAGGGTGAACGGCGCGGTGACCAGGTCGAGGTGGCGTCCGGCGAGGACTGCGAGCCGGGCGGCATCCGGCATGTCGGCATCCGTCATCTCAACGGCCGCCCAGACCGGACGCGGCCATGCTGTTGAGGATCTTGCGCTGGCCGATCACGAAGACGATCAGCATCGGGATCGTGGCGATCGCGGATGCCGCCATCACCAGCCCGTAGTTGATCGACCCGTGCTGGCCCTGGAACGACGTCAGCAGCAGCGGCACGGTGAACAGGTCCGGCGAGTTCAGCAGCACCAGCGGGAACAGGAACGCGTTCCACACGCTCAACGCCGTGATGATCGCCAGCGCCGCAAGACCGGGCCGCAGGTTCGGCAGCACGATGCTGAAGAAGGTGCGCAACCGGCCGGCGCCGTCGACCAGCGCCGCCTCCTCGAGCTCCTTCGGCAGCGAGAGCACGAACTGTCGCATCAGGAACACGGCGAACGGGTTGGCGATCATGCCCGGCACGATCAGGGCAAGGTGCGAATCGACCCAGCCGAGGTTCGACATCAGCAGATAGAAGGGGATCAGCGTCACCTGTGCAGGGATCATCTGCGTCGCCAGGAAGACGATGAACAGCACCTTGCTGCCGCGGAATCGGATCCGCGCGAAGGCGTACCCGGCCATCGACGCGGTGATGAGAGTGCCGACCACCACCAGCGCGGTGATGTACGCGCTGTTCAGGTAGGCCTGCCCGAACGGGACGGCATTCCAGGCATCGGCGTAATTGGAGACCGTCCATGGGTTGGGCAGGAACTCCAGCGGATTCTGCAGCAGCTGGGGAAGCGTCTTGAGCGAGGTCAGCAGCATCCAGATGAAGGGGAACACCATCGAGATGCCGGCCCCGACGAGAAGTATGTGCAGCACGACGGCACCGGTGCGGCGCCGCCCGGCGCCGCCGAAGCGGCGCGGGTGCGTGCCGGGGGCGACGATCGCGATCGTCGACTCCGTGGGCGGAGACTGACGCCCGTCGGTCAAGCGTGGTGTCGTGGTGCCGCTCATGCGGGATCATCCTCGTAGTGAACGAACTTCTTCTGAGCGGCGAACTGGATCGCGGTGATGACGAGCGTCAGCACCAGAAGGATGATGCTCGCGGCGCTGGACGGACCGAACTCGAATCGCCCGAAACCGAGATCGTAGATGTGGTAGACGATCGTGCGGGTCGCGTTGTCGGGGCCGCCGCCGGAGACCAGCACGTAGACGATGTCGAAGGTCTGCAGCGACGAGATGAACGCGATCACCGACGAGAAGAACACGATCGGCGAGAGCAGCGGAAGGCGGATGCTGAGCATCAGCCGCACGGCGCCCGCGCCGTCGATGCGCGCGGCCTCGATGACCGAGGGCGAAATGCTCTGCAGCCCGGCGAGGAAGATCACCACGTTCAGGCCCAGCGAGGACCAGATGGTGACGATGCACACGGCGAGCAGGGCCAGCCTGGGGTCCTGCAGCCAGTTCGGCGGATCGATGTGGAAGATCTTCGCGATGGTGGTGGAGAGCACCCCGTCGACGCGGAACATCTGCTGCCAGATCATCGCGATCGCGACGGTGGCGGTGACGACCGGGGAGAAGAACAGCACGAGGTACAGGGCGCGCGTCTTCAGCCGCTCGAGGGCGACGGCGACGATGACCGCCAACCCCAGACCGATCGGCACGGTGACGACGGCGATGATCAGGGTGTTGAGGATGGATCGTCCCAGCAGCGGATCCTGCAGCTGCGAGATGAAGTTGTCGAAACCTACCCAGCTCAGCTCACCGAGCCCGTCCCAGTGGGCGAAGGCGAGCACCAGGCTGGCCGCGAACGGCAGGACCACGAACAGTCCCATCCCGATCAGCTGCGGGCCGACGAAGGCGTAGCCCCACAGCCGGTCGCGGCGACGCCACGCCGCCTCTCGACGCAGGGGTGGGGCGGATGCCGCAGGGGTCGCCTGCGGCATCCGCTCCTCGGTGAGCTGAGTCACTCTTACTTACCCGACCGTTCCTTGACGAGCGTCGCCACGCTGTCGAGGCTCTGCTGAGCGTCGGTCTTACCCTCGTAGAGCTTCTGGAACTCCTCGGCGACAGCGACGGGCAGCCCTGGCACGCGCGCCTCGGCCGGGTAGTCCTCGAATCCGATGTCGCGCATGTCGAGGAAGGTCTGCGCGTGGGCGGGGTAGCCGTCCTCGAGCACGACCTCGTCGGCGCCCTTGATCGACGGCACCGCGTTGCCGCCGCCCTTGAGGCGGAAGACCTGGCCCTCCGCGGAGAGGAACTCGGTCCAGAAGGTGAACGCAGCATCCTCGACCTTGGTCTTGCCGTTGATCGCGAGGAAACTCGTCGCGACGCCGGTCGGCGCGGGCTCGCCGTCGGGCGTGGGCCAGCGCACGATGTCGTACGCGTCCTCGACCCCGGCGGACTTCACGGTGCCGATCGTGTAGCGCCCCTGCACGAAGAATCCGGACTTGTGCGTGACGAAGACACTGTCCGCACCTGCGCCGTCGGGCAGGGTGTCGGCGACCACGAAGGTGCCGTCCTGGAACAGGTCGCCCAGCTGCTGCATGGCGGCCACCGTGTCGGCATCCGTGTTCCCGACGAACTCGCCGCTGTCACTGTACGGGGCGTCGACACCCTGCGAGGACAGCCAGCTCCAGTGCGTGGCCCAGTAGTTCCAGAACATCGACCCGGTCAGCTTCGCGTCGTGCAGCTCTGCGTTCATCTCGAGGAACTTCTCAGTGGTCCATTCGCCGTTCTCGGCGAGGGTGGCCGGATCCTCGGTGACACCCGCCGCCTTCAGCGCCTCCTTGTCGTACCAGAGCACGTCGGGGTTGGAGTCGTTGGGGGCGGCGTAGATCTCATCGTCGTGCTCGGCGGCGCCGAACAGGCCGGGGAAGAAGTCATCGACCTTGGTCTTGCTGTTCTCCGAGTTCATCAGCGTCTTCAGCGGCATGAGGCGCTTGGAGTCGACGAACTGGCCGATCATGTCATCGCCCACGTAGAACACGTCGGGTGCCGTGTTGCTGGTGAGCTGGGCGAGGAGCTTTGAGTGGTAGTCGCCGTAACCGGCAACGGGCTGGAACTTGACTTTGATGTCCGGGTGGCGCTTCATGAAGTCTTCGTTGAATTCCGTGTACCGGGTGAGTTCGTCAGGCGTTCCCCAGGTCGACCACACGACCGTGGCGTCGCCGTTCGCGTCGACACCGCCGCCGCCTGCTCCCCCACCGCTGCATGCGGCGAGTCCCAGCGTCAATGCGCCGACGGCGACGCCTGCGAAGTACTTCAGATTCTTCGAGCGGGACATTCCGCCACCTCTCTTTCGTCATTGGAAGAGCCGGTCTCCCGGCGCTGTTCGATCTCTCAGTATTCTGTATACAGAACACAGAGATGTCAATATCCGTGACGGAGCCGAGACGTTCGTACCGTTGTCTGGGACTGCGAGCCCCATCACTCGCACGGACTAGGGTCGAGGTGTGAGCCTCCTCGTCACCGTCCCCACCGATCGTGTCGCCGCTGATATCGGCGCCCTGCCCGCAGACGTCGATCTTCGCGTCTGGGACCTGAAGTCGCCTGCCCCGGCCGAGCACATCGACATCGTCGTCCCGCCGTACATGGGTTCCACCGGCTCGCTGGATGCGCTCGAGGGGCTGAGCATCCGCCTCGTGCAGAGCCAGTCGATCGGGTACGACGGCGTCGCCGACATCCTCCCGTCCGGCATGCCGTTCGCGAACGCGGCCAGTGTGCACGAGCCGTCGACGGCCGAGCTCGCGGTGGGCATGATGATCGCCGCGCAGCGGCAGATCCCCCGTTTCGTGCGCGCGCAGGATCGCGGTGAGTGGGCGCCGGTCTTCGCAGAGAGCCTGGCCGACCGTCGAGTGCTGCTCGTCGGATTCGGCGGAGTGGGCAAGGCGATCGCGCAGCGCCTCGCGCCCTTCGAGGTCACCATGACCGCCGTCGCGCGCAGCGCGCGGACCGAGCGCGTCGAAGGCATCGGAGACATGGAAGTGCGCGGCATCGATGAACTGCCGACGCTGCTGGCGGATGCCGAGATCGTCGTGCTGAGTCTGCCGGGCACCGCCGAGACCCGCCATCTCTTCGACGCCGAGCTGATCGGTCGGATGGCACCAGGCGCACTGCTCGTCAACGTCGGCCGCGGGCCGCTCATCGATACGGATGCCCTCCTCGCCGCGCTGGACGACGGCCGCATCCGCGCCGCGCTCGACGTGTTCGAGCAGGAACCGGTCCCCGCAGGGCATCCGCTCTGGTCGGCCCCGGGCCTGCTGATGATCCCGCACGGCGGCGGCGCGTCCACGGCGATGAACCCGCGCATGGCGAAGCTGATCCGCACCCAGATCGAGCGGATGCTGGCCGGAGAGCCGCCGGTGAACGTCGTCATCCCCGGCTGAGCGGCGCGCGGCATCCACTCGCACCTCGCTTCTGAAGGATGTCTCCACTTCTGAAGGTCGTTCAGGGCGCCAGCATCCTCCAGAACTGCATTCGTCCTGAAAACGCGCCGCGAACCGCATCCGCCACGTCCGGATCGAACCGTTTCGATCCCTGCACTACCGCTACTGCAAGCGCTTACAGTAGCCTGGTGCCATGGCACAGCTCGAGCAGATCGCGTCTCCCGGTTCCGAATGGTGGCGCAGCGCCGTCATCTACCAGATCTACCCCCGTTCCTTCGCGGATGCGTCCGGTGACGGCGTCGGCGATCTCCCCGGCATCACCAGCCGGCTCGACGATCTGAAGAGCCTGGGCGTGGACGCGATCTGGCTGAGCCCGTTCATGACCAGCCCGCAGAAGGACGCCGGTTACGATGTCGCCGACTACCGCGACGTCGACCCGCTGTTCGGCACGCTCGCCGACTTCGACGAGATGCTGAACGCAGCGCACACCCGCGGCATCCGCGTGATCGTCGACCTGGTCCCCAACCACTCCTCCGACCAGCACGTCTGGTTCCAGCAGGCTCTGAACTCGGCTCCCGGCAGCCGTGAGCGCGCCCGCTACGTCTTCCGCGACGGCCGCGGCGAGAACGGCGAGCTGCCCCCGAACAACTGGGAGAGCGTGTTCGGCGGCGGCATGTGGCAGCGCGTGACCGAAGCCGACGGCACCCCCGGCCAGTGGTATCTGCACATCTTCGACGCCACCCAGCCCGACTTCGACTGGACGAACGAAGAGGTGCGCGAGGAGTTCCGCAGCATCCTGCGCTTCTGGCTCGACCGCGGCGTCGACGGCTTCCGCGTCGACGTGGCGCACGGCATGGTGAAGGAGGCCGGCCTTCCCGACTACGCGCCCGTCGCCGACGCCGACTCCATGGGTGGCGGCGAGCAGAACGTGCCGTACTGGGGCCAGGACGAGGTGCACGACATCTATCGCGACTGGCACAAGGTGCTCGGCGAGTACGACGGCGACCGCGCCCTGTGCGGCGAGGCGTGGCTGCCGACCCTCGAGAAGACCGCCCTGTGGGTGCGGCCCGACGAGATGCACCAGACCTTCAACTTCCCGTACCTGATGACGCCGTGGGATGCCGAGGCGCTGCGCGTTGTCATCCGCGAGTCCCTCGAGGAGTTCGGCAAGGTGGGCGCGCCCAGCACCTGGGTGCTCTCGAACCACGACGTCATCCGCCACGCCTCGCGCCTGGCGCTCACCGCCGACAGCCCGCAGGGCGAGGGCATCGGCCCGAAGTCGGTCGGCAAGCCCGACCCGGCCATCGGCCTGTCACGCGGTCGCGCGGCCACGACGCTCATGCTCGCCCTGCCCGGGTCGGCGTACGTCTACCAGGGCGAGGAGCTGGGCCTGCCCGAGGCGATGGAGATCCCCGACGAGTTCCGTCAGGATCCGACGTGGTTCCGCACGAACGGCGAGCGCTACGGTCGCGACGGATGCCGCGTGCCGCTGCCCTGGACGGCATCCGGCGACGCCTATGGCTTCAACGACACAGGTGCCTCCTGGCTGCCGCAGCCGGACGAGTGGGCGCGCTTCGCGCGAGACGTCGAGGAGGCTCAGCCGGATTCGACGCTGAACCTTTACAAAGCCCTGCTCGCCGAGCGACGCGCGCGCTCGCTGGGCTCCGGCTCCCTGGTCTGGGATGACGTGGATGCCGCAGCCGTGGCGTTCCACCGCGGCGACCTGCACGTGGTGGCGAACCTCGGCTCCGAGCCGATCGAGCTGGGCGATGGCGTGACCTTCGTCATCCGGAGCGAGCCGTTCGCCGGCACCGCGCTGCCGCCGAACACCGCCGCCTGGTTCACCCGGGCCTGACCAGAACCCGTCTATATGGCGCAAACTGCCCTGATTCGCGAGAAACTGGGGCGGTTTGCGCCATATAGACGGGCAGTGATGGGAGGAAGGGGCCGACATGGTGAGCATCGATGAGGTCGCCAAACTCGCAGGAGTCTCGACCGCGACCGTGTCGCGTGCGCTCAGCGGCCGCGGACATGTGTCGCCGGCCTCCCGCGAGCGCGTGCACATCGCCGCCGAGGCCCTCGGCTACGTCGTCTCCTCACGGGCGTCCAGCCTGGCATCCGGCCGCACCCAGAACGTGGGTGTGATCGTGCCGTACCTGGACCGATGGTTCTTCAGCACGGTGCTCTCCGGTGCCACCACCGCGTTGATGCGCGCCGGCTACGACATCACGCTCTACAACATCACCGCCGATGCCGCGGTGCGGCACGAGGTCTTCTCCACCTTCCTGCGCCGGCAGCGGGTGGATGCCGTCGTCGCCGTCTCGATCGAACTGGACGCGGACGAGACCGATCAGCTGCTGGCTCTCGGCCTGCCCGTGATCGCGATCGGCGGCCCGCATCCCCGGTTGCACACGCTCAACGTCGACGACACGGCCATCGCCCGGCTCGCCACCGACCACCTGCTCGCGCTCGGACACCGCGAGATCGCGCACATCGGGGCGAACCCCGAGTTCGACATCGACTTCCACATCCCGACCCAGCGGCGGCTCGGCTTCGAGCAGGCGCTGGCGGATGCGGGGGTCGTCCCGAACCCGGCATTCCTGGAGCCTGCGGACTTCACGGTCGACGGGGGTTTCCGTGCCGCCAAGCAGCTGCTCGGCAGACCGGGCCCGCGGCCGACGGCCATCTTCGCCGCGTCCGATGAGATGGCGATCGGCGCCATCCTCGCCGCACGCGACCTGGGCTTCCGGGTACCGCAGGATCTCTCGATCGTCGGCATCGACGGACACGAGCTGGGCGAGTTCTTCCAGCTGACCACGGTCGACCAGTTCCCGATGGCGCAGGGCGAGCGTGCCGCCGGTGCGATCCTCGCTCAGCTCGAGGGCGTGGATGCGCCGGTCAGCGGCGACCTGCCCTTCGAGCTCATCGTTCGCGGCACGACCGCCCGCCTTCAGGAGCCGTAACCGCGGTCCGCCCGCCGCGGGTGAGATCTCGCCTCACAGGACGGTGAACTCCGCCGCCAGCAGATCCTCCTCGCGCGACGACGGCCCCACGAGCAGCGTGAAGTCGCCGGCCTCGACGACCCGGTTGCCGACGGCGTCCACGATCGTGCACGCGCTCACCGGCAGCTCCAGCGGCACCTGCACCGACTCCCCCGGCTGCACGGTGACCTGCCGGTAGGTCTTCAGTTCGCGCACGGCCCAGCTGACCGAGGTCACCTCGTCGCGCACGTACACCTGCACGGTCTCGGTCGCCGGTCGCGCGCCGGTGTTGGTGAGGGTGACGGATGCCGAGATGACGTCGTCCGCCCCGAGCGCCGTCGACGCCAGCGTCAGGTCCGCATACGCGACGGTCGTGTACGACAGACCCTGCCCGAACGCCCAGGCCGGCGCCTGACTGAGGTCGGCGTAGCGGTCGCCGTGCTGACCGCGGATCTGGTTGTAATACGTCGGCTGCTGTCCGGCGTGTCTGGCGAACGAGATCGGCAGCCGGCCGGACGGTTCGATGGCGCCGGTGATCAGCTCGGCGATCGCCCGACCGCCCTGCATGCCCGGGTTCGCGGCCCAGATCACCGCGGCGGCGCGCTGAACGGATGCCGGCAGCACCAGCGGCTTGGATGCCATCAGCACGACGATCACCGGGGTGCCGGTCTCCACGAGCGCGTCCAGCAGCGCGATCTGCCCGCCGATGAGCTCCAGCGTCGCGGTGGAGCGCCCCTCACCGTAGAGTCCGCGGGCGTCTCCGACGACGGCGATCACGGCATCCGCGTCACGGGCCGCGGCGACCGCCTCGGCGATCTGCGTCGCATCGGCAGGGACGGGCCGCACCACAGGCGGGCGCGGCTGACCGTCGGGCCAGGTGGCACCCGCGGGGTCGGGCTCGAGGGTGAGGATGTCGGCGCCACGCGCGTGCACGACCTCCCACGGGGCGACGTCGCGCATCCCGTCGAGCACGGTCGTGATCATCTCGCGCGGCTGACCGTCCAGCCAGCCGGCCTGGCCCGAGCCGCCTGCCCAGTCGCCGAGCTGCTCCTGCGCGTCATCGGCGAGTGGACCGACCACGGCCACCCGGCCGGTGTGCTCCGGCGAAGGAGACCCGCCATGCGGGGCCGGCGAAAGGGGAAGCGTCCCGTCGTTCTCGAGCAGCACCAGCGAGCGGCGGGCGACCTCGAGGTTGAGGTCGGCATGGGCGGCCTGACCCACCACGGCCTCGAGACCGTCCTGCGGCATCCGCGGGTCCTCGAACAGCCCGAGCTCGAACTTCAAGGTGAGGATTCGGCCCACTGCCGTGTCGAAGTCTTCGGATGCCAGCATCCCCCGCGCCACGGCCTCCAGTGCCCCCTCGAAGAATCCCGGCGTGTTCATGACCATGTCGTTGCCGGCCTTCACCGCCGCAGCGGCCGCGTGCGCGTAGTCGGGCTGCACGTGCTGCTCCCATACCATCCGCCCGACGTTGTCCCAGTCGGTGATGAGAGTGCCGGTGTAGCCCCACTCGCCGCGCAGCACGTCGCTGAGCAGCCAGTCGTTGACCGTGATCGGCACGCCGTCGGTGCTCTGGTAGCCGAGCATGAAGGTGCGGCAGCCTTCGCGAGCGACCCGCTCGAACGGCGGCAGGAACCACGAGCGCAGCTTGCGGCGCGAGATGTCCGCCTCGCTGGCATCCCTTCCACCCTGCGTCTCGGAATAGCCGGCGAAGTGCTTCGCCGTGGCGAGGATCGCCGTCGGATCGTCGAGACCGTCGCCCTGATAGCCGCGCACCATCGCTGAGGCGAGCTCGCCGATCAGGTGCGGATCCTCGCCGAACGTCTCGTTCACGCGGCCCCAGCGCAGGTCGCGCGCGATGCAGAGCACAGGCGAGAACGTCCAGTGGATGCCGGTGGCCGCCACCTCGACGGCGGTGGCGCGGGCCACCTTCTCGACCAGGGAGGCATCCCACGACGCGGCCATGCCGAGCTGGGTCGGGTAGATGGTCGCACCGGGCCAGAACGAGTGGCCGTGGATGCAGTCCTCCCCGACCAGCAGCGGGATCCGCAGACGCGTCTGCAGCGTGAGTTCCCCCGCCGCGAGGATGCGATCGGGCGAGGTGTGCAGGATCGACCCCACGTTGCGCCGCAGCACGTGGTCGGCGAGGTCGTCGCGTGCATCGAGCTGGAGCATCTGCCCGACCTTCTCGGCCACGGTCATGCGCGAGAGCAGATCGGCGACGCGGTCGGGTATCGGGAGGGACGCGTCCTGGTAGGGGGCGCGGGTCGACGTGGTGGAAGTGCTCAACGTACAGGTTCCTTCGGATCGTTCTCGTATGTCTGCGGTGCACTCGAGGTGCGCGCGGCGGAGGCCGGGTCTGGCCGCACGACGGTGACCGCGTCGTTCACGTCGAGCCCCTTCTTCTTCATGGCGCGCGCCCGCTCTCCCGCCGACCGCAGCCGCGGGTTCACGTACTCGTCGATGCCGAAGTTGATCAATGCGAGGGCGACGCCGATGAAGGCGATGCACAATCCAGGCGGCAGGTACCACCACCACTGGTTCTGCCGGAAGGCACCCTGCGCCGACGCCCAGTTCAGGATGGTTCCCCAGTTGTAGGTGTTCACCGGGATCACGCCGATGTACGACAGTGTCGTGAGTGTCAGGATGGCCGCGGTCACTGTGCCGACGAAGCTCGCGGCGATCAGCGCCATCAGGTTGGGGAGCATCTCCACCGTGATGATGCGCCGGAGCGGCTCGCCATTGGCGCGGGCCGCCTGAATGAAGTCCCGGTTTCGCAGCGACATGGTCTGCGCGCGCAGCACACGACCGCCCCACGCCCACCCGGTGATGCCCAGCACGGCCGCCACCAGCCACAGCGGCGGGTCCTCGAACATGGAGGCGACGATGATGATCAGGGGCAGGCCTGGGATCACCAGGAACACGTTCGTCAGCGCCGACAGCGATTCGCTGCGCCAGCCGGTCAGGTAGCCGGCGATCACGCCGATGGTGATGGCGATGACGGTGGCGATGATCGCCGCGAGGAAGCCGACGACGATGATTCCGCGCGTGCCGTGGATCACCTGGCTGAGCACATCCTCACCGATATGCGTCGTGCCGAGCCAGTGGACGGCCGACGGCGGCTGGAAGCGTGCGGTGTTGTCGACCTTGGTGGGCGGGTACGGTGCGATCACATCGGCGAAGATCGCGACGAGCACGAAGAAGCCGAGGATCACGAGCCCGGCGATCGACTTGCCGTTGCGGAACATCGCGAAGGCCGAGACGATCCGGGTCCAGAACGACGCCTGACGCGGTTCGTCGAGAGGCTTTGCGGTGCGCACGGTGAGCGTGGCGTTCTCTGCGGGAGGGGTCATGGCTCAGGCCTCCGTCTGGCGGGTGCGCGGGTCGAGGAAGGCGTAGGCGAGGTCGGCGAGCAGGTTCGCGACCAGCACCGACAGGGTGATCACGAGGAACACGCCCTGCATGAGCGCGTAGTCCTTGGCGTTCGTGGCGTCCAGCAGCAGCTTTCCGACGCCGGGGTAGCTGAAGACCATCTCCATCACGATCGTGCCGCCGACGATGAAGCCGATCGACAGCGCGAAGCTCTGGATCTGCGGCAGCACCGCATTGCGGGCGGCGTAGCCCCACAGCACGCGCCTGTTCGGCATCCCCTTGGCCTGCGCGACCATGATGTAGTCCTCGTCGAGCACCGTGAGCATCATGTTGCGCATGCCCAGCATCCATCCACCGAGCGAGGCGATCACGATCGTGATCACCGGCAGCGCGCCATGGTGGATGACCTGGCCGACGAACTCGAGCGTCCATTCCGGCCGCACGCCCACCCCGTACGCCTTGCCGATCGGGAACCAGCGGAGGTTCACCGAGAAGGCCGCGATCGCCAGCAGGCCCAGCCAGAAGTAGGGGATGGTGCTGAGGAACGTGGTGATGGGCACGAGTGCGTCCAGGCGGCTGCCTCGACGCCAGCCGACGACTGCGCCGCCGATGGTGCCGATCGCGAACGAGACGATCGTCGCGAAGCCGACCAGGCCGATCGTCCACGGCAGGGCCTGGCTGATCACCTCGGTGACGGGGCGCATGCCGTGCAGCAGCGAGATGCCCAGATCACCGCGCAGCATCAGACCCCAATAGTCGAGGTACTGCTGGATCAGCGTCTTGTCGGTGTCGAGGCCGAGCAGGGCGCGCAGCGCATCGGCCGCCTCCGGGGAGACGTTGCGGTTGCGGGCGAGGTACTGGCTGACCGCGTCGCCCTTCATCATCCGGGGCAGGAAGAAGTTGATCGTGATCGCCGCCCACAGGGTGAACAGGTAGAACAGGGCGCGGTTGGCGAGGAAGCGCCACGGCACGCGCGATCGGCCGTGGGCGACGGTCGCGGTGGTGCCGACCTCGAGGGCATCGGCCCGGGGGTGCTCGATGTCGGCGAGCTGGGGTTCGACGGCGGTCATCGCGCACCTCCTGCGGTGGACGCACCCTTCGACGCGTCGCTTCGCTCCTTGCTCAGGAACCAATTCTCCGGGTCGGGGGATGCCGCACGCAGCTCCTGCGTGTACGCGTTCTGCGGGTTCAGGATGACGTCGTCGGCTGGGCCCTGCTCGACGATGCGGCCCTGGTTGAGCACGATGATCTCGTCGCTGAAGTGCCGGGCCGTGGCCAGGTCATGGGTGATGTAGAGCACGCCGAGGCCCTCCTCGCGCTGCAGGTCGGCGAGCAGGTTCAGCACGCCGAGGCGGATCGAGACGTCGAGCATCGAGACCGGCTCGTCGGCGACGAGGAGTCGAGGCCTGGATGCCAGTGCGCGGGCGATCGCGACGCGCTGGCGCTGGCCACCGGAGAGCTCGTGGGGGCGGCGGTCGATGACGGCATCCGGGATCAGCTGGACCCGCTCCAGCAGCCGGCGCACCTCGCGCTCGGTGTCCTTCTTCGGCACGACGTCGTCCAGGCGCAGCGGACGCTCGATGTGGTACCGGATCGAGTGGTACGGATTCAGCGACGCGAACGGATCCTGGAAAACCATCCGCAGCTGCTGGCGGTAGCTGCGCAGTCCCCGGCCGCGGCGCGGGATCGGAGTGCCGTCGAGCCGGATCTCGCCGCTGGTGGGCGTCTCGAGCTGGGTGAGGATCTTCGCGATCGTCGACTTGCCGCTGCCGGACTGGCCGACCAGTCCGATGGTGCGGCCGGATTCGAGGGTGAACGAGACATCGTCCAGGGCCTTCATCCGGCCAGCGCCGCGGACGTTGTAGATCTTGCTGACGTGGTCGAATTCGAGGATGCTCATCGGACCACCACTCCTCTCTCGCCGGTGAGGCGGGGGAAGGACTCCAGGAGCCTGCGGGTGTACTCGTGCTGCGGGTCGTTCCAGATGCGCTCGGCGCTCTGCATCTCGACGATCTCGCCCTCGCGCATGATGGCGATGCGGTCGCTGATCTCCAGCAGCAGCGGCAGGTCGTGGGTGATGAAGATCACCGAGAAGCCGAACTCGTGACGCAGCTGGGAGATCTGACGCAGGATCTCGCGCTGCACGAGCACGTCCAGTGCGGTCGTCGGCTCGTCCATGACCATCAGCTGGGGGCGCAGGGCCAGCGCCATCGCGATCATGACGCGCTGGCGCATGCCGCCGGAGAGCTCGTGCGGGAAGGAGCGGATGCGGTCGCGCCCGACCTTCACGATCTCCAGCAGCTCCTCGACCTCGGCGCGGCGCTGCCGACGGGTCATCTCGGGCCGGTGCACCTCGAAGACGTCGGCGAGCTGCGAACCGATCGTGGCCACTGGGTTGAGGGCGTTCATGGCGCCTTGGAACACCATCGAGATCTTGTCCCACCTGAAGCGTCGCATGTGCTCGGCGTCCAGCTCGTTGACGTCGATCCTCTCGCCGGACGCGTCATGGAACACGACGCTGCCTCCGGTGATGACCGCGGGCGCCTTGAGCAGACGCTGCACGCCGTACGCGAGCGTCGTCTTGCCGCATCCGCTCTCGCCGGCAAGGCCGAGGATCTCGCCGCGCTGCAGTTCGAGGGTGACGTCCTTGACGGCCGCCACCGGCGGATCGACGTCGTACACGACCGAGAAGTCGCGCACGGAGAGCAGGGGTTCGGGCATGGGTTTCGCTTTCAGGCCGGGACGGATGCCGAGGGCAGGGGGCGGGGGCGCTCCACGCGCGGGGGCGCGCAGAGCACCACCCTGTCATCAGCTCGCCGGCTTCAGCTTCGCGAGGATCTGCACGATGCCGGGCTGCGTCGGATCACCCGACGCGTACTGGTCATCATCCGACGGCCAGCCCACGTAGTTGCGGGTGTTGAACTCACCCAGCAGCGGGTGCGCGCCCAGCGGGATGGCGGGGACGTTCTCGACGAACGCCTTCTGCATCACGGCGACCGCGGCCTGGCGATCCTCGTCCGATGATGCGTTGGCGTAGGTGTCCAGAGCCTCGGTCACGGCCGGGTCGTCGAAGCGGCCGAAGTTGAACTGCGCCTTGTCATCGACGATCCACTTCGGGTCCATCGTCGAGGTGTACAGGCCGTACGCGTTGCCGGTGTCCTCGAGCCAGTGGATGATCGCCTGGAACGTGCCCTCCTGGCGAGCGGCATCCCAGCCGCCCCAGTCGGGCTGGTCGACCTTGACCTCGATGCCGAGCGCTTCGTTCAGCTCCTCGGCGATCAGCGCCTGCTCGGTGTTCCAGTCGCTCCAGCCGGCGGGAACCGAGATGGAGAACGAGACGGCCTCTCCGTCGGGGTCGACGAGCTTCTTGTCCTTCCACGTGTAGCCGGCCTCGGTGAGGATCTGCTTGGCCTTGTCGACGTCGACCTCGTAGTTCGCGTCCTTGTACTCCGGGACGATCTCATCCGAGAGCAGGTCGCCGAGTCCGGTCACGTTCCAGACTTCGTCGCTCGCACCCTCGCGGGCGATGTCGACGTAGGCGGCGCGGTCGATGGTCCACGCCAGCGCTTCACGCAGCGCCACGTTGTTGAAGGGCTTGGTCTGCAGGTTCATGAACAGCGTGCCGGCGCCCGCGGTCGGTGACACGAGGAACTGATTGTGCTCATCCGCGGCGAGGTAGCTGTCCTTGATCTGCGGGATGAACGCCTGCGCCCAGTCGGCCTCGCCGGAGACGAGAGCGGTGGTGAGGGCGGCGTTGTCGCCGTACGAGACGTAGTGCAGCTCGGGCACGGTCGGCTCGCCGCCCCAGTAGTCCTTGTTGGCGGTCAGCGTGACGGACTCGGTCGACCAGTTGTCGAGCACGTAGGGGCCGGTGCCGACGGCGAGGCCCTCACCGGTGAGCGGGTCGGTGTTCGGGTCGGCGATCTTCTCCCAGATGTGCTTCGGGACGATCGGGGTGTGCAGCACGCGCGACTGGGCGGTGTACTTCGAGTCGCCGAACTTCAGGGTGATCTTGTCTCCGTCGACGGTCGCGCCCTGGTACTTCAGACCGGAGGTGTCGCTGAGCTTGCCGCTCAGGAACTGATCGAAGGTGAAGACGATGTCGTCGCCGGTGAAGTCCTCGCCGTCGCTCCACTCCACGCCGCTGCGCGGCACCACGGTGAGTTCGGTGTAGTCGTCGTTCCATTCCACGGACTCGGCCAGCCACGGGGTGGTGCCGAGGTCGCCGGTCGGGTTGACGAGCGCGAGAGGCTCGAAGATGACCTTGGCATAGCCGTACTTCGATGCCGAGGAGTCACCCAGATACGGGTTGTGCGACTCGGTCGTGATGGCGCCGTCGGGCTTGGCGATCGTGAGGGCGGCGCCGGGCGTTCCGGTGTCGCCCTTGTCGCTGGACGCGGGCGCGCATCCGGCGAGGGCGCCGACACCGAGGGCGGCGATCGCGGTGAACGCGAGTACTGATCTGCTGAGCTTCATTGCTTCTCCTAGGGCACTGGTCTTCGTGTCGGGGGGTGAGCGGCTTCGCTCGGGCGTGACATTCACTTACTGGCAAGAAAGTGAATTGTGAGAAGATTACCTACTGGTCAGTAAGCTTGCAACCGGAAGTCACCAGACCGTTACACTCGCCGAAGGAGGAATCGTGGCCAACGACACCCCGCGCACCCGCGCCGCGCAGCACAAGCGCATCGAGATCCTGAAGGCCGCGGTCGAGATCTTCGGCAGCAAGGGGTCGACCAACGGAACCCTCGCCGATGTCGCTGAGCAGGTGGGACTCACGCACGCCGGGGTCCTGCATCATTTCGGCTCCAAGCAGAGACTGCTGCTCGAGGTGCTCGCCTATCGGGACCAGGCGGATGTCGCCGAACTCGCCGAGCAGCACATCCCCGGGGGACTCGACCTGTTCCTGCACCTGGTCCGCACGGCGTACGCGAACGCGCGCCGCCCTGGCATCGTGCAGGCCTACACCGTGCTTTCGTCCGAGTCGGTCACCGACGGGCATCCGGGCAGGGAGTATTTCGAGGATCGCTACACGATCCTGCGCGGGGACGTGTCCGAGGCGTTCGGGCTGCTGTGCGCCTCGGAAGGCGTCACGGATGCGGATGCCGTCGCGGCGGCATCCGCATCGATCCTCGCCGTCATGGACGGGCTGCAGCTGCAGTGGCTGCTGCACCCGGAGGTCATCGACCTCGGCGCGACCAGCGAGTTCGCCATCCGCGCGATCGTCAATGGAGTGCTGAGACCGGGCCCGGCCCTGGAGTCCTACCGGCGACCCTGAGCGCAGGCGGTTCAGGCGGCGAGGGCGCGCGGCGCGACGCGGGACAGCGTGAGGTGCAGGAGCATCGTCGCGGCGAGGACCAGCGCGGACACCGGCACCAGGCCGTCGGCGGGGAGTCCGGATGCGAGCAGCGCACCGCCCAGCATCCCACCCAGCGCCGAGCCGAGCTGCATGCCGCTGCCGTTCAGGGCGAGCACGAGCGACATGGATTCGGGGGCGAGGTCTCCCAGGCGGGACTGCAACGCCACGCCCGAGCCGCCGTTGAAGAACGCACAGCAGAAGAACCACACGAAGGCGGCGACGGCGCCGCCGACCCCGGGCAGCAGCAGCCCTCCGGTGCCGAGCAGTGCGACGCCGATGAGGATGCCGATGATCAGCGTGATGACGTGGACCGGGTCGAACCGGTCGGTGGCACGACCGGAGAGGATGTTGCCGATCAGGCTGACGACGCCGTAGCCGAACATGGCCGCGATGATCGGAGCACCCTCGCCGATCCGGGGCCCGAAGATCAGGGTGGCGTAGGTGAAGCACAGGTAGCTCGCGCACATGATCCCCGTCGCGACCAGGATCGACCCGATCAGCGCGGGGCGTCGAAGCGGGCGCAGGGTCTCGCGCAGCGAGAGCGCGGGCAGATGCAGTCGCGGCACGTTGATCAGGATGCCGACCAGCGCCACCGCCCCGACGGCACTGACCAGATACAGCGGCAGTCGCCAGTCGTCCAGTCCGATGATGAGACCGACGGGCACGCCGAGCGCGGTGGCGGCGAGGAAGCCGCCGAGCACGAACGACAGTGCGCGTCCGCGCCGTTCGGGGGCGGTCTTGGCGAGCACGTAGGCGCTGACCACGGCGCTGAGCAGGGCGCCGCCGATCGCGGAGACGATGCGTCCGGCCATCGCCTGCGCGTAGGTCGGCGCGACGGCGACCAGCAGATTCCCGACGATGAAGACGGCGAGCGATGCCGCGATCACACCCTTGCGCTCCCAGCCTCCGGTCAGCGCACTGAGGACGGGACCGGCGACGGCAGCGGTCAGCGCGAAGATCGCGACGAGCTGCCCCGCTGCGGCGTCGGAGACGTCGAGATCGAGCGCGATCTGCGGCAGCAGACCCGCCAGCACGTAGCCGTCGATGCCCATCGAGAACGTCGCCGTCGCGAGCCACAGCAGCGCGCCGAAACCGGCCGGGCGCGTCTCATCCTTCTGCACTGATCAATCAAACCAGAGCGGAGCGCCTCGGCTTCACCGGCATCCGCCCGCAGACGCAGAACCGGCCCGGACTGTGCAGTCCGGGCCGGTTCAAGTCGCTGTATCAGAGCGGGCGGATGTCCATCGCCTGCATGCCCTTGGGGCCGCGCTCGGCTTCGAATTCCACCTTCTGGTTCTCGGTGAGCTCCTTGAAGCCCGAGCCCGAGATCGCCGAGAAGTGGGCGAAGAGGTCGGCAGAGCCGTCATCGGGAGCGATGAAGCCGAAGCCCTTCTCCGAGTTGAACCATTTCACAGTGCCAGTGGCCATGTGTTTCTTCTTCCTTTTGTGTTGGCCGTCGAGACGGCCGTAAGCGCCGCACCGGAACGTCCGGTGGGCACGATTCCCGTGAGACGGGTACGTATGGGGCGATCGCAGGCGCCGGATCCGGCGAGCGAAGCGCGTGGGGCGATGGTGACTGTCGCCCCGGGGTGAGAGAGATTCACCGGGCCTCCGGAGTGGAGGACATGCCAGCGTATCACGTCTACCTGCGAGAGCGACTTTCGCAGGGACTAGGCTCACCCCCATGAGCATCGATCTCGAAGCGCTGTACGTCGATCTGCACAGCAATCCCGAGCTTTCGTTCCAGGAGACCCGCACCGCCGGCATCGCCGCCGCGCATCTGCGGGAGCTGGGCCTCGACGTGCAGGAGGGCATCGGCAGGACCGGCGTGGTGGGCGTGCTGACCAATGACCCTTCACTTCGACTCGCTGACGCTCGCTCAGTACAGGCGACGGGCTCAGGGCCCCGGGGGCCCGTGGTGTGGGTGCGCGCCGACATGGATGCCCTGCCGGTCACCGAGGAGACCGGACTCCCCTACGCGTCCACCGCCGTCGGCGTCGACCCCGATGGCGAGACGGTCGGCATCATGCACGCCTGCGGGCACGACATGCACGTGACCGCGATGATCGGGGCGGTCGAGCGGCTGGTCGCCGAGCGCGATCAGTGGTCGGGCACCCTCGTGGTGATCATCCAGCCCGCCGAGGAGTACGGCGAGGGCGCGCGCGCCATGCTCGACGACGGCGCCCTGAACCGATTCCCCCGACCCGATGTCGTGCTCGGTCAGCACGTCGGCCCGCTGCCCGCCGGCGTGATCGGCGTGCGCCCCGGACCGCAGATGTCCGCATCCGACGGGCTGAAGGTCGTGCTGCACGGCCGTGGCGGCCATGGCTCGCGCCCGGAGTCCACGATCGACCCGATCGTGATGGCCGCGTCGACGATCATGCGCCTGCAGACCGTCGTCTCCCGCGAGGTCGCCGCCGGCGATCCCGTCGTCGTGACGGTGGGATCGGTCCACTCCGGCACGAAGAACAACATCATCCCGGCGGATGCCACGCTGCAGCTCAGCCTGCGCTATCCCGACGATCAGCAGCGCGAGAAGGTGCTCGAGAAGGTGCATCGGGTGATCCGGGCCGAGTCCGCCGCATCCGGGGCCGAGCACGAGCCCGACATCACGACGCTGCACACCCTGCCCGCGACGATCAACGATGCGGATGCCACCGCCCGGGCGGTGGCCGCCTTCCACGCCGCCTTCGGCGAGCAGGCCGTGATCGACCCGGGACTGATCACCGGCAGCGAGGACGTCTCCTGGTTCGCGCGGGATGCGGGCGTGCCCCTGGTGTTCTGGTTCTGGGGCGGCGTCGATCCGCAGCAGTTCGCCGCGGCGACCGCGAAGGGCACCCTCGACAGCGACATCCCCACCAACCACTCGCCGTTCTTCGCACCCGTCATCCACCCGACCATCGAGGTCGGGGTGACCGCGATGGTGGCCGCCGCCCGGGAGTTCCTGGCCTGACGCGGGCGCCTCAGGCCTCGATCACCCGGTGGTTGATCTCGAGGGCCTCGCGGTGCAGTCGCTCCATGCGCTTGTCGAGCTCCTGGGCGGCATCCGAGGCATCCGTCAGGCTCTGCACGAGGTGCGCAGGAACGCGTCCGTCGAACTTGTAGTGGATCTTGTGCTCGAGGCTGGCCCAGAAATCCATCGCGATCGTGCGGAACTGCACCTCGACGGGCACCGCGACCGGCCCCGTGGACAGGAAAACCGGCACCTCGACGATGGCGTGCAGGCTGCGGTAGCCGTTCGGCTTGGGGTTGGCGATGTAGTCCTTCACGATGCGGACGGTCACGTCGTCCTGCGTGGTGAACAGGTTGAACAGGCGGTAGACGTCGCTCTCGAAGCTGCAGGTGATGCGCACGCCGGCGATGTCGGTGATCTCGGCACGGATGCTGTCGAAGTCGGCGTCCACGCCGCGGCGGGCCACCTTCTCCACGATGCTGTCCGGCGTCTTCAGCCGGCTCTTGACGTGCTCGATGGGGTTGTACGCGTGCATGTGGGTGAACTCGTCGCGCAGGATCGAGATCTTGGTCTCGACCTCGCGCATCCCGAACTCGTACTCGCGCAGGAACCGCTGAAACGCATCGCGCAGCTGCCTCGCCTCGGCGATCGCGGCATCATCGACGGGGACCGTTGTCATGCTCCCGACGTTACGCGCGGGTGATCGGAATCGGCTGGGCATCCGCGTGATTCCGCCGCTGTTACGCGACGCGCGAACGCCTGCCGATTCAGGCCTGCGAGGGCTGCGGGGCGTCGGATGCCGGAGGCACCGGCGGCGCGACCGGCGCATCGGCCACCGGCGGCGCGACCGGCGCATCGGCCACCGGAGGCGCGACAGGAGCATCAGGCACCGGAGGCGCGACAGGAGCGTCGGCCGCAGGCGGCGGAACGGGCGCACCGGCCACAGGCGGCGCGACGGGCGCTCCATCCACGGCACCGTCGTACTGCGGAACCGGCTGGTACCCCTCGCCCTGTGCGGCCACGCCGTGCGTGGCGGGATCGGCGGGGTCGTACGCCACGGCCGAGCCCTGCGCTCGCACCTTCGACGCCGCGATGAAGTACTGCACGACGCTGACCACCGTCAGGATTGCACCCGCGGCCAGCGGATACCAGAAGATGCGGAAGGAGTACTCTCCGTTGGCGTCGGGCTGGGCGAAGGCCACCTGGAAGAAGGTGATCGCGGCGCCGACCACGAAGAGCCCCGCCCACAGCACGACCATCCAGCGCATCTTCTTCAGCGACGACTGGGTGATGTTGCCCTTCTTGTCGGTCTTGGGCTGCAGCAGACCCTCCTGCTTGCGGGTGAGCAGCGCGAAGATCAGCGCGAGCACGAGCAGCACGACGGCGACGATCAGCACGATCAGCCAGCCGATGTAAGTGGGGTCGCCTGCGGTCTTGAGGTAGCCGTTGAACTCGTCGACGGTCGTGGAGTACGCCTCCAGCGCCGCGTTCAGGTCGTTCTCGCCCTGGGCCAGGGCATTCTCGTCCTGGGCCACGATGGCGGCGGAGATGGCATCGGAGCCGGATGCCATCTTGCCGGCGTGCCCGGCGAACTTCGTGGCGTAATCGGCCACGGCGGCGTCGGCCCGGTCGGCGATCCCGGAGAAGTCGGACTTCGCCGTGTTCGCGGCCGAAGTGAAGGCGTCCGCGGCGGCAGCTACCTCTTCGAGCGAGGTGGACTGATCGGAGTAGACCGTGCCGAAGGCGTCCACCGCGATGCTGAGGGCCTCATCGACCGCGATCAGATCGTCTGAGGTGTCGGCCCAGGCCGGGGCCGCGGCTCCCACGAGAAGCATCACTCCCGTGACGATGGCCACCAGGGCCAGGCGCGCGC
This sequence comes from Microbacterium sp. W4I4, assembly GCF_030816235.1. Taxonomy (NCBI): domain Bacteria; kingdom Bacillati; phylum Actinomycetota; class Actinomycetes; order Micrococcales; family Microbacteriaceae; genus Microbacterium; species Microbacterium sp. W4I4. Next base: position 2,114,924 of record NZ_JAUSXT010000001.1, read on the forward strand.
GCTTCGCGATAACAGTCATTCGGAGTTCCCCCTCAGCCCGCTCCGCGGGTCGTTCATGTCGCGGCTGTCACCGCTCGAACAGTCTATGGGAACCCTGGGAGGATGCTGAAGCCGCGCAGCCGTCAGGCGTCGCGCGAGCGCCAGAGCAGCCAGACGAAGTACGGCGCGCCGATCAGCGCGACCACCAGGCCCGCCGGCAGCTGAGCGGGGGCGAGCACAGTGCGGCCGATGGCATCCGCCACCCCGACGAGCACGGCCCCGAGCAGCACGGCGACCGGGATCACGCGCGTGTGACGGGCGCCGACCAGCGCCCGTGCGGCGTGCGGGGCGACGAGCCCGACGAACCCGACCACGCCCACCGCCGAGACGCTGAGGGCCGCGAGCAGTGCCGCCGCCGCGAGCAGGGCGAGGCGGGTGCGCTCCAGGCGGATGCCGACCAGACGGGGCGTGTCCTCATCCATCGCCAGGATGTCGAGGTCGCGACGCTGCATGAGCACGAACGGCAGGGCGATGACCAGCACGACCGCCAGCGGGACGACCTGCTCCCAGATGCGCCCGTAGGTCGTGCCCGAGAGCCAGGTGTAGATCTTCGGAGTGTCCCAGGGGTTCGCGCGCAGCAGCACGAACGTGGTCAGCGCGGTCGTGCCGTACCAGACGCCGATGCCGATCAGCACGAGCCGGTCGGCGCTGAGCCCGCCGCGCCACGCCAACGCGTAGACGAGACCGAAGGCCAGCAGTGCGCCGACGATCGCGGCGACGAGCATCCCGAAGGTGGATGCCGCGGCGCTGGTCACCACGAGCACCGCACCGAGTCCCGCGCCGCCGGTGATGCCAAGGAGTCCGGGCTCGGCGAGCGGGTTGCGGCTGACCGCCTGGGTGATGGTTCCGGCGAGGCCGAGCGCGGCGCCGGCGAGCACGGCCGCGACCACGCGCGGCGCGCGCTCGTCGAGGGCGAAGGAGACCAGCGGGGGCGCCTGATGCTGGAGCCAGAGCAGGATGTCACCGGTCAGCAGCGGGGTGGCGCCCACCAGCATCCCGATCAGGATCACGGCGGCGAGCACTGCGATGCCGACGATCACGACGATGCGGAAGCGGCGAGCGCTGCGCACGCCGAAGCGGATGCTGGGCGGCCGGCGGGTCGGTCCGGCATCCCGCAGTCGGCGGGCCATCACGATCAGCACCAGGGCGCCGAGCAAGGTGGTGGCCACGCCGGTCGGCACGGCGATGGCGCCCTCGGCGCCGATGATCGCGCGCAGCACGGCATCCGCTCCGATGACCACTATCGCGCCGATCAGGCCGGTCGCCGGGATCAGGAGCGCGTGCCGGCCGAGAGCCGGGACAAGGCGCGACAGCAGCCGGGCGAGCACCGGCGCGCAGAGGCCGACGAAGCCGATCGGTCCCGCGAGGGTCACCGCCGCGGCGGTGAGCAGCACCGACAGCAGGATGCCGATGATGCGCGTGGAGCGGATCGGCACACCCAGTGAGGAGGCCGTGTCGTCACCGAGGGCCAGCACGTCCAGCCGGCGGGTGAGCGCGAAGGCGAGCGCGATGCCCACCACGATGACGGGCGCGGCGCGCAGGAACGAGTCGATGCTCAGCTGCGAGAGACTGCCGCTGCCCCACGCGAACAGACCCTTGGTCTCCTCGTCGAAGAGCACCAGCAGCGTGGAGGTGCCGGCCTGCAGCGCGAGCGCGAGCGCGGAGCCGGCGAGCACGAGCCGGGTGGTGGAGGATGCCGCGCCGCCGGCGAGACCGAGGACCAGACCCGCGGCGAACAGCCCGCCGCCGACAGCGACCACCCCGGATGCCCAGAACGGGATGCTGATCCCGAACGCGGTCACCGCGGTGATCGCGAAGTACGCCCCGGCGGTGACGCCGAGCGTGTCGGGCGAGGCCAGCGGGTTGCGCGCGAGCGACTGCATGAGCAGACCCGCGACGCCCAGGGCCAGCCCGACGGCGACACCGGCGGCGAGCCGCGGCAGACGCGAGCCGAACAGGATGTCCGGGTTCGCGAACACGGCACCGCTGGTGCCCTGCGTCAGATGCCAGGCGGATGCCAGGACGAGCACGACCAACAGCCCGACGAGCGTCCACACGGCGACCGCCGTGCCCCCGCGACGGTCGGTCGTGGACACTACGGGGGTCGACACGCCGGATGCAGACCGAATCACGGCATCCGGTTCGACATCTGGCGTGTCGGCCCCCGATCCGTATGCGGAATCGGGGGTCGAGCCGGGCGCGCGATCGCTCACTTCGTGATGACGTCCACGTACGCGTCGACGATCTGCTCGGCCGAGCGCGGTCCGCCGAAGGTCCAGATGCCACCCGGGAACGCGTGGATGCGGTTCTCCTCGACGGCGGGGATGGATGCCCAGGCCGGGTTCTTCTTCGCGGCGTCGATGAAGCTCTCCGAGTCGGGGTCGGCGGTGCCGGTGTGCAGCAGCATCGCGTCGCCGATCGTGGTCATGCCCTCGATGTCGGTCTGCCCGAGGCCGTAGGCCGCGTCGACCTCGCCGGTCCAGGCGTTCTTCAGCCCGAGCTCCTCGCCCAGCTCGCCGATCAGCGACCCCTGGCCGAACGGGCGCAGCGAGACGTTGCCGCCGTCCACCCAGCCGTCGAAGAACACGAAGGGCGCATTCTCGAGCGAGGCGCCGGTGACGGCCTTCTTGCCCTCGGCGAGCTTCGCCTCGAACTCGTCCTTGACGACATCGGCGCGCTCGCTGCGGCCGGTGGCCTGGGCGATCAGGTCGAAGGTGTCGAGCATCTGCGTGATCGGGTCCTTCGCATCGGCGCCGATCGTCGCGAGCACGGGCACGCCGTACTTCTCCAGCTGGGCGATGATCGCATCGTCACGCGTGTACGCCTCGACGATCACCAGGTCGGGCTCGGTCGCGAACAGCGCGTCGAGGTTCGGCTCCTGCCGCGTGCCGACGTCCTTGACGTCCTTCGGCAGCTCCTCCGCGGTGTCCCAGGTGCGGTAGCCGTCGGCATCCGCGACTGCCACCGGCGTCAGGCACAGCGAGAGGACGTCCTCGACCTGCTGCCACTCCAGCACGGCCACCTTCGTGGCGGGCTCGTCCAGCTTCACGGTGCGACCGAACGCGTCGGTCAGCTCCACCGGACCGGTCGAGGTGGTCGTGCTGTCGTCGGCGCAGCCGGCTCCGCTCGCCGTGGACGTCTTCGCGTCGGTGGTCTTGTCGGGCGCGGCCTGGGTGGTTCCGCAGGCGGTGAGCGCGAGGGTCAGTGCGCCGAGAGTCGCGAGGGCGGCGAGGGACTTCTTCATCGGTGGGGCTCCGGGGTTCGGGGTCAGGAGATCAGGAGGGATGTCAGGCGGACGATGTCAGGCGGAGAGGGCGGCGAGCGCGCGACCGGCGCGGTCGTGGTGGCGTCCGCGCGGCGCGACGTGGACACGGCCGGTGCGGCCGTCGATGCTCGCCTCGATCGGCAGACCGTACACGTCGGTGAGGTTCTCGCTCGTGAGCACGGCGGCAGGTGTTCCGGCGGCGTGCACGCGGCCCCGGTTCATGAGCACGACCTCGTCGGCGATGGAGGCGGCGTGCCCCAGGTCGTGCAGCACCACGCCGACGGCGGTGCCGCGATCGGCGAGATCGCAGATCAGGTCGAGCGTCTCGATCTGGTAGCGGAGGTCGAGGTGGTTGGTGGGCTCGTCGAGTAGCAGGATGCCGGTGCCCTGAGCGAGTGCGGTGGCCAGCCACACGCGCTGCAGCTCACCGCCGGAGAGCTCGTCCACGGCACGGTGCGCCATGGCATCCAGCCCCGTCAGCTCCAGCGCATGCGCGATGGCCTGCCGATCGGCATCCGTCATCCCCGCGAACCTGCCGCGGTGCGGGTGACGACCGTAGGCGACGACGTCGTGCACTTCGAGGCCGGAGGGGTGCGGGCGCGACTGCGAGAGCATCGCGACCGTGCGTGCGAACTCCTTCGCTGTCAGCGCCGCCGCGTCGCGGGCGCCGCCGGCCCCATCGATGCGCACAGTGCCGGAGTCGACTTTGTGCAGCCGTGCCAGCGCGCGCAGCGCCGTGGACTTGCCGCTGCCGTTCGGTCCGATCAGCGCGGTGACCACACCAGGGCGCAGGTGCAGCGACATCTCGTGCACGACTCGGGTGCGTCCGTAACTGAGCGCGAGCGCCTCGCCGTGCAGTTCGTCGGCGTGCCCTTCGGGAATATCCGTGATGGTTCTCACGTTAGGAGAGCCTAACCTATGCTGGAGTGGTGAGCCACCACCCGTACCGGACCTTCCGCACCACCGTCGCGCGCATCGACCGCCTCTCGCCGAGCTTCACGCGCATCACTCTGGCGGGTGACGACCTGACGCACTTCGGCACCGATGGCCTCGACCAGCGCATCAAGCTGATCGTCCCGCTCGCCGACGGCACGGTCACCGACGTCGGACAGTTCGACGAGAGCCAGAGCATGACGCAGTGGTACCGGCGCTGGCGGGAGCTGCCCGACGAGCAGCGCAACCCGATCCGCACCTACACGATCCGCTCGCCGCGACCGGTCGACCGCGAGATCGACATCGACTTCGCGCTGCACGGCACCGACGGTCCGGCGTCCGCCTGGGCCACGGACGCGCAGGTCGGCGACCCGCTGTTCGTGGTGGGCCCTGACTCCCGCTCCGAGGAGCCGGCCGGCGGCATCGAGTGGAAGCCGGGCGCCGCGACATCCGTGCTCATCGCGGGAGACGAGACGGCCGCGCCGGCGATCTGCTCGATCGTCGAGTCGCTGCCCGCGGACATCACCGGCGAGGTGTGCATCGAAGTGCCGACCGAGGCGGATGCCCTGCCCCTGGCCGCACCGGAAGGCGTGCGGGTGAGATGGCTCGCCCGCAGCGGCGCCGCGCACGGCGTGCGGCTCAGCGCCGCCGTGCACGACTGGGGACGCCAGCGCAGCGCGGCATCCGCTGCGGTCGATCTCGCGGAGCCGGGGGACGACGAAGTGCTCTGGGAGGTTCCGGATGCCGTCGCCGGCGGCGAGTACGCGTGGCTTGCCGGCGAGGCCGGAACCATCACAGCGCTGCGCCGTCACCTGGTGCGCGACCTCGGCATCGACCGCCGCTCGATCGCCTTCATGGGCTACTGGCGACAGGGCCGCGCCGAGGGCGCCTGACCCCTGCCCACCCTCCCCGAGTCACGATTCGCGCAGCGGGATTGCACGGCGTCGTCCGCAGGCGTAGTGTCCTCCGTCGTGACACATGACGGTCGCGAGAATGCGGATGCCCCGCCGCTCGCCAAACGCATCCTCATCGGCGAACCGCTGACGACGGAGCAGGTCAACGACCAGCTCCTCCCCAAGCGCATGGCGCTGCCGATCTTCGCATCCGATGCGCTCAGCTCGGTGGCCTACGGGCCGCAGGAGATGCTGATGATCATGCTCATCGGCGGAGTGGCCTTCCTCGCGCTCAGCCCCTGGGTCGCAGCGGCGGTCGTCGTGCTGCTCGTCGTGGTCGTGCTGAGCTACCGGCAGCTCATCAAGGCCTACCCCTCGGGCGGCGGCGACTACGAGGTCGCGTCGAAGAACCTCGGCGAGGTGCCAGGCGTGGTCGTCGCGGCGGCCCTGCTCGTGGACTACGTGCTCACGGTCGCGGTGTCCATCGCATCCGGTGTCGACAACATCATCTCGGCCCTCCCGGGTGCGAACCCGTGGCGGGTGGAGCTGGCGGTCGGCTTCGTCGTCCTCATCGTCGTCGTCAACCTCCGCGGCGTGCGCGAGGCATCCACCCTCTTCGCCGTCCCGACGTACGTCTTCATCGGATCGGTGGTGCTGATGATCGCGACCGGCCTGATCCGCACCTTCCTCGGGGATGCCCCGATCGCCGAGAGCTCCGCCTACTCGGTGCAGACCGAGAACATCAGCCAGGCGGCGATCATCCTGCTCGTGCTGCGCGCATTCTCCAGCGGATGCTCCGCCCTGACCGGCGTGGAGGCCGTGTCCAACGGGGTGCAGGCGTTCCGGCTGCCGAAGATCGGCAACGCGCAGAAGACGCTGACCCTGATGGGCTCGATCGCGGCCCTGCTGTTCGCCGGGCTGACCGCGATGGCCCTGATCACCGGCGTGCACTACGCCGAGAACCCCTGCGACCTGCAGGGCTTCGACTGCACGGGGCCGCAGCCCAGCCTGATGGCGCAGATCGCCACCGCGACCTTCGGCGGCGGCAGCATCCTCTTCTTCATCATCCAGGCCGCGACTGCCTGCGTGCTGCTCCTGGCCGCCAACACCGCGTTCAACGGATTCCCGCTGCTGGGTGCAGTGCTCGCCCGCGACGGCTATGCGCCGAAGGCGCTGAACACCCGCGGCGACCGGCTGGTGTTCAGCAACGGCATGATCCTGCTCGGCATCGGCGCCGTCGCGGTGCTCGTCGCGTTCCAGGCGAACCTGACCAGCCTGATCCAGCTGTACATCATCGGGGTCTTCGTGTCGTTCTCGCTCGGTCAGATCGGCATGGTGCGCCACTGGAAGCGGCTGCTGCGCGAGACGCAGCATCGCCTGCTCGCCGAGGTCGCCGCGGAACGCCGCTCCGCCCACATCGGACTGGTGATCAACAGCCTGGGCGCCGTGATGACCGTGGCGGTGCTGGTGATCGTGACGATCACGAAGTTCACCCACGGTGCGTGGATGGTGTTCTTCGCGATCCCGGTGCTGGCCCTGCTGATGCTGGGCGTGAAGCGGTACTACCGCGACGTGGAGCACGAGATCACCATCGACGACACCACGCACTTCGGCTCCAGCGGCGACGTCGCGATCGTGCTGGTGAGCCGGCTGCAGAAGCCGGTCATCAAGGCGCTCGACTACGCGATCGCCGCGAAGCACGAGAAGACCGTCGCCCTGCACATCGCCCTCACCCCCGAGGACGGGAAGGTGCTGCAGCGCGAGTGGCAGCAGTACGGCATCCCGGTGCCGCTCGTGATCGTCGACTCCCCGTACCGCACGTTCGCTCAGCCCGTCGAGCACTTCATCCGCCAGTACCGCGAGAAGCACGGGCCGTGCGTGGTGACCGTCTACCTGCCGCAGTACATCGTCGGCCACTGGTGGGAGTCGGTGCTGCACAACCGTCGCGCGCGCCGCATCGCGAACCAGCTGATGATGGTTCACGGCGTGACGATCACGCTGGTGCCGTGGCTGCTGGATTCGTCTGAGCTGATCTACGGACGCCGCTCGCGTCCGCTGCCCGGGCAGGAGCGCGCCGGACGACCGCTGGCGCTGTACGGCGCCCCTCCGGCGGGTCGACGTGCACAGCGCCCCGCGGGTCCCCCCGACGAGGGCTGAGGCCGGCGCGGTCTTCCCCCCCTCCTCCGCCGGGCCACCATCGAACGCGCGAGCCACCACGCAGATCACACACATCTGCTTGGTGGCTCGGCGATTGCTTGGTGGTCCGGCGCGGATCGGTGCCGACTACGCTGACGAGATGTCGCTCAGCACCGTCGCCTGGCCTCTCCGCACCGCACGTCTGGAGATCCGTCCGCTCGCGGACACGGATCTCGACGCGATGTGGGAGTTCCGTCGCCTGCCCGAGGTCAACCGGTGGCTGGGCCGTGCACCGGCCACGCGCGAGGCGTTCCACGAGACGTACTCGGATCCCGCGCGCCGCGCGATGACGTTCGTGATCGTGCTTTCGGATGCCGGTCACGCCGCGCCCACGATCATCGGCGACCTGATGATCAAGCTCGAGGATGCGTGGGCTCAGGCGGAGGTCGCCGAGCAGGCGGCGGGCACGGAGGCCGAGCTGGGCTGGGCGCTGGCCCCCTCACACACCGGTCAAGGCTTCGCGATCGAGGCGGTGAGCGCCGTCATCGACCTCTGCTTCGGCCCGCTGGGGCTGCGCCGAGTCCACGCCGGATGCTTCGCCGACAACGAGCCCTCATGGCGGCTGATGGAGCGGCTCGGCATGCGCCGGGAGGAGTTCAGCCGCCGCACGGCGCTGCATCGCTCCGGCGAGTGGATGGACGGCCTGAACTACGGCCTGCTCGCCGAGGAGTGGCCCGTCGGGCGCTGACGCGGCCGGCCTCGCCGCACCCGGCTGATTCACCGAGCCACCATCGAAATCGCGAGCCACCAAGCAGATGACGCATATCTGCTTGGTGGCTCGGCGATTGCTTGGTCGCTCGGCGCGGGGCGGCGGGCGCGTCAGCGGGCGACGACCCGCTCGGGGCGCAGGTCCAGACGGCGCAGGGTCTGCGCGTTGAGCGCCACGACGATCGTGGACAGGCTCATCAGCACGGCACCCACGGACATCGGCAGCACGAACCCGAACGGTGCGAGCACGCCGGCAGCCAGCGGCACCGAGATCAGGTTGTACCCGGCCGCCCACCACAGGTTCTGCGTCATCTTGCGGTAGCTCGCCTGCGACAGCTCGATCACCGAGACGACCGAACGGGGGTCGTCGGATGCCAGGATCACACCGGCCGAGGCGATCGCGACATCCGTGCCGGCGCCGATCGCGATGCCGACGTCGGCCTGGGCCAGCGCGGGCGCATCGTTCACGCCGTCGCCGACCATCGCAACCGTGCGGCCCTCGGCCTGCAGAGCGGCGACCTTCGCGGCCTTGTCCTCGGGGCGGACGCCGGCGAAGACGCGGTCGATCCCGAGCTCGGCGGCGACCGCCTGTGCGACGGCCTCTGCGTCGCCCGTGATCATCACGACCTGCACGCCGCGCCGGTGCAGCGCGGCGACGGCTTCGCGGGACTCGGCGCGGATCTCGTCGGCGAGCTTCAGCCCGCCGATCACCCGTCCGTCTTGCACGACGTGCAGGATGATCGCGCCGTCGGTGCGCCACTGCTCGGCATCCGCGACCTCCTGCCCGCCGATCTCCGAGAGCAGGTGCGGACCGCCGACGCGCACCTCATGCCCGTCGACAGTGGCGGTCACGCCGACCGCGGGCGACGAGGAGAAGCCGGTCGCGGTCAACTGATCACTGGGTCCCTGAGCCCGTCGAAGGGCGGATGCCGCGCGCACGATCGCCCTGGCCAGCGGATGCTCGCTGTCGGCCTCCGCGGCGGCGGCGAGCGCGAGCACGGCATCGGCGGACCAGCCATCGATCGGCGAGATGCCGGTGACGGTCGGCTCGCCCTTGGTGAGGGTGCCGGTCTTGTCGAAGAGCACGGTGTCGACGCCGCGCATGCTCTCCAGGGCCAGCCGATCCTTGACCAGCACGCCGGCGCGGGCCGCGCGTTCGGTGGCGATCGAGACGACCAGCGGGATGGCCAGGCCAAGTGCGTGCGGGCAGGCGATCACGAGCACGGTGATCGTGCGGATCACGGCATCGTCCGGGCTGCCGAGCAGCGTCCAGACCAGGGCGGTGAGGATGCCGGCGCCCAGCGCGAACCAGAACAGCCAGCCGGCCGCGCGGTCGGCGAGCCGCTGGGCGCGGGAGCTGGAGGCCTGTGCGTCTGCGACGAGCTTGCGGATGCCCGCCAGCGCGGTGTCATCGCCGGTGGCGGTCACCTGCACGCGCAGTCCGGAATCGGTGGCGACCGTGCCCGCGGTGACGGTGTCGCCGATGCCGCGGCTGACCGTGCGCGATTCGCCGGTGAGCATGGACTCGTCGATGTCGGCGCGACCGTCGACGATCCTGCCGTCGGCGGGGATGCTGCCGCCGGGGCGCACGATCACGATGTCGCCGAGCCGGAGATCGGCCGGGCTGACCTTCACCACGTCGTCGCCGTCGACGCGCTCGGCCTCATCGGGCAGCAGCGCGGCGAGCGAGTCGAGTGCGGAGGTGGTCTGCGCGAGCGAGCGCATCTCGATCCAGTGGCCGAGCAGCATGATCACGATCAGCAGCGCCAGCTCCCACCAGAACTCCAGTTCGTGGTGCAGGATGCCCAGGCTCGCACCCCAGGAGGCGAGGAAGGCGACCGTGATGGCGAGGCCGATCAGCAGCATCATCCCGGGCTTGCGCGCCTTCAGCTCGCTGACCGCGCCGGTGAGGAACGGACGGCCGCCCCAGACGTACATGACCGTGCCGAGGATCGGCGCGATCCACCGGGCCCAGTCGGGGACCGTGTAGCCGAGGATCATCGCGAACATTCCGCTGAACGCGACGACGGGGATCGCGATCAGCAGGTTGATCCAGAACAGGCGCCGGAACTGGCCGACGTGGTCGCCGTGACCGCCATGGCCTGCGTGGTCTGCGTGCTCGCCGTGGCCAGAGTGGTCCGCATGGCCCGCGTGCTCGCCGTGACCGCCGTGGTCCCCGTGCTCCCCGTGCTCCCCGTGCTCCATCCCCGCACCTGTCCGGGAGGAGTTCTCCCCCTCGGGAGGAGCCTGGTGCCCGGAGTGTCCTCCCATCAGGGAGTTCTCCTCCCGAGCGTGCGAGTCAGGGGACTGCTCGGCGTGTGTGTGCGGGTCCATGGGATCCTCCTCGGCGTCTCATCAGCATCGCTGTCATCCGATGCAACTCGAATACCCCCCTGGGGTATTCCCGCTCGAGGTGCGAGGCTCAGCGGAACGAGCGCAGGCGCAGGCTGTTGCCCACGACGAACACGCTCGAGAACGCCATCGCGGCACCAGCCAGCATCGGGTTCAGCAACCCGAGGGCGGCGAGCGGGACGGCCGCGACGTTGTACGCGAAGGCCCAGAACAGGTTGCCCTTGATGGTGCCCAGCGTGCGCCGCGAGAGGCGGATGGCATCGGATGCCGCGCGCAGATCTCCGCGGACGAGGGTGATGTCGGATGCCTCGATCGCGACATCCGTGCCGGTGCCCATCGCCATGCCGAGATCGGCCTGTGCGAGCGCGGGCGCGTCGTTCACGCCGTCGCCGACCATTGCGACGACCCGGCCCTCTGCCTGCAGTCGCCTGACCACGGCGACCTTGTCTGCCGGCAGCACCTCGGCGTGCACCTGCTCGATGCCGACCTGAGCGGCGATGTGGCGTGCGGCCGCCTCGTTGTCGCCGGTGAGCAGGATCGGGGTGATGCCGAGCTTCTTCAGCGCGGCGACGGCCTCGGCGCTGGTGGGCTTGACCTCATCGGCGACGACGATCATGCCGCGGGCGGCGCCGTCCCAGGCGACGAGCACTGCGGTCTGCCCGGCCGCCTCGGCATCCGCCTTCGCCGCCAGCAGTTCTGCGGACGGGTGGCTCGCCCAGTCCTCGAGCAGCGTCTGCCGCCCGACGATCATGGCGTGCCCGTCGACGATGCCGCTGACTCCGCGCCCCTCGAGGTTCTGGAACGACTCGACGGCCGGCAACACAGTGTCGTCGCCCGGAGCATCCGACGGCGCGCCGGCGTGTCCGCCGACGACATGCTGCTCAGCGCCCGGCAGCTCCGGACGACGAGACGGGCTCTCGGCACGCAGCCCGACGGCACGCGCAGCGGCGGAGGCGATCGCACGGGCGATCGGGTGCTCGCTGGCGTGCTCCACGGCTCCGGCCAGGTGCAGCAGCTCCGCGGCATCCGTGCCCTGCTCGGGGATGACGGCGACGACGCTCATCCGCCCCTCGGTGACGGTGCCGGTCTTGTCGAGGACGATGGTGTCGACGCGGCGGGTGGATTCGAGGATCTCCGGGCCCTTGATGAGGATGCCGCGCTGCGCGCCGCGCCCGGTGCCGACCAGCAGAGCGGTGGGCGTGGCCAGCCCGAGCGCGCACGGGCAGGCGATGATGAGCACGGCGACGGCGGCGGTGAAAGCGGTGGCCGCCGGGAATCCCAGCATGAACCAGACGGCCAGCGTCACGAGGGCGATGCCGATCACGATCGGCACGAAGACGCCCGAGATGCGGTCGGCCAGGCGCTGCACCTCGGCCTTGCCGGTCTGGGCATCCTCGACCATGCGCGCCATCTGCGCGAGCTGCGTATCGGAGCCGACCCGGGTGGCGCGCACGACCAGCCGGCCGCCGGCGTTCACGGTGGCGCCGACGACGGCATCCCCCGCGCCGACCTCGACGGGCACGGACTCCCCGGTGATCATCGACCGGTCCACGGCCGACGAGCCGGAGACGACCATGCCGTCTGTGGCGATCTTCTCGCCGGGGCGCACGACGAACTCGTCCCCGACCCGCAGGTCGGAGATCGGGATGCGACGCTCGGTCTGGGTCCCTGAGCCGGTCGAAGGGCGCAGCACCCCGACGTCCTTCGCACCGAGCTCCAGCAGCGCACGCAGCGCCGCACCGGCCTGCCGCTTGGCCCGCTTCTCGAAGTACCGGCCGGCGAGTACGAACATCGTGACCCCAGCGGCGACCTCGAGATAGATGTTCGCCGCGCCGTCACCGCGCTCGAGCGTCCAGCTGAACCCATGCGTCATCCCGGGCATCCCGGCTGTGCCGAGGAACAGCGCATACAGCGACCAGACGAATGCGGCCGAGGTGCCGAGGCTGATCAGCGTGTCCATGGTGGCCGCGCCGTGGCGCAGGTTCACCCAGGCCGCGCGGTGGAAGGGCCAGGCCGCCCACACGATCACGGGCGCCGCGAGGGTCAGCGACAGCCACTGCCAGTAGGTGAACTGCAGCGCCGGGATCATCGCCAGCAGGATGACCGGCACACTGAGGACGATCGACCCGATCAGCCGGTGCCGCAGCGACCGCAGCTCGGGATCCTCGGCATCCTCCCGATCCTCCGAAGCGGGCGCGGCGGGCAGCGCCGCCGTGTATCCCGCATTCTCGACAGTCGTGATCAGCAGCGCCGCATCCATCGGCCCGTCGACCGTGACCTGCGCCTTCTCGGTCGCGTAGTTCACCGTCGCCGTGACGCCGTCGAGCTTATTGAGCTTCTTCTCGATGCGCATGGCGCAGGATGCGCACGTCATCCCGCCGATCTCAAGATCGACGCGGGACGGCAAGGCGGTGGTCATGACATGGTTCCTCAGGACAGGCGGATGCGGGCGTGCGGATGCTCAGGCGGCTACGGCCCGGTAGCCGGCCTCGTCGACCGCAGCGATGACGGCGTCCGCGTCGACGGCGGATGCCGCGGTGACGATCAGCCTTCCGGTCTGGGCGCTGACGTCGATGCCCTCGATGCCGGCGATCTTCTCGACCTCTTCGCGCACGGACATCTCGCAGTGCCCGCAGGTCATCCCGGTCACCTGGAACTCGGTGGTGGTCATGGTCTCTCCTCACGCTGGGGGTACCCGATCGGGCCCTGTTCCGAGCGTACCCCGGAATACCCCCCTGGGGTACCCGTTCCGTGAACTTTCTCCGAAACGGACCTCAGCGGGAGAGAGCGTCGACCTCGCTGCGGTACCGCGCCGCCGCCTCGTTGCGTGTGGCGACCCCGAGCTTGCGCAGCACTGCGGAGACGTGCACGCTGACCGTCTTCACGCTGATGAACAACCGCTCGCCGATCTGCCTGTTGCTCAGCCCCTCGGCGATCAGCGAGAACACCTGGTTCTCACGAGCCGTCAGGCTCGCCACCCCTTCGGTAGCCTGCGAGGTGGCGCCGGTCGCCTCTGCGAGGGCGGCGACGTCGCGCTGCAGCCCGGCGTGCTCGTACTCGGCGGCCAGCGCGCCCGCCTCGACCAGCAGAGCGGATGCCTCGACCCGATCGGCCCGATCACCGTCGGAGACCAGTGTGCGGGCGAGCTCGCATCTCAGGACCACGCGGAACACCACGGGCATCTCACCGCTGTCGGCGGTGGCGATCCCCGCCCGGAGCGCCTCCGGGCTCGCGCACAGGAGTCCCTCCAACAGGGTGTCCCATCCCGCGGGATGCAGTGCCGGCGGGATCTGATCCCATGCCGAGCGCACCCGGCCGGCCAGTGCCGCAGCATCCGACTCCCGCCCCTCGGCACGCAGCATGCCGACGACCCATCCGCCGTCGAGCAGGACGCGCGCCCTCTGCCCGAGGGCGGGGCCGGTGTCGTCGAGCATCTGCGTCAGGACCGACACCGCGCCCTCGGCGTCTCCGCGGCACAGCGCCAGGCTGATCTCGGTGCGCCACAGCGAGTACCGCACCTGCCGTTCGACCTCGGCGATCTGGTGCATGCGCGGGCGCCATTCCTCCATGATCGCGTCGGCCTCGCCGAACCGCCCGCGCCAGGCCAGCGCTCGCACGCGCGTCGCCGTCGTGTACGCACGGAAGACCCGATGCGTGCGGAAGGTGAGGTCCTTGGCGAGCAGCTGCTCCACCCGGGCGATCTGGCCCAGTTCCAGCAGCGGCTCGGCCCGGTTCTGTGTGAGGATCGACCCGCTGGTGCGCTCGATGCCGAAGCGCCTGGCGTCGTCGACGCCGCCTTCGGCGAGCTGCACCGCCGCGCTGTAGCGCCCCAGGTTGTACAGCGCGTCGGAGTAGTTGACCCGGTACCTCAGCTGAGCATCCACGTTCACGGCGTGCGCCCAGGCCGTGCGGAAATCGGCGAACCCCGACTCGAGGTCGCCGAGATGCACCCGACTGTTGCCGCGCAGGTTCGCCGCCACCGAGACGGAAGCATCGTCGCCGGCGGCCTCAGCCAGGCGGAACGCCTCGTCGGCCAGGCGGATCGCATCGTCGAAGCGCCCGACGATCATGTACCGCGCTCCGAGCAGCACCAGCAGTGCGGCGTGCAGCCGCGGCTCGTCGACGCCGCGCGTCTCGTACTCGGTGAGCGCCTCCTGCAGGGTCTCGATCTGCTGCGGTCTGCCCAGACTGGTGAGATACGTGCCGCGGTCGCGCAGCAGCCGCACGAGCACGGCCGGGTCGACGGTCTCACGGTCGACCTCGTCGAGGGCGATGTTCACCACCATCAGCGCCCGTTCCCCATCGCCGGCGTTGCGGAGGATCGAGCCCAGGCGCCCGAGCAGCGCAACATGATCTATGCCGGTCGCGTCCTCGGCATCCGCCACCTGATCCCACAGTTCGAGGGCGAGTTCGCCGAAGCGTGCGGCTGTCGAGAAGGCGAAGCTGCGGCGCGAGCGGTCCATCGCCGTGATGGCGGCGAGCAGCGCCCGCCGAGGATCGTGCGCCTGATGCCAGTGGTTCGCGAGGGCCGATTCCTGGCATCCCTCGCATCCCGAGGCACGTTCCTCGAGCGCCTCGGCGTAGGCGCGATGCAGCCGCGACCGCTCGCCGGGGAGCAGGTCGTCGTGCACTGCCTCGCGCAGCAGAGCGTGTCGGAAGTCGTACGTGTCGTCGGCGCGCACTGCCAGGATGGCGACGTTCACCGCCTCCCGGATGCCGGCGTCGAGTCGATCATCGGGCAGGTCGACGAGGCGGGCGAGCAGTTCGTGGTCGATCGGCCCGTCCGACCCGGATGCCGTGCGCACGACCCGCCGCGCATCGTCGCCGAGCGAGTCATAGCGCGACAGCAGCACGTCGCGCAGCGTCTCGGGCAGGGGCCCGAGGGCGTTGCAGGAGAGCTCCTCGATGAAGAACGGCACCCCTTCGGCGCGCTCGCGCACCCGCTCGAACGCGGCATCGTCCACCGGACCCGTGAGTGCCTCGACGAGTGCACGGACCTCGACATCGCCGAGCCGCTGCAGGGTGATCCGATCCATCAGCCGCGCCCGCTCGGATTCGGCGAGGAAGGATCGCACCGCCGCACCGCGGCGGACCTCGTCGACGCGGCAGGTGATGACGAACAGGATGCGGGAATCGGCGAGCGCGCGCAGCAGGAACGACAGCATCGCGATGGTGGCGTCGTCGGCCCAGTGCAGGTCTTCGATGAGGATGACGACGGGACGGGCGGATGCCGCGGCCTCGAACAGCGTCGCGATCGCCTCGCGCAGTGCTTCGGGTGAGGTCTCGCCGCGCTCGACCGGTTCGCCGCCGAGTTCGGGCAGCAGCAGTCGCAGCGCACCGCGGGCGGGGCCGGCCGCCAGGGCGGTCGGATCGTCGAGCATGTCGAGCAGCCCGCGCAGAATCGCCGGCAGCGGCCCGTAGGCGGCCGGTGCGACCGCGTAATCCAGACACCATCCGACGACCACTGCGGCGTCGACGGAGGCACGATCACGGAACTCGCGCAGCAGCCTGCTCTTTCCGATGCCGGCCTCGCCGGCCACCAGCACGGCGCCCGCTTCTCCCGCGAGGGCACGCTGCAATGCGGCGTCGAGCCGACTCGACTCGACGTCGCGTCCCACCATGTCTGCGGTCGGTGCGATGACGGACATGCGTTCATCGTGCCACCGACCGCCGACATGGTGGGCGAGAACTGCCTGGGTCACGCCTCCACCGTGCGGCGGCGCCTCACGGGGACGACGTGCCGCAGCATCCGAAGCACCCGCGGCATCCGGCCGCGCCGACGCGGGACGAGACGCTCTGGCTGCTCCCGTGCGATGCGCATGCGCTCGAGCAGCACGGTCTGGCGCTCGAGCTCTGCCTGGTTCACGCGGGCGACGAGGTAAGGGTTCGCGTACATGGGGATCTCCTTCTTCCGACGAACTCCACGCTCGTCGCTGAGGTGTCCCCTCGACATCGGACGAGTTCCCTATCTTCCGGATCGGGCACCTCAGATCATCGGGGTGCGGGCACGTCGCGCCGCTCGTACGCGCTCGTGGATGCGCGAATGTCAGCGCTACTCAAAGGATGAAACACATTCGTTACAGGACTAGTCACAATCAGTTTGTGAGCGCAAACATTCTGGGGTTTAATGACATCCGGGCCACTTTCCCGAATCGCGGTCCACCACCCTCAACCTGAACTCAACGGGGAGCCGCAGCAATGACATCCACCCGCATCATCCGCACCGCCGCCGTCGTCGCCGTCGGAGCCGTCTCGGCCTTCGGCCTCGCCGCCTGCAGCAGCGCCGACAGCGCCCCCGACTCGGTCTCGTCGGGCAAGCCGGTGACCATCGAGTACATGCACCGCCTCGACAACGGCACCGACATGGCCACGGTCGCCGAGATCGCCGAGCGCTGGAACGAGGAGAACCCCGACATCCAGGTCAAGACGACCAAGTTCGACGGCGCCGCCACCGACATGGTCCTCAAGCTGGAGACCGATGTGAAGGCCGGCAACGCCCCGTGCCTCGCACAGGTCGGCTACTCAGAAGCACCCCAGCTGTATGTGAAGGGCCTGCTGGAGGACGTCACCGCCGAGGCTGAGAAGTACGAGTCGAACTTCTCAGCGGGAGCCTACGCCGGCATGCGCGTCGGCGACGTCGTCGTCGGACTGCCGCAGGATGTCGGCCCCCTGGTCTACTTCTACAACGCCACCGCGTTCAAGGAGCTCGGCCTCGAGGCTCCCGCGACCATCGAGGACCTGGCCGCGGACTCGGCCACGGCCGCCACCGCGGGCAAGTACGTCACGGCGTTCACCGCCGACGAGGCCACGCACTGGCTGGCCGCGCAGTCCGCGGCCGCCGGCGACACCTGGTTCAGCACCAAGGGCGACAAGTGGGTCGTGGATGCCGAAGGCACCGGCTCGCAGAAGGTCTCGACCTTCTGGCAGGATCTGCTCGACAAGAATCAGACGCTCAAGGCGGACCGCTGGGGCGAGCCGTTCACCGTCGCGCTCAACGACGGCAGCCTGATCGGCCACATCGGCGCGGCATGGGAGGCGGGCTTCCTGCTCGACTCGCTCGACGGCACCCCGTCCGAGGGCCAGTGGCGCGTCGCCCAGCTGCCCGACTTCGGTGCGGGTGAGATGACCGGTCCCGACGGCGGCTCCGGCGTCGCGGTCCTCAAGGGCTGCGACCACCCGGCCGAGGCCATGAAGTTCAACAACTGGTTCAACACCCAGATCGACGACCTCGCCTCGCAGGGACTCGTGGTCGCCGGCAACGGCGCCCCGAAGAGCAGCGAGAAGATGCTGCGTCAGTTCGGCGGCCAGGACGTCCTCGGCGAGCTCGCCACTGCCACGGCGAACATGAACCCGGACTTCCCGTACGCACCCGGCTTCTCCACCCTGTCGGCGATGACCGAGACCGCCGCAGGCGTGACCGCCGGTGACAAGAAGGTCGCCGACATCTTCACCACGGCCCAGAACACGGCCATGAAGGCGCTGACGGACCTCGGTCTTCCGGTCGCCGAGTAACCCCCGCTTCACGCACGCAGTGCCGGCGGAGGACACGACCCGTGTCCTCCGCCGGTGCCGTTTCGAAAGGTGAGATGACGCAGTGAGCACCGAGACCATCAGCAGGAGCCTCCGCACCCGGGGCTTCCGCGCACGCCAGGAGTCCCGCACGGGCTGGCTGTTCATGGCGCCGTTCGCGGCGCTGTTCCTCATCGTCTTCCTCGTGCCGATCATCATCTCGGTGCGCGCGGCGTTCTTCTCCCAGAAGCCCTCCGGCGGCGGACTGTTCGGGGGCGGCGAACTGGTGGACACCTTCGTGGGCTTCGACAACCTCGCCGCGGCCGCTTCCAACGAGGTGTTCTGGATCGGCATGGGACGCGTCGTGCTCTACGCCGCGCTCCAGATCCCGGTGATGATCATCGCGGCCCTCGCCCTGGCACTGCTGCTGGATTCTTTCCTCGTGCGGCGCCCGGCCTTCTTCCGTCTGTCGTTCTTCCTGCCGTTCGCGATCCCCGGGGTCATCGCCGCGATGATCTGGCTGTACCTCTACACGCCCGAGGTCTCGCCCTTCATCCCGTTCCTGCCCGCCGGCGTGGACTTCATGGCTCCGGGCACGATCCTCGCCTCGATGGCGAACATGACCACCTGGACCTACACCGGCTACAACATGCTGATCTTCCTCGCAGCTCTCCAGGCCATCCCGCGCGAGCTGTACGAGGCCGCGCGCATCGACGGCGCCGACGGCTTCCAGATCTCGATGCGCATCAAGGTGCCGATGGTGCGCGGGGCCGCGCTGCTGGCGGTGCTGCTGTCCATCATCGGCACGATCCAGCTGTTCAACGAGCCCGTGATCATGGAGGGCGCCAACTCCTGGATGGGACTGGACTACACGCCGATGATGCTCACCTACAACTCGATGATGGGTGAGATCTCACCCTCGGGCAGCGGCCCGGCATCCGCGTATTCGCTGCTGCTGGCCGTGATCGCGGGCCTGCTGGCCGTCGTGTACGCATTCGCGCAGCGCAGGAAGGCATCCTGATGAGCACCACGACCTTGATCGCCTCGGCCACCTCGGCCATGAAGAAGCGTCGCATCGCGGCATCCGCCGACCTTCCGCCGCGTTCCATCGCCCCGGGACCCGTGGCCCGCACCTTCGGGATCATCGCCCTCGTCGTGGCGATGCTGTACTTCCTCGTGCCCGTGTTCTGGGTGTTCGTCGCATCCACCAAGAGCAACGCCGACCTGACGAACACCTTCGGCTTCTGGTTCGCCGAGTGGAACCTGCCCGCCAACTACGACAGCCTGATGAACTGGACGCAGGGCAACTTCTGGCGCTGGGTCGGCAACTCCGTGCTGTACTCGACGGCAGCGGGCGTGATCGGCACCCTGTTCGCCGTGATGGCCGGCTACGCCATCGCGAAGTTCGCCTTCCCCGGCAAGAAGATCGCGGTCGCCGTGATCATGGCAGGGCTCCTGCTGCCGGTGGCTCTGCTGACCGTACCGCTGTACATGGAGTTCCACGCCCTGGGGCTCACGAACACGATGTGGGCGATCATCATCCCGTCGGCGGTCTCCCCGTTCGGCGTGTTCCTGGGCATGGTCTATGCCGAATCGTCCGTGCCGACAGAACTGCTCGAGGCCGCCCGCATCGACGGCGCGAGCGAGCCGCGGATCTTCTTCACGATCGCGCTGCGCCTGCTGAGCCCGGCGATGGTGACGATCTTCCTGTTCGTCTTCGTCGCCACCTGGAACAACTTCCTGCTGCCACTGATGATGATCTCCAGCGCCGAGCTCAAGCCGGTCACGCTCGGCCTGTACGGCATGATGAGCTACTTCGCGCCCGAGAAGGGCGCTGTCATGCTCGGCGCGCTGCTGGGCGTCGTGCCGCTGATCATCCTGTTCTTCACCCTGCAGCGCTACTGGCGCAGCGGACTGGCTGCCGGCGCCGTCAAGGGCTGAGGCGCGAACGGCGCGCCCCCGGCCCGCGCCCCCGCGAGAAACCACATTCCGCACGAAAAACCACGTCCTGCATGATTTCTCATGAAGGACGTGGTTTTTCGCGGTTCGGGAGCGGATGCTAAGACCCGATGAACTCCTCGGCGGGGCCGAAGGACGGCTGCTCGCGGATCTCGACGCTCGCGCCGAGCCGGTCGGTGTCGAGCACCACGATCTCGTTCGCACCCTCGCGCCACAGCGGTGCGGGCGCGTAGAGGGTCTCCTGCGGGCCGCGCTCCCAGTAGCGGCCGAGCAGGAAGCCGTTCAGCCAGACCATGCCCTTCGCGCCGCCGGGGAACGCCAGCCAGGCGTCGGCCGGGTGCGGGACGTCGAGTGCTGCGGTGGCGATTCCGGCAGCATCCGCCGCGGCATCAGCGACCGGGCTCGGAACGGCATCACCGAGGATGCGGTGATCCCAGCCGTGCACGAAGCGGCGACCGCCGATGACGACGCCGTGCAGGATGCCCTTGTGCTCCCCCACGAACGGGCCGTAGTTGATGCGGCCGAGGCTCTCGACGAGGATCGTCAGCCGGCCTCGTCCGCCCGCTGCGGGCAGGTCGACCTGGTGCGCGCCGTCGTGCTCGAGCGTGCCGAGGCGCACGTCGTCGAGGTAGATCGTGGCGCGGTCGCGCAGACCCAGGATGCCGATGGTCGTCGCCTCCGGGAAGGAGATGTCCGACTCGTAGGAGACCAGGCCATCCTCGGCACCGAGCTCCTCGAACGTCGACGGTGCAGGCGTGTGCGCGGCGACCGGCATCGAACGCACGGCATCGAGCAGGGACGCGGTGGCGATCAGGGCAGCGCTCGCGGCGGGCTGGAAGGTCGGCGCCGCCGGAAGCTCCGGCAGCCCAGCCGGGTGGAACGGCGCGAACGCCTCCCGCAGGGCGTGGAACTTGGCGTTCACCGTGCCGTCCTCGCCGATCGGAGCGTCGGAGTCGTAGCTGGTGACGGTGGGCTGAATGCGCGTGCCGTCGTGGTTGGCGCCGTTCCAGAACCCGAAGTTCGTGCCGCCGTGCGCCATGTACAGGCTCACCGAGCCGCCGGCGTCGAGAAGCTCCTGGACCGTCCCGACCATGCTCGCCGCCGAGCGCACGTGGTGCTGCTCGCCCCAGTGGTCGAACCAGCCTCCCCACAGCTCGCTGCACATCAGGTGCTGCCCGTCGCGGCACAGCGCGACGGCCGCCGGGACTCCGGTGCCGAACGTGAAGGTGCCCATCACGCCGGGCACGCTGCCGTGCTCGACCATGTCGGAGGTGGTGCCGTCGGCCGTGGTGAGCATCTCGACCATGCCGCGCGAGACCAGCCCCGCGCGCAGGTGCGCCAGGTAGTCGGCGTCGCTGCCGAACGAGCCGTACTCGTTCTCGACCTGGATCAGACGGATCGGCCCGCCGTTCGCGGCCTGCAGCGGAGCGAGGAGCGGGATCAGCCGGTCGTACCAGGCATCCACCGCGGCGAGGAACACGGGGTCGGAGGTGCGCAGCGCCCGGGTGCGTGCCGACACCCAGTGCGGGATGCCGCCGTTCGACCATTCCGCGCAGATGTATGGGCTGGGGCGCACGAACACGTCCAGGCCGAGCTCGCCGGCGATCCGGATGAAGCGCGGCAGGTCGCGCCAGCCGGTGAAGTCGTACTCCCCCTCCACGCGCTCGTGGAAGTTCCAGGCGACGTAGGTGTCGACCGTGTTGGCGCCCATCCGCTGCGAGTCGACGCAGCCGGTCCTCCCACTGGTCAGGATGCACCCGGAAGTAGTGCACTGCTCCGGAGAGGATGCGGTGCTCCGCGCCGTCGCGGAGGATCCTTCCGTCACGCCAGGCGAGAGAGGGGGATGCTGAGGTGGTCATGTATCTCCAGTGACAAAATGTTTGCGCTCCCATTGTGGCATCATCCGGGAGAATGAGCCAGGCGGGACTCGTCGCTAACATGGCCTCATGTCTCCGCTTCATCCCTCCGACGATCGAGCCCCCAACCAGGTCGACGTCGCACGTCTCGCCGGCGTCTCGACGCAGACGGTGTCGCGGGTGATGTCCGGCCAGCAGAACGTGCGCCCGGAGACCGCCCGGCGCGTGCTGGCGGCCGTGGATGAGCTGGGCTATCGCGTGCACGCGGCGGCCGCCTCGCTGGCATCCGGTCGCACCCGCATCCTGGGCCTCATCGTCGTCTCCACCGACCGCTACTCGACCGCCGCGCTGAGCGTCGGCATCGAGCAGGCCGCCGCCGCCAACCGGTACACGGTCACCACCGCGGCCGTCTCCGACCATGCCTCCGATCAGGCCTTCATCGACGCCTTCGACCGTCTGGAGCGCCAGGGCGCGGAGGGCGTCATCCTCAGCGTGCCCGTCGAACTCGGCAGCGCCGCGATGCGCCTGCGCACCGCCCGCACACCGTCGACCCGCACCGAGCGCGCAACCCTCGACCCGGAGGCCCCGCTCATCGTCGATCAGGGCTCCATCACCCGTCTGGCCGTCGAGCACCTGCTGGATCTCGGCCACAAGACCGTCTGGCACGTGTCGGGCGACCCGCTCTGGCTCGAGACCTCGCAGCGCCAGCAGGCCTGGGAGCAGGTGCTCACCGAGCACGGGATCACGCCGCCACCGGTGATCCCGGGCGACTGGACCCCGGAGTCGGGATACCGCGCCGGGCGGACCATCGCGGCGATCCCCGAGGCGACCGCGGTGTTCGTCTCCAGCGACGAGATGGCCTTCGGACTGATCCGCGCGCTGCACGAGGCCGGGCGCAGCGTTCCCGACGAGATCTCGGTGGTGAGCGTCGACGACATCGCCCTCGCCGCGTTCGCCTCCCCGGCGCTGACGACGGTGCGCCAGCCCTTCGAGGCGATGGGCCGAGCCGCCGCCCTGCGCCTGATCACACAGCTCGAGGGCCGCGCCACCGAGGACGAGATCCCCGACGTGACCCCCGAGCTCATCGTGCGCACCTCGGCGGCGCCGCCGCGCGCCTGAGACGCGGGCGTCCGCGTCCGATCGTGACACCCCGCCCGCTCCTCAGACGACGGAATACGCTGGAGACATGTCATCCATGACCGCTCCCGAGGCCCTCGCCGAGCTCGCCGCGCTCGAGGACCCGAAAGCCCGTACCGTGAACGAGCGGCACGGCGATGCGCACGGCGTGAACCTGTCGAAGATGCGCGCGCTGGCGAAGCGGATCGGGATGTCGACCGAGTTCGCGCGCGAGCTGTGGGCCACCGGCGATGTGGCCGGTCAGCTGCTCGGGCTGCTGATCGCGAAGCCGCGGGAGCTGTCGGCGGACGAGATCGATCAGATGGTGCGCACCACCCGCAGCGCGAAGGCGCACGACTGGACGGTCAACTACATCGCCAAGAAGTCGCCGCTCGCCGAAGAGCTGCGGTTGCGCTGGTTCCACGATGCGGATGCCGATGCCCGCGCGGCCGCCTGGTCGCTGACCTCTGCGCGCGTGGCGAAGGATCCTTCCGGGCTGGATCTGGACGGGCTGCTGGATCGCATCGAGCGCGAGTTGCGCGATGCTCCGTCGCGCGAGCAGTGGGCGATGAACGAGACGCTGGCTTACATCGGCATCCACCACCCGGCCCTGCGCGAGCGCGCCCTGGAGATCGGCGAGCGTCTGCAGGTGCTCGCGGACTACCCGACGCCGCCGAACTGCACCTCGCCGTTCGCCCCGCTGTGGATCGCCGAGATGGTGAGCCGCCAGGGCTGAGCCGGGGCGCGGCTGAGCCGGCGCGCGGCTGCGCAGGTCGCCGTCGCGCGCGCTGGGCGCTGCGCGCCACGCGCCACGCCATCCGCCACGCCAGCGCGCCATCCGTCGCCCGCCGCGCCACCCGCCACCCGCCACCCGGCACCCGCCGCGGATGCGGGATGCCGGGGCGTGCGCTCAGTGGTGGAAGAGGCGCAGCCCGGTCGTGACGAGGTCGATGTCGTGCTCGGATGCCGCGGCGGCGACCTCGTCGGAGCGGGTGGATCCGCCGGGCTCGACGATGGTGCGCACGCCGTATTCGGCGGCGTGGTCGACGTTGTCGCGGAAGGGCAGGAAGCCGTCCGAGACCAGGGTGACGTCGTCGAGCTTCTCGGCCCATTCCTCGCGCCAGGTGCGCTCGTCGTAGCGGGCGGATGCCTCGGCGCCGAAGAGCTCGGTGAACTCCGCCTGCTGGGAGCGGGTCATCTCGGCGCCGGCGAAGCGGATCTGCCAGTTCAGGCGGTCCTGCCGCCGCATGCCGTCGACGAGCGGAAGCTCGCGGACGAACGGATGCCGTCGCAGCCACCACACGCGCGCCTTGTCGCCGGCGAGGCGCACGCAGTCCACGCGGTTCTGCTGCCCCGCGCCGATGCCGATCGCCGCACCGTCGCGCACCAGCACGACGGAGTTCGACTGGGTGTAGCGGGCCGTCGCCATGCCGAGCAGCGCGTCGCGGCGGCGGGTCTCGTCGAGCGCACCGGCGGGGAGCGCAGCAGCGAGATCGGCGGCATCCCGATCCTGCTCGATGATCGCGCCCAGCACCTCACGACGCTCGCGCGCCGGCGGCTGCCAGTCGGTGCCGGCGTCGAAGATCAGGAACCCGCCGGACTTCTTCGCACTCAGCGTCGCGACCGCGCCCTCCTCGTAGCCGGGGGCGATCACGGCATCGCAGATGACGGTGCGCAGGAACTCTGCGGTCTCGGCATCCACCGGGCGCGACAGCGCCACCACGTCGCCGAACGACGACTTCGGGTCTGCGTCGCGAGCGCGCACGTACGCGGAGATCAGGCTGTCGGCGGCGGCATCCGGGGTGCGCCAGGTCTCGGCGGCGACCTCGTCGACGGCACCGGCGAGCGCGGCGCCGGCGGGCGAGACGTGCTTGAACGACGCGGCGGCGGGCAGGCCACCGGCATCATCGGCCTCGCGCACGAGCGCGAACGCGTTCAGGGCGTCGAGGTAGTTGATCAGCGAGGGTGCGCCGCCTATGACGGCGGGGCCCCCTTCGACCGTGGCGGACTGGTGCGGATTCATCCCGTAGCGCACGGGTACTCCCATCTGTGATGGGCACCCAGGCGGACGATGCCGTACTTGCGCTCCCTGCCGGTCATCCGGCTTCGCCAGTCGCACCTCCAGGATACCGGGCGCCCCGCCCCCGCCACGCGGATGGAGAACGTCGGCGCGAGGGCCCCGGAACCCGCACATTCCATCCGTGACCGCGGCGCGCGGATGGAAAACGTCGGTGCGAGAGACCGCGAACCCGCACTTTCCATCCGCACGCTGTCAGCGTGGATCAATAACGTCGCTGAACGGGCTCGGGAACGTGCACTTCTGATCCACGCCAGCAGGGCGCAGCGGCGCCGACCTCACGGATGGAAAACGTCGGCAGGAGGCCCGCGGAACCCGCACTTTCCATCCGCACCGGGTCCGAGGAGATGGAGAACGTCGCCGGGGAGGGCCGGGAAGCCGCACTTTCCATCTCTGCGCCGGCGGCGGCCGTACAGCCCGCGTGCGGCGGCAGCCGCGGCCAGGGGCTCAGCGCAGCGGGGACCGGCGGGCGGAGGGGCGCGAGACGTCGGGGGCGAGGATGCCGAGCAGCTGGACGAGCGTAGTCAGCCACAGCAGCACGAGCCCGACGACCACGGCCTCCAGGGCGGCGACCGAGAGCACGCGCAGCCCGAACGCGAGGACGACCGCGATCACGATGAGCGCCACGAGCACGATCGTGAGCACGCGCAGCATCCGCAGCTCCGCCATCAGCACCGTCACCATGATCACCGCCGCGAGCAGCAGAGCGAGCGTCGCGAACGCGGCGATCGCGTGCGGGATCGGCACGCTGTCCAGCGGCAGCAGGCCGACGGCAGCAAGCGCGAGCCCAGCGCCTGCCCAGGCGATCACGACGGCCGCGATGCCGCGCAGCGCGTCATCGCCCAGCATCCGGTGCAGATCGCGGCCGAGGTACGAGCCGGTGGTCGCGATCAGAAGTCCTGCGATGAGCACCGTGCCGTTGAACGCCCAGCCGCCCGTGCCGATGCCGAGCTGCGAGAAGCTGCGTTCCCACCAGGCGGTGTCGGTCGCGGTGAGCATCGCGAAGAGGGTTCCGATGATGAGGAAGGCGAACAGCAGGGCGGCGAGGTCGCGGGTGCGCAGGCGGATGCCGGCGTCGAACGCCATCCTTCCGCCCATCGCGGATGCCACCGCGGTGAACACCCCGCCGCCGACGGCCGGCAGCTGCAGCCCCTGGAGCCCGGCGGCCAGCACCTCTCCGGCCAGCAGCACACCCAGACCGGTGACTGCGGCGAGCGCGACCGTGACCGCGACGGCGCTGATGTTCGAGACGACGGCCTGCCAGCGCGGCATCGGCGCGGTCTCGCCCGGCCGATGCATGCGCGTGCTGACGATGAACGCGACCGCGGCGATCAGGCCCGCCACCACGGCGACCGGCATGATCACCGACCCGTCGCCGCTGAACGGACGCGCCGCACCCCACAGCACGGCGGTGCCGGCGAGCAGGCCGAGCGCGAAACACGCGGCGGTGGCCCACAGCATCCGCCGCTGCTCGCGCAGCATCCGCTCGACGTCCATGCCCTTCATCGAACCACGCCGCGCCGACATACGCTGGAGGCATGAGCACGCACATCGCCGCAGCGCCCGGACACATCGCCCCCATCGTCCTGTTCCCCGGAGACCCGCTGCGGGCGAAGTGGATCGCCGAGAACTTCCTCGAGGATGCGACGCTGTACAGCGAGGTGCGCGGGATGCTCGGCTTCACCGGCACCTGGAACGGGCACCGCGTCTCGGTGCAGGGCTCCGGCATGGGCCAGCCGTCCATGGCGATCTACGCCAACGAGCTTTTCGACTCCTACGACGTGCAGACCATCGTGCGCGTCGGTTCGTGCGGCGCGCTCACCGAGAAGGTGAAGGTGCGCGACATCATCATCGCCAACGGCGCGAGCACGGATTCCGGGATCAACCGGGTGCGCTTCCACGGGCTGGACTATGCGCCGGTCGCGGACTTCTCGCTGCTGCGCGCAGCCGTCGAGGCGAGCGAGTCGCTCGAGCTCGCCGACACCGTGCACGTGGGCCAGCTCTTCTCCAGCGACCAGTTCTACAGCACCCGCCCCGAACTCACCGCGCCGTTCGTCGAGCACGGCATCCTGGGCGTGGAGATGGAGGCCGCGGGCCTCTACACGCTCGCCGCCTACTACGGGCGCCGAGCCCTGGCGATCTGCACGGTCAGCGACCACATCGTCACCGGCGAGGAGACCACGGCGCTGGAGCGCGAGCAGACCTTCGGCGACATGATCGAGATCGCACTGCGCGCCGCGACCGCCTGAGCACCGCCGGCCGGGTCAGGACTGCCGGACCGACCCAGCTGCGAGTTCGTCCGAGTGGGGCGGATTTGCCCCGACTCGCGACACCGCGATCGCGGCGGAGGTGAGCGCCGTGTCCAGCGCGCTCGTCACGAGCTGCGCCGGGATCGGCGCACCGCCCGCGATGAGTCGGTCTGCGCCGTCGCGGAGCAGGCCGAACAGCAGGCCCGACATGAACGCGTCACCGGCACCGATCGTGTCCGCGACGGTCACCGGCAGTGCGGGGCGCTCGTACACGACGCCGTCGACCAGCGCGAGTGCGCCCTCCGGACCGCGGGTGACGACCGCGAAGCGGGTGCCGCCGTCGGCGAGCTCGCGCAGCACGTCGGCCGGGTGCTGTCCGGGACGAAGCCAGGCGGCGTCCTCATCGCTGAGCTTGACGATCTGAGCCGAGGCGGCGAGCGCGAACACTCGGTCGGCGGCGGCGGGCCCGATCACGGCGGCTCTGATGTTGGGGTCGAAGCTTCGCACGGTTCGGGCGGGAGCGGCTCGAAACGCCTCCAGCAGCGCGGACGATGCGGGCTCGCGCAGCGCGCCGATCGAGCCCGTGTGCACCAGCTCGTACTCGTCGATCGCGGGAATCGGGATGTCGCCGTGCAGCCGGAACGCATACTCCGCCCTGCCGTCCGCGTCGAGGTCCACGGATGCCGTCCAGGACGGGCCCTCGCTCCGCGTGCCCGCGCCGAGCTGAACACCGTCGGCGGCGAGGTGCGCCCGAATGAGGTCACCGTGCCCATCGGATCCGATCCACGCATTCAGCTCCGACGGATACCCGAGCCGGGTGAGACCGACCGCCACGTTCATCGGCGAGCCGCCCGCGTGACTCTCCCCACCGACGACGACGTCGACGAGGGCCTCGCCGACGACCGCGATCCGCGTCACACGGGACTCCCGTCTCCCGCATCCGCGAACAGCGCCCGAGGCGCACGCGCGGACAACTCATCCACCTGGACGGCGGCACCGATCGCCACGAGCTCCACGTGCGTGATCGCGGACCCGACCAGATCGGTGAGAACGGCGGCCCCGCCGTCGGCGAACACCTCGATCGATCCTCGCCCGCCGCCCGCGCCGTCCACCCAGATCTCCGCTTCCAACAGGTCGCGGGTCGCCAACGGCATGCGCTCGACGCTGCCGAAGGAGGCCGGCATCCCGGATGCGCCGACCGTCCGGTCCAGGCTCAGCTCGCCGTCGGCGAATCGCAGAACGGCCGAGGGCCCCTGCTCACTGCCGAAGCGCAGCTCGACGGCGGCTCCCCGGTCATCCGCTGCCTCATCCACGCGCAGGCGCACGCGCAGTCGCACCTGCGGTGCGAGGGCGAGCTCGAGCGGCGATCCAGTCAGGACCCGCTGTGTCGGGGCCTGATCATCCGGGTCCGTGACCGGACCGATCGGCGTCTGCACCAGGCGGATCCGTCCCCCTCTCCGCGAGAGCGACAGCCGGCGCGCGATCGTCATGGCACCGCGCTGAGGGCTCGCAGCATCCACCGGCAGCAGACCCGCGTAGTCCCAGTTGCTCATCCATGCGATCAGGATCCGCTCCTGGTCGGGCAGGCCCGAGAACGTCACGCCCGCGTAGCAGTCCCGCCCGTGGTCGAGCCAGTCGCACGCTTCCAGCTCGGCGCGGGAGTTCTCCCATCCTCGGCCCGATGCCACCGCCGGACCCGGCTCGTCGGCGACGAAGCGCACGCCGTCGAACGAGCCGACCACGTACTGCGTCCCGGACCCGCCGGCGATCCCGCCCGGGTTGAGGCTGATC
This sequence comes from Microbacterium sp. W4I4, assembly GCF_030816235.1. Classification (NCBI taxonomy): domain Bacteria; kingdom Bacillati; phylum Actinomycetota; class Actinomycetes; order Micrococcales; family Microbacteriaceae; genus Microbacterium; species Microbacterium sp. W4I4. The sequence goes on from NZ_JAUSXT010000001.1 coordinate 2,143,867, forward strand.
AGCAGCACCCAGCGCACCTCGGACGGATCGCCGTCGACGGCGAGCGGGAACAGGTCAGGGCACTCCCACACCCCACCGGTCGCGCCGCTCGGCCCGTAGTCGGACAGGAAGGTCCACGCCTTCAGGTCATCGGAGCGGTACAGCACGACACGACGTTCGAGCGCCTCGACGGCGATCATCACCCAGTACTCGCCCGCCGGTCCCGAGTAGCGGAACACCTTCGGATCACGGAAGTCCGCCGACCCGCGGTCGAGCACCGGATTGCCCGGGTACGGCGTCCAGGTGAGCCCGCCGTCCGTGCTCGACGCGATCCCCTGCGTCTGGTGCCGACCGGGCTGGTCGGCGAGGGTGAACACGGCGACCAGCGGCGGAACACCGCCCGCGCCGAGCCCACTCGTGTCGTGCTCGTCGTACACCGCCGAGCCCGAGAAGATCTCATGCTCGACCGTGTACCGGATGGCGACCGGATGCTCCTCCCAACTCACGAGATCAGGACTGGAGGCGTGCCCCCAGCTCATGAAGCCGTGATCGGCTCCGTGCGGGTTGTACTGGTAGTAGAGGTGGTGGACTCCGTCGTGGAACACGAGTCCGTTCGGGTCGTTCATCCAGTTGCGTGCAGGACGGAAGTGCATCTCTCTCATTTCCCGGTTCCGGCGGTCAGGCCCTCGCGCAACGGCTTCTGCCCGAAGACGAACACGATCAGCGCTGGGATCATCGAGATCACGACGCCCGCCAGCACGGTGGACACGCTTCCCGTGCCGAGGTTGCCCTGCAGCGTGACGAGGCCGAGTGGGAGGGTGAAGTTCTGCTCGCTGATCGTGAGGATCAGCGGCCGGAAGAACTCGTTCCAGTGGTAGTTGAACGCCAGGATGCCGACGATGGCGAGGCCAGGAGTGGCGAGCGGCAGATAGATCCGGAAGAAGGTGCGCCACGGTCCCGACCCGTCGATCTGGGCGGCCTCGCCGAGCTCGACGGGCAGGCCCAGGAAGTACTGCCGCATGAGGAAGGTGCCGAATGCGGTCGGAAGAGCCGGGATGATGAGTGCGAGCAGCGTGTCGGCGACTCCCATGCCGCGCACCAGCATGAACACCGGGACGATGATCACCTGCAGCGGCACCATCATGGTCGCCAGGATCAGTCCGAACAGGAGCTTCTTCGCGCGGAACTCGTACCGTGCGAACACGTAGCCCGCCATCGCCGCACTGAGCATCTGCCCTGTGGCGATGAGGAGCGTGACGAGCACGCTGTTCCAGATGTACAGCCAGACCGGGATCTTCGTGAAGACGTCGGTGAACGCCCCGAACCCGAACGAAGTGGTGTGCGTGACCGCGTCGGACGGTGTGAGCGCAGTGATCACGGTCCAGATCACGGGGCCGAGCGTGAGCGCGGTGGCGACGATCAGCACCACGAAGGTGCCGATGCGTCCGAGAGCGAACCCGCGACTGCGGGAGAGAACTGCTTGAGTCGACATGTCTGACCTCACCCGTAGAAGACGAAACGCTTGCTGAGCTGGAACTGGATCCCTGTGACGAGCATGATGAGCAGCGTCAGGATGATGCCGACCGCGGACGCGCCTCCGAAGTCGAGCTGTCGGAAGGCCGATTCGTAGATGACCATGACCGCGGTGCGCGTGTCATCGCCGGGACCTCCGCGCGTGAGCACGTACGGCTGGTCGAAGATCTGCAGGGCGTTGATGATCGCCATGACCGTCGCGACCAGCATCGTGGGGCTGATCAGCGGCAGCGTGATGTGCTGGAACCGCGCCCACCCGGTCGCGCCGTCGATGGACGAGGCCTCGTACACCTCCTGCGGCACCGCAGCGAGCCCGCCGAGGAAGAGCAGGAAGGTGAACCCGAAGTTCTGCCACACGTAGACGAGGAGCACGACGACCTTCGCCCCCAGCCCGGTCGTGAGCCAGCCGATCTTGCCGACGCCGAGCAGACCCAGGAACTGGTTCACCAGCCCGAACTCCTGGTTGAACAGGTACGCCATGACCAGTGACACCGATGCGGCCGAGAGGATCAGCGGGAAGAACAGCGTGGAGCGGAAGAACGCCCGCAGCCAGGCCGGCATCTTCGACTGCACGAGCACGGCGAGCAGCAGTGCGACCGCCAGCTGGAGTGCCACCGCGACGATCACGAAGCCGATGGTGTTCAGGAACGACACCCGGATCGTCGGGTTCGTCACGGCCCGCACGAAGTTGTCGACGCCGACGAACTCCGGCGCGGTGATGATGTCCCATCGGAAGAAGGCCAGGACCACCGACGCGATGATCGGGATGAAGGTGAACAGCCCGAGACCGATCACGGTGGGGGCGAGGAAGACGGCGATGAGCGCACGGCCTCCTCCGCGCTTGGACGCGCCGGAGCCGACGGCTCCCGGTGCGGAGATGGCGGCGGTGGTGGGGACGGTCGTGGACATCAGCGTCCCTTCAGGGCGAGCTCGAGGTCGCGCTGCATCGTCTCCAGGCCCGAGCGGACTCCGCTGCGGCCGTTGGTGATGGTGCCGACGACGTTCTTGATGAGGGCCTGTTCGACGGCGGCCTGCTGCGGGGGCGCCGGGATCGGACCGGTGGTCGGGAACTCGTCGAGGGTGTCGTAGAACACCTTCCAGTGAGCAGGGCCGACACCCGCCCCGTAGAGCTCGTCGTTCAGTGAGCGACGTGTGAGGGACGAGTCCGGCTGGGGGTGCGCGGTGCGCATGCCCTCGACCGAGACGCAGTACTTCAGCCACTCCCACGCCTCATCCTTGCGGCGCGAGGTCTCCATGATCGCGTATCCGGCCGCACCGAACTGGTGCCGCTGGCTGCGCATCTTCGGGAAGAACGAGACGTCGTAATCGTCGTTCGCGAAGCCCGCGTCCGCGAGCCCCTTGACCCAGAATCCGCCCGCGGGCGTCATGCCGACGGAACCGCGGGAGAACAGCGCGACCAGTTCGTTGCCGCCGCCCTGCGCGGGATTGGCCGCGAGGCCCTCGGATACCATGCGCTGCATCACCTCGAAACTCTCGATCGTGCGCTCGTTGAGGGCGTCGGCGTTCTGCCACAGGTAACCGCCCCCGCGCGGCTTCTCGTTCGGATAGAACTGCTTCCAGAACCAGTCGCCGCCGGTCGCCTTCTCCTCGGTGAGGATGCTGGTGTCGTTGATGTACAGCCAGGGGACGATCCCTCCCCACAGTCGGTTGTTCCAGAAATAGGGCAGGAAAGGCGGCTGCCCGGACTTCTTCATCGCCTGCGCCACGCTGAAGAAGTCGTCGAGGGACCAGTTGTCGGCTGGGCGCTCGAGCCCGGCCCGCTCCAGCGCCTTGGTGCTGTAGTAGACGTTGGCGGCGTTGAAGTTGTCCGGCAGCTGGAACAGGCTGCCCTGGTACAGGAACGCCTCGATGAGCGATGGATGCACATCGTCGAAATAGTCCTTGATCTCCGCCGCGTCCCGACGGACGTAGTCGTCCAGAGGGTGAGCCATCCGGGAGGCGAACAGCTGCGCACCCTCGGTCGCGACCGTGACGACGTCCGGAGAGGTGCCGGCCGCGACCATGGTCAGGATCTTCGCGAAGTAGTCGCCCCAGTCCGTTCCCTGGATCGCCACGATCCGCACCGGGATGTCGGGATGCTTGCGCTGGAAGCCGTCCACCAGGCTCTGCCGCGCCGCCGCGTCCTGGGCTGTGCCGAGGAGCGCGACCGTCAGTGCGTCGCTCCCTCGCCCTGGTATGTCCGCGCCTGTGAGTCGCGGCCAGGAGATCGCTGTGCCGACGATACCGAGTCCCAGCGCTCCGAGCATCATGCGTCGTGAGATGTCAACCACGTCGTCGCTCCCTTCGATAGTTGCTGAATTGATTCAGCAGAGGCAGATTAGCAACCTGCATCCGGTCCGCGCAAGACTGATGCTGAACTAATTCAGCATCAGTCGGGAGAAGGGCCCTCGGATCGGTAGGGTGGAGGGATCGTCGAGCCGACCGGCGCGACCACCGAGGGAGACGCCATGACCCAGCCACGTCCCGGCAAGCGTCCCACGATGTCCGACGTCGCGGCGCGCGCGGGGATGTCCAAGACCGCCGTGAGCATGATCCTCAACGATCGACCGGACTCTCGGCTCTCCGCCGAAGCGGCCGCGCGCGTGCGCGCCGCGGCAGACGAGCTCGGCTACCGACCGAATCCCGCCGCGCAGAGCTTGCGCCTCGGACGCACGGGCACGATCGGATTCATCTCGGACCAGGTCACGATCACGCGATATGCGTCCGGCATGATCCGCGGCGTGCTGGAGGCCGCGAAGGCTCGGGAGCGCACGGTGCTGATGACGGAGACCGGCGGCAGCGACGACCTGACTGTCGCCGTCCAGGAGATGACCGATCGACGGGTGGACGGCATCGTCATAGGGCTCATGGCCGCTCGGATGATCGATGTCCCGAAGATCCCTCATGGCGTCCCCGTCGTCCTCGTCAACGGCGTCTCCAGCGCCGACCATCCGAATGTGCTCCCCGATGAGCACGCCGCGGGCGTCGCCGTGGCGGAGCATCTGATCGAGCGCGGCCACCACCGGATCGGGATCATCGGGGACCTCCCCCAGGTCGCGGGAGACCTGCGACGTTCCGCCACGATCGCCGAGCGCTTCGCAGGGCTGGACAGCGTACTCACTCGCGCGGGCGCCGATCTGGTCCGCGTCGACGTCGACGGCTGGCGTCCTGAGGTCGGGTACGAGGAGCTGCACCGGATGCTCGACGCACATCCCGACCGCACCGCCATCATCGCCGGCAACGACAACGTCGCGTTCGGCGTGTACCAGGCGATGGCCGAACGTGGGTTGAAGGTCGCTCAGGACGTCTCGGTGGTCTCCTTCGACGATGAGGAGCTGGCGAGTTTCCAGAGGCCGGGCCTGACCACCGCACGTCTTCCGTACGAGGAGATGGCTCGCCGCGGCATCGAGATGCTCATCGGTGAGGCCGAGCTCGTCCATGAGAGAGTGCAGATGCCGCTCATCGTGCGCGACTCCGTGCGCAGGCTGCACTGAGGCGCTCACTGCGCGGATGCAGCACCCCACCCGGCTACCGTTGACGCATGCGCTTCTCCGCGATCCGCTCGGCCCGGCGGGCACCCCTGCTGCAGGTGCTGAAGTCTGCCGCGGCCACGATCGCTGCCTGGCTGCTGGCAGGCTGGCTGCTGCCCGGCCCACTCCCGGTGTTCGCGGCGATCGCCGCGCTGCTGGTCGTGCAGCCGAGCGTCAACCAATCACTGTCCAAGGCGCTGGAGCGCAGCGCCGGAGTGATCCTCGGCGTCGTCATCGCCGTGCTGCTGACGATGGTGCTGGGCCCGCAGAGCTGGGTGGTGCTGGCCGCCGTGGTCGTGGCGATGCTGATCGCCTGGGCGCTGCGCGCCTCGACCGGCGCCGCCAACCAGGTCGCGATCTCGGCCGTGCTGGTACTGGCGCTGGGTGCGTCGAATCCCGACTACGCGCTGGACCGCATCATCGAGACGCTGATCGGCGCGGCGATCGGCTTCGTGGTGAACGTCCTGATCGTGCCGCCCGTGCTCGCAGCCCCGGCCCGGCGCGACATCGGGATGCTGGGCCGCGAACTCGCGGCGTCCCTCGACCGTCTCGCCGACGCCCTGCTCACCACCCGCACCGCAACCCCAATTGCAGGAGCTGATGCTGCAGGTGCGGCTGCTGCGTCCGATGAAGGATGCCGCGGAGGCATCCCTCATCGCCGGCGAGGAGTCCCTCGCTCTGAACCCGCGCCGGTCCCGGCACCGCGACGACCTGGTCGGGCTGCGCACGCTCTTCGAACGCCTCTCCCCGGTGACGACGCAGGTCATCGGCATGACGCGGGCGTACTTCGATCACTACGACGACTCCCTGGCCGAGGACCCGGCCGTGCGGGCGATCGCCGAGCAGTTGCGCCGGGCCGGTCACGACGCCCGGCTCGCGGTGCAGGCGGCGGATGCGACGGAGCCGGATGCCATGACCTCGGCCATCCCGGCGCTCACCGCGCCGCTTGTGGTGCGGCCGCCGGCATCCGATCACTGGATCCTCGTCGGCTCGCTGATGGAGGACCTGCGCCGCATCCACGGCGAGCTGCGCGACGAGACCTGACCCCGGGCCCGCGGATCACGCGCGTCAGGCGGCGGCGCGCAGCACGTGGCTGCGGGCGTGGGCGACCGCGGCGTCCAGGTCGTCGAAGAGATGGTTCTGGTGGCGCAGTGAGCGCAGCACGCCGACGTGCTCGGCGAGCTTCAGGTGCCGAGGCTGGATGCCCTTCACGAGCACCGTGATCCCCCGGCGCTCGAGCGATCCGATCATGTCGGTGATCACCTGGGCGCCGGTGGCGTCGAGGATCTGCAGCTGCGACATGCGGATCACGACCACCTCGATGTCGCGCAGCGTGCTGACGCGCTCCATCATCCGTTCGGCCGCGCCGAAGAACAGGGCGCCCTCGATGCGGAACACGGCGATCCGCTCGTCGCCGGGCTGTGCCGCCCCGGGAAGCTCCTCGCGGTGCACGCCGCTGGCCCTCGCCAGCTGCCGCAGCGCGAAGAATCCGGCCGCGAGCACACCGATCAGCACGGCGTAGATGAGGTCGACGCTGACGGTGACGATGGCGGTGACCACGAAGACCACGGCATCCGCCCGGGTCGATCCCATCACGGCGCGCACGGTCGTCGGGGCGACCATGCGGCAGGAGGTCACCATCAGCACGCCGGCGAGCGCCGCGAGCGGGATGCGCGAGACGACGGATGCTCCGACCAGCACGATCGCGAGCAGCAGCAGGCTGTGCACGATGGCGGCGCCCCGTGTACGCGCTCCGGCACGGATGCTGACCGCGGTGCGCGCGATGGCGCCGGTGGCGGGCATCCCGCCGAAGAACCCGGAGGCGATGGATGCCAGCCCCTGTCCGACCAGCTCGCGATCGGCGTCGTAGGGGCCGGTGTCGGAGATGCTCGCGGCGACCCGGGCTGCGAGCAGCGATTCGATGGCGGCGAGCGCGGCGACGGCCGCGGCGGGACCGATAAGACCGGTGACCGTTCCCAACTCCACCGCGGGCAGCACCGGCGCCGGAAGGCCGGAGGGCAGCTCGCCGATCACGTCGACGGGGAGGTCGAGGAGCACGGCGAGGAAGCCGGCGACCACGATGGCCACCAGCGAGCCCGGGAACTTCGGTGCGACCCTGAGGCCGATCAGCATGATCGCGACGACGAGACCCACGAGCATCAGCGACCAGCCGAGCTTCGGCCAGGAGGCGGTCATCAGTGACTGCACGGCCGCGATCGCGGCGTTGGTGCTCTCCCCCGGCCGAGTCCCCGTCGCGGTCGGCACCTGCTGCAGGAAGATGATGATCGCGATGCCGAGGGTGAACCCTTCGATGACGGGCCACGGGATGTAGCTGATGGTGCGGCCGAGCCTCAGCACGCCGGCGAGGAGGACCAAGATGCCGGCGAGAAGGCAGATCAGCGCGAGAGCGCCAGCGCCCTGTGCAGCCAGGATGGGCGCGAGCACCACGACCATCGCCCCGGTGGGCCCGGAGACCTGCACGTTCGAGCCGCCGAAGATCCCGGCGACGATGCCGGCGATGATCGCGGTGACCAGGCCGCTCTCGGCTCCCGCGCCCGAACTGACACCGAAGGCCAGTGCGAGAGGCAGGGCGACGATGCCGACCGTGACGCCCGCGAGCAGGTCGCCGCGCCAGGTGCGCGGCACCGCCCGGTAGTCGGTGCGGGAGGGGAGCAGCGAAAGCAGCGCGCGGGGATTCACGCGCGTACCGGGATGTCGGGGAGCCCGTCGCGCTCGACGAGCTGCTCCCGGGTGGTCTCGAGAACCTCCCCGAGCAGGGTGCGCGCGACGCGCAGCAGATCGGCGACCTCGGGGTAGGCCAGCCGGTAGAAGACCAGGCTGCCCCGACGCTCGGATGCCACAAGACGGTTGCGACGCAGCACGGCGAGGTGCTGCGAGACGTGCGAGGCCTCGAGCTCGACCACATCGAGGAGTTCCGAGACGGATGTCTCCGGCGTGGCCGACAGCACTTCGAGGATGCGGATGCGGATGGGGTGCGCCAGGCCCTTGAACAGACCTGCCTTCACTTCGTACAACGGGCGGTTCAGGTTGCTCAGCATCCGCTCTCCTTCTCCCGACAGTAGCGATGTGATGAATTCATCATATCGCGATACCATGGCAGGCATGACCGACTCCCTTCCTCTCTGCCCCGAGTGCTCGAGCGAGCACGCCTACGAGATGGGCGCGCTGCTCGTCTGCCCGATGTGCGGGCACGAGTGGTCGCCGACCGCGGCGTCGGAAGAAGCGGATGCCGACGCCGAGCGGGTCGTGAAGGATGCCGTCGGCAACGTGCTCGCCGACGGCGACACCGTGGTCGTCACCACCTCGATCAAGGTCAAGGGCTCGCCGAAGGACATCAAGGTCGGCACGAAGGTGCGCGGCATCCGCCTCATCGATCCCGTGAACGGCCACGACATCGACTGCAAGGTCGACGGCTTCGGCGCCATGCTGCTGAAGTCGAGCCTCGTCAAGAAGGCCTGACGCCGGGTCTTCACTCCTGAGCATGGGCACAATGCCCCATACTCCGCGGGCTCGCGCGTTGCTACGCTCGGCCCCGGGGAGGGGTGGAGATGTCGACACCGAATGCTGCACGTGGCGTCACGCTGCTGGTGACATTGTCGATCGTCTGCGCCGTGCTGCTGATCGCGACCGTCACGTTCGGGGTGAGCACCCTGCTGGTGTCGAACGCCGCCGCGCGGCCCGCACCGACATCGACGAAGAGCCCGAAACCGACGGAGAAACCCGCGGATGCCGACCGCGTCGTGCAGGGGCGCGAGGTGGAAGTCGTCTCGGACCTCGATTTCGGGTACTTCTTCATGTCCACCACCGATGCCCATGGCTACACCGCGCTGTACTCGCAGATAAGCAATACGGATGCGAAGCGCGCTGCCACTGCGTTCTTCGACGTGAGTCTCTACGACGAGGACGACACGCTGGTCAGCCGCTGGAGCGCGAACGCATACCTCCTCCCCGGCCAGGCGACACTCTTCTTCAGCGTGCTGGCCGAGAACATGCTCGATGTCGCATCGATCCGCGTCGAGCAGACCAGCTTCGAGCTCGACGCCCCGATCGTGACGGGAACCGTGGTGCTGGACGAGATGCGCGGTGGCGACGGCGGTGTCGTGGAGGGCACGTTCACGTCGACGCTGAGCGCACCTGCCGAGTACACGGAAGTCGCGATTCTCGGCACCGTCGACGGTGAGGTGTTCGCCCTGTGCACAGACTTCGTCGACGTCCCCGCGAACGGCACGTTCACCGCCCGCTGCACCCTGGAGCCCACCTCGAGGAACGAACCCGAGCCCATCGGCGACTTCCCCGACGAGGCCTTCTTCTCGGCCTTCTACACACTGGACACCCCGCTGTGAACGCGCTCGAGCCGGTGAGCGGGTCCTCCGCAGTGCCTGGACGGGGCATCCTGATCGCCCTCAGCATCGCCGCGCCGGTGCTGCTGTCCACGACGGTTCTGTTCGGCACCATGCTGCTCACCGCGATCGGTGCCCGCGCAGAGGCCGTCGCCCCTCCCACAGCATCCGACACTCCCCCCTCTACGCCCGACCCGAAGGCCGAACCCGCAACGGTGCACCGCATCCCGATCACCGTCGGAGAGACGCCACTGGACTTCGGCACCTGGGTGGCGGAACCGTGGGAGGACGGAGAGGTGAGCCTGTTCGTCCCGGTGACCAACGACTCCGCCACGCAGGCGGTGACGATCTTCTACGACCTCACCGCCTACGACGCCGACGGCCGCATCCTGGACCGCGCGATCGCGATCGCCGACCTCCTGCCGGAATCCGCGCAGATCATGAGGGTGGGCACGGTGCGCGCCGATCCCGACGCCGTCGCATCGCTGGTCCTGGAGCAGACCGACATCGCCGCCAAGGCGTCGCCTTTCACAGGCTCGGTGACGATCAGCGGGATCGAAGCCACGGATCCGCAGTTGGGCGAGATCACCGCCACGATCGCTTCGACGCTCAGCCCGACACCGGAACGCGCGGACTTCCAGGCCGCCGCGTTCGTCGACGGCGAGATGATCGGTGTCTGCGACACCTCGGCGGAGCTCGCCGCCGGGGGCAATGCCGAGTCCTGTCATCTGCGACCTGTCTCGAGTGGCATCCTTCACGGCGAAGACCTGATCTTCCAGTCGATTCCGGAGGATGCCGAGCTGCGGGCGTTCCTGCACGTCGACTTCGAGCTCGACTAGGCCGGACACCTCCGCCCGAGGTGAAAGGTCCGCCCGAGGTGAAAGGATCGAGACATCATGCTTCTCGATCCCACTCCCGTCCGCGGTTCCGATGCGGATGCCGTGTACACGGCGTTCGTCGAGTGGGCGGAGTCGACCGGCATCAGCCTGTACCCCGCGCAGGACGAGGCGGTCATCGAGATCATGTCCGGACAGAATCTCATCCTGTCCACGCCCACCGGCACCGGCAAGTCATTGGTCGCGGTCGGCGCGCACTTCGCCGCCCTCGCCGAGGGACGCCGCACGTTCTACACGGCTCCGATCAAGGCCCTGGTCAGCGAGAAGTTCTTCAGCCTGGTCGACATCTTCGGCGCTGAGAACGTCGGAATGATCACGGGCGACTCGTCGGTCAACGCCGATGCCCCGATCGTGTGCTGCACGGCCGAGATCCTCGCGAACCTCGCGCTGCGCGAGGGCCCGGACGCCGATGTCGGCCAGGTCGTGATGGACGAGTTCCACTTCTACGGCGACCCCGACCGCGGCTGGGCCTGGCAGGTGCCGCTGCTGACACTGCCGCAGGTGCAGTTCGTGCTGATGTCGGCGACGCTCGGCGACGTCACGGATCTGGCATCCGATCTCTCCCGGCGCACGCAGCGCGAGACCGCGGTCGTCACCGGCGTCGAGCGGCCGGTGCCTCTGCACTTCTACTACGAACTGACGCCGATCCACGAGACGATCGACGACCTGCTCACCACCGGGCAGGCGCCGATCTACATCGTGCACTTCTCTCAGGCTGCGGCCATGGAACGGGCGCAGGCGCTGGCCAGCGCGAAGGTCGCCACCCGTGAGCAGCGCGATGCCATCGCCGAGCTGATCGGCGAGTTCCGCTTCACGACCGCGTTCGGCAAGACCCTCTCCCGGCTGCTGCGGATGGGCATCGGTGTGCACCACGCCGGGATGCTGCCGAAGTACCGCCGCCTGGTCGAGCAGCTCGCTCAGCGCGGGATGCTGCGGGTGATCTGCGGCACCGACACCCTGGGCGTCGGCATCAACGTGCCGATCCGCACGGTGCTGCTGACGGCGCTGACGAAGTTCGACGGGCAGCGGATGCGGCAGCTGAACGCCCGCGAGTTCCACCAGATCGCAGGGCGCGCGGGCCGCGCCGGATTCGACACCGCGGGAACCGTGGTCGCGCAGGCGCCGGAGCACGAGACCGAGAACGCCGCCGCGATCCGCAAGGCGGGCGACGACGTCAAGAAGAAGCGCAAGATCATCCGCAAGAAGGCTCCGGACGGATTCGTGTCCTGGGGCGAGCCATCCTTCCGCAAGCTGATCGATTCCGAGCCCGAGACCCTCACCTCGCACATGCAGATCACCAGCGCGATGATGCTGAACGTGATCGGTCGCGGCGGCGACGTCTTCGCCAATATGCGGGCACTGGTATACGACAACCACGAGCCGCGCGCCAAGCAGCGCCTGCTCGCCCTGCGGGCGCTCGGGATCTACCGCACGCTGCGGGAGTCGGGGATCGTGGAGGACGACGCCGACGGCATCCGTCTCACGGTCGACCTGCAGCCGAACTTCGCACTCAACCAGCCGCTGTCGCCGTTCGCTCTGGCCGCGTTCGAGCTGCTGGACCCGGATTCTCCGCAGTTCGCGGTGGACATGATCTCGATCGTGGAGTCCACTCTCGACGAGCCGCGCGCGATCCTGTCGCAGCAGGAGTTCATCGCCCGCGGCGAGGCGGTCGGTGCGATGAAGGCCGAGGGCATCGAGTACGACGAGCGCATGGAGCTGCTCGAGCAGATCACGTATCCGAAGCCGCTGGAGGAGCTGCTGTCGGCGGCGTTCGAGACGTTCAGCGCCGCGCAGCCGTGGATCCGCGACTTCGAGCTGCATCCGAAGTCCGTCGTGCGCGACATGTACGAGCGGGCCATGTCGTTCGGGGAATATGTCGCGTTCTACAAGACCGCCCGGTCTGAGGGCGTCGTGCTGCGGTATCTCTCTGATGCTTTCCGCGCGGCCTCCCAGACCATCCCCGCGCACCTGAAGACCGAAGACCTCCGCGATCTGATCGAGTGGCTCGGCGAGCTGGTGCGGCAGGTCGACTCGAGCCTGCTGGACGAGTGGGAGGAGTTGATCTCCGGGTCCCTGAGCCTGTCGAAGGGCGATGGCGACGAGCCCGTCGTCCCGCCAGCCCCGAAGCGACTCACCTCGAACGTGCGGGCGTTCCGGATCCTGGTGCGCAACGAGCTGTTCCGCCGGGTGCAGCTCGCCGCCCGTGAGGACCAGGACGGACTGGAGGCCCTGGACCCGGGCTTCGACGGATGGTCGGACGCATTGGACGCGTACTACGCCGAGCACGACGAGATCCTCACCGGCCCGGATGCCCGCAGCTCCGCACTGCTGCTGATCGAGCAGGCCAGCTCTTCCTGGACGGTGCGTCAGATCCTGGACGACCCCGCGGGCGACCACGACTGGGGCATCACCGCGACCGTCGACCTGGCGGCATCCGACGAGGCCGGTGAGGCCGTCATCGCCGTGACGGGCGTCGACCGGCTGTAGGCCGACTCAGGCCTGCATGACGGCGAGGACGTTGCCCGCCGGGTCGCGGAACCACGCGATGTCGGGCCCCTGCCCGCCACCGCGCACGATGCCGCGCTCATCGGACGGGAACTCCTCGTCGCTGTAGATCTTGGTCTGCACGCCGCGGGCGATGAGGTCGTCCACCGCCGCGTCCACGTCCGCCACGGGGAAGTTCAGGATCGTGAAGCTGGCCGGCTCGTGGTTCGGCTTCCCGTAGATGAGGATCGATCCGCCGCTGGGCAGCCGCAGGTCGAGGAACCCCATCGGGTTGTCGCTGACCTCGAGTCCGAGGGTCTTCCCGTAGAACTCGCGAGCAGCATCGATGTCGTCGACGCTGAAGCCGCTGAACGCGCGATCCGCTGTGAAAGCTGTCATGCGTCCAGCATCCGCTCCCTCATCCCCTATGTCGAGAGCTGGTCTCCTCCGACCCTCGCCCGCGCAGCATCCGCTCGCCCATCTCGCCGAGCGCTCGTCGCACCTCTTCTCCCTCGAGCACCTCGAACTCGATGCCGCTCATGCCGATGTAGAGCGCGAACTCCTCCGGCGTGCGGGCACCGGCGGTGAGGATGCTGGTGCCGGCGACGTCGTCCACGACCTGCGCGATCGTCGCGTCGAAGTGCTGAGACACCTCAGCGGCGGGCGCGTGCATGCGCACCCGCGCGCGGATCGGATAGGGCGCCGTCGTGATGCTGTGCGTCGTGAACCGCCGCAGGGCGTCGTCGGGGATGTCGCGCAACCCGAACTCCTCGCGCAGCTGAACCGGACGCCTCAGCCGGTCCACCCGCAGCGTGCGCCACGCTTCGCGTTCGATGTCCCAGGCGACGAGGTACCAGCGCTCTGCGGTGTGCACGATGCGGTGCGCCTCGACGACCCGCTGGATCTCGGCACCGTCGTGGCGGGTGTAGTCGACGCGCAGCCGCCGGCGCGAGGCGATGGCAGCGGCGAGCGCGGTGACGACCTCGAAGTCGATGTCCTGCCCGGCCCGCACGAGCGGCACCATCGCCTGCTCCACCTCGACGATCTGGCGGCGGGTCGACGGTGACAGCGACTGCTCCAGCTTCGCGAGCGCGCGGGCCGAGGCATCCTCCATCCCTGTCACCACGCTCGTCGCGGCGGCACGCAGCCCCACGGCGATCGCGACGGACTCATCCGGGGCGAGGGTGAGCGGCGGCACCTCGGCGCCGACGCCGAGCCGATATCCGCCGTGTCTGCCCCGGGTGGCTTCGACGCCGTACCCGAGCTCACGAAGGTCGTCGATGTCGCGGCGCAGAGTGCGATCGCTCACCTCGAGGCGCTCGCGCAGTTCGGCGCCGCTCCATTCCCTGCGCACCTGCAGCAGGGCGAGCAGAGCGAGGGTTCGTCCGGTGGTTCGAGTCATGCACCCAGCCTGTTTCAGTATCAGGTCATATTGTGGCCTCTTAGGCCGGAAAGCTGAAGTCATGAACACGAACCTGATCCAGCCATTCCGCATCGAGGTCGCCGACTCCGCGGTTGCCGATCTGCGGCGCCGACTAGACGACGCGCGGTTCCCGCAGCCCCTCCCGGTCGACGACCGCAGCACCGGCATCCCGTCGGTGGAGCTGCAGGCTCTCATGACCCGCTGGGCGCAGCACGACTGGCGCGCGACGGAGGCGCGGCTGAACGCACTGCCCCAGATCATCACGAACATCGACGGCCAGAACATCCACGCCGTGCACGTGCGGTCGACGCATGCCGATGCGATGCCGCTGCTGCTCATGCACGGCTGGCCCGGGTCGTTCCTGGAGTTCGAGGCACTGATCGGGCCGCTCACCGATCCGCTCGCACACGGCGGCGCAGCATCCGACGCCTTCGATGTCGTGATCCCCTCGCATCCCGGCTTCGGCTTCTCGACACCGCTGGTCGGCGCGGACTGGAAGCGCAGCGACATCGCGGTCGTGATGCTCGAACTGATGACGCGGCTCGGCTACGAGCGCTTCGCGATCCAAGGCGGCGATATGGGGGCGGGTGTCGCGCCCGAAATGGGGCGCCTCGCACCCGACCGGGTGATCGGCATCCACGCGAACGGATCGCTCGGCTCCTTCGTGGGACAGGTCGACGACGAGACGGCTGCGGCGCTCACACCTCTGGAGCACGATCGGCTGCGCCGGGTCGGCGAGTTCATGCAGCGGGAGTTCGGCTACATCTCGATCCAATCGACACGACCCGCCCTGATCGGTGCGATGCTCGCCGACAGCCCGGTGGCGCAGTTCGCATGGATCCACGACAAGTTCCAGGCGTGGACGCATCCGGCGCACACCCCCGCCGCCGACCTCGTCGGCGAGCGATTCCTGTTCGAGAACGCGGCGCTGTACTGGCTCACGGCGACGGGCGGGACGGCCGCATACGTCGGGTACGCGCAGGATGCCGGATGGGGTGCCGTGCCCGAGAACTCGGGAGTTCCCACCGCGGTGATGGTGTTCGCGCACGACGTGGGACTGCGATTCGCGGAGGAGAAGTCGAACACGATCGTGCGCTGGACCGATGTCGATGGGCGCGGCGGGCATTTCGCCGCACTGGAGGAGCCGCAGATGCTGCTGGCGGACGTGCGGGAGTTCTTCGCGGGACTTCGGTGAGATGAGGAGGACGGCGATCGCAGCCGTCCTCCTCATCGACCGGCGTGCGAGCCGGTCCTGGACCGAACAGGCCGCAGCACCAGCGGATCGAACAGCGCCCGCGCTCCGGCGCGCATCAGCAGGGCGTGCGCGCCCAGACTCGCCGCGATCACGACCGCTACGACCAGGGGCGGTTCGATCACGGCGAGCACGGGACCGCTGAACACCCAGCCGTCCACGTCGCGCAGCATCCGATCCACCAGGGCGAGCGGGATCATGTGGATCACGTAGATCGGCAGGGTCCGCTGTCCCACCCAGCGCAGCGGCGCGGCCACCGGCTCCCACCGATCGACCAGCGCGCAGATGCTGACGCCCGCGGCCACCGCCAGCGTCGACAGCAGGGTCCACACGCCGAACCACTCCCGAGCATCCAGCAGCGAGACGAGCACGAGCCCGGCGACATAGGCGGCGGCGAGCGCCACGGCCGTCCGCCGACCGGGCCGGCGCTCGGCGAGGCGGCGCACCTGCGGGCGCAGTCTCAAGCCGGCGAGGAAGAAGAACACGTTCTGCACGACCTGCCACAGGTTGCCCCAGTCGGGCAGGGCGCCCGCGGCGGCGATCGCTGAGATTGCGAACGCCACCGGCAGCAGCACGGCCGTCGGCACACCGCGCGTGATCCTGCCGATGACGAGGTACAGCGCGAGCGCGAGCAGGTACCAAAGATTGGTCGGGCTGACCGTGAGGTTCAGCAGCAGCCCGCCGAGATCGGTGGCCCGCGCGGTGTCGAACTCGGGGCCGGCGACGGCGAGCGCGAACGTCTGGATCACCACCCACAGCACGTACAGCAGCCCCAGCCGCAGCGCCCTCTCGCCGAGCCGCGTCCGTTCCGGCGCGAGCACCACCCCCGCGGCGAACATGCCGGAGACCAGGAAGAACAGAGGCATCCGCAGCGGCAGCAGCTGTGCACTGACGAGCGTCCACAGCTGCGGGATGCCGTCGGCCCCGCTCCACGGCAGATGGGAGCTGTGCTTGACCACGACGTGCCAGAGCACCACGAGGATGATGCAGACGCCCTTCACCACGTCGGGCCATCCCTCGCGCTCGCGCGTGCTCATGCGCGTGCCTGTGCCCGTGCCCGCGCAGCGGCTGCTGCCCCCGCTTCGGCGAGCGCCGACCGCACCATCCGCGTGACGAGCTCGCCGTATTCGATGCCTGCGGCCGCGAACATGCGTGGCACCTGGGACTGCGCGGTCAGCCCCGGCATCGTGTTCACCTCGTTGAGAACGAGCCCGTCGTCGGTGAGGAAGAAGTCGACCCGCGCGACGCCCGCGCACCCCAGCGCATCGAACATCCGCAGTGCCGCGGTCGTCACTGCGGACCGCTGGCCGCGTGTGAGGTCGGCGGGCACGATGAAGTTCGCCGAGCCGTCGTACTTCGCCGTCGTGTCGAACAGTCCGGCGTCGCTCGCCGTCCGGATCTCCAGCGGCGGGGCCGCCCACCGCACTCCGCCCGCCTCACGCAGCACCGCGACGTCGATCTCCCGCCCGCGCACCACCTCCTCGATGAGGATGCGGTCGTCGTACCGCGCCGCCAGCCGCAGTGCGTCCTGCAGCTGCGCGGCATCCGTCGCCAGACTCACACCGAAGCTCGAGCCCTCTGCGACGGGTTTCACCACGACGGGCTCCTCGAACTCCACCTCGCCGATGTCGGCGCGTCCGATGAGCCGGGCGCGGGCGGTGCGGATGCCGACGGCCTCGGCCACGAGCTTCGTCGCCCACTTGTCCATCCCGATCGCGCCGCCGCGCACCCCCGAGCCCACGACCGGGACGCCGGCCAGGCCGCAGAGCGCGGCGAGCGCGCCGTCCTCCCCGAGCGGACCGTGCACGACCGGGAACACGGCATCCGCACCCGCCAGCACGGCCAGCGCGCCCTGCAGCGACCGCGCCGGCGAATCGGCGAGCAGTCCCGCGGTGCCGGCCCAGCATCCGTCGCGTTCGATGGTCAGCTCATCGACCGCGAACCCGCTCTCGCGCAGTGCGGCGGCGACGCCGGCCGCACCGGCCAGTGAGACCTCGTGCTCGGCGCTCTGCCCTCCGCCGATCACCACCACCCGGATCATGCGACGCTCCTGACCACGCGGGCGCCGATGCCCGTGACGATGGTGTGCGGGATGGTTCCCGCCCAGTCCGCCCACTCCTGCACGCTCGGCGCCGCACCACCCGGCCCGAAGATCGTGGCGATGCTCCCCCGGGCATACGCCGTGTCGCCCGTGTCGACGACGATCTGGTCCATCGAGACGCGGCCGACGATGCGGTGCCGGCGTCCGGCGATCTCGACGGATGCCGTCGGCGACAGCTCTCGCGGGATGCCGTCGGCGTAGCCGACCCCGATGACCGAGAGGTGCGTGCGCCGGTCGGTCACGTAGGCGCCGGCGTAGCCGATCGGCGTGCGTGCGGCGACCTCGGAGCCGTGAACGACCGGTGCGGTGAATCGCCCGGCCTGGGCCAGTGCGCTCCGTCCCACCAGTGCACTCCGTCCTGCCGGGTCGATGCCCACCAGACCTGCGCCGATCCGCACCAGGTCGAAGCGGCTGGCCGGGTCGTGCAGGGCGGCCGCCGTGGCTCCGAGATGC
The DNA here is from genome assembly GCF_030816235.1 of Microbacterium sp. W4I4. Lineage (NCBI taxonomy): Bacteria > Bacillati > Actinomycetota > Actinomycetes > Micrococcales > Microbacteriaceae > Microbacterium > Microbacterium sp. W4I4. The sequence continues at coordinate 2,161,879 of NZ_JAUSXT010000001.1, forward strand.
GTCACGAGCGGGGCGAAGCCGGCGCGCAGCGCCGTGTCACGGGCGTGCTGCATCCGCATCACCCACGGCAGGTTCGCCCGCGGGTCGGCGAGGTCGGCCTGCGGCAGATGCCCCATCACCCCGACCACGTCGATCCGGCCGGCGTCGCGTCCGCGCCTGGCCAGACGCAGCAGCGCCGGCAGATCCTGCACCGGGCAGCCGCCGCGGGCCATGCCGGTGTCGAGCTGCAGGTGCACGCGCACCGGCATCCGGGCGTCGTCGATCAGCTCGGCGAGCTCGTCCACCGATCCGACGGCGACGTCGATCCGCGCGGTGGCGGCGAGCGCCGCGTCGATCCCGGACGGATGCAGCCAGGCCAGGATCGGCGCCGTGATGCCCGCGTCGCGCAGCCGAGAGCCCTCCGCGATGTCGGTGACGCCCAGCCACTCGGCTCCGGCATCGAGGGCCGCGGATGCCACGGCGAGCGCCCCATGTCCGTAGCCGTCTGCTTTGACGACGGCCATGACCGGGCCGCCGGCGCGCATCCGACGCACGTTCTCGGCGACGGCATCCGGCAGCAGCTGCAGCGTGGGAGCTTCGAATCGTGTGCGGTGCTGCGCGGCCGGCATCCGCTCCTGGGTGATGGTCGTCATGGTCATCGCCTCCGCTCGGTCGGGTCGGCGTACATGCGCGGGCAGCCGTCGGTCACGGCATCCGCCCGCAGCTCGAAGTGCCAGGCCTCGTTGGCGTAGATCCGGCACAGGCCGAACTGCGCGCCATGACGTCCGAGCCATTCCGCCGCCTGCCAAGGACCGATGTCGGCCGCTTCTCCCGTGACGTGCTCCGAGGTGTCGGCCGTGGCGACCCAGCGCGCAGCCTCCTCGGCGGAGCCGTACTTCGCCACGGCCTCCTGCAGCAGCTGCCGCTGATAGGCCGGCGAGCGCCATCCGCTGTTGAGCCGCAGCTGCACGCCGTCGGATGCCGCCGCCCGCGCCGCGTTCTGCAGCGCCTCGCGCAGCGCGTCGTCGAGGCCGGTGACCGCGGGCACGTCGTCGAACACGCTCACGCGCACCCCGTCGCCGATCAGTCCGTCGGACACCGTGACGGCGTCGGCATCGTCGGCGCGGGCGTCTGGGGCGTCGGCGGGGGCGGGCGCGACAGCGGCGGAGTCGGAATCGAGCGAGGGCGCGGCGGCGGATGCCGTCGACAGCGACTGCTGCACGGTCAGGAGCACGACGACGAGAGCGATCGCCAGCACGGTGACGACGGCCGTCACCACCCGACGGGAGGAAGAGGTCTTCATGTCCTCCATCCCAGTCGGGCGCGTGTTGCAGGCCCGTATGCGATTCCCGATATGTTTCCGATATGCGCCGGTGCGTAGGATCCATCACATGCGTGTGCTGATCGTCGAGGACGAGCCCTATCTCGCGGAGGCCATCCGCGACGGGCTGCGGCTCGAGGCGATCGCCTCCGACATCGCCGGCGACGGCGACACCGCTCTGGAGCTGCTGAGCATCAACTCCTACGACCTCGCCGTGCTCGACCGCGACATCCCCGGTCCTTCCGGCGACGAGGTCGCCGCCTGGATAGTGGAATCTGGCAGCGGCATCCCGATCATGATGCTCACCGCCGCCGACCGGCTCGACGACAAGGTTTCGGGCTTCGAGCTGGGCGCCGACGACTACCTCACCAAGCCGTTCGAGCTGCGCGAGCTGGTCATGCGCCTGCGTGCCCTGGACCGGCGGAGGGCGCACTCGCGTCCGCCGGTGGTCGAGATCGCCGGGCTGCGACTGGATCCGTTCCGCCGTGAGGTGTTCCGCGACGGGAAGTACGTGGCGCTGACCCGCAAGCAGTTCGCCGTGCTCGAGGTGCTGGTCGGCGCAGCGGGCGGGGTGGTCAGCGCGGAGGAGCTGCTCGAGCGCGCGTGGGATGAGAACGCCGACCCGTTCACGAACGCCGTGCGCATCACCGTCTCGGCGCTGCGCAAGCGGCTCGGCGAGCCGCGGCTGATCACGACGGTGTCCGGTGTCGGCTACCGGATCGAGACCGACGGATGACGCAGCCGGCCGGGCGCAGACGGCGCGGGGTCAGCGCCCGCATGAAACTCACGCTCAGCTATGCCGGCGCGTTCGGCATGGCAGGCGCGCTGCTGGTCGCCGCCGGCTGGGCAGTCGTCCTGCTGCGCAGGTTCTTCGGGCCGCTCGACGAACTCCTGCACGCCGCGATCCCCTGGCAGGTGCGGCAGTTCCTGATGGAGTTCATCGTGCCCGGCTCGGTCATCGTGATCGTCCTGCTGACCGGCTTCGGGTTCCTGATCGGCTGGTTCGTCGCCGGGCGGATGCTGGCACCGCTCACCCGCATCGGGGAGGCCGCCCGCCTGGCATCCCAGGGCTCGCTGTCGCACCGGGTCGCGCTGGAGGGCAAGGGCGACGAGTTCCGCGACCTTGCGGACGTCTTCGACACGATGCTCGAGCGCCTCGAGGGGCACATGGCCGAGCAGCAGCGCTTCGCGGCGAACGCCTCGCACGAGCTGCGCACGCCGCTGGCTATCATGCGGACGCAGATCGAGGTGGCGCAGGCCGATCCCGACCGCGACGTCGATGCACTGCTGGCGCGGCTGCACCAGGTGAACGGGCAGGCGATCGAACTGACCGAGGCTCTGCTGCTGATGGCCCGAGCCGACGGTCAGGCGTTCGAGCGGGCACGGGTCGATCTGTCGCTCCTCGCCGAAGAGGCCGTCGAGACGCTGCTCCCGATGGCCGAGCGCCGCGGCATCACGATCGAGTCGAAGGGCGACCCGGCGCATGTGACCGGCTCGCCGGCGCTTCTGCAGCAGCTGATCACGAACCTCGTGCACAACGCCATCGTGCACAACCTGCCCGCCGCCGGGATGATCGGCCTGCGCGTCTCGGCGATGCCGACCGGGGTCGTGCTCGCGATCGCGAACACCGGCCCGGCCGTGGAACCCGAACTGCTCGCGACGCTGACCGAGCCGTTCCAGCGCGGCGCGGGCCGCACCAGGCGCGCGGACACACGCCCCGTGGATGTCACCGGGCCGGTCGAGACCCGCGGGCTCGGACTGGGTCTGGCGATCGTGCAGAGCATCGTGCGCGCTCACGGCGCGACCCTTCAGCTCACGGCGCGGCCCGGCGGCGGGCTGCTCGTGGAGGCGTGGTTCCCGCGGGCGGGCTGAGGTTCGGTGCGAGCCCCGTTCTGAAGGACGTTCGCAGTTCTGAAGGATGCTGTCTTTGCGGCCGTCCTTCAGAACTGCATCCGTCCTTCAGATGCGATGCGACAGTGCGTCGGCGAACCACGATGTGATCGTCGTCGGATGCGTGATCGCGGTGCCGACGCAGACCGCGAACGCGCCGGCTGCTCTGGCCGCGGCAACCACCGACGGGGTGTGGATGCGGCCCTCGGCGATCACGGGCAGCGTGCAGGCGGCCACCATCTGTGCGATCACCTCGATGTCCGCACCCGTCGTCTTCGGCCGCTCCCCGGTGTAGCCGGACAGCGTCGTGCCGAGGATGTCCGCTCCGGCCGCCTCCGCCTGCACGCCGTCCGCAGCGGACCCGCAGTCGGCCATGACGAGCACATCCGGATGCTGCCCCTTCAACTGCGCGATCGTCTCCGCGAGCGTCCTGCCATCCGGACGCGGTCGACGGGTTCCGTCCAGCGCGACGATGTCGGCACCGGCCGCAGCCACCGCGAGGGCATGCTCCAGGGTCGGCGTGATGAACACGTCGGCATCGCCGTCCTTCCACAGGCCGATCACCGGCACGGTCAGGTCGGAGGCCGCCCGGATGTCGGCGATCCCCTGCAGTCGGATCGCGGCGGCGCCGCCCAGGACAGCGGCGCGGGCGATACGCGCCATCGTCTCGGCGTCCCTCATCGGCTCGTCCGGATAGGCCTGGCACGACACCACCAGGCCTCCTTCGATGCTCCTCAGCACTCCGGCAGACTCCGTCACAGCTCCCCCTCACTCCAGCGTCGAAGCCACTCGCGGCGAGCGCGGTGCGACTCTCGCGAGACACGCGCGTCCTCCACAGCGCAGTCGAATCCGTGGAACCCGCCCGACCACACGTGCAGCTCCGCGCTGACGCCGTCGGCCCAGAGCTTCGCGGCGAAATCGACCGTGGAGTCGCGGAAGACCTCGGCGGATCCGACGTCGAGATAGACGGGCGGGACCCCGCCGACGTCCGTCCGATCGCCCGGGACAGGAGTCGCGGTACCTTCGGTCGCCCGCTTCCAGGCGGTGGCGTTCGAGATGGTGCTCCACGACGGATCGTGATCGAACTGCGCTGCGGATGCCGTGCTCCTGGCATCCAGCATCGGGCACACCAGCATGAGCGCGTCCAGCCGCACCCCGCGATCCCTGCACTCGAAGGCCACCGCGGCAGCCAGCCCACCTCCTGCGCTCTGGCCGACGAGCACGATCGGCAGACCACCGTGCGCCGCGAGCTCGACGGCTGCCACGCCCGCAGAGACCATCGTGTCGAATCGAGCCTCCGGAACGAGCGGGTAGTCCACCGTCCAGACCTCGAGATCGAGATCGTCGCTGTGGCGCAGCAGTACGTCGACTCCATCGAAGCGGTTCCCCGCCATCAGACCACCGCCGTGCAGGAAGACCGCCCGCAGCATCGGCTCCCCACCGGACGGCCGGAACGAGGTGATCTCATCGGTCACCGAGGTCGAGTCGAGCTCGAAGACCACGGCGAGCGCCTCTGCCGTGGTCCCACGGTCGGCTGCGACACCACGGTAGCGCTGGATATCGGTATCCGTCTCGACATCCGTGGGCACGGACGCCGCAAGCTGCTGCAGCCCTTCGCGCAGCGGTGCGGCCACTCCGGGTCCGGGCATCATCCCTTCACCGCACCCATCGTCATCCCAGCCACGTAATGACGTTGCATGACCAGGGCGAACACGACGATCGGGATGCAGATGACCAGGCTCAGCGCCGCCATCGACCCGTACTTCACGCCGGCATCGGTGATGAACGACGCGACTCCGGTGCTGAGCACCGGGTTGCTGGAGCGGGTGAGTGATTGGGCGATGAGGAACTCGTTCCAGCTGAGCACCGCGGTCAGCACTGCGGCCGTGGCCATGCTGCTGGTCGCCATCGGCAGTGTCAGGTGGAGGAATCTCCTGGGCATGCTCGCCCCGTCGATCGCTCCGGCCTCATCGATCTCGGCAGGCAGACCGCGGAAGGCGATCAGCATCAGCCAGGTCGCGAACGGGATCGTGATGGAGAGGTGTCCGAGCACGACGGCGAGAGGCGTGTCGAAGAGACCCCAGTCGCGCATCATCACGAAGAACGGGATCACCATGGCGATGCGCGGGTAGAACCGGAAGAACAGCAGCACGAACACGACCCCTCCGATCACCCAGGGGCTCAGTCCCAGACGCGCCAGCGCGTATCCGCTGAGCGTGCCCAGGAGCACCGAGACGATCGTGGTGATCGTGACGACGATCAGCGAGTTGCGCAGCATGATGCCGGTCTTCGGATCGGCGAAGATCTCGTCGAAGTTCGCCAGCGTCGGATGCTCGGGCAGGAAGGACGCCGAGAAGAAGTCCGCGGGGCTCTTGAAGCTCGCCGAGATCAGCTCGAAGAACGGCAGGATCCAGACCAGCACGACCACCATGATGAGCAGGCCCATCAGGGCCGCAGTGATGCGCTTTCTCATGACGTCGCCTCCCGGGATGCCTTGTCCAGCCGGAACATCATCACGATGATGACGGTGACGATGATCATGAACAGCCAGGAGCCGGCGGCGGATGCGCTGATCTCGAAGTTGCGCAGACCCAACGCGTACAGGTAATACGTGAGCGTGTAGCTGGAGTACCCCGGACCACCCTGGGTGAGTGTGTAGACCGTGTCGAGCTGAAGCAGCGAGTCGAGCGCACGGAAGGTCACGACCAGCGCGAACGCACCTGTCAGCATCGGAAGCTCCACCGAGCGGAAGGTGCGCCAGCGGCCGGCACCGTCGACGGAAGCCGCCTCGACCAGTTCCTGCGGGATCGACAGCATGGCCGAGCTGATGACGAGCATCACGAACGGCGTCCACTGCCAGGTGTCCACGATGATGATGGCGACAACCGACCAGAAGGGATCCGCGAGCCATTCCGGACCCGTGATCCCGATGGCGCTGAGCGTCGTGTTGACGGAGCCGCTGCGGGAGTTGAACATGAGGCGCCAGATGTTGGCGGCGGCGACGGGGGCGATCACCATCGGAAGCATCAGGACGGCGCGCGCGGTGCGATGCAGAGCGCGTCCCTTGCGCAGTAGCGCCGCCAGGCCAGTTCCGAGAAGAAGCTGCAGCGCCACGCCACACACCGTGATGACCAGGCTGGTGCGAGCGGCTCCCCAGAACACCGGGTCGGAGAGCACCTGCGCGTAGTTCGCCCAGCCGACGAACCCGCCCGGATCGGTCGACTCGGTCAGCGACCACTCGCGGAACGACAGCACACTCGCGTTCAAGAGGGGATACAGCTGCAGCGCGATCACAGCGAGTAGCGCGGGGGCCAAGCACGCCCAGAGGAAGAACCGGTCCGGTCGCGTGGTCAGCGGGGAGGCCGCGCGGCGACGCGGCCTCCCCGTGACGATCAGCGAAGTGGTCACTTCTCGACGAACCCGTTCGCCTCAGCCGTGCTGATCAGCGCCTCGGGCACCTTCAGGCCGGACCAGCCCTGCTCGATGGCCGCGACCGCGTCGGCAGCCGTGCCGCTGCCGGACACGAACTCGCTCATCGGGCGGTTGAACGGATCGAACGACTTCAGCGTGAGCGGAAGCGGAAGCGCCTTGGCCAGGTTGCCCGCCTGGACGGGCAGGTCGTTGGCGTGCTTCTTCAGCAGCTCTGCATCCGAGTAGGTCGAGGCGAAGGGCGAGCCGATGCCGTAGGTGAACATCCACTCGGTGGAGTGCTCCGGAGTCAAGAACTCATCGATCCACGACCACGCGAGGTCCTGGTTCTTGGAGAGCTTCGAGATCGACAGCGACCAGGTGGACAGCGCCGGGGTACCGGGGCCGGGGAACGGCACCTGCGCCCAGTGATCGCCCAGCGTGGACCGCGATTCGTCGTTCAGGGCACCGCGCACGAAGCTCGGCCACACGATGAGCATCGCGGCCTTGCCGGCGAGGAAGTTCTCGTTGGCCTCGTCGATGCTCAGCGAGGCGGCGTTCGGCGTTCCGAGTGCGGCGATGTCGCCCACGGTCTGCATGGCCTTGGTCGCCGGCTCGTCGTCCAGGCCCCACTGGCCGTCCTTCGTCACGTAGTAGCTGTCGTAGGCGCCCTGGAAGATCGACGGGATCTGATCGGCGGCGCCGAACGCGAAGGAGATCGGCACCACACCGGAAGGCAGCGTGTCCTTCAAGCCTGTCGCGATGGACACCAGATCGTCCCAGTCGGCGAAGGTCGTATCCGCGGGCAGGTAGTCGGTGTTCACGAAGACGCCATAGGCATCGGAGGCGTAGGTCAGGCCGACCTGATCACCGGATGCATAGGGGCTGGGCCCGTCGTTCAGGAGCTCCGGGATGTACTGATCGCGGTTCTTCCACTTGTCGATCTGCGAGGTCAGCGGCTGCAGGTGGTTGTAGATCTCGACGTCCCACGCGCTCGTCGACATCACATCGAAGCCGCCGGTTCCGGTGATGAGGTCGGTGGCGTTCTGTTGGCCCAGAGTCGCGAACGGGAAGGCCTCGACTGCGACCTCGGCATCGTGAGACTTCTCGAAGGCCGGCGCGAACTTCTCGGCGGCGACGTTGTACGTGCCGGAGTCCATGTAGGTCACGACAAGCTTGGAGGCGCCGGCGGCATCCCCGGATCCTGTGGAGCAGGCGGCCAAGGCGAGGGCCGTGGTCCCGGCGGCGAGCACACCGGCGATCCGGCGCACTCGCCGCGAACGGAGTGAGGTCTTCATCGATTCTCCTTAAAACGGTAACCCTAGGGATGCATGGCAAATATAGGTGTAGCGACAAGCTAGCAATGATGGGCGGTCCCGTCAATAGCCCCAGGAACAAGGCAATCTCTGTCGACCCTGTTACGCCGTGCATAGCGACGCGCGCCAGATATCGCTTGCACCAGGAGCGTGGCAACCCTGTACTTGAAGCCACTTCCCTTGTTATTCTCGGAGCGATCATGGTTGCCAAGTATCAGCAGATTCTGCACACTCTCTCGAGCCGCATCGACGCGATGAGTCCCGGCGACGCGCTGCCCAGCGAGGAAGAGCTCTCCAAGGAGTTCCGCGTCTCGCCGATGACGACCAGGCGCGCCCTGACGATCCTGCTGGATGCAAAGCGCATCGTCGGAATCCGAGGGAAGGGCACCTTCGTCGCCCGGCGCCCGATGGCGCGGACGATGACGTTGATGTCCTTCAGCGAGGCGATGCGCTCACACGGACGCGCACCGCATTCGCGGGTGCTCGGCATGTCGATGAGTCCGGCGGATGCCGAGTCCGCTGAGGCGCTGCAGATCGATGTGGGGACGCACGTCTACAGCATCCACCGTCTGCGGTTCGGCGACGACGTCCCCATCGGCGTCGACGTGACGGTGCTGCCTGCGTCGCGGTTCCCCGGGCTGCTCGGCCATGACTTGACCGGCTCGCTGTACGCGGTCCTGCGCGAGCAGTACGACACGGCGATCGAGCGCGCCACCTCCCGCATCAGCGCGGTGATCCCGGACTCGGCGACCGCCGAGCTGCTGGAGGTGGAGGCCGGCACCCCTTGCCTGGCCGTCCAGGCGACGGCCAAGGACGAGAACGGCACGATTGCGGAGTCGACCCACTCGCTGTACCGGGGCGACCTGTACGAACTCACCGTCGAACACCGTCGCGACAGCGCGTAGCGACCACGCGCCTTGCCGCTCGCGCGCCCGCCCTCCCTCGCATGCTCGCACCCTCGGGAGGAGATCGCACGGATGGGAGGACGAGACCCCCAGCATCCTCCTCCCATCCGCGAGAAGTCCTCCCGTGGGGGTGGCCGCCGCAGCCGATCCTCAGCCAGCCCGGTCAGTGGGCGTCTGCGAATCTCAAGGTGTTCGCGCACTGAGCTTCGCCGCGGCATGAGGCTCAGCCCCGGCTCACGTGGCGGCTCAGACGACGGATGTCGGCTCAGAACGCGATTCTGAGCCGACATCCGGTCGTTTCTGCCGACATCTGTCGGCAAGCACACCGACGCGCCGCGCTCACCAGGGGTTCGGCTTGTAGTCCTTCAGGAACACGCCGTACAGGTCGACGCCCTCCTCGCCCTGCACGATCGGGTCGTACACGCGCGCGGCGCCGTCGACCAGGTCGAGCGGGGCGTGGAAGCCCTCCTCGGCCAGGCGCACCTTCGTGTGGTGCGGGCGCTCGTCGGTGATCCAGCCGGTGTCGACGGCGGTCATCAGGATGCCGTCGGTCTCGAGCATCTCTCCGGCGCTGGTGCGCGTGAGCATGTTCAGCGCGGCCTTGGCCATGTTGGTGTGCGGATGCCCCGGGCCCTTGTACCTACGGGAGAACTGTCCCTCCATCGCCGACACGTTGACGATGTACTTGCGGCGGGCGGTCGAGGCGGCCATCGCGGCCCGAAGCCGGCTGATCAGCAGGAACGGCGCCGTGGTGTTCGCCAGCTGCACCTCGAGCATCTCCAGCGGGTCGACCTGATCGACCGACTGCACCCAGCTGTTCACCGTGTTCACATCGGGCACGAGACCGCCGGCGTCGATCGCGGTGCCGTCGGCGTGCTTCTCCAGCGACGACGAGCCAGGCGCCATCGCGAGCCGCGACAGATCGTCGGCGGTCAGCGCCTGCCCGCCGCGCTCGGCGACGGTGCCGGCGACGGCCGCGAGGGAGAGCAGCGGATGCGCGTCCACCGACGCCTGCAGGGCCTGCGGGTGCGGGTCGGCGGTGTGGCCGAAGGTCTCCATCTCGGGCAGCGGACCGTCGGGAAGAGGCTGCAGCTCGGCATCCGCCAGCAGCGAGTACGCACCAGGCGAGCGCCGCACGGTCTGCGCGGCGTTGTTGATGAGGATGTCCAGCGGCCCCTGGGCCGCGACCGAGTCAGCCAGGCCGATCACCTGCGCCGGGTCGCGCAGGTCGATGCCGACGACCCGCAGTCGGTGCAGCCAGTCGGCCGCGTCGGGCAGCGACGAGAAGCGCCGCACCGCGTCGCGCGGGAAGCGCGTGGTGATCGTGAGGTGCGCGCCGTCCCGCAGCAGCCGCAGGGCGATGTGCATGCCGATCTTGGCGCGGCCACCGGTGAGCAGGGCGCGCTTGCCGGTCAGGTCGGCGTGCGCGTTGCGCTTGCCGTGGCTGGAGCGCGCGCAGTCCGGGCAGAGCTGGTGGTAGAACGCGTCGACAAGCGTGTACGGCTGCTTGCAGATATAGCAGTTGCGGGGCTTGAGGAGCTCGCCGGCGATGGGCGCGTCCACGACGCTGGTCGCCAGGTCGTTGCCGCGGGTCTCGTCGTCGATGCGGTCGGGCGCGCCGGTCGCGGTGCGCGCGACGACGGCCTTGTCGGCGTCGGCGATGGCATCGCGGATCTCCTTGCGACGTGCCCGCTTGACCGCCTTGAACATGTTGGAGGTGCCGCGGCGGACGGCGAGGTAGTCCGGATGCTCCTGATCGACCTGGTCGAGTTCGGCGAGCACCTTCAGGGTGATGGCGAGCTCGGTGGGATCGATGCCGGAGGGGGCGCCGGCTCCTTCAGGGGTCCCTGAGCCGGTCGAAGGGGCGGCCGGGGCGGAAGGGTCGGTCATTGGGCCGATTCTACGCGGCGAAGCTGGGCAGGGCCCGGCGCCCGGGACGGCGGTAGCGGGCGGAACCGGGCGGAACCGCCGGTGACGTTGTCCGACGCCCGGCGTAGGGTCGGGACATGAGCACCACAGCTGTTGCAGAGACGTTCACCCATCAGGGAATCGTGCCGGGCTATCTGCTGGCGCGGCTGGCCGGTTCGAGCCAGTTCACCCGGGCCGCCGAGGCCGCCAGGCAGACGCTGATCAAGGGCCGCCCGGAATTCCGTGCCGCGCTCGAGCTCTCGGTGGATAAGAACGGCGACCTCATCGCCGATGTGCAGGCCGCGCCCACGCGCACCATCTACGACGCGCACAACACCGAGCAGCTGCCAGGCACCGAGGTGCGCGGCGAAGACGATCCCGCCGTCGCGGATGCCGCGGTGAACCAGGCCTACGACGGTCTCGGCGACACATTCCGGATGCTGCTGGAGGCGTTCGAGCGCGATTCGCTCGACGGCAAGGGTGCGCCGTTGACCGCGACCGTGCACTATGGCGAGAAGTACGACAACGCGTTCTGGAACGGCTCGCAGATGGTGTTCGGCGACGGCGACGGCGAGGTGTTCACGGGCTTCACCAGCTCGGTCACCGTCATCGGCCACGAACTCGGACACGGGGTGATCCAGACCACCGCCGCGCTGGAGTATCAGGGGCAGTCCGGGGCGCTGAACGAGTCGCTCGCCGACGTGTTCGGATCCCTGACCGAGCAGTTCGCGCTGGGACAGACCGCGGATCAGGCGAGCTGGCTGATCGGCGCAGGCATCTTCACCCCGGCCGTGCAGGGCAGGGCGCTGCGCGACATGCTGAACCCGGGCACCGCCTACGACGATGACGAGCTGGGTAAGGATCCGCAGCCCGCCGACATGGCGCACTACGTGGACACGACTGAGGACAACGGCGGTGTGCACATCAACTCCGGCATCCCCAACCGCGCCTTCGCCCTGGCGGCGACGACCATCGGCGGTCACGCCTGGGAGGGGGCAGGGCTGGCCTGGTACCGCGCCCTCACCGGCGGGCTGTCGTCAACCGCCGGATTCACAGAGTTCGCCGAGCAGACCATCACCGCGGCCACCGAGATCGGGGCTACCGTGGAGATGGCGGTCCGCGATGCCTGGATCGCCGTCGGAGTGATCAAGGATGCTTCAGTACGAACCCCCCGGTGACGGATCGGATGCCGTCTCCGACAGCACAGACGATGCGGATCACGGTCGCATCGTCGTAGCGGTGGTGCGCACCGGCGGCTTCGCCGGTCTGCGTCGGCGCTGGCGGGTGGAGCCCGATCCCGAACAGGCGCCGCAGTGGGTCGCGCTGGTCGAGCGCTGCCCGTGGGACGAGCAGTCGGATGCCGGGACGGATGTCGGCGCGGATCGCTACGTGTGGAGCATCCATGCCGTGCTGCGCGAACAGCAGCACGAACGCGTCGTACCCGACCACGAACTGCAGGGCGCGTGGCGCGAACTGGTGGATGCCGTCCGCGACGCCGACCGCAGCGAGAGCTGACAGGATCTTCCCGGCCCACGACGGCGCCGGGCGCGCGACAATGGAGTCATGGGACTGTTCTCGCAGAAGCAGCAGGAGCCGAGCACCTGGGCGGCGTTGCCCGGTGAGCCACTCGACGAGGCCAAGAACGCGCGCCTCGAAGACGTGCCGACCGCCGACCTGCTCGACATCGGCCTGGGCGCGAAGTACTCGACGATGGTGTTCCCCGTCGCACCGCCTGCGCCCGAGGCCGTGGACACCTCCGAGAACGACGGCGAGTAGCAAGTACACTCTCGGCATGCCGACTCCCGCTGAGGCCACTCGCCTGCTCCAGCTCGCCCGTGACTCCCGGACACGCGGCGACCTGCTGCTGCACCTGCAGTTCGACGTCGCCCAGCTGTCCGGCGAGGCGTCGTCGTGGGGATCCGCCGAGAACCGCATGCAGCGCGACGATTTCGTCGGCTACTTCCTCAGCCAGGTCGAGAATCTCGGCTGGCGGCTCGAGCACACCGGATACGCGTTCGTCGAGAGCGGTGCGACGACATCCGCCCGCTTCTTCGGCACGGGCGAGGGCGTCGTCAACCACGGCGGCATCGAGGCGTTCTTCACCTTCCGCGCCGTCTGACTCGGCCCTCGTCACCGGCGGCCGCGGGCGTCAGGATGCGGCGCTGCGCGCCGCGGCGACCAGGGGTGCGACGCCGTAGCGACCCACGTCCACGCTGAGCTTCACGCCGTCGGTCGACTGCACGATCACCCGTGATCGCCCGGCGACCGACACCATGCGACCGGAGGCGATGTCGCGGTACGCGATGCGCTTCTCCTGACCGAGCACGGTGCGGAAGTGCACGGCATCCGCCCCCACTTCCAGGTACCAGTTGCGATAGGCGATCAGGATGGCGAGGCCGACGACGAAGAGCACCGCCGAGGCGATCCGGGCCGGCAGCAGCTGTGCGGTGTACGGCGAGGCGAACGCCGCGAGGCCCAGGATGAACCCCGCCGTGAGCAGCACCGCGCCGACGAGGACGACCAGCAGCGGCATCCGCTGTCGACGCTGCACGGCCTTGACCGGCGTGACGCGTCGGAAGAACCGCGCGATGAACACGAGGATCACCGCGATCACGATGAGGAAGATCACGACCTTCACGACGAACCCGGACACCCCTTGAAGGTACCAACTGTCGGGCGGTGTCGGCTGCGCGGCGGTGTCGTGCCGACGCCGTACGGTTGGAGGATGACGATCATCGCCGCCGCAGACGGCTCCGCTCTCGGCAACCCCGGGCCGAACGGCTGGGCCTGGTACATCGACGACGACAACTGGGCGGCAGGCGGCTCCCCGCACGGCACGAACAACCAGGGCGAGCTGCAGGCGGTTCTCGAGCTGCTGCTCGCGACGGCCGGCACCGACGAGAAGGTGCTCATCCACTGCGACAGCCGGTACGTGATCGACTCGGTGACCAAGTGGATGCCGGGATGGAAGCGTCGCGGCTGGCGCAAGTCCGACGGCGGCCCCGTCCTGAACCGCGACCTTCTCGAGGGCATCGACGAGGCGATCCGCGGCCGCGACGTGGAGTTCTCCTGGGTGAAGGGGCACGCCGGGCATCCGCTCAACGAGGCGGCCGATGAGCGCGCGAATGCGGCCGCGAAGGCGTACCAGCAGAAGCAGGAGCCCCGGCGCGGACCGGGGTTCGCCTCGGCATCCGACGGCGGTGCGGCGCTCGCCGGTGCCATGGTTCTGGAAGCTGATTCCGGCGCTCAGGAGAGGCGGGTTGCCGAGCCGGTCGAAGCGCCCATGCCCGCGTCGTCGCCGCCGCTGTGGGCCGAGGCATCCGACCTGCTCGACGGGCTGTCCGACCCTTCGGACTCAGCGGCTCACGCCGCATCGGCTCCGGTCGAGGTGCAGCTGTCCCTCTCCGCCGCCGAGCATGCCCGCCTGCGCGACCGCGCCGACGCCCAGGGGATCACGCTCGAAGAGGCGCTGCGCCGCCTCATCTGAGAAGGCCGAGCTTCGGCATCCGATATGCCGGCGATATGTACGTGTTCTCCGGTATGGTCACCCACCCGGCGCGGGTCTACGGTGTGCGGATGAGCGCCATATCCACCCGATTCGGCCGCGCTCCGCACCTCGCGACCGACACTGTCCTTCGCGCGGGCCCCACCGGGTCCGCAACGGCACAAGCCGCACCTTCGCCCGCGCAGCGGGCGCTCATCCTGGTCCTCGCCGTCGTGGTCGCACTGGTCCTGGCGGTGAGCGCGGCCTCCCCCGCATCCGCCGCGGGAAAGGGCGGCAAGGGAGGCGGTGGAGGCGGATCGAACACCGCTGTCACCTACTCCGCGCTCGGTGACTCCTATGCCGCCGGCCAGGGCGCGGGCAGCTATCTCAACACCAGCTGCTACGTGAGCTCGAAGGGGTATCCGGCACTGATCGACGCCGACCGCAAGATCACCCTCAACGCCGAGCCCGCATGCTCCGGCGACTCGAGCCTGGACGTCGTCGGCCGGCAGGCGCCGCTCGTCCCCGCCACCACGACCCGCGTCACCCTCACCGTCGGCGGCAACGACGTCGGCTTCGAGAACGTCATGCAGAACTGCTTCGTGCTGATCAGCGCGAGCAGCTGCAGCACGGCGATCGCCGTCGGGGATGCCATGGTCGCCGACGGCACGATCACAGGGCGCATCACCGCGGCCGTGAATGCGATCCGGGCCAAGGCGCCGAACGCCAGAGTCATCGTCACCGGCTACCCGCGGCTGTTCGCTCCCACCGTCACTCGCGCCTACGCGCAGCAGGTGAACGTCAGCACGACCGCGCTGAACAGTGCGATCCGCACCGGGGCGGACTCGGCCGGCGCTGTGTACGTCGACGTCGAGGCGGCGTTCGCCGGCCATGGCATCGGCAGCTCGAGCCCGTGGATCAACGACTGGAACTGGCTGAGCTTCTCGGCCGGGTTCCATCCGAACGCCAGCGGCTACGCGGCATACGCCGCGCAGGTCAAGACGGTCTGGTGAGTGCCAGACTGGCGGCATGTGGATCGGATGGATCGAGTTCGACATCCTGCTCGGCGACGTGCACTCGCTCAAGGAGAAGCGCAGCATCATCAGGCCGATCATCGCCGATCTCAGCCGGCGCACCGAGGCCGCCGCTGCCGAGGTCGGCGCGCAGGATCTGCATCGTCGCACGATGATCGGCGTCTCGATCGTGGCGACGCACGCCGGGCACGTCGGCGAGGTTCTGGATCAGGCGGAGCGGATGCTGGCGGAGCAGCATCCCGAGATCACCCTGCTCTCCAGCCGGCGCGGCCTGCACTCCAGCGGCGACGACTGACGGCGGCGCGCGAGGCCGCGCCGGTCAGCTCTCCACGGTCAGCCGGGTGCGGGGCAGGGCCTCGGGATGCTCCTGCTGCAGCCAGGTCATCATCTTCTCGCGCACCTCGCAGCGGATGGTCCACTGGTCGTCGGAGTCCTTGGCCGACATCACGAAGCGCACGGTCACGAACCCGCCCTCCGACCCGGTGACGGCCACGCTCGAGCTGCGACGATCCCAGGCGGGCGAGGCGTCGATGATCTGCTGGAAGCGCTCGCGCACGGCATCCATCGGCACCCGCCAGTCCAGGTCCATCAGCACGATGCCCATGATCTTGTCGGAGCGCCGGGTCCAGGTCTCGATCGGGGTCGTCGTGAAATAGCTGCACGGCAGCACCAGGCGCCGCTCGTCCCAGATGTTGACGGTGACGTAGGAGAGGTTGATCTCGCCGATCCGGCCCCACTCGCCCTCGATCACGACGACGTCGCCGACCCGGATCGCATCGGTGAACGCGATCTGGATGCCCGCGATGAGGTTGCCGAGGATGGACTGCGCGGCCAGGCCCGCGACGATGCTGACGATCCCGGCGGAGGCGAGGATGCTGGTGCCGACCGCGCGCATCTCGGGGAAGCTGAACAGCGCGCAGCCGACCGCGATCACGCCGATGATCACCAGCACCAGGCGGTGGATGACGAGCATCTGCGTGCGCCTTCGCCGACCCTCCGCCCCGACCAGTGCCGTCTCGTCGTCGGCCATCATCCTCTCGAAGCCGAACGAGACGAGTGCGGCGAGCAGCCAGGCGCCGACGGCGATCGTGACGATGAGGAACAGTCGGGAGACGCCCGGCCACCAGGCTTCCGAGCCCGGGCCGGTGAGGGCGCAGGCGATCCACACGGCCACGACCAGCGCGGTGGCCCAGAGCGCTCGGTGCACCCGGCGGGCGAGGTCGCGCACCCAGGGCACGCGACGTGCGACCAGTGCCGCCAGCAGTCGCACGGCCAGCACCGCCGCCGCGGCGATCACCACCGCGATGGCGACGAGGGTGACGGTTCCGATCCAGGAGTCCCAGGTGAAGTCCATGGCCCTCACCCTACGTTCGGCGCCCGATCAGACGGTGAGCACCGCCTGCTCCAGCCGCTGGAACGAGGCCTCCATGCCGTCGGCCATGCCGGTGGCGAGGATCATGTCGCGGGTCTCCCGGTCGGGGTACTCGATCAGCACCGTGACGAGGGTGGCGCCGTCCTCCTCGTAGAGGTTGAGGTCGTTGAGCGTCTCCGGCGACTGCATCCCCTGCATCCGCTCGGTCTGCACCGCGCGGCGCGGAGCGTCGACGAGCAGCGTCTCGCCCTCGAAGCCGAACGGCTCGCCCTCCGTGTCGCCGACCGGTGCCCAGGAGGTGCGGTAGCTCTCGCCCGGTTCGTTGCCGACGATGCACTCCGTCATCTCCCAGCCGTCGGGTCCGAGCATCCACTGCTTGATGAGCTCGGGTTCGGTGTGAGCGCGCCAGACGAGCTCGCGCGGCCCGTCGACGAGACGCGTGATGCGCACGTGGGTGTCGTCGAGCAACTCGACCTGCGTGCCCTTGCCCTGGGCGTACTCGCGCAGATCCTGCAGCACGGCATCCAACTGCGACATCGCCATGCGGGTCCCCTCGACGGCGCCCATGGCGACGACCTGCTCCAGCGCCTCCAGCGAGGCGAAGTGGCTGGTGTTCCGCATCCGCGTGCCGTGTTCGGTCGGCTCGAACGTGAATTCCATGCGCATGGCGGGGAGGTCGGTGTTCGGTTCGCCCTGCTCGTCGCTGAAGCCGTCGATCACCTCGAAGCGCCGCGGCTGCTCGATCGAGAGGAACTCCCAGTATCCGGATGCCGCCTCACCGCGCGGGCCGTGCATCGTGTAGGTCGCTCGTCCGCCGACCTCGTGGTTCCACGAGGTGAACGCGGCGGGCCAGCCCGGAGGGCCCCAGAAGCGCTCGAGCTGACGCGGGTCGCTGTAGACGCTCCAGACGCGCTCGATCGGGGCGGCGAGATCTGCGATGACTGTCATCGTCAGGTTCTCGGTGTCGGTGATGATGTCGTTGACGGGCATGTCAGTCTCCTTGGACAGGTTCGTGGGGTTCTTCGGTCTGGCGGGATGCCGGCGGCTGAGCCAGCAGGTCGTCGAGCCGGGCGATGCGTGCTCGCCACAGCTCTTCGTACCGGGCGAGAAGCGCCCGCGCACGGGCGATCATCTCGGGATTCGCGCGGACGAGCCGCTCGCGTCCCTCGGCGCGCTTGATGACGAGTCGTGCCTCTTCGAGGACGGCGACGTGCTTCTGAACCGCGGCGAACGACATCTCGTAGTCGCGGGCCAGCTCGGACACCGACTGCTCGCGCTCGATCGTCCGGCGCAGGATGTCACGCCGGGTCGCCGTCGCCAGTGCGTGGAACACACGGTCGATCTCCGCTTCGCTGAGTTCATTTTGTACAACCATTTGGTTGTACGTTATGCGATGCGGATGCCGATGTCAAGAGGTTGTTCGGTCTCCCTCAGCGGCGACGCTCCGAGCCTTCGCGTCGCGCCCGGGACGAGGAGCGGTGGGCGGTGAGGGGTGAGCGGTGAGGGGTGAGCGACCCAGGGTGCACCGCACCCTTCCACGAGATGTCGGCCGAGCGCAGGCTGGAGGCATGACGAACACGACGGCAACCACACCTGCGGACACCGCGCCTCCGAGCACCGCGCCCGAGATCACCGCCGCCGACGTCACCGCCTGGGTCGAGCGCTATCTCGCCGCCTGGACCTCGAATGACGCCGAGGACATCGCCGCTCTCTTCACCGAGGACGGCGAATATCACGAGGCACCCTACGAGACCGACTGGATCGGCCGCGACGAGATCGTCGACGGCTGGCAGGGCCGCTGGGCCTGGCAGCAGGGCGGCTGGAGGTTCGAGTGGACGCTCGTCTCCCTTGAAGGGCGCACTGCGGTCATCACGGGCATCGGCCACTATCGGAAGCTCGGCGACTTCGACAACCACTGGACGATCACCTTCAGCACGCGGGAGCAGGCCGCGGCCTTCGAGATGATCAACAACGAGCGCGACGAGGAGGGCTAGCGTGGTCGGCATGACCAGCCCGCTCGGTGACTTCCTCAAGGCCCAGCGCGCCCGGGTCTCTCCCGTCGATGTCGGACTGCCGAACGTCGAGGGCCGCCGCGTGGCCGGCCTCCGCCGCGAGGAAGTCGCCGTGCTCGCGGGTGTGAGCGTGGACTACTACACCCGGCTCGAGCAGGGCCGCGAACGCACTCCGTCCGCCCAGGTCGTCGACTCGATCTGCAGAGCTCTGCGCCTGAGTCCGGATGCCCGCAACCACGCGTACCGGCTCGCCCGGCTGGCGCCGAGCATCCAGCCACCCGCCGGCACCGTGTCGGACGACCTCCTTCAGCTGATGGACGCATTTCCCGAAGCCGCCGCCTACGTGGTCGACCCGGCATTCCACGTCATCGCCGCGAACGCGACGGCGACCGCGCTGCTCGGCCCGACACAGATCGACGCCGGCGGTCTGGAGTACATCTTCCTGGACCCCGATGCCCGCTCGTACTTCGTGCAATGGGATGTGGTCGCGCGCGCATCCGTCAGTGCCCTTCGGCTCGCCGCGGGCTTCGCGTCACCGCACCCCGACGTGCCACCGCTGATCGACCGACTGCTTCGCGGGAGCGCCTCGTTCGCCTCGCTCTGGGCCGACCACACGGTCGCCAGACTGAACATCACCTATAAGATCATCGACCACCCCGATGTGGGCCGGCTCGAACTGACCTACCAGACACTCGATGTTCGGGATGCTCCCGGACAGCAACTCACCGTGGCCACCGCACCCGCGGGATCCGCGAGTGCCGACAAGCTCGCGCTCCTCGGCACCCTCGACGCCACCCGACGCGCAAGGAACTGAGAACCATGACAGAGAACACGACCGCGAACCTCGGCCCCGCCCGCACCGAAGCACTCGCCGTGCGGGCCCTTTACGAAGTGCTCGAGCAGCGATACAACGGAAAGACCTGGTCGCTGCACGAGCTCATGATCGGGTTCAGCAACGACGTCGGCTACATCGGCCGACTCCTGCTGGCGCATGAGGGAACCTGGGGGATCGAGGGCGACACCGAGGCAGAGCTGCGGCACAAGCTCGCCGAGTCGATGTGGTGGCTCTTCGTCCTCGCCGACAAGCTCGACATCGATCTCGACTCGGCTTTCACTGACACCATGGCCACCATCCGAACCGGCCTCGAAGCAACGGTCGCCCGCACCGACCCGCAGTGACTCCGGCGTCGGCCGCCCTCAGGCGTAGTCCGGGCGCCCGCCCAGCGCGCGAGCGCCGCACTGCCCACCACGAGCAGCTCACCGCCGGGCTGCTGCTTGAGCTCGCGCACACGGGCCGCGACATCGTCGCCCTCGGCCAGGACCACGAGTTCGAGACCGGCCTCGCCGCCCTCATCCGAGGGCTCGATCCCCTGCACGGATGAAGGACGTTCGCACTTCTGAAGGATGCTGCACGCCCGGGCATCCTTCAGAAGCGCAGACGACCTTCAATCGGGAGGGCTGGAGGGTGCCAGTCCGCAGACCTAACGCCGCCCGAACACCGCGTGCAGCAACGGCACGACCGACGCGGACATCAGCACGATGCCCAGTGGTGGCGCGGCGGTGAGCAGCAGCGCGCCGCCGATCAGCATCCCGCCGAAGATCACGGCCGACACGGCGCGGAAGGCGACCCGGATGATCCGGTCGAGCCGGTTCTCGAGGCTGGAGACGTCGAACGCCAGCGCGCCGGCGTCCAGTCGGTCGAGAGTGGCGTCGACGCGTGCGGGCAGCCGCCAGAGCGTGCCGATGTTGGTGACGGTCTGCGAGCCGAGGTCCTGCAGCAGGCCGGCGCCCTGGTCGCGGATGAGTCGGTTCGCGTACGGCTCGACCGGTTCCCAGATGTTGAAGGTCTCATCCAGCGAGCTGCACAGACCGGAGGTCAGCGACACGGCGCGGAAGAGCAGCAGCATCCGCTCGGGGAACTGCACCGGCAGCGATCGCATGGTCTCGCCGAACTCGTTGCCGAAGTCGTTCAGTTCGCGCGGGTCGACGTCGCGCAGCTCGTGGAAGCCCATGCCTCCGAAGCGCGCGAAGAGCACGGTCAGCGCCCGCTCCAGTTCGGCGGTGCGCGCCGAGGGCAGCAGCACGCCGATCTCCTGTGCGGCCTTCACGAGCCCGTGGCTGTCGCGCGAGGCGACGGCGATCACGAGGGTGCGCAGGCCGGACCGGATGCTGTCGGGCACCTCGGCCATCATCCCGAAGTCGATGAAGGTGAGGCGCCATGCCGGGCCTGCCCCAGGGGCGGCAGACGCGTCCAGCGGCGTCACGAAGATGTTCCCGGGATGCGGGTCGGCGTGCACGAAGGAGTGCGTGAACACCTGGTCGAGCATGACGTCGGCGAACACTTTCGCGACCTCGGCGGGGTCGATGCCGGCCGCGCGCAGCGCCGCGGTGTCGTTGATCTTGATCGCGGTGACGTCTTCGAGGGTCAGCACGCGGCGGGTGGTGCGCTCCCACACCACCGCGGGCGCGGCCACGCGCGGATCGTCCGCGAAGCAGGCGGCGAACCGCTCGGCGCTGGCGGCCTCGTGCAGGTAGTCGATCTCCTCGTGGCAGGTCTCGGCGAACTCCTCGACGAGCCCGGGAGCATCCACGCGGTCGCGCACCAGGCGCACGCGCTGAGCCCAGCGGGCGACCCGCCGCAGGGCCGAGAGGTCCACCGCCACGATCTCGTCGATCCCGGGGCGCTGCACCTTGACCACGATGTGGTCGAGTCCGGTGTCGGCGGCGTCGGATGCCGACAGAGTGGCGCGATGCGCCTGGCCGAGGGATGCCGCGGCCACCGGCACCGGGTCGAAGGATGCGAAGGCGCGCTCCAACGGCATCCCGAGCTCCGCTTCCGCTGATGCCCGGATCTGCTCGAACGGCACGGCCGGAACTTCGTCCTGCAGGCCCGCCAGCTCGTCGGTGATCTCGGGCGGCAGCACGTCCAGGCGCGAGGAGAGGAACTGCCCGACCTTGATCATCAGTCCGCCGAGCTCGACCGCCAGTTCACGGAAGCGCCGCGCCAGGCGCAGCATCCGCCCGCCCCTGGTGCGCTCGGCGACGGATGCCATGCCCAGGCGCGGCAGCACCAGTTCGTACCACCACACCTGCACGAACGCGCGGGCCGCGAAGCCGAGGATGCGGCGATAGCGGGCGCCTCCGGCTGCGGTGCGCGCGGAAGGCTCCGTCATCGAGGCTCCTTCTGTCGGCATCACCCTTCGGCGAGGATGGCGTACAGCCTACGCCGGGCGTCTTCGAGCACGGCGACGCCCTCCTGCACCTGCTCCGGCGACCCGGTGCGGGCGAGCTGGGCGGTGGCGCTGGCGAGCTCCATGCCCGCCTTCGGCAGGGCGGCGTGCTGGCCCGGCGAGCGGTGTCCGACGGACTCCCAGGGTGCGGTCTTCTCGGCCGCCTCTTCGGATGCCGCGATGCCGGTATCCGTGAGGGAGTAGGTCTTGCGTCCGCCGAGTTCCTCGGCCGTGATCAGGCCTTCGTCGGCGAGCTGCTGCAGCGTCGGGTAGACGGATCCGGCACTGGGCTTCCATGCTCCGCCGGAGCGGTCGGCGATCTCGGTGATGATCTGGTAGCCGTGCATGGGGCGCTCGGCGAGCAGGGCGATGACCGCCGCACGCACGTCGCCGCGGGCCATGCGCGAGCCGCCGGTGCGCTGCTCGAAGCCGTTGCGCAGCTGCTCCATGGCATCCCAGACTCCGGCGAGCGGATTGCCTGATCCGTTGCTCGCTCCGAAGTTGAATCCGCCCGAGGGGAATGATCCGTTCATGATGAACCTCCTGGTAGCTGAACGATTGCTAGCTGAACGATGGTTAACGATATGTCGCTAGGTGTCGTTCGGCAAGGGGTTCGGGGCGGCGTGGGGCAAGTTCACGGGTTCGATCGGGCACCCCTGGGCTCCGTGCGCTGCTTCAGGTCGCAATTGATACCGCTTAGCCGGGTCCACCACCGTTCAGGTCGCAATTCGTGCCGCTTCAGACGGTTCATACCGGCATCGATTGCGACCTGAACGAGAGGAGTGCACGGGTACGTCAGCCCCCGGCGCCGGCCAACTCCGCGGCGGCATCCGTCAGCGCGGCGACCACCTCCGGCACCCGGGCATCCGTGATGCGCGCGGCAGGACCCGAGACCGACAGCGCGGCGGGCTGACCGAGGCCTGGCACTGCGACGGCGATGCAGCGCACGCCGACCTCCTGCTCGCTGTCGTCGGCCGCGAAGCCGCGGGCCCGCGAGCGCCGCAGGTCGGCGATGAAGGCATCCGCGTCGGTCAGCGTCTGCGGGGTGAACCGGGGCAGGCCGGTGCGGGCGATCAGCGCACGGACGTGCGGTTCGGGCATGGTCGACAGCATCGCCTTGCCCACGCCGGTGGAGTGCGGCAGCACGCGACGGCCGATCTCGGTGAACATCCGCATCCGCTGCCGGGACGCCACCTGGCCGGCGTACAGGACGAGATCGCCGTCGAGCACGGCGAGGTTCGCGGTCTCGTGGAACGCGTCCTCGAGTCGGGCGAGCAACGGGGCTGCGGCATCAGCCAGGTGCGGCACGGCCTGACGTCCCAGCCCGATGAGCCCCGCGCCGAGTGCGTAGCGGCGGTCCTCCAGCTGACGCACGTAGCCGAGCCGGTGCAGGGTGCCGAGCAGGCGATGCGCGGTCGGGACGGCGAGGTCGGTGTCGGATGCCAGGGATGCCAGCGCCCCCTCGCCACCGGATGCGGCGAGCGCCTCCAGCAGCGCGAACGCGCGCGCGACGGACTGGACGTTTCCCGCAGACGTGTCGGCCATGAGTTCCACGATACGGAGTCGATGCTCCGATTTCGAGCGGCTTCTCTACCGTGGTGAGTGCACCGACCATCGAAGGAGCCGCAGATGACCCCTCCCACCCCGTACCTCGATCGCGCCGGCCTGCAGGTCGCGACACCGATCGCCGACTTCGCCGAGGAATCTCTGACGGATGCCGGCATCGATGCCGACGCGTTCTGGAGCGGCGTCGCCGATCTCGTCCACGACCTCGGCCCCCGCAACGCCGACCTGCTGCGCGTCCGCGATGAGCTGCAGGCGCGCATCGATGAGCACCACCGCGCGAACCCGGGTCGTCCGGACTCGAAGGCATACCGCGAGTTCCTCACCGAGATCGGGTACCTCGCCGACGAGCCCGAATGGGTCCCTGAGCCTGTCGAAGGGCGGATCACCACCGAGAACGTCGATCCCGAGATCGCCACGACCGCCGGCCCGCAGCTGGTGGTGCCTCTGCTGAACGCGCGCTTCGCGCTGAACGCCGCGAACGCCCGCTGGGGCTCGCTGTACGACGCGCTGTACGGAACGGATGCCATCCCCCACACCGCGACGCTCGCACCCACCCGCGGGTACAACGCCGCCCGCGGCGCCGAGGTCATCGCCCGCGGCCGGGCGCTGCTCGACGAGATCGCTCCTCTCACCTCCAGTTCAGAAGCGGAGGCCTCGCACACGGATGCCACCGCCTACCGCGTCGACGCCGAGGGCCTCGTCGTGGAGACCGCCGACGGCATCCGTCGCCTCGCCGATCCCGAGACGTTCGCCGGGCACACCGGCGACGCCGCCGCCCCGACCGCGGTCCTGCTGCGCCACCACGGGCTGCACGCCGAGATCGTCATCGATCGCGAGGGCGCGATCGGGCGGACGGATGCCGCCGGCGTGCAGGACATCGTCCTGGAGTCGGCGATCACGACCATCATCGACCTGGAGGACTCCGTCGCCGCGGTCGACGCCGACGACAAGGCGCTCGGCTACCGCAACTGGCGCGGCCTGATGGACGGCACCCTGACCGAGGAGGTCAGCAAGGGCGGGCAGACGTTCACCCGCAGCCTGGCCGAGGACCGCACGTACACCGGCCGCGACGGCTCAGACCTCACCCTTCCGGGTCGTTCGGTGCTGTTCGTGCGCAATGTCGGTCATCTGATGCGCACGGATGCCGTGCTCGACCGCGACGGCGAGGAGATCTACGAGGGCATCCTGGATGCCATCATGACCGCGCTCGGCTCGCTGCCGGAGCTGACCGGCGCGAACCGCGGCGCCAACAGCCGCACGGGATCGATGTACATCGTGAAGCCGAAGATGCACGGACCTTCCGAGGTCGCCTTCACGGCCGAGCTCTTCGGCCGCGTCGAGCAGCTGCTCGGGCTGCCCGAGCGCACGATCAAGGTCGGGATCATGGACGAGGAGCGGCGCACGTCGGCGAATCTCGCGGCGGCGATCGCCGCGGCATCCGACCGGGTGGTCTTCATCAACACCGGGTTCCTCGACCGCACCGGCGACGAGATCCACACCTCGATGCACGCCGGCCCCTTCCTGCCGAAGGCGGGCATCAAGGCGCAGCCGTTCATGCAGACCTACGAGGACCGCAACGTCGCGATCGGGCTGGCCGCAGGCCTGGACGGACGCGCGCAGATCGGCAAGGGCATGTGGGCGATGCCGGATCTGATGCACGACATGCTCGACCAGAAGATCTTTCATGTGCGCTCCGGCGCATCCACCGCCTGGGTGCCGTCGCCGACCGCCGCGACCCTGCACGCCCTGCACTACCACCAGCTCGATCCGTTCACCGTGCGCCCCTCGCTGCCGGCATACGATCCGGCGTCGGTGGACGTGCTGCTGCAGCCGCCGCTGGCCGGGCCGGGCGAGCTCACGGAAGAGGTCGTCGCTACCGAGCTCGACAACAACGTGCAGTCGATCCTCGGCTACGTGGTGCGGTGGATCGATCAGGGCATCGGATGCTCGAAGGTGCCCGACATCCACGGCATCGCCCTCATGGAGGACCGTGCGACGCTGCGCATCTCGAGCCAGCTGCTGGCGAACTGGCTGCTGCACGGCGTGATCACCGAGGCTCAGGTGGATGCCGCGCTGGCCCGACTCGCGCCGGTGGTCGACGAGCAGAATGCCGGGGATGCCGCGTATGAGCCGCTGACGCCGGACGGCGTCGCCTACACGGCCGCCCGCCGGCTCATCCTGGAGGGCG
Source organism: Microbacterium sp. W4I4 (assembly GCF_030816235.1). Lineage (NCBI taxonomy): Bacteria > Bacillati > Actinomycetota > Actinomycetes > Micrococcales > Microbacteriaceae > Microbacterium > Microbacterium sp. W4I4. The sequence continues at coordinate 2,187,492 of NZ_JAUSXT010000001.1, forward strand.
CGAGCCAGCCCAGCGGCTACACCGAGCCCCTCCTGCACGCGCTGCGCCGCGAGAAGAAGGCGCAGCAGGCGGACTAACCCCGCGCGCCCACCTCGCATCCACCACCGCCGGGCCACCAAGCAACGCGCGAGCCACCAGGCAACATCGCGTCGATTGCCTGGTGGCTCGACGCTTGCCTGGTGGCTCGCGGGTGTGGAGAGGGAACTCAGCCGTCGACGGACTGCGGCACGCCCAGCGGGTTGTCGTCGCGCAGCGGTGCGGGCAGCAGCGCGGCGGGGAAGTTCTGGAACGCGACCGGGCGCAGGAACCGGGTGATGGATGCCGTGCCCACCGCGGTCGTGCTGGGTGCCGTGGTCGCCGGGTACGGGCCGCCGTGCTGCTGGGCTCCCGTGACGGAGACGCCGGTGGGCCACTGGTTCCACAGCACCCGGCCGGCGCGGTCGGCGAGCGCAGGCACCAGGGTGCGCGCGAGCGCGAGGTCGGCATCCGTCTCGTCCGCGACGAGAGTGGCGGTCAGCTGCCCCTCCAGTCCGCGCGCGACGCGCTCCAGGTCGGCGGCATCCTCATAGGTGACGACCAGGCCGGCCGGACCGAAGACCTCGGTCACGATCCCCTCGGGGTCATCGAGCAGCGCGTCGACGCTGGTCAGCAGCAGGGTGAGCTCGGGTTCGGCGGAGCGGCTGGCGGCACCGTCGCGCAGCACGGTCACCGCATCGTGGGAGGCGAGCTCCTCGAGCCCGGACACGAAGCCGCTCTGGATACGGTCGTTCAGCATGGGCGCTCCGGCGGGAACGTCAGCGCCGCGCAGCGCGTCGATGATGTCGGATCCGGTGGGCACGAGCAGCACACCCGGCTTGGTGCACAGCTGGCCCTGACTGCCGGTGACCGAGGCGATGTAGCCCTCGGCGATCTCGGTGGCGCGGTGGGCGGCGGCATCCGGGGCGACGAACGCGGGGTTCACGCTGCCGAGCTCGCCGTAGAAGGGGATCGGCTCGGGGCGCGCGTTGGCGATGTCGAACAGGGCGCGACCGCCGGGGATCGACCCGGTGAACGAGGCGACCTTGATGGCCGGGTTCTTCAGCGCCTCGACGCCGTTCTGGGTGCCGTGGATGACGAGGAGCAGGTCGGCGGGTGCTCCGGCATCCACTGCCGCCCGAGCGATCACGGCCGCGGTCGCATCGGACAGGCGCGGGTGGCCCGAGTGCGCCTTGACGAGCACGGCGTTGCCGGCGGCGAGCGCCGCCGCGGTGTCGCCGCCGGCGACCGAGAACGCGAACGGGAAGTTGCTGGCCGCGAAGACCAGCGCAGGGCCGATCGGGATGAGCATGCGGCGCAGGTCGGGGCGCGGAGCGCCCATGGGCCATTCGGCGTCGGGACGGTCGATGCGGGCGTCGAGGTAGGCGCCGTTCTCGACGACGTCCGCGAACAGGCGCAGCTGGAAGGTGGTGCGCTTCAGCTCGCCCGCCAGGCGAGGCTGGGCGAGCGCGGTCTCCTGCTGCGCGATCTCGATGAGCTCACCGCCGGCGGCGTCGAGCGCGTCGGCGATCGCGCGCATCACGGCGGCCCGCTCGGCGGGACCGGTGGCGGCCCAGGCGGCGGATGCCGCGGCGACCCGGCTCACTGCCTCGGCGGCCGGAATGCTCGCGGTCGGGGTGCTGGGGGTCAAGGTCTCGGGCATTGCTCCTCCTGTCGACGGCGGCGCCTTCGCGCGCGCGTCATTGGCTCGTACCCCATTCAACACGCGTCGGCGGTTAGACTCTCCCCATGGGTTCCGATGAGCGGAGCACTCCGCGCTCCATGATCGGTCGGGTGACGGCTGTCCTCGGCACGTTCACCGCCGAGGAGCCGATGCTCGGCGTGAACGACATCGCCCGCCGCACGGGCCTGGCGAAGTCGGTGACCTCGCGCATCCTGGCCGAGCTCGTCGCGGCCGACTTCCTCGAGCGCACCGACCGCGGGCTGCGCGTCGGCATCCGCCTGTTCGAGCTGGGCGAGCTGGCACAGCGGTCGAAGGAGCTGCGGCAGCTGGCACTGGCGGCGATGGCCGATCTGCGGCAGGCGACCGGGATGACGGTGCAGCTGAGCGTGCTCAAGGGCGCCGACCAGATCTACGTCGAGATCCTGCGCGGCCGCGACCCCGACATGGTCATCCGATCCCGCGTCGGCGGCCGCGTTCCCGCGTACGCCACGGCGGGCGGCAAGGCCGTGCTGGCGCACGCGTCGGACGACCTCGTCGACCTCGCCATCCCCGTGGTCTTCCAGGCACTGGGCCCGGGGACCGTCCCCGATGAGGTGTCGCTGCGACGCCAGCTCGAGGCCGTCCGGACCGACGGCTATGCGCATGAGATCGAGGAGTCCAACCCGGGCGTCGAGTGCATCGCCTGCCCCATCGTGCGCGCCGATGGCACTCCGATCGCGGCGATCTCGGCATCCGGTCCGGCAGGGCGCATCGACATGGTCCGGATCGCACCGGCAGTGCGCATGGCCGCGCTGGGGTTGAACCGCCGCATCCGCGCGAACCCCGCCTTCAGCACGCTCTGACCCCCTGCCCAGGAGTTCCGATCAGTGGAACCGATTTCTTCTTCGCGGCATCCGGCGTCTTACGGTTCCCAGATGTCATCCGACATCCGCTTCGCGCTCCCCGGGTAATCCGCCCGTCCGGCAGCGCCCGGACGCGGATTCACCGATCAACGAGGAGACGCCCGTGAAGGCGATGGTGATGCACGAGCCCGGCGCTGCGCTGGTGCTCGAGGATCTCGAACTCGACCAGCCCGGCCCCGGCGAGGTGCGCGTGCGCATCGAGGCAGCCGGCGTCTGCCACAGCGACGCCCACTACCTGTCGGGCGGGCTCCCCGCCCGCACCCCGATCGTGCTCGGCCACGAGGGCGCGGGCATCGTGGAGCAGGTCGGTGACGGCGTGACCTCCTTCAGCCCGGGCGACAAGGTCGTGCTCATGTGGCGTCCGCGCTGCGGCGAGTGCGAGTTCTGCCTGTCGGGCACGCCCGCGCAGTGCGCACTCGGCAAGGTGCACGGCCAGACCAACGGTCTGCTGCGCGGCGGCACCCGCCTCAGCCGCGACGGCGTCGAGTACCACCACCTGATGGGCGCATCGTGCTTCGCCGAGCAGGTCGTCGTCTCGCAGGAGTCGCTCATCGCGATCGACGCCGACATCCCCTCCGAGATCGCCGCGATCGCCGGCTGCGCCGTGATCACCGGCATGGGCACCGTGCTGAACCGGATGCCGGATCTGACGGGCAAGTCCATCGCGATCATCGGCGCCGGCGGCGTGGGCCTGTCGGCCGTCATCGCCGCCCAGCTCGTGGGCGCCGCGCAGATCATCGTCTCCGACGTGGTCGCATCGCGACTGGAGAAGGCCGTCGAGCTCGGCGCCACCCACACCATCGACTCCAGCGCCGAGGACTTCACCGCGCGCGTGCTCGAGATCACCGGCGGCGGCGCGCACTACGTGCTCGAGGCCATCGGCCGCCCCGCAACCGTGCGCGCCGGGTTCGAGGCGCTGCGCTCCAGCGGGACCCTGGTGATCGTCGGGTTGGGCGCGGCGGGCGAAGAACTCTCGATCCCGATCAACCCGCTCGTGCAGGGCGACCGCCGCGTCGTCGGCGCGCTCTACGGATCCTCGAACACTCCTGTGCAGCTGCCCGAGATCCTGCGCCTGTATCAGGCGGGGCGCCTGCCACTGGAACGGCTGCTCGACCGCACGTTCCGTCTCGACGAGGCCAACGAGGCGTTCGATCACCTGCTCACCGGCGCGGTGGGTCGCTCGATCCTCGTTCCCTGAACTCCCTCGTTCCCTGAACTCCCTTCCACCCTCACCCGACTCCGTCAATACGACATACGCGATCAAAGGAGAGCGCATGACCAGCACCATCGACGAGAACGCCTCGTCACCCACCATCGAGGTCTCCGCGAAGGACCGGCGCCGCGCCCTGTGGGGCAGCGCGGTCGGCTCGACCATCGAGTGGTACGACTACTTCCTGTACGGCACGATGGCCACCGCCGTCTTCAACCTGCACTTCTTCCCCAGTGAGGACAAGGTCGTCAGCTCGCTGCTGGCATTCGCCTCGTTCGCCCTGGCGTTCGTGGTGCGCCCCATCGGCGGCGTGATCTTCAGCCACGTCGGCGACCGGATCGGCCGCAAGAAGACCCTGGTGATCACCCTCAGCCTGATGGGCGTCGCGCCGCGATGCTCATGGGCGTGCTGCCCGACTACGCCGCGATCGGCGTCGGCGCTCCGATCCTGCTGACGCTGCTGCGTCTGGTGCAGGGTCTCGCCCTGGGCGGCGAGTGGGGCGGCGGTCTGCTGCTGGCCGTCGAGTACGCGCCGAAGAACCGTCGCGGCTTCTACGGTGCGGTGCCGCAACTCGGCGCCCTGCTGGGTCTCGCGCTCGGAAACATCGTCACCATCGGCGCCCGCGCGGTCTTCCCCGAAGAGGCGTTCACGTCCTTCGGATGGCGCATCCCGTTCCTGCTCTCCGGCGTGCTGCTGGTCGTGGGCCTGTGGATCCGCGCCCGCATCGACGAGACCCCGTCGTTCCGCAAGGTGCGTGCCGAGGGCACCACCCAGAAGCTCCCCATCGCCACGGTGCTCAAGCACCACTGGCGCGAGGTCCTGATCTCCACCGGCGCCAAGTTCGTCGAGACGAGCACGTTCTTCATCTTCGCCACGTTCTCGCTCTCGTACGCGGCGAGCTTCGGATACGACTTCGGCGCGGTGCTCGCGTTCGTGCTGGTCGGTGCCATCATCGGCATCGGCGGGATGCTGTTCTACGGAGCGCTCTCCGACCGGATCGGCCGCAAGAAGGTGTTCCTGGGCGGCTCGATCGCCGTGGCGATCTTCATCTTCCCGTACATGGCGATGCTCTCCAGCGGAAACCTGTGGGTGGCCGGCGCGGCGATCGTCATCTCGTTCGCGGTCATCTGGCCGAGCTACGGCTCACTGATCGGCACCGTGCTGGCCGAGAACTTCGCCCCCGAGATCCGCTACACCGGAGCCTCGCTGGGCTACCAGGTGGGTGCGGCGATCGTCGGCGGGCCCGCACCGCTGATCGCAACGGCTCTGCTGGCCGCGTTCATGGGCAGCTGGATCCCGGTGGCGCTGTTCGTGGTGTTCTGCGCGATCATCGGGTTCATCTCGGTCGCCTTCGTGAAGGTGCGCCACAACGAGGAGCTCGATGTCTGAGCTGTCTCCCGCTGAGCCGTTCACGGCCGAGCAGACCTTGGCACCCCGGGTGGGCGCCTGGGTCACGCTCGACGCGATCGTCGCGACCGAGCAGATCGCCCGCGCGGGCTTCGACTACGTGTGCGTGGACGGGCAGCACGGTCTGCTCGGCTACGACGCGCAGGTGCGCGCGCTGATCGCGATCGCGGCCGGCGGTGCGATGCCGTTCGCACGGGTGTCGACGAACAGCGCCGCCGAGATCGGCCGGGTGCTGGATGCCGGTGCCCGTGGCGTGATCGTGCCGCTGATCGACACCGCCGATGAGGCGCGCGCGGCGGCCGAGGCTGCCCGCTATCCCACATCCGGCGGCGTCCGCTCGTACGGTCCGATGCGTCTGGGCCCGCACTTCGGTGCGACTCCGGAGCAGACGGATGCCGCGGTCACGGTGCTCGCGATGATCGAGACGGCGTCGGCTCTGGTGGAGCTGGATGCCATCCTCGACGTCGACGGGATCGACGGCGTCTATGTGGGCCCGTACGACCTGTCGCTCGCGCTGGGCGCGCGGGTGCCGTTCGAGGATGCGATCCTGCCGCGGCTGGATGCCGAGCTGGAGCGCATCGCGGCCGCTGCCGCCGCACGCGGCAAGATCGCGGGCGTGCACTGCGCCGACGGCGCGCAGGCCGCGCGGCGTGCGGAGCAGGGGTTCACGTTCCTCACGGCGGCGACGGATGTGTCGTCGCTGCGGGCGGACATGGCGCTGCAGCTGGCGGATGCCCACGGCGCGAAGGTCGCGAGCGGCGCCCGCGCGTACTGATCACCTCCACCTCCACCGCCGGGCCACCACGCAACCCGCGAGCCACCAAGCAGCAACGCGACGATTGCGTGGTGGCTCGGCGGTTGCGTGGTGGCCCGGGGTCAGTCTCGCTGCCTCGAGCTGCGCTAGGGCATGGCAGCGGCCGCGCGCCACAGCATCCGCGCGTCGGCGTCAGTCCGGAACGGAACGCACCACGCGCGCGGGCGAGCCCACCACGATCGCCCCGGCGGGGACGTCCTTCGTCACGACGGATGCCGCACCCAGCACGGCATCATCGCCGACGGTCACGCCGGGGAGGATCGTGACGTTTGCCCCGACCCAGACGTTGCGGCCGAGGAGCACGGGCGCCGGGTGCATGTCGGCCCGGCGGCTGGGCGCGAGGTCGTGGTTGAGGGTCGCGATGACGGCGTTGTGGCCGATCAGGCAGTCGTCGCCGATCGTGATGCCGCCCTGGTCCTGGAAGCGGCATCCGGAGTTGATGAAGACCCGCTCGCCGATGCGGATGTTCTTGCCGAAGTCGGAGGCGAACGGCGGGAACACCGTGACCGTCTCGGCCACGGGTCGGCCGATCAGCTCGGCGAGGAGTTCGCGCACACGCGCCGGCTCGTGGTAACCGCCGTTGAGCTCCGCGGTGATGCGCAGGGCCTCCTGGCTGGTGGCGTGCATCACGGTATGCAGCGGTGACGCTCCGGTGATGGTCTCGCCCGAATCCAGGGCGTCCAGCAGATCCTGCAGCTCCATGCTCGCCAGGCTACTTGCTCACACGGCTCAGCGCCCTTCGAGCAGGCCGTGCAGACGCTCGGCCTCGTCGGCGGGCATCGCGTAGGTGTGCTCGACTGCGGGGTACGCGCCCGAGCGCACCTCGCGGGCGTATTCGCCCACGCCGGCGATGGCCGCGCTTCGCAGGTCGGCGTAGCGCTTGACGAACTTGGCGGCGGGGCCCCCGTAGATCCCGAGCAGGTCATGCAGCACGAGCACCTGACCATCGGCATCCGCCCCCGCGCCGATCCCGATCACCGGGATCCGCAGAAGCGGCATCAGCGCGGCGGTCACCTCGGCGGGCACGGCCTCGATCACCAGCAGCGCGCAGCCGGCATCCTGCAGGGCGAGAGCATCGTCGATCACGGCGAGCGCGGCCTCGGCCGTGCGCCCCTGCGCGCGGTAGCCGCCGAGCGCCGTCGCGTTCTGCGGGGTGAGCCCGACGTGGCCGACCACGGGGATGCCTGCCGCCACGATGGCTCGCGCCCGCTCGACGGTGCTGCCGCCGCGCTCGATCTTGACCAGGTCGCAGCCCGCCTCCTTCACGAAGCGCTGCGCGGTGGCCACGGCCAGCTCGTCGGATGCCTCGTACGAGCCGAACGGCAGGTCGCCGACCAGCAGCGGCGCCGTCAGCCCGCGGCGCACGGCCCGGGTGAGCATGAGCATCTCGTCGATCGTCACCGGCACGGTGGACGTGTAGCCGAGCACGGTCATCGCGGCCGAGTCGCCGACGAGCACCAGGTCGACTCCGGCCTCCTCGACGATCTGCGCGCTGGGGTGGTCGTAGGCGGTGACCATGACGATCGGGTCGCCGGCGTCCTTCTTCGCCGCCAGGTCGCCGAGCGTCAGCGGCCGCGGCGCGGCGTGCACGCTCACTTCGTCTCCCTGCGGTCGCTCAGCACGTCGCATCCGCGCGCCCCGGCGAGCAGGCGGTCCACGGCGTCGTCGACCTGGATGATCGCGTTGTCGTGGCCGACGTGCACGACCACCGGCCGGTACTCGGCGAGGTCCTTCCTGGAGTACTCGCCGTAGGAGATGACGATGACCGTGTCGCCGGCGTGCACCAGCCGCGCCGCGGCGCCGTTGACCTGGATCATGCCCGTACCGCGCTCACCGGCGATCGTATAGGTCTCGAAGCGCGAGCCGTTGTTCACGTCGACGACGGTCACCTGCTCGTGCTCGAGGATGTCCGAAGCGTCGAGCAGGTCGGCGTCGATGGTGATCGAGCCGACGTAGTTCAGGTCGCTGCCCGTGATGGTCGCACGGTGGATCTTCGACTTCAGCATGGTGCGTCGCATCAGGATTCCCTCTCTGGGCGGTGCGTCAGGACGTGGCGGTGTTTCAGGACGTGGTTGTCGATGAGCCGGGCGGCGCCGACGCGGGCGGCCACGGCAAGCAGCGCATCGCCGTCGACGTGCTCGATCGGCCGCAGATCGTCGTTGGAGCGCAGCTCGAGGTACTCGGGACGGATGCCGGCATCGGCCAGCACCCGCTGCGCGGCGGCGACGATCACTGCAGCGTCGCGCTCCCCTGCCAGGTGGACGGCGGCGGCCGCATCGAGTGCGCGGTTCAATGTGGTGGCCTGCTGTCTGGCATCCGGGTCGAGGTAGATGTTGCGCGAGCTCATCGCGAGCCCGTCGGGTTCGCGCACGATCGGGCAGGCCACGATCCGAACGGGCAGGTCGAGGTCGCGCACGACGCGGCGGATGACCATCACCTGCTGGGCGTCCTTCTGACCGAAGTAGGCGACGTCGGGGGCGACGATGCCGAACAGCTTGGTGACGACGGTCGCGACGCCGTCGAAGTGGAACGCTCCGCGGGCGGCGCCGTCGAGCACCTCGGTGATGCCGGTGACGTGGATGCCGGTGGCGAAGCCGTCGGGGTAGATCTCGTCGACCGCGGGCGCGAACAGGATGTCGGCGCCGGACTGTTCGGCGAGGGCGGCATCGCGCGACTCGTCTCGAGGATAGGCGTCGAGGTCTTCGGTAGGGCCGAACTGGGTCGGGTTGACGAACAGCGACACGACCACGAGATCGTTCTGCGCGCGGGCTTCGCGGATCAGCGAGAGGTGCCCTTCGTGGAAGGCGCCCATGGTCGGGACGAGACCGATGCTGCCGCCGGCGGTGCGTGCGGCGTGCACTTCAGAGCGGACCTCGGCGACGGTGCGGATGATCCTCATGCCGAGGCCCTCCGAGGTTCCGCGAGGGCTGCGGTGCTGTCGCAGAGCTGGTCGAAGAGGTCGGTCAGCTCGGGGGTTCCCGCCGTCACGGCGTCCCGCTGACGCCGGACCGTCAGCGCGTCGCCGCGGGCGATCGGTCCGGTGAGCGCGGCCGGCGCCCCGGTGCGCACCCAGTTCTGGACGGTGCGGGTGACGAGCGGGGCGAGCAGGTCGCGGGTGTCGTCTGGGCGGATGCCGGCGGCGACCGCCACGCGCTCCGCGGCGTCGAGCACGGCCAGCAGCAGGTTCGATGCGATCGATGCGGAGGCGTGGTAGCCGGCGCGGTGCGCATCGTCGATGCGGAACGGCCGGGCGCCGAGTGCGTGTGCGAGCCGTTCCGCGACGGCGACGGCTTCCGGCGTGCGCCCGGCGACGGCCGCACCGATGCCGTGGAACACGTCGGGGTCCTCCGCCCCGGTGAACGTCTGCAGCGGGTGGATGCTGAAGTCGACGTCATCCAGCGGGGTGGCGCCGGAGACGTGGCCGAGGAAGGTGGCGTGCTGCCGGGCTGCGAGCGCGGCGGCCGCGATCTCGGCATCCGGCACGCAGAGCAGGGCGATCTCGGATGCCGGGATGCGGTCTTCACGATCGAGCGGCCCCTGCACGTCGAACCCGGCCTGTCGCAGCGCTCGCGCGAGCACGCCGCCGAGACGGCCCGCACCGATGACGGCGACGGTCGTGGGGAGGATGTTCGAGGGGGCGCTCATCACGGGATGAGTATCCGCCCGAGTTCACTTCTCCGCAAAATCTGAGATCAATCCGCACGGTTATGGGGTGGCCTGATCACCCATACAGCTCAAGAATTGTTAAGCACGATTGTCATTCTGATTTCTCGACGGTGCGCAGAAACTCGTCGACCTCGTCGGCGGTGGGCGCGGTGGTGGGCCCGCGGCGGGTGACCTTGATGGCGGCGGAGGCGTTGGCCCGGCGGCAGGCATCCGCCCAGGGTGCGCCGTCGGCGATGCCGGCCAGCAGCGCGCCGGTGTGGGTGTCGCCGGCGCCGTTGGTGTCGACCGGGGTCTGCGGGAAGCCGGGGAGGTAGGTGGTCTCTCCGTCAGCGTGCACCGCGCAGCCTTCGGCCCCGTCGCGGACGATGGCGACCGCTCCGGCGCGCAGCAGGGGGATGAGCGCTTCGGTCTGGGCGGAGATCTCGCGGTCGGATGCCGGCACCGCCACGGCGCGGGCGGCGAGCAGGTCGGTCGATTCTTCGGCGTTGCCGGTCCAGATGTCGGTGCGGGCCAGCATCCGATCCCGCACGTCGGAGGGGAGGTCGGCGAAGGCCGCACCCGGGTCGAGCACGACCACGGCCGCGTCGGGGAGGGTGTCGAGCCAGGCCAGCAGCGGGTCGCGGGTCTGCGCGACGGCGAGCGAGTAGCCGGTCACGCAGACGAGGTCGCCGGGCTGCACGTCGGCGGTCGCAAGGCCCGCCTCGGTGATGTCGCGTTCGGCGCCGAGGGTCGTGACGAAGGTGCGCTCGGCGGTCGGCTCGACCAGCACGACGCACACGCCCGTGTCGTGGGTGGTCACGGGGGCTGCGGATGCGGTGATGCCGTCGGCCGCGAGCGCGGCGCGGATGAGGTCGCCGTGCGGGCCGGTGCCGATCGCTCCGGCGTGCACGCTCTGCGCTCCGAAGCGCGCGGCGGCGAGCAGCACGGTCACTGCTCCGCCGGCGTACTGGGTGTCGGAGGCGGCCATGACGTTCTGGCCGCGGGCAGGAAGGTCGGGGACCTCGACGATCAGGTCGACCAGTGCCTGGCCGGTGTGGATGACGCGTGGGCGCATGCGGTCAGCCTACTGAGCACGGGCAGGGAAGACGGGATGCCGATACTCAGTAGCGGATACCCGACTGATGACCTCAGAAGAGCGTCTCGTCGGCAGATGCGCCCGGTTTGTCGTCGGATGCCAGGATCACCATGAAGCGGGCGTTTATGAACAGGCGATCACGCCCCATCTTGAGATCCATCAACGATTCGTGCGTTACCAGGGCATTGAGCCAACCTGTCGCCGTAGGTCGAGAGACGCCGCAGCGATGCATCACGTCAGATATCCGGGCGTACGGGTTCTCAAACAGAATGTCGAGAAGGTCGGAGTTGCTGCCGGCTGTCGTGTGTTCTCTGATCTCCTGGCGGATCTCATCCTGGAGGCGCTGAATGCGGTCGATCTTGAGCAGTGTCAGGTTCGCCGTGTCCTCGATGCCACGGAGCATGAACTGGACCCATTCCTCCCATGCCCCGTGTCGTGTGACATCGAGAAGCAGCCTGTAGTAGTCATCTTTGTTCTGGATGATGAAGCGGGACAGATAGAGAATCGGAGCGTTGAGCAGTCCGGCGTCCACGAGCTGCAGCACGTTGAGAATGCGGCCGGTACGCCCGTTGCCATCCTCGAAGGGGTGAATGGCCTCGAATTGGTAATGAGCGATCGCCATGGTGATGAGTGGATCGATTCCGTCATCCGAGTGGATGAATTCCGCCCAGTTCCCCAGCTTCTCCAGAATGCGCTGCTCGCCGCTGGGCGGCGTGTAGATCGCCTCGCGCGTTCGCTGGTCACCGATGTACGTCCCGGGCAGTTTCCGCACGCCCATCTCGCGTTGGTGGATGTTCGTGCAGATCTGAATCGCGGTGTTCACCGAGATCGAGCGTCGCTTGATCGCCTCCAGGCCTGCGAACAGCGCGGCACGTCTCCAAAACGTGTAAAAGAATGGCCGATATTTTTACACGTTCCCAGAATGTGCCAATCCGATTGACATGTCGATCCGGGCGGCAGCCTACTGAGCGACGGCCTTGCTCCGCCCCTGCAGCGCCCACGCGCACAGCACCGCGACGACGCCGGCGATCGGCACGACGAGCAGTCCCACGCGCAGTCCGGCGTTCTCGGCGACGAGGCCGACGATGGGCGGCGAGAGCAGGAAGCCCAGGCGCAGCAGCCAGGAGACGATCGTCAGTCCGGAGCCGTGCCTGAGGCCGGGCAGGTCGTCGGCGGCGTTCATCGCCGCGGGGATGAGGGTGGCCGCACCGTAGCCGGCGGCGGCGAAGCCGAGGATGGTGCCGGGGATGGACGGGTACGCGAGCGCGAGCCCCATGCCGATCGCGGCGATGAGTCCGCCGGCGATGGCGACGGTGCGCTGACCGAATCGGTCGGTGAGCGGGTCGCCGGCCAGGCGTCCGATGAAGTGCGCGCCGACGAGGGCGATGTAGCCGAAGGCGGCGAGTGCGGCGGGCGTCTCGAGCGAGGTGGCCAGATACAGCGTGGCCCACGACATCCCGGCATCCTCGATCAGCGCTCCCGCGATCGAGATCAGCACGAGGACGATGATGATGATCACGGTCCGGATGCCGATGCGCTGCAGGGCGCCGCCGATCTCGGCGCCGTCCGCGACCGCATCCTCGTCGGTCTCGCGGTCCAGGCCCGGCAGGCACAGACGCAGGGCGAGGAAGGAGATGGTGCTGAAGAGCACGGCGGAGATGATCAGGTGGATGCCGACGGGCAGGCCGATCGCGATGGCGCCGGCGGCCATGGATCCGCCGAGCACGGCGCCCAGCGACCAGGTCGCGTGGCAGGAGTTGATGATCGAGCGGCCGTAGCCGCGCTGCACGCGCAGGGCGTGGGCGTTCTGGGCGACGTCGGTGATGGAGTCCGCGGCCCCGCCGATGAGCAGACCGAGCGCGAAGAGGAGGACCGAGGGCGCGAAGCCGGCGATGAGGATGCCGATGGCGGTGACGAGCGTCGCACCGACGGCGACCTTCGCGGAGCCGAACCGGCGGACGAACGTGGCGGCGGCCAGCCCGGCGATGATCGCCCCGGCCGGGAAGGCGGCGATCGCGAGACCGTAGGCGGCGGCGTCGAGGTTCAGCGAGGCCTTGATCTCGGGGTAGCGCGGCAGGATGTTGGCGAGCAGCGCCCCATTGGTGAGGAACAGCAGGGCGACACCGATGCGGGCGCGACGCAAGGAGGGTGCCAACGTGGCCGAAGAGGTCATAGGACCGATCGTACGAGAGCGGCGGACGCGCGGATGCCGTGTGGCACCCGCCCTGGTCTATGTGGTGCGGTCGCGCCTACGCCCGGTCGTGCAGCGTGATCAGGTAGCCGGGCCCGCTCAGAGCGTCTTCTCTGCCATGACCAGGTCGAGAAGCTTCGGGAAGCTGACCGTGACAGTTCGCCAGAGCACGTCGGAGTCGATGCGGTCGTAGTGATGCACGGTGAAATCACGCGTGCGCGCGGCGGCCCGCCAGGTGGCATCCGAGAAGCGGCCGGCGTCCGCGGTGATGAGCTTCTTCGCAAGGTCGCCGGTGCGATTCACGAGTGCTTCGAACGCCAGAGGCACCGCCGCATCGTCCCGATAGGAATCGACTCCTCTGGCCGCGAGATCAGCGGCCGTGCGCAGAGTGGCCTCGAGATCATCGAGCCAGCGGCCGATTCGCTCGTCCGTTCTCACAACGGCAGCGCACCGTCGAGGATGTCCCTATCCCGATCCGTATCGAGCCCGTTCGCCGCGACCGCCGTCACCGGCACGCCGAGGATCAGTTCGAGATCGAGCTCGAACTGCGCGATGTCGAACAGCGTCGACTCATCACCGGCATCCACCAGCAGGTCCACGTCGCTCCCGAGAGTCTCTTCGCCGCGTGCGACCGAGCCGAAGACGCGCACGTCGGAGAGGTGAGCCGCAGACGCAAGCCGGTCGATGACAGGTTTGAGCTCACGCAGACGCGCGAGCCCCACAGCTTTCCCCTTCTGCGCAACGGTGAGTTCCCGGTACCGCCGGTACGGGACGAGTGCAGCGTCCGGTCGGCGATGCGCCCCGACCACCACGACCTCGACGTCGTCGTTCGCGCGGAAATCCGCCAGAAGTCGGGAGAGGCCTGCGCGCGCCTCGGCAATCGGCATCACATCCATGACCGACCTCCTTGTACAGAAAAGTGTACAACCCTGTGCAGGAACAGACCGAGGTCACGATCCCGTGAGCATAACTCGAGCGACAGCGCGCATCGCGCTGCTGATCTCTCCGAACGCATGGGGCACGGAGAGCACGCTGAAGCCCTCGACGACAGACTCGACCGCGAGCGCGATGCGGCGGGCGCGGGTCGACTCATCATCCGGCTCGTGCCACGCGTACTCGTCGCCGTACTCGTCCTCACGGCGACGCTTTCGGGCCGTCGCTGCGAGTTCGACAAGTCCGGCGAGATCATCGAACGTCTGAGCGGAGCCGTCGGCGATGGCGAGCACGGCGGCCGCCGTCTCGATGTGGAAGGTCGAACGGTTGTCATAGCGGTCGCGGTCATCGCCCGTCAGCACAGGCATCAGCACCTTCACGATCTCTCGCGCAGGATCGCCGACGAGCTTGCGTGCTGCGGCGGTGGTCACCACTCGTCCACGCAGGCGACGGATCAGCTTCGCGCGGCGGGCGACGCTCACGAGAAGGTCGCCGGGCACGGCGTCCGCCGTCACTTCCTGTTCCCAGCCGAGATCGGATGCCAGGTCGGCGGCGAACTCGAGCGGCAGCCATCCGGTCTCGGGATCCTGCTCCGCACCGTCTGGACCGATCGCGGCGAGCACGTGAAGAAGCGGCTGCGCGGCCTCGCGGAGGCCTTCGCCGTCGGGGTGCTTCGCCTCATCGAACAGACCGATCTCGTCGAGGTGCGCACGAAGCGCGATGCGACGTACGGGAGACAGCGCGGCGAGAAGCGAATCGATGAGCGGCGTCGACCCCCACCCGTGGTGGCGACGATCGAGTACGGAGGAGTTGAAGTGCGGCAGCACGACACCGTACTTGCGGGCGAGTTCGTGGTTGACGGCATCAGGGAGGAACGGAGGCGGCGACACCTGCCACGCGGCGGCCGATCGATCCTGCGACGTCGTGTGCTCGGCCTTGTGGACCGCCACCTTCTGGTCTCCGACCTGGGGACGGAACGCGCCCCTCTGCTCGAGCTCGACTTCGACCTCGTCCGGGAGACCAGGGAGACCCGGCAATCGCATCCGCTCCCTCGACACGGGGTGGTACGTCGCTCTCGGGCCCAGGAATCGATCCCAGTCGTTGTAGTCCCAGCTCGGCGGAGGCTCCAGATCATCCAGGTCGCGCGCGTCGGCATCCATCCCGATGCTCAGCAGGTAGGCATGCGCCAGCCATTCGCGCGGAGCGTCGCTGGGCAGCTCGATCAGTCGTGCGAGCTCAGGGCGCCCCGGGACGGAGACCTCGACTCTGTTCGCGGACGGTACGGAGATGTGTGTGCGGTAGTTCATGCGGCACACGTTAGGTCGCCGGTCCGACGCCACTCCCCCCGGGCTTCATGAATTGTGGACGACTCCGGTATCCGTCCGCCTGTGGAGGGCGATGGAACCGACGCGCCGCAGTCAGGCGGCCAGCGCTCCGATCGGCACGACGTGGATGCCGTCGGGCCGCGTGTACGCGTACTGGCCACCAGTGATGATGACCTTCGCCTCCGGCGGTGGCGTCCGTGCGGTATCGAGGTTCTCGACGAATCGGGTGAGCGACGCAGCAGCATCCTCTTCGCGGGCCGCGGCGAGCTTGATCTCGACCGCGATCCATCGCCCGTCGGGGAACTCGACGATCGCATCGACTTCGCGGCCGGCACTGTCGCGGTAGTGCCGCACGATTCCGCCAACGGGCTCGGAGTACACCCGCAGATCTCGCACGACGAGTGACTCGAAAAGCTGACCGAAGTACTCGAGATCGGAGAGAAGGCGGTCTGCATCGGCGCCGACCGCAGCGGCCGCGAGAGACGGGTCGATGAAGTGACGTCGAGGCGCCTTGCGCAGCCGGTCACGAGATCGCAGGTGAGGGCCCCAACTCGGCTGATCCTCGATGACGAAAACGCGCGACAATGCTCCGAGGTAGCCCTGCACCGTGGCATCACCCATTCGTTCGTCGCCGGTCGATGAATCGCGGGCGAGAGCAGATACAGACACTTCGGTGGCGGTGCTGCGGCCGAGCGCTCGCATCACGCGCAGGACAGCATCCGGATCGCGACGAGGCTCCCCCTCCAAGCGAGGCAGATCGATGCGCGCCGTGTCGTCGACGTACGATCGCAACCGCGTGAGCACCTGCCGCATCGGGAGCTGCTGAAGACCTGGCCAGCCACCACGTACGACAACTTCAGCAAGGTCGGGAACGGTCAAGCTCGATGCCCCTGACGTGGCATCATCCGGAGTCTTCAACACCGCGCTGAGACTCACATCGCGCGAAGAATGGCCCGATTCCGCCAACGACATCGTCCGCATCCTGTACCGAATGATGCGGCCGGCGCCAGAGTGCCGTGTCACGTCGTCGGCAGGCACTGCAGATCCGGCGAGGATGAACGAAGCGTCATCCTCGCCGTCGACTGCGGTGCGCACGGCATTCCAGACACCGGGCGCCAGCTGCCACTCATCGACGAATCTCGGCCGCTCACCCGCCAACAGCCGAGACGGATCGAGCTCTGCGAGGCGTACGGCGCCGGGCTCGATGTCCAACTGGACGCTGCTGCTCGCGTGATGGCGCCCGGTAGCCGACTTGCCGCAGGCCCGGGGCCCTTCCAGCAGGACAGCCCCCGGATACCGCAAGATCTCCTCGAGCTCGGCATCGAGAACGCGCGGAAGATAACTGGACATGGGGCGATCGTACGCGCCGAATAGGAGAAAGTCGAGATTTCAGATAGGAGAAAGCGGAGAATCCAGATAGGAGAAAGCGGAGCATGCACATAAGAAAAAGTGGAGTCGCCTGCCCACTCGCCGAACCTCCGGCGCGCCACCGAAGTCCTCCTACAGCTTCTCCGGCAACGCCCCCAGCCCGACGAACCGCCCGGTGACGTGCGTCAGCCGCGGGTGGTCGCGCAGCATCCGCAGCGGGAATGGCAGCGGAGCGTCCGGTGCGCGCTCCGCGATCAGTGGTCCCTGCAGGCGGCGCTGGACGAACTGGGTGATCCAGGTGGGCCAGTTGCGGCGTCGTTGCACGCGGCGCAGGTCGGCGGTCGTTGGGGTGCCGTCGCGCAGGACAGGGCCGAGGATGCGGGCGGTGGCGACGGCATCCTGAATCGCGAGGTTGATGCCGACTCCGCCCGCGGGCGACATGGCGTGCGCGGAGTCGCCGATGCACAGCATCCCGTCGGTGAACCAGCGGCGCAGTCGTTCGAGGCGCACGCGCAGCAGATGCACGTCAGAGGCGGTGACCGCGCTGATGGCGTCGGCCATGCGCGGCGAGATCCGCGCGATCCGGTCTTTCATCGCGGCGAGGTCGGCATCGGTGCCGCGCCAGGCGCCCGCGGGGATCACGTGGGCGATCTGGAAGAAGTCGCCGCGGTCGATCGTGATGATCAGTCCGGAGCCGGCCTGGATGAACGGGTAGCGCTCGCCCGCGGTCTTGGCGATGCGGAACCAGAGCACGTCCATCGCCGAGGCGACGCCAGTGGGGACGAACCCTGCCTCGGCGCGGATGTCGGAGTCGCGGCCGGACGCGTCGACGACCAGGCGTGCGCGGACGGTGAAATCGCCGCCGGGTCCGGTTCCGGTGATTCCGACGATGCGGTCGCCGTCGCGGATCAGCCCGTCGACGCGGGTGGAGCGCAGCAGCGTGAACTCCGGATGCTGCGCCGCGGTGTCTGCGATGAGGTCGAGGAAGTCCCACTGCGGCATGAAAGTCATGACCTTGCGGCGGGTGGGCAGGCGGGTGAAGTCCGCGAGCGTGAGTTCAGTGCCGTACCAGCTGAAGGTGACGCGGGGCATGTCGTCGTGCGGCCGGGTGAGGAATTCGTCGAGCAGGCCGAGCTCAGCGAGCAGGTCCTGCGTGGAGGGGTGGATGGTGTCGCCCCGGAAGTCACGCAGGAAGTCGGCGTGCTTCTCGAGGACCGCGACCCGGATGCCGTGCCGCAGAAGCGCGAGCGCGAGGACGAGGCCGGCGGGGCCTCCGCCGACGATCGCGCAGTCCGTGGTGAGCTCGGTGGTCATGGGTTAACGATCCTCCACCCGGAGTGCGGATGGGGATGAAGTCGAGACGTTACTCGTAGCCGGCGTCGTGTCCACGCAGAAATCTGGTCGTCACAAGCGCGTCATAGGTATCGGCGAACGGACTCCCGCAGCTCTTCTGCGTATGCATAGATTTCGTCAAGATCGGCAATGGGATGCCGTGTCTCAACCTTCTCCTCATCGAGCAGCCCTAGGTACTTCTGCTTGCCGTTGAAGTGCAGGCGTGCGATCGGCTTTCTGTTGTTGTCGTCGAGCAGGACAGCAAAATAGCTCTTGGCGTCTCGTTGTGTAATACGTTGCGGCTTGACCTCGCCACAGGCGATCGCCTTGACGATCTGGTAACCCTCGAGCTCCTCAAGCGTTGTCTCGATTTCGGTGTCTCGATCAAGATCCGCTTCCACTACCTCAGAGCTCGGCGTGGGACGAATGTCTGAAACATGGCCAACGCCGCCCACCCCAAGGGCAACCTTGAGCCTGTCATTCACACGCTCGGTGAGAAACTGCTGCGCAGCCTTGCCCACTAGACCGGTGAACTGCTGGCGAACACGCTGCGTGAACATGCCTTCGTAGACACGAGCCGTAAAGAACCTGATCCACTCGTCCGTCGGCTCGCGGAACTGGGCCGCGATCTCGCGCTTGAGTGCTCCGATGTACTTCAGTTCTTCAGCAGCATTGATGATCGACTCGAGATCGAAGCTGTCCTTGCTGAGTTTCTGAATTTCTGCGATCAGAGTCTCATCGATGTCGAGGAGATCAAGGACCAGGAACGGCTTAGCGTCCATGCGATTGGGCGCATCGAGATCGGTGTAGAAATGCCACTGGACACCATTGGTCAGAACCGCAATGCGCGCGTTCGTGACCGCGAAGTACCGGAAAAGCTGCGAGGCGTGCTCGATCTTGAGGGCGCCCATTGATGGCTTGCATTCGATGAGAATCTGGACCTCACCATCCCGCATGATGGCGTAATCGACCTTTTCGCCCTTCTTGACGCCCACATCAGCGGTGAACTCCGGGACCACCTCCAGCGGATCGAAGACGTCGTAGCCCAAGATGGTCGAGATGAACGGCATAATGAATGCGTTCTTCGTTGCCTCTTCCGTCCCAATCGCTTCAGCCTGATTCCTTACTTTCACTGCAAGCGATTCAAGGCGCTCTGAAAACTCCACCCGTTGCTCCCATCTAGCCGGAATGAGTTACAGCTCTCCCCTCGAGAGCTTGATCCCGACCATAGCGGAACCTCAAGAGTTGAGGACGCTGTCCAGAGCGAACTACACGGTCAGGTGGCTACGTTGTGTAGTCAGCTCTGCTCGGCTTCATCTTCGTCAGCTTCAGCAGACGCCAGTGACGCCAAGATCAGTACGCCAAGGCCGAGGATGGACGCGCCGGCAAGTAGCCAAGCAATAAAGCCTCCGAACCCCGATAGTCCTTCAATCTGGGTCCCGACGACGACAAACACAAGCCCAAACATCGATGCCTCAAACGTCCCGAGCATGATCTTCCTGAACCACCCTCGCCGCCGGAGCGCCATCCGCATTGAGCGCCTCTCGACCACCAGCGTCACCATCACGAGTGGCAGCACAGTTGCGAGCACCTGACAGGTAGCCAAAGTCATCCCCATGGCGCGATGCTAACTGCTCCCACCCATCACACGTGCATGCGCACCGACAACCACGGAGTCGGGAGCGCACCGCCCCTCGCCCTTCCGGGGTGGCCCCACTACGCTCAATCCTGGAGATGAGACAGATGACCAAACAGATCGCCGTCGTGGGCGCGGTGATTGTTCACGAGAACAAGGTCCTTGCGGCCCAGCGGGCCGCCGGAATGTCCTTACCTCTCACTTGGGAGTTTCCCGGGGGCAAGGTCGAAGCTGGAGAGTCACTCCGGGAGGCGCTGCGTCGTGAGGTAGAAGAGGAGCTGTCGTGCATCGTCGAAGTTGGCGATGAACTACTCACGACCACCCATGCGTATGACTTTGGCGACGTCACGCTCACGACTTTCTGGTGCGAGCTTCGCTCCGGTACGCCCACGCTGACCGAGCATTCAAGGTTAGTTTGGGCCGCGCCAGCAGATCTAGAGTCACTCGACTGGGCTCCCGCCGATGTCCCCGCGGTAATGGCAATCATGGCATCGGGGCTGACTCAGAGCTAAGGATGCAACAACTCGAACGACTCGCCGTCACGCGCGGCAAGCACGATCCCAAGGTCACCACAAAGTCTTGACAGGTCCGATTCGGCTCGACCCGGAAGCAGAATCATGGGTGTTGTCGCGCCGTCGAGTTCGCGTGCGTTATTGACGTAGTCCAAGACCTGCCCAATTGCCATGCGGACGTAATCGCGTCCTGACGACTTCTTCGCTTCGACGATCCATCCCTCTGCCTCAACGAACATGTCGGGCTCGATAATCGTGCCCGCCACCGGGAGCCTAAGGCGGCTAGGAGGCGTTCCCCGACCTTCGAGCCAGTGGCCGAAGTCTGCCTGCAGCTGAAATTCAATTCTTGAAACTACTCGATCCCCTGGAGGCCGCTGGGTGCTGTCTGCCACTAATGCAACGTCGGAGGAATCAGGAGGATACCATCGCCCAATCTGAGGCTTGAGCATTCGCAGTTGTCCGCGATTAGGGGCGAGAATCGCTGGGTTAGCGTCAAGCGGCACGAGGTTGAAGACGATCGCGCGCCGAAGGACTCCATCCTCGCCAGGGATCTCGTTGAAAGAGCAGACCGGGTCACCTGTGGTGAACGCCCCTGCGTATGTTGCATACGGAGACACCGCATTGAAAACTCGAATGGTTCGACCTTCGTCGGCGGCTTCGAGGAGCGCCCTATTGCCTCGCGTGAACGTCTGGTCTCCAGTACGACCTTCACCGGTATATGCGAAGCTCCCGTCAGGCTGCAGCCCTTCATAGATGTCGTATCCGTACCTTGCTCCACGCGCAGGATCCGTAAAGATAAATATGTCTTTTGTCTTACTGGACGTTGATATTCCGCCCTGCAATCCACCACCGTACTGATCATGAATCGCGCGGCGACGAACTCTGTCTCCTATTTCGAGCGCCCATTGGAACGAGAACGCCTTGGCGGCAAGGCGCGATCGGATCTCTCCGGCTTGAGCGTCATCAAGAACCCAACGCGTCGCGTCGTCCGAAGGCGTTCCGTAAAGCAGGTGGAGTACGTCACGCACGTCGTTCTGACTTACGCCAAACTCCAGCGCGAGTGTCTCCGGAGTAGTGGGTTCCACGTCGAGAGCGTATCGGTCTTTCGCCGCTGGGTGCATGGCGGTTGAGCCTGCCGTACCCTGCTACCGTCACTCCCATGCCGTCCCCCACCACCCTCGCCGCGCTCCGCGCCTTCGCTGCCGAGCGCGAATGGGACCAGTTCCACTCCCCCGAGAACCTCGCGAAGTCGATCTCGATCGAGGCCGCCGAGCTGCTCGAGTTGTATCAGTGGGGGCAGACCCCTGACCAGGAACGTGTCGAGGAGGAACTCGCCGACGTCCTCACCTACTGCTTCCAGATGGCCACGCGACTCGGCGTCGACATCGACGAGATCGTGCTCAGCAAGCTCGAGAAGACTCGCCTGAAGTATCCGGTCGAACTCTCCAAGGGAAGCGTGACCAAGCGCGCCATGCCGACGAGCACACTGCCGACGAGCCCCGAGCCATGAGCTTCAGCATCCAGCGCATCCCCTTCGACCGCGCCGAGGTCGATGGCTGGGCCCGCGACAACGACCAGCACACGAACTGGCCGGTCGTCTACGTGCTCGACAGCACGGGCCGGCAGCAGAAGCTCTACGTCGGCGAGACCACAAGCACGCAGAAGCGGATGCGCCAGCACCTGGCGAGCTCCAAGAAGCACGAGGGCCTGGAGTCCATCCGCGTCGTCATCAACGAGCGCTACAACACCTCGGTCTGCCGCGACCTCGAATCACACCTGATCCGCTGGTTCCACGGCGACGGTCAGTACAGCATCCTCAACGGCAACGACGGACTGACCGACGCCCGCTACTACGACCGCGAGCAGTACCGCGAGTCGTTCCACGATGTCTTCGAGGCGCTGCGCGCCGAGGGACTGTTCAGCCGCAGCATCCCGCAGATCGAGAACAGCGATCTCTTCAAGCTCTCGCCCTTCAAAGCGCTCACCAACGACCAGGCGATCGCCGTCGAGGACATCGTCGAGGGCCTGCTGGCCGATCTGCAGCATCCGGAGACCCGCTCCACCCTCGTCGTGCAGGGCGACCCGGGCACCGGCAAGACGATCATCGCGATCTTCCTCATGAAGCTGCTCGCCGACATCCGCGACTTCACCGACCACGATGACGTCGAGCCCGACTCGATGTTCGCGGAGTTCTTCACCCCCGAGAACGCGACCCTTCTCACCGACCTGCGGATGGCCCTCGTCATCCCGCAGCAGTCGCTGCGTCAGTCGGTGAAGAACGTGTTCAAGAAGACGCCGAAGCTCGACCCGTCGATGGTGCTGACGCCGTTCCAGGTCGGAGAGTCGGATGCCGAGTTCGACCTGATCCTCGTCGACGAGACCCACCGGCTGAACCAGCGCGCCAACCAGGCATCCGGCGTGCAGAACAAGAAGTTCGGCGTGATCAACGAGCGGCTGTTCGGGGCGGACGATCCCACGCGCACGCAGCTCGACTGGATCAAGGCCCGCAGCCGGCACCAGCTACTGCTCATCGACGGCGCACAGAGCGTGCGCCCGCATGATCTCTCACCCACCGCGCTCGACGCCGAGCTGCGCGCGGCGAAGGATGCGCACCGGCACTTCCCGCTCACCACTCAGATGCGGGTGAAGGCCGGCGCCGACTACGTCGAGTACATCCGGATGCTGCTGCGCGGTGCTTCGGTGGTGCGGCCGAATCTCGGCGACTACGACCTGCGGTTCTTCGACGATCTCGGCGAGATGCGTCGGGCAATCAGAGAGCGGGATGCGGAGGTCGGCCTGTCGCGGTTGGTTGCCGGGTACGCGTGGGACTGGAAGTCGCGTCGCAAACCTGACGCTTACGACATCGAGCTCGACGGCGAGCGGATGCGGTGGAACAGCACCGACAAGGACTGGATCAACTCCACCGGATCCCTGGAGGAGGTCGGCTCGATCCACACCGTGCAGGGCTACGACCTGAACTACGCCGGTGTGATCATCGGGCCGGATCTGCGGGTTTCTTCGTCGGGTGAGATCGTCGCGGACCGCGAGGCGTACCGCGACAAGAAGGGCAAGGAGAACACCGGGCATCTGAAAGACGCGTTCACCGACGCCGATCTGCTCGTGTTCATCCGCAACATCTACGGCGTGCTGCTCACCCGCGGGATGCTGGGGACGTATGTGTATGTGTGCGATGAGGGGTTGCGGGAGAGGCTGCGCGAGCACCTTGGTTGAGAATGACCACAACGTCAGCCTGGGTCGAAGGTGATTCGTCAGACCGGGGAACGTTCAGCCGAGTTTTAGGTGATCAAGCAGGTGTCCCATCTTCGTTCTTTTCGTGCGCAGATAGGGCAAGGAGTTGTGCGTCGCAGGGATCTCAAGTTCAACCCTCGTCACCGCGATCCCATGACTTTCAAGTCCTCCAATCTTTCGAGGGTTGTTTGTCAGGAGTCGGCAGTTCTGCACACCACGGTGGCTCAGAACTTGCGCTACTCGTGCATAGTCTCGCGGGTCCGTTTCGACGCCGAGTCGCACGTACGCGTCGTGAGTGTCCAATTGGTCGCTATCCCCTAGTGCCAGTCCACGAACTTTCGTCAGTAGCCCCGCGCCTCGCCCGTCGCAGAGCATGTAGACGATGAGCCCGCCCTCTACAAATATCTGCTTAAGACTCTCGTGTAGTTGTTCGTGACAATCGCAGTCGGTGCTGCGGAAAATTTCCGCGGTATAGCACGCGCTTTGTACGCGAACGAGTGGATTCGACGCCAAATCCGTTCCCCGCACCTCGATACATAGAATGTTGTCTTCTTCGTGCTTGCCGAACGAATAGACATGGAGACGGCCCTCGCCGTAGTGGCTCTTGAGGAAACATGACGCGTGCTCATATGCTTCGGGCATCGATCATGCTCCTTGACTTATTGATGCGATCTCTCCACGACCAGGGATGAGGCCCTCCCATTCGGCCTGAAGCTTGATCTCTAGTTCGGCCACCCTTCGCCCAAGCCGTGCATCACGGTCCTCGTCCGCATACGGTTTCACGCCGAAGCGATACTTCTTCTCTTCGGCCGAGACCAATCGGTGGTAACGCCGGTACAGCACCCATCGTTCGTGAGGACGTTCCAATTGATTCAACGCTACGAGCACCGTGGTCAGCGCCGCCAGGCCACTCGGAACGATCTTCCCCCAAATCAAATCCTGTTGCGACGCAACGAGGACGACAGGGATCATCCCGGTCGAAAGTGTCATAAGCAGCACGAGCACCCGTGCTCGACACTTGTTTTTATCAGCCTTTCGCGCAATAGATTTAGCTACCTCTCGACACTCATCTATCGGCGTCAACGGACCGGTCACTCTAACCTTGGGCACGTCCCGATCTTGGCACCTTTTACCCTGCACCCAGAACTCACAATCGTCGTCTCGCATCGAAGAGATCCTGACCCACGAAGTGCGCAGACCAGACTCAGCCTCTACCCGAACCGACAGTGAGCCGTATGATCCGTCTGCGATAGATCCGGAACGGCGAGGCTAGCCGTCACGCGTGACCACGGGGCCCGGCTGGTTCCGGGCCGCGAGGACCGACACCGCATCGTCAGGCAAGAATTCTACGGTCACCACCATCGCGGATGAACGTCGACCCGATCGCCATCCGCGGTGAAATACCACCGCGCGACCGTCTGACCCGAGCGATCTCTTTGGCTGAAAGTCTCTCGGCCTCCGGCATCGTCACGGCGCCAGTCACGGCTGGCTCGAGCGAGGGCGGCATGCATCTCGTCGCGTTTGCCGGGTTGATTCATCGCGAGCGGTGATGGGTGCCATGACTCGATAGTCCGGATGCCGATGCCGAGACCCGGACGGCCGAATCTCGACCACCCCCTGCGAGGGAAGTGACCGAGCGTAACGACTGTGTGCAGTTCGGGAAGCATCGCGATGAGTTCACGGAGATCCCCCGCCCCCTCACACAGATCTGCGACCTTGGGCTTGTTGCTGGCAGGGCCGAGGTACCAGGGGACGATGTTCCACAGCAGCGTACGTCCGACCAGGCCAGTGTCCTGCCGAGCGCGCCACAGATTCTCCGCCGTGGCATCGTTGTTGTCCGAGGAGATGAATCCCGAACCCGCCCGCGCGTTCTGCGCATTCGTCATCGGGCCCGGTGCCTCCAGAAGCAGCAGGACTTGCGCCTCGGTGCCGGCATCGGCCGGATCTACCATCGGAATCTCGGCGGGCAGCCCTTGGCTCAGACGCCTGACTATGAGCTGTTTGACCCACCGGGTCAGAGGCGCAGCAGTCGGGGCTGACTGAGTCATCGCGCGCCGTGCTTCGAGTACTGAGCCTTGGCCGAGCGAGCGCGGTGCTGTGGAGATCACGTCTCTGATCGTACGGCTCGCCTTCTCGGCGCCGTCTGCATCACAACCGACTGATGTGCGTGTGCCTACTCCTTCGCCATCCGAACGGTCATGGTCGTTCCAAGGGCAGTGAGTTCGTAAGAAAGCTCACCGTCCTTGTAGGTGAAGGTCTTCGTGTCGTCTCCCGACGCCATGACGGACTTTGCCGTCTTCGTCTTGTCGTTCACAGAGTCCCACGTGAAGTCCGTCGAACCATCCTGCGGAACCTCCACTGTCCCTGACCAATAGAGAGACTTGGTGTCGGGAGCGACCCACTGGATCTCGATGGTGTCGCCTGTGACGGTTGCCGCCTGGTAGCTGTCCTCGGAATTCGAGTTGGTCTGCTTCCACGTGCCCGCAAGATCTACCGGCTTCGGGGCCGAAGCCTCTTCAGTCGCGCCGGATGAGGCGCCCTGCGCATCGCTCTTGGGTGTTGCAGGGTCCGACTCAGCAGAACAGCCGACTGCGCCGCCGCCAAGAAGAGCCAGCAGCGTCACTGCGCCGACAAGTTTGATAGGGACGATCTTCATGTGTGTTCCTCCAGGAGTCGGACTCAGCGGGTGCACTTTGACCGTAGCGGAGACCAGTGCCCACCTATTCCGGCTGCAGGCGCTTCGTCCCTGCGTGCTCCGCAAACTCCAACATCCTTCGCCGCCTCGCCCCCATCTCGCAGCGCCCGGAACAACCGGCCCTCCCGAGGCTCCCCCGACAACCCGAACCGCCGGGCGGGCAGGTAAAAGCTACCCGGCGCAGCATCCGACGCCAATGCCATCAGCGCGGGTGTCGCAGCCTGCGTCGCGGTGTTGCCGAGGCGTCGGGGCAGCCCCGCCTTGGCGCCGGACTCCGCGCCACCGCGGGTCATGCGCCGCAGCCCGGCGAGGTCGGCGTCGGGCGCGACTCGCAGGAGGCACAGCGTCACGTTCAGCCCCCAGCCTTCCAGCGCGCTGCGGCGCGCTCCCGCAATCAGTCTAGGAACGTAGACTGACTGTCTGCATGGCCGGCATGCCGGCGTTTGCCGCAACCTCTTGAAGGCTCTGGACGAGGACAACCGATGACTTTCTACGAAGCAACCGCGGCCCGCGAAGGCAAATGGTGGATGGTGAGCATCCCCGCCGTCGACGGACTCACCCAAGCCCGCCGCCTCAGCGAGGCTGCCGAGATGGCGCGCGAATACATCGCCGTGTCCCAAGATGTTCCACTCGAGCACGTATCCGTGAAGCTCCAGTTCGCCCCGATCGGCGGAATCGACGATGTCGCGGATCGGGTGGCCGCGATCGCCGAAGAGCGAACGCGCGCCGCGGAGCTCGAGAAGGCAGCATCCCGACAGGCGACGGATCTCGCTCGCAGCCTCGCCGCGGCCGACGTCCCCATGCGCGACATCGGCGCTATCCTCGGCATCTCACATCACCAGCTGGTCTCGTCCCGCTGAACCTGCTGTAACCGCGCGCATCAGCTCTCCCACGACGATGTCGCCGGCCCACGGCAGGATGGCGGCATACGCGATTCGCGTGTCACAGCATCCGCCGAATCGATCTAGTACCTCTAGTAGTTCAGCGTATTCTGGAGGTATGGCGAACGTGACCAAGACCGAGCTGAACCAGCAGACCGCCCGGGTGCTGGCGCGAGTCGCCGCGGGTGAAACCCTCACCGTCACCGACCGTGGTCGCCCGATCGCGCAACTGTCCCCACCGGAAGCCGACACCTGGGCTGACCTTGTCGCCAGCGGGCGCGTCACGCTCCCGAAGACATCCGGCGCCCTTCGCATTCCCGCAACCAAGACGTCGAAGACAAGTCAGCAGATCCTCGATGACCTCCGCGCGGACAGCCTGTGATCTACCTCGACACCTCTGCCGCAGCCAAGGCGCTCATCGACGAGGCCGACAGCGAGAGCGTGCGACGCATGTTCGCCGAAGGCACGCAATTCGTCTCATCGAAGCTGCTCGCCGTGGAACTGCATGCCGTCGCCGACCGGCAGTTCATCGCATCGGATGCTGTGCAGGAGCTCCTCGACCGCGTCGCGCTCGTCTCGCTCGACGACGACCTGCTCGATGACGCGATCGCCCTGCACAGCCGCCTGCGCACTCTCGACGCGCTGCACCTGGCCACGGCCGTGCGCCTGAAAGGCACGATCTTCAGCATCCTCACCTTCGACAACGAGCTCGCGGCGGCCGCCTCGCGCAACGGCATCCCCGCCGCTGCGCCGCGCTGATCCCCGGCATTCGCAATCCCACGCGCACATCCATTCGCTGACCTGCCCGATCGGGTAGGTGCAAACGGTTCGCGAGTAGGTATCGGGAACAGCGCCTTCGGGACAGGCTGAAGGGGCGGAGAGCCTCCGCCTGAGAGGAAGGACGAAGATGTCTGGAAACAGAGCTGTCGCCTACGAGGGTCCCGGCGTGGTGAAGGTGATCGATACGGATTACCCCGACTTCGAGCTTCATGACGGCCCCGGCGTGAATCCGGCGAACGTGGGTCGGAAGATTCCGCACGGCGTCATCCTCCGCACCGTCGCGACCAACATCTGCGGGTCGGATCAGCACATGGTGCGCGGTCGCACGACGGCTCCCGCAGGTCTGGTGCTCGGCCATGAGATCACCGGCGAAGTGGTCGAGGCGGGTCCGGATGTGGAGTTCATCAAGGTCGGCGACATCGTCTCGGTGCCCTTCAACATCTCCTGCGGACGCTGTCGGAACTGCAAGGAGGGAAAGACCGGCATCTGCCTGAACGTCAATCCCGACCGACCCGGCAGCGCCTACGGCTACGTCGACATGGGCGGGTGGGTCGGCGGCCAAGCGGAATACGTGCTCGTGCCCTACGCCGACTGGAACCTGCTGAAGTTCCCCGACCGCGATCAGGCCCTGGAGAAGATCCTCGATCTCACCATGCTGTCCGACATCTTCCCGACCGGCTTCCACGGTGCCGTCACCGCCGGGGTGGGCGTGGGCTCGACGGTCTACATCGCGGGCGCGGGCCCGGTGGGTCTCGCGGCAGCGGTCGGCGCACAGCTGCTGGGTGCCGCGGTGGTGATCGTCGGCGATATGAATGAGGACCGCCTCGCACAGGCCCGCAGCTTCGGCTGCGAGACGGTCGACGTCGGCGCCGGCACGGTGCCCGATCAACTCGAACAGCTCCTGGGCGTACCGGAGGTGGATGCCGCGGTCGACGCGGTCGGATTCGAGGCCCGCAGCGAAGGACACGGCGCCAAGGCGAAGGAGGCCCCGGCCACCGTCCTCAACTCGCTCATGGATGTCACCGGCGCGGGCGGCGCCATCGGCATCCCCGGCCTCTACGTCACGGGTGACCCCGGCGCCGTCGACGACGCGGCCAAGGTCGGTTCCCTCTCGATCAGTCTGGGCACCGGCTGGGCGAAGTCGCTGTCCTTCACCACCGGGCAGTGCCCGGTGATGCGCTACAACCGCCAGCTCATGATGGCGATCCTGCACGACAGGGTCCACATCGCCAAGGCCGTCAACGCCAAGGCGATCACCTTGGATGAGGCGCCGCAGGGCTACGCCGAGTTCGACGCCGGCGCCGCCACCAAGTACGTGCTGAACCCCAACGGATACATCAAGGAGTAGATCATGACCAGTGTCAACCTCGAAGATGCACGTCGCGTCATCGCCGCAGCCGAGAAGAAGGCCACGGAGATCGGCCAGCCCATGAACATCGCCGTCGTCGATTCCGGCGGCAATCTCGTCGCCCACGTCCGACAGGACGGCGCCTGGATCGGCAGCGTGAACATCTCGATCAACAAGGCCTGGACCTCCAGAGCCTTCGACATCACGACCAAGGATCTGGGCGACAACTCCCAGCCGACCCAGCAGTTCTTCGGCATCCAGAACACCAACGGCGGGAAGGTCGCGATCTTCGCCGGCGGCATTCCTCTCGTGCGCGACGGCGACGTCGTGGGCGCCGTGGGTGTCAGCGGAGGCTCCGGCGAGCAGGATCACTCGGTCGCCGAAGCAGGAGCGGCAGCACTGTAGGACCTCCGAGAGCTCCTCACCCGGACGGGTGGGGAGCTCTCACCGCGTACGCGTCCAGTGGGACTGCGACGGACTCAACCTTCTGGTCAGCATCCGAGACGACGGGCAAGGCACCCTGACCGTGCACGACGAATCGCTGCGACCGATCGCCGAGCGGGTCACCGCCTTGGACGGCATCCTGAGCGTCGACGCCACACCGGGATGGGGTTCCTCCGTGGATGTCACCCTCCCCCTGAACCCGCGTTCTGACACCAGGCCGCTCGCCGACGGGGCGTCCCTCACCGCACGCGAGTACGACGTGCTGCGTCTGGTCACCGCCGGCGAACGCAATCAGGCCATCGCCCTTCAACTCGGAATCAGTGCCAACACGGTCAAGTTCCACGTGTCGAACCTGCTGCGCAAGCTCGGCGCCAGGACGCGAGCGGAACTCACCGCCCTGGCGCTGTCCCGATAGGCACCGTCCCCGTAGGAACCGTCCGGAGACGCAGTGTCCGCGATCGGCTCTACGATCGTCCCCATGACCCGATTCCGCCTGCGCGTGTCGCTCGTCGGCAGCGAACCCGAGATCTGGCGCGTCTTCGACATCCACCAGAACGTCAGGCTGCGGATGCTGCACATCGCCCTGCAGACGATGATGGGCTGGCGGGAGTCGCATCTGCACGCGTTCACCGACGTCGATCCGCTCTCGCCGCCGTCGGGTCCCGTCCGACGGTGGAAGTCGCCGGACTTCGACGACCAGATGGACGGCACGCTCTCCGAAGACGACTTCCTTGTCGGGGACATCCTCGGCGACGCGGAATCCCTCTGGTACGAGTACGACTTCGGCGACGGATGGGTGCACCGGATCGACGTCGTGGAGCGGATGCCGGATGAAGCCCTCCTGGCGCCCGTCGTGCTGCTCGATGGCGCAGGCCGCGGCCCGTTCGAGGACTCCGGCGGCCCGCACGGGTACGCCGAGAAGCTCACGATCGCGGCCGATCCGCAGCATCCGGAGCACGAAGAGATCACCGCCTGGATCCGCGCCACCGTCGGGCCGTGGGCGCCGACCAGCCCGGGCGCGTTCGACCTCGTCGGCATCCAGGGCGAGCTGAACCTGCTGTTCAACCCCGAGGAATCGGGCATCTCCCCGATGGACATGTCCGGAATCGTCAAGTCCGATCGGCACCGCCGCCCCGGAGACGTCGACGAGGCGTCGCCGATCGCGAGCCTGGCATCCGCCCTCCCGCCGCCGATCCGCGCAGAACTGCGCCAACGCCTGCACGCCTCCGGCATCCTCGAACCGACCGACATCGACGCCGAGACCGCCGCGCGCATCGTCCGCCCGTTCGTCTGGCTGATGGATGCCATCGGCCCCGACGGTCTCGCCCTCACCTCCGCCGGATGGATGCCGCCGGCCACCGTGCTGGCCGGCATGACCGCGCTCGGCTGGGCCGACGACTGGATCGGGAAGGGCAACCGCGAAGACCTGACGCCGCCGATCGCCAACCTGCGCGAGACAGCGCAGCGGATGGGGCTCGTGCGCGTGCAGAAGGGCCGACTGCTGCTGAGCGCGGCCGCCAAGACGGCGCTGAACGATCCGCAGCTGCAGCTGCGTCTCGTGGCGACCGGCCTGTACCGCAAGCTCCGTGACGCCGAGACGGATGCGGCGACTCTCCTTCTGCTGGCGATCGCCGACGGCACCCCGCGCAACGACCGCTGGCAGACCGTCGCCTTCGGACTGGAGATGTGCGGGTGGCAGTCGGCCAGCGGTCGCATGTTCACCCCGCTCGACATCGACCACGCGACCTTTCAGGCGCGGCAGGTGCTCGACCTGATCGGCGGGTCATCCCGAGGCAGCCGGCGGCGAGCCGACGACCCCGACCTGGCGCTGTTCGCACGGGAAGCGCTGCGGTAGCGGAATGTGCCCCGACGGGGTGGCCCCCTCACCCGGCCGCTCCGCGCACATCAGTTGATCTCGCCGCGCTGAACCCGGCCGAAATCACCCCACCCGCTTCCCCACCAGCATCCGCACCACGGTCCCGACGACCGCCAACACGAGCGCGACCACGACGGGCAGCGTCGTCTCGGCGAGTGCGAGCGGGAAGACCTGCCCCGCCGCCTCAGCCATCTCGCGCAGATCCCCGTCCAGCGCGCGCATACCGAGGCCGTAGTTGATCGCGGTGAACACCGCAGGCAGCATCCACAGGGCCAGCAACCCGACCACCCACACGACGAGCCGCCCCAGCGGCCGCACGCCGGCCCAGATCAGCGCGACCGCGACGATCACGGCGGGCACCCAGCGCAGGATCGTCCCGACCACCGGCGGATACCCGTAGATCGGGTTGAAGCTGACGATCAGCACCCCGATCCAGCTGCCCACCGGCACCGCCGACAGCGCGACCGCGAGCGAAGGAAGCAAGGCCGTGCGGCGGGATGCCATCCAGCATCCGAGCTGCGCGAGCAGGATTCCGGCGATGACGCCGCCGAGCATCCCACCGAAGTACAGCAGCTCCCGCGAACCCGCGGTGCCGTCGAGAAGACCGTGCCCGCCGGCGAGCACGGCGAAGCTCTGCACGGCGACGATCACATGCACGGCAAGCACGCCCAGCGCTGCCATGCCCGCGCGCAGATGCCTCCACCGCACGATGAGCCCGGCGATCACCCCGCCGAGCAGCAGCATCACGAAGATGTTCAGCGCGTAGTACTGGCTCAGCGGCAGCAGAGAGATCGGCATGTCATCGGGCATCGTCCGCTCGTGCCAGAGATTCTGCAGCGGCAGCCGGGCGCCACCCACCCACGACGGGAAGAGCATCAGAGCGGATGCCGCGATTCCGGCCAGCAGCGACGGCCACGGCCTGCCCGTCACGTCGGTGCGGTCGGGTGCAGAGTCGACATCGGCACGCGGGGCTTGGTCAGCATCCATGGATCGAGCGTGCCACACGCGACGCCGATCACGGGCGAGGCGCCATCCCTCGCACCCCGCCGCTCATCGATACAGATTCCGCGCCACGTAGTCCTTCCTGCTCTTGGCTCCGACCCGGATCTCGTCGGGCAGGAAGGCCTCTCCGTTGGCTCCGGCCTTGAGCGCATCGCGCCTCTTCGCCTCGTCACTCAGGGCCGCGTCGACGGCGAAAGCATCGAACACCGCTTGGCGTTGCGTGCTCGCGGCGAGCACATCGGCGACGTCGGCGCCCTGCCACCTGAACGTTTTCGTCAGCAGGTCCTTGTTCGCCTGAGCGTTCAACCAGGTGACGTCGCCCTTGTACGCGGCCGCCTCGAAGGAGATCATCTGGGCGAACGTCGGTGCCCGTGAGGTGAGCGTCTTGAACTGGGCGGTGTGCTGCGTCTCGTGGCGCAGCGTGAGCACCCCGGCGCCTCTCACGAAGTCCTCAGCATCGGCGAGCAGATTTCCCTTCGCGACCGAGTCGGCGATCAGCTTCTGCAGAGCGGCGAGGTTGACGAAGATCGTCTTCGGGTCGTCGGTCCACGCGCCGAACTCGAGGGCCGCATACTCCTTGGCGTGCGGGTGGTAGGCCAGGTCGCGCAGGGTCACGCCGCGCAACGCGATCCCCGCGTCTAAAGCATCCTTCCGGAGCGTCTGCAGCAGCAACGTCTTCGACGAGCTGATCGACGATGCTTTCGACCCGCCCGGCTCGAAATCCGCCAGCGTCACCGGCACGCCCAGCACGTTGTTCGCAGCCGCCAGCCGTTGATGCGAGAACGCCGAGGCGTCGTCTGCGGTGGCGACCTCGCGGAGGAAGGCGGACGGCCCCGGCATGAAGTCGGTGCTCCCGCCCGACCCATCGTCGCCGGATGCGCCTCCCGCCGACGACGAGGGCGCCCCGCCACCCGCATCGGCCGACGATCCCCCGGTGCTCCCGCCCGAGGTCAACCCGCGCTCGTCCATGTCGCGGCCGTGGTTGATGCGGGCGCCGTCGCCCGAGATGCCGCCCTCACGCCCCTTGGCGATCTCGGCGGACTTGATCGCCGTGAACATGCTGGCGGCGGCCTTGCCCATCTCGGTGGCCTGCGTGGTCGCCGTCTGGAAGTTCGTGCTCGCGATGCGCCCTGCATCGGTCGCGGCGTTCAGGGTGTCGGTCGATGCATACCGCGCGAGATCCTGCGTTCCGGCGAGCCCTGCCATGTCGCGGAACATGCTTCCGTTCGCCAGCGCACCCAGCGCGGCCGAGAGCCCGGCGGGTTCCGGCAGCACCGTCGGTGTCGAGATGCCCAGCACCGGGGTTCCCAGCTGCCCGGGCTTCAGATCGTCTGTCGTGCCGCGCGACCCGGTCGCGACCGGGGAGATCTCCGGCGGCTGCAGCGGGATCGGGGAGTCCTGCCAGTTCCAGAACCGGGTGATGTCGAGCTTCTCGGCCGAGTTCGAGCGGCCGAGAACCGCCTCGGCGAAGACACCGGCCGTCGGAATGGGCACGAGCCGCGTCGACTGGGTGTCGAGGTCGATCCCGCGATCGCGCAGCAGCTCGCCCCAGGTGGCGTACTGCGCGAGTCCGCTGGCGTCACCCGTCTCGGCGGGCGCACGCAGCACCAAGTAGTTGCCCGACACGGCGATCGGGTTCGGCTCGACCTGGTCTGCGAGGGGTCTTCCCAGCCACGACACATCGGCGAGCAGCAGGGCGAGGGATGCCGCATCCAGGCGCCCCAGCACGACCCGGGTGTAGTGGCCGCGGTTCGCCTGCAGGTGGGCGAGCAGTTCGTCGCGGCGCCCCGCAGCATCCCCGTGCAGAAAGCAGACCTTCTGCATGGCGCTGGTCGCGAGCACGGCGATCGGCACGACGGCCAGCGACTGCTGGCCCTCGGATTCGTACCGGACGACCATCGACCCCTCCCCCGCGGCGGCGGCATCGCACGCCACATGGATCGCATCGATGCCGCGCGCGGCGATGCCCTGCGGGAAGTCGACCTGCCCGGTTCCCGCCGCCACCATGAACGTGCTGGCCTCAGCTGCGACTCCCGGCTGGTCGATCCGCACGCGGTCGACGACGACGTCGTCGAACGCGATCGAGGTGATGCGCGCGTCACCCGGGACGATCTCCGCGATCGGCCCTGGCCGCACCACCATGAACCGTGTCACCACGCGCGGCGGCCGCACCGGGTCGCCGACCGGCGGCATGACGGGCGGATCGTCGGGCGGATCGTCGGGAACCGATGGATCGTCGCCCGCGCGCCGCATCGCCGTCCTGACCATCCCAGACGCGGGCGCCAACGCGACATCGGCGACCGTGATCGGCCTCGGCACCCGCACAGCGCTGTGCAGCTCGATGCGGCCTCGGTCATCGAGCAGCAGATCCGCCGCACGCGGGGTGAGCGCGCCGGTGAGCAGCTCGCCGCGGAAACGGGCGACGAGATCAGGGCCGGATGCCGTGCTGAAATCCAGCAGCGCGAAGGGCAGGAACAGGGCCCGATCGAACCGGTTCAGCTGCACGGTGACGCGGTAGATCTGCACGACCTCGTAATACTGCACCGTCAGCGCATGCATGTGGTTGTAGTTCGCGACGATGCGAGTGCTGACCTGCTCGTGCTCGGATTGCGAGACCTCGCGCACGGCGGTCGCCCGCCGGTTGCGCACCGACGTCGCGTACTGCTCGGTGCGATCGTTCACCCGCTGGTTCATCTCGGCGAAGACGGATCGTGACCCGACCGACCACGATGCGCTCGTCGCCTCGGACTGCGTCTCGGACGACTGGCTCGTGTAGGAGCCGCCGACTCCGAAGCCGAGGGCGCCACCGATCGAGCCGGCCATTCCGGCGATCCCTCCGCCGTAGCTGGCCGCGAGGCCCTTCGACGTGCTCGACGACTTCGACCATCCGGTCGCGATCGAGCCGCCCTCCTGCATCTCTTCGGCCACCGCGTTCTGCACTTCGCTGATCGCCCGCACGTGATTCGTGGCATTCGAGAGACGCTCGCCCTCGTCGACCGACTCGCTCGAGGTCGTCGTGGTCTTGCGCGTCCAGTCGATCATCGCGAGGCGGGTCGCCTCACCGGGTGCGAGCGCGAGCGAGTGCACCATGTGCCCGAGCGTGAGCCCCTGCGCGAACCACGACTGCGCATAGGTGGCGATCGCCCCGATCGCCGGCGCCCCGAAGGCGAGCCCACCACTGGCCAGCTTCTCGAGCGACAGCGGCGCCGACAGCGGCTGCTGGGCCTGGGTCGCATCCGTCCCCAGCATGAAGAGCGTGTCGTAGTAGACGCGTTCGGTCGGGTACTCCCCGAAGGCGGGACGCAGTTCGTCGGCGGAGCGCTCTTCGGAGTCGCCCAGATCGGTGCCGAGCGCGACACCCACCATCTCGTGCGCGACGCGACGCGGCGGCCACAGCGCGAGCTCGCGGATCGTGGTGACCGCGAGGGCAGCGGTGATCGCCGCCGCCGCAGCCTGCGAGATGCCCTGCAGCCTCACGATGGGCAGCGCGGGCACGTCCTCCGGTGCCACCCCCGATCCCGACGGGCCGAGGATGTCCTGCGGCACGAGCTGCACATCGGAGCCGGCCGCGGTGAGCGCGGCGGAGGCGCGGGCGAACACCGACGAGGTGCCGAGATCGAAGATCGAGCCGATCGTCAGAGATGAGAGAGCGGATGCCGCGTCCGGACTCACCCCGATCAGTTCGGTCACTGACTGCTCGAGCAGCTCACGAAGACTGAGTTCGCGACTGGACTCGCGGACGAGGTCTGCAAAACGGACAGACATGGCTGTCTCCGATCCGCGTCCAACAGGGCGCACGCCGACGATCGAGATGCGAGGAGCCCCAGATGACTACTCCTCACACCGCCGGATGCTACTCCCAGCCGGGGCGCCGCGACAGGGTGACTTCGTTGCGGTCACGAGCGGCACCCGTTGCACGTCCGAGCCCGCAGGCATGCGCGCCGGAAGCCAGCCGTCCCCGGCAACCGGGCTCACGAAGGCGCGGACTCTCCGACGATCCTCCGCAGCGCCTCGCGGGCGCCCAGATCGCGGATCAGCCCCACAGCTTCCACGTATGCGTCGACGAACCGGGAGTCATCTCTCAGATCGCCGAAGAGCTCACGATCGTCGAGGAAGGCTCCGGGCTCCTGACGGTCGCGGAGAGCGGCGGCGACCACGCGATCGCGAAGCCTGTCCACCACCTCGATCGGCCGGCCCTCCTCGTCGATCCCCTCGGCATATCGCGCCCAGCTCGCGACGATCGCGGCGCACAGACGCACCTCGCCACCGGCATCCAACTGCTCGCGCACCACCGGAACCATCCACGTCGGAATCCGGTCGGTGGTGTCGGCGCACAGTCGGGCGAGGGTGTCGCGCACGTCGGGATTCGCATAGCGTTCCAGCAGCGAGGCCTTGTACGCCACCAGGTCGATCCCCGGCACGGGCGGCAGCGTGGGCGTCGCCTCCCGATCCATGTAGTCCACCAGCAGGCGGCGGATCAGCGGGTCGGCCACGGCCTCATGCGCGTACACGTAACCGAACAGGTGACCGAAGTAGGCCATCGCCTGATGGGTGCAGTTCAGCAGGCGCAGCTTCATCAGCTCGTACGGGATGACGTCGTCGACCATCTGCACGCCCACCTGCTCGAAGGCGGGGCGCCCCGTCGGGAAGTGATCCTCCAGCACCCACTGCTCCCATGGCTCGGCGACGACGGGCCAGGCATCCACCACTCCGAACCGCTCCCGCAGCTCGTCGATGTCGCTCTGCGCGGTCACCGGGGTGATGCGGTCGACCATCGAGTTCGGGAAGGCCACCTGCTCGCCGATCCACTCGGACAGTTCGGCATCCCGCATCCGCGCGAACGCCATGAACGCGCCCCGCGCCACCGAGCCGTTGCCAGGAATGTTGTCGCACGACATGACGGTGAACGGATCCACCCCGCGCTCGCGGCGCAGCCGCAGCGCCTCCACGACCAGCCCGAAGACCGTCCGCGGCTCACCGGGAGTCGCGAGGTCGTCCTGGATGCCTGGGCCCTGCGCATCGAACTCGCCGGTCGCCCGGTGAACGTTGTATCCGCCCTCGGTGACCGTCATCGACACGATGCGGATCGCCGGGTCGGTCAGCCGCTCC
This sequence comes from Microbacterium sp. W4I4, assembly GCF_030816235.1. Taxonomy (NCBI): domain Bacteria; kingdom Bacillati; phylum Actinomycetota; class Actinomycetes; order Micrococcales; family Microbacteriaceae; genus Microbacterium; species Microbacterium sp. W4I4. Next base: position 2,224,946 of record NZ_JAUSXT010000001.1, read on the forward strand.
ACGGCCGCGGCGCGATCGTCGGGCGCGTAGACGTACTCCACGATCGAGCCGATCACCCGAGCCTGGCGCACGCCGCCGGCGCTCTTCAGCACGAGCGTGTACAGCTCGTCCTGCGCGGCCAGCGCGTCCCGCATCCGCGCATCGTGCTCCAGCAGCCCGATGCCGCAGATGCCCCACTCGCGCGCATCGCCTCCTGCGTTCAGCAGGCGATCCACGTACATCGCCTGGTGCGAACGGTGGAACCCGCCGACACCGATGTGAGCGATGCCGGCGCGGACCGCACCGCGGTCGTAACCAGGGCCCTCGACGTCAGCCGGCAGCACCGCCGTCGCATCGAGCACGTACTCCGCCATGCGCGCCTCAGCCCTTGCCGTTGACGTGGATCAGGATCCGGGCCGTCGCCTCGGCCGACGCCCCGGCGACGGTGACGCGCAGCCAGTTGCCGAATCGCGCGAGCGAGAGCTCGGCGATCGCGGCATCCGCGGCCAGCGTCACGACATCGCCGCGACGGATCCAGTTGATCCCGTCCGGCGAGATCTCGGTCGCGAGCGTCAACTGCGGATGCTCGCCCTCCACCTGCACGAAGACCACGGCCTCGCTCGCCCATCCCGCCTCGTACGCCTGGCTGGCGAAATCTCCGTCGATGACGATCCGTCGCGCCAGCACCGACGTGTTGTTCTGCTGCATCCTGTTCCCTCTCACCTTGTGCCCGCGAACGACCCGACGTCGTCGAAGTCGACGATGGCGCCGCCTTCGATCAGCGTCTGCCGCAGCAGGTCGAAATCCATCTCCGACATCGAAAGTCCGTGCTGCACGGCGAGCGCAGCGGCCGAACCCGCCCCCTGCCCCATCGCCATGCACGTCGCCATCACCCGCACCGAGCCGAAGCCCGGCCCGTCGGCGCACAGGCAGCGACCCGCCGTCACCACGTTGTCGCTCCCCCGCGGCACGAGGCTGCGGAACGGCACGTTGTAGGCCTGACGCAGGATGAGCAGGTCGTCCTGATCGATGCTGTCCACGTGGTGGATGTCGATCGTGTGCGCCCCCTTCGCCACTGTGTCGGGGAACGCCTTCGGATGCACGATGTCATCCTTCGCGAGCTCGTACAGCCCCACGATGTGGTGCGTCTCGCGCACGCCGGTCTGGATGCCGGACTTCGCCAGCCATGCGTCGCGGAACTCCGGGAACTCCCGCCGCAGCACCTCGATGAGTTGATGCATCTTCTCGCGCAGGCTCGTCTCGGTGCGCGAGAACCACGCCGGCTCGCTCGCATCGGTCGGCTCCCTCAGCACGTTGATGCTCACCATGCCGTCGTGGAAGAACTCGTTGATCCACGGGCCGCCGAACAGCGGCGCCTCACCGGCCTCGTGCAGCTCGGCCAGGCGCCCGCGGATCGTCTCCGACACCGGCAGGATGCCGTCGACCGCGTCGCCGAAGAGATGCTGCAGCGCATCGGTGTCGACACCGCCGAGCTGGAACCACAGCGTCGCCGGCTGCAGAACATCGCCCTTGGTGGTCGGCAGCCCCGCGGAGCGCACGACATCGGCATCCCCGGTGCAGTCGACCACCGCCTCGCACGCGTACGCCACGCGTCCCGCCTTGTTCTGCACGATCACATGACCGACACGGCCGTCCGTCGCGACCGTGTCGGCGAACCAGGTGTGCAGCAGCAGCGTCACGCCGCTCTCGAGCAGCATCCGCTGCGCCGCCAGCTTGAAGAGCTCGTCGTTGACGGGCCAGTTGCCGCTGTCGCGTTCGAGTTCGGCCCCGCCGAGCTCTGCAGCGCGTCGCATCAGCTCCAGCGGGATGCCGCCGATGTGCTGCTTGCCGCCCACGCGGAACTCGCTGATCGGCGTGACCAGCGCGCTGGTCGCCATCCCGCCCACGAAACCGTACCGCTCGATCAGCAGGGTGCGCGCCCCGCCCCGGGCGGCCGCGACCGCGGCGATCACGCCGGCGGGGCCACCGCCCGCGACGATCACATCGAAGTGCCCGACGACCGGCGTCTCACGCGCCGGCTCGAGCACGGTGTCCGTCATTCGCACGAATACACCACGGAGTCCAGGAACAGGCTCACCGATCGATCGGTGTCGGTCTCGATGAAGAAGATCGGGTTGATCAGATCCTTGATCGACTTGTATCCCGGTACGAGGGTCGGCTCCAGCTCCCGCATGTCGAAGACCTGATCCATCGACTGCAGTTCGACGTACCGGCGGTTGCGGATGTCGACGGTCAGCCGGAAGTACAGCCAGTTGATCTTGTCGGGGCTCTCGTTGAACAGCAGCTCCTGCTCACCGCCCGGGATCCAGTCGTAGCCGTCGCCCGAGCCGTCCTCGAAGCGCCGTCCGTACCACTGGTTGTCGACGCCGGGCACGCACCAGCCGTTCTCGACGCCGAAGTTCCAGTCCGTCGGGGTCACACCGTCGGCGACCCGGTAGTACTGCCAGCGCCGCACCGGCTTGCCGCCGAGCGCGTTCACGTAGCGCACACCGGGCATGTATCGGTGCTCGGCATCCTGAACATCGAAGAAGAACCCGATCGCGCGGATGTCGTCCTCGCCGATCCCGAACCGGTCCTGCGTCGGCGTGTACGAGTACCAGGCCTCGATCTGGATGAGGTCGGGGTCACCGAACCGGGACAGGCGCTTGATCGCATGCCCCATGCTGCCCGGCCGCGGGGGCTCGGTGTGCGGGCCGCCGGTGGGAGCGGTGGTGACCTTGAGGGAGTACGTGCCCTCCATCGAACCGTGGGAGGAGGCGAACCGCATCGCCGCCGAGCTGAGCTGGTTGGCCGGCCAGCTGGTCAGATCCACCACCGAGTCGAAGGACTCGTAATCGTCGTAGACGAAGTTGGGGGTGAGGTCCATCCAGCCGTTGTAGCCGGTGTCGAAGTCGTCGTAGGTGATGACGCGGTTCAGCGGGTTGAACCGCTCGAGGCCGCGGTCGTAGCTGAGGAATTTCTGCATTGTCCTGATCCTTGGATGCCGATGCCGATGCCGATGGACCGAGGTGGGACGGCCTGCGCCGTCCCACCTCGTCGTGCTCACTTCGTGAGATACACCGTGCGGAAGTCGATGAACTCGTTCGCCGGGATCTCCAGACCCTTCACGTTCGAGGCCGTGGCCACGTTCACGTTGATCTGGAACAGCGGGATCGCCGGGGTGTCCGCGCGCATGATGTCGATCGCCTTCTGGTACAGCGCAAGACGCTCATCGGGATCGGTGCTGCGCTGCGCCTGCATCGTGATCTCGTCGAACTCCTGGTTGCAGTAGCCCAGACGACCGGCGGTGCAGTTGTAGAGACGGTAGATCGTGTAGTCCGCGTCTCCGGTGATCGTCTGGTTGGGCTGCACATCGATGTTCCAGCCGTGGGTGCCGTCGTCGTTGACCGTGCTGAAGGTGCTCAGCCAGGTCGCCGCGTCGAGCGCCTTCGGCTCCACCGTGATGCCGACCTCGGCCCAGGCCGAGATGAATGCCTGCATCATGTTGGCGAAGCCGGCGCCGTTGGCGTTGCTGTAGATCGCATCGACGGTCAAGCCGTCCGCGTGACCCGCCTCGGCCAGCAGCTCCTTGGCGTGCTTCGGGTCGTACTTCACCATGCCATCGGTCGGCTCCACGCAGCCGAAGGCGGCCACGGGGCAGAACGACTTCATGACGGCCGCGGTGTCGCCGAACAGCGACTCCTGGATCGTCTTGAGGTCGAGGGCGGCCCACATCGCCTCGCGAACGCGCTGATCCTTCAGGAACTCGTTCTTGTTGTCGAACCACAGGAAGTAGTAGTTGAGACTGTCCTCCTGCGTGAAGGTCACATTGCTCATGCCCTTCACCTGGTCGACCTGGTCGTGAGGAACGTCGCCGATCACCTGCGCCTCGCCGTTGGAGAGAGCCGTGATCTTGCCGTTGACGTCGGTGACCTGCTTCATCGTCAGCGTCTTGAGCTTCGCCTTCTCGCCCCAGTACTTCTCGTTGCGCTCGAAGGCGAAGCGATCGTTGGCGACGTAGTCCTTGATCACGAACGGACCCGTGCCGATCGGCAGCGCCCAGTAGTCGTTGTCGGCCGCCGCGGTCAGATCGGTGTGCGAGAACTTCGCCTGGCCGATGTAGACCAGCGAGAGCACACCGAGCAGCGTTCCCGAAGAGACGGACGTCTTGATCGTGACGGTGTGGTCATCGTCGGCGATCACCTCCGTGATCGGAGCGAGCACCGTCTTGAGGGGGCCCTGCTGCGCGATGTAGCGCTCGATGGAGCCCTTGACATCCGCGGCGGTGAGGGGCGCACCGTCGCTGAAGGTGACGTCATCACGCAGCGTGAACGTCAGCGTGGTGTCATCCGTCCACTCCCACGACTCGGCGAGCTTGGCCTTCGGCTTGCCCTCCTTGTCGAGGGTGACCAGCGTCTCCATCGTCTGCGAGATCGCCATCTCGACACCGATCTCGAGCGGGTACTTGGAGATGTCCGTTCCGGCCCAGCCGTAGGACGGGATGTAGGTCAGGTTCTGCTCTGCATCCGGCAGCGGCTCGGTGGATCCGGCATCCTTGCCTGGTCCTCCCGAACATCCTGTGAGCACAAGTGCGGCAACAGCCGCCAGGGCGGCGACGGATCGCACCCTCGCGCGTAGCGATGTCATTGCTATCTCCTTTGATCGGTGAGTCGGGTACTGCTGAGGGACAAGGGACTTGCTGCGGTCCCCACTCCGCCGGTGTCAGCCGGGCAGGGTGAAAGTCGACGCGACCGGGTGGTGATCGCTGGGGGAGATCCCCCTGTCGAAGAACTCCACGACCTCGGCGCTGCGGGGGCGCACGGGGCCGCGGAAGAAGATGTAGTCGATGGTCTTGTGCGGGCTCGCGATCGGCGACTTCGGCGTGCCGACGACGTCGCGGAAGGGATTGGGCACGACCGGATGCGTGGGAGGCGCCTGCCGGTTCAGCGCGCTGAACGAGTCGAGATACCCGGCGGTGCCGATCACCCAGATGGCGGTGGCGATCGCGTTGGTGTCGGAGGCGAAGAAGACGGGCTCATCGGGATGCGCGAGACGGGCGAGCTCCTCGACCACGCGCCGCGCCTGCGGTGTGCGCTGGTTCACCCCGGTCTCGACCTCGACGGCGTTGCCCGAATAGGACAGATGCGCGGTCGTCCACAGGATCGTGCGGTCCTCGCCCGTGACCCGCAGGCGCACCCAGAACAGTCGCGCATCGGCATCGTGGATCCCCACGTCCTCCGCACCGTGCTCCACCTCGCTGAACAGCGCGCCGTCCCACCACAGATTGCTCTGCCGCTCCCAGCCGGGGAAGTCGTCCTGCACGCGCCGATGACCGGGCATGGCGGCATCCAGCAGGTCACGGGACCACCCGCGGGTCTCCTGCGTGGCCAGCAGATCGGGTGCACGGCGCTCGTACAGCGCACGCATCGCATCCTCCCGCTCTGCGGCGTGATGATCACCCCACAGGTTGTGCGTCTGCGCGATGAAGGTGAACGGCGCGGTCACGAGATCTCCCTCTGGTCGGCCGGGCGCGCCGGCGCGATGTCATGGTTGTAGCGCACGACCTCGCGGCGCCCGTCCCTCAGACGGAAGGTCGTGACAGAGCAGTTGTCCGGCGCACCGAGCGCCATGTGACCGGGCGACGGGATTCCGAGCATGTGGGCCGCCGCCAGTCGGATCGGGTTGCCGCTGGTGAAGACGACGCCGACGCGGTCACCCTCCCCCGTCTCGAGCTCAGCGATCACTCGCTCGATGGCCTCGGCCACGCGATCGCGCGTCTCGGCGAAGGTCTCACCACCGCCGCGGCGGAGATCCTCCCCGGCCGCCACCGCGGAGACGATCTCCGGATGCCTGCGCTCGGCATCCTCGAGGGTCATCCCCGCCCAGTCGCCGACGCTCATCTCCCGCAGTGCGGCGTCGTAGGACACCGGCGCCCCCACCCGGCCGATGTACTGCTGGGCGGTGTCCCGCACCCGCGGAAGGTCGCTCGAGACCACGACATCCGGATCCGGCACCTCGCGGGCGAACTCCTCGCCGAACTGGGCGACCTGGGCGCGACCGTCCGCCGTCAGCCCCGAGTCCTGCTGCCCCTGGTAGCGTCCCTCGACGTTCCAGAGCGACTCCCCGTGGCGCACAAGATGCACGACGATGCTGCGACTCATGAGCTCTCCGTCAGCCAAGGGCGCACCACGGGCACAGCCGAGAGAAGCGCCTGCGTGTACGGATGCTGCGGATTCGCGAACAGCTGCTCGGCGGTGCCCTCCTCGACGACCACGCCCTTGTTGAGCACGAGCACGCGGTCGCAGATGTGCTCGATCACGGAGAGGTCGTGCGAGATGAAGAGGTACGAGAGCCCGAGGTCGGCCTGAAGGTCTTCGAGCAGGTTGAGCACCTGCGCCTGCACCGACACGTCCAGCGCACTGACCGCCTCATCGCAGATGATCACCTTCGGACGCAGCGCGAGCGCCCGCGCGATGCCGATGCGCTGCCGCTGACCGCCCGAGAACTGATGCGGGTACCGGTCGGAGTAGTCGGGGTTGAGGCCGACGCGCTCCATGAGCTCCTTCGCCTCGGCGGTCCAGCGCTCGCGCGCAACGATGCCCGAGTGCACGCGCCATCCCTCGGCGATGAGGTCCCGCACCGTGAGGCGCGGATTCAGCGACGCATAGGGATCCTGGAAGACCATCTGCATGTCGCGCCGCATCTCCTTCATCTGCCGAAGGGAGAGCTGTGCGATGTCGTTGCCCTCGAAGCGGATGGTGCCACCGGCCGCGGGGACGAGGCCGATCACCGTGCGGGCGATCGTCGACTTCCCGGATCCGGATTCGCCGACCAGGCCCACGGTCTCGCCGGGGCGGATCTCGAAGTTCACATCCGAGACGGCGAGGTTCTCGCCGATCTTCCGCTGCAGGACGGATGAACGCAGCGGGTAGGACACCTTGAGGTGCTCCACGCTCAGCAGCGGGGCGGACGACTCAGCCATGCACCAGCACCTCCTCGGAACGGTGGCATGCGGCCGAATGCCCGGGGGCCCAGCCCTCCGGATGCCGCAGCGCGGGCGACTTCTCCCGGCACAGCTCGGTCGCGAACGGGCACCGCGGGTGGAAGGAGCATCCGGTCGGCAGCGCGAGAAGGTTCGGTGGCGACCCGACGATGGGGTTCAGCCGGTCGCCGGCCTCCGTGTTGCTCGGAATCGAGTTCAACAGGCCCTGCGTGTACGGATGCGCTGGGTTGTCGTAGACCTCGCGGATGCCGCCGGTCTCGACGATCCGCCCGGCGTACATGATGGCCGCCCGATCGGCCACCTCGGCGACGACGCCGAGGTCGTGACTGATGAGGATCATCCCCATGCCGGTCTCGGCCTGCAGGTCCGCGAGCAGTTCCATCACCTGCTGCTGCACCGTGACATCCAGTGCGGTGGTCGGCTCGTCGCCGATGAGCAGCTTCGGTTCGAGGGCGATCGCCATCGCGATCATGATGCGCTGACGCTGCCCGCCCGAGAACTGGTGCGGATAGTCGCGGATGCGCGTCTCGGCATCCGGGATCCCGACGCGCTTGAGCAGCTCCAGGGACCTCGCCCAGGCCTCCTGCTTGGGTGTTCCCCGCCGCCGGCGGAACAGCTCCGCGATCTGCGCGCCGACCCGATGAACCGGGTTGAGCGAGCTCAGCGGGTCCTGGAAGATCATCGCGATCTCGGTCGCGCAGAGCTCGCGCACCGTGCGGATGGGCGCTGCGGCGAGATCGACGCCGCCATAGAGGATCCTGCCTCCGACGATGGATCCTGCCGGCTGCGGAAGCAGCGCCATGATCGCCTGCGCGGTGACCGACTTGCCCGAACCCGACTCGCCCAGGATGGCGACGGTCTGGCCCGCACGCACGTCGAAGCTGACGCCGTCCAGCGCCCTGACGACACCGGCCGAGGTCGAGAACTCGACCTGAAGGTCCTGCACGCTCAGCAGCAGTTCGTCCGGGCGGGCGACGGCCTGATCGGATGCCTGGGAGATCGTCATCATGCGCTCCTCAGCTTCGGGTCGAATCGATCGCGCAGCGCGTCGCCGAGCACACCCGTGGCGAGCACGAGAGCGGCGAGCGCGATACCGGGAAGGGTCGAGATCCACCAGGCGGTGCCGAGATAGGCGGTGCCGTTGTTGATCGTGCTGCCCAGGCTCGGGATGCCCAGCGGCACGCCGACACCGAGGAAGGAGAGCGCCGCCTCGAGCAGCACCACATGGCCGAACTCGACGGTGGCGACCACGAGGATCGGCGCCAGGCATCCGGGCAGCAGCGTGCGGAAGATGATGTGCCAGTGGCTCGCCCCGAGAGTGCGGGCGGCCTCGACGTACTCCCTGCTGCGCAGGGTCAGCACCTGACTGCGGGTGACGCGGGCGAAGACCACCCAGTTCGTGATGGAGATCACCACGATCACGTTCCACAGGCTCGACCCGAGCACCGAGGCGAGCAGGATCGCGAGCAGGATCGAGGGGAAGGCCAGCTGCACGTCGGCGATGCGCATCAGCACGTTGTCGACCCAGCCGCCGAAGTGGCCGGCGACCAGACCCAGCACCACGCCGATCACTCCTGCGACCAGCAGCGAGGCGACGCCGACGGTGAGCGAGACCCGGGCGCCCATCATCATCTGGGCGAAGAGATCCTGCCCGACCTGATCGGTGCCGAAGACCGCGAAGGATCCGTCGGGCAGTGTCGTTCCGGGGGCCTTGAGCCGCTGCAGCACCTCGGTCCGCAGCGGGTCGAAGCCGTACAGCATCGGCACGATGATCGCGCCGACGATGAACAGGCCGAGGACCACGAGGGGGATCGTGATGCGCGCGGTGACGCCGCGGCGAGCCCGAGCGGCGCGCTGCATCGTCTGCACGGCGATGGTGGGAGGCAGACCGGTCATTTCGCGAGCCTCACTCTCGGGTCGAGATAGCCGTACACGAGATCGACGAGCAGGTTCACGATCACGAACGCCGCGGCGATGATGACCACGCACGCCTGCACGAGGTTGTAGTCGCGGGCGAGGATCGATGACACCAGCAGCCTGCCGACGCCGGGGAAGCTGAAGACGGTCTCGGTCACGACCGCACCGCCGAGCAGGGCGCCGAACTCGAGACCGACGAGGGTCACGACCGGGATCAGCGCGTTGCGTGCGGCGTGGTTGAAGATCACGACCCGTTCCGACAGACCCTTCGCGCGGGCGGTCGTGATGTAGCCCTCGCCGACGACCTCGAGCAGGCCGCTGCGCGTCATTCGGGTGAGGATCGCGATGAAGGGGAGGGAGACGGTCACGACGGGCAGCACGAGCGCATCGGGCGTGCTGAGGCCCGTGCTCGGCAGAAGCCGCAGCATCTGCGAGAAGACCAGCATGAGCACGACGCCCACCCAGAAGCCCGGCAGCGCCTGGGTGAACAGGCTCGCCGTGGTGATGACGCGATCGGTGGTCCGATTGACCCGGAGGGCTGCCAGCAGCCCGAGCGGGAAGCTGACCACCACGGCGAGCAGGCAGCCGAGGAACGCGAGCAGAGCGGTGTTCGGCAGCGCCTTCAGGACCAGCCCCATGGCGGCGGAGCCGTAGGTGTACGAGGATCCGAAGTCGCCGCGGACCGCCCCTCCGATGTAGCCGAGGTATTGCAGGATGATCGGCTGATCGAGTCCCATTCTGGCGCGTATCGTGGCGATCTGCTCCGGCGTCGCGTCGATGCCGGCGACGAGAACCGCCGGATCGGCCGGGACGAGTCGGACGATGATGAACACCACGGTGACGACGCCCCAGAGCACGAAGACAGCGAGCAGCACCCGCCGGATCGTGTATCCGAGCATGTTCACCTCCGTGGGGTCACCACTGACCCCGGGTCAGGTTCCAGGAGCCTTCGAGTTCGAACACCGGAACGTTATCGCTAATGAACATCGCGCATCTCGACGCGATTGTCAACCCGCATACGGTGACCCGAGTTTCAAGGGTTTCTTGTCAGGCTCCGCGTGGGAGCTCCCGCCGAAGACAATCCTTTGACAGCTTTCAGAGATAACGCTAATGTTGCGCTCACCCCGCTCCGACGCAGCTGTCGGGGCATGACACGACCTCAAGGAGTCACAGGTGACCACCCCCGATGTCGCGAGCACCGCAGCAGGCCTGCGGGACGCGATCCGAAGCAGCGATCTGCGTCTGTCGAAGTTCAATCCGCTACCGAGGATCCTGACGTTCGACGATTTCAACCAGGGTGCGCATGGCTGGGTCGAGCTCGGCGGCAACTACAACGGCCGCGGCGATCTCGACTCGATGGACGAGCACTTCAGGGACTTCCGTCCGCCGATGCTCTCGAACCAGAGCTTCTTCGACGTCGGCACCCACGGCGGCATGACGGGGACCTACTCGCTCAAGCTCGCCACCCGCAACGCCCCCGGCCACACCGCGACCGCGATCCGCCGGCTCACCATGAGCGGTCGCGGACTGCTGCAGATCGAGGCCTACATCGCCTGGAAGGGCGAGGCGAACCTCGGCGGCGGCGAGGAGGCGAACAGCTACGGCGACATCAGCTGGGATGCCAACTCCCACCCCACCGAGGCGCAGTTCGGCGCCTTCACCGTCGCGACCGACCTCTCTCACGACGGCATCCGGTACCACAACGTGATGCGCTTCCAGAATGCCGATGAGGACGGCCGGATCATCCAGAAGTGGATGTATCCGACGGTCGCCGAGCCCACCCCGCACGAGCGCTTCGAGGGCAAGCACGACTACGGCCGGTACGCCGACTTCACGGCGCCCGATCCGAAGGACTGGACCTACCTGAACGACGTGCGCCAGGAGGCCTGCTACAACGAGGTGCCGACCAAGGTCAACTGGCACTACCTGCGATTCCTCATCGACACCAAGACCCGCTCCAACGTCGAGCTGCAGTTCAACAACGACACCTACGACCTGCGTGACGTGCCGGTGCCGCCGTATGCCGAGAAGTACGAATCGCTCGAGAGCCTGCTCAACTTCTACTTCTCGGTGCGCACTCTCGGGCCGCACCGCAACTTCCTGTTCCTCGACTCCGTCGTCATCTCGACAGATTGGTGAGAAAGCTGATGCGTCAATCTCAGAGCGCCGTCATGGAGCGCGGCGTCGATCTTCACAGCGTCCACGAGACCGAGCCCTTCGAAGTGGCCTGGGCCGGGGAGGCGCGCTGGTACGTGCAGTTCCTGCGCCCGGCCCCCGGCAGCCGGGTAGAGTTCCGTGTGCAGATCTCGCCCGATGGCCTGACCTGGATCGACCACGACGGGGTGGAGCCTGTGGCCTCCGAGGCCGTCGGGATGCTGTCCATCCCCGTCACCGGGATCGGACACTGGCTGCGGTTGCGCAGCGAGCAGACGACGGGCGACGAAGCCCCGATGCTGCGCATCTATCTCGAACTCAAGGAGTAGTCGGAGCAACCCTATGGTGCGCAGAACAGACGGGCCCCGGCGACGCACGCTGCAGGACGTCGCCGAAGCCCTCGGCCTCACGGCCAACACCGTCTCCCGCGCGCTCAACGACAAGTCCGGCGTGAGCGCATCCACCAGAGCGCTCATCAAGGCCGAAGCCGAGCGGATCGGGTACGTGCCCAACGCGCATGCCCGATCCCTCGTGCTGGGTTCCCGCAAGACGATCGGCGTGATCCTCACCGACCTCGCCAACCCGTTCTTCAACGACCTCGTCAGCCAGGTGGAGGAGCTCGTGATCACCGCGGGCTACACGCTCCTCCTGCTGCTCTCGGACGAGGATCCCGAACGGGAGCGCGCCGCCGTGGAGACCGCCCTGCGATCGGGGGTCGACGGCATCCTCGGAGTCCCCGTCCAGGGGCGCTCGAATCCGTGGACCTCCGTCACCAACGCCGGGATCCCGCTGGTGCTGATCGCGCGCGAGCTGCCCGAACTCGACGTGGACTTCTACTCGACCGACAACGAGACCGGTCGCCGACTGGGCGTCGAGGCCGCGATCGAGCGGGGTGCACGGGACATCGTTCTCGTCGAGGAGGACCTGAGGATCTCGACCGTCACCCACCGGCTCGAGGCGTTCCGTCGCTCCCTGGAGGCGAACGGCATCCCCTTCGACGAGAGCCGGACGGTGCTCGTACCGTCGCGGCGCACCTCCCGCAATTCGTCGCTCTGGCGCGGCGAGGACGCCTACCGGGTGATCAGCGACCTGCTGGACACAGGACGCGTGCCCGAGGCGTTCCTCGTCGGCAACGACTACTTCGGACTCGGTCTCTACGCCGCGCTCCGCGAGCGCGGCGTGCGGGTCCCGCAGGACACGCTCGTTCTCGGCTGGGGAGACTATCCGTTCTCACGCTTCCTCGACCCGCCGCTGTCGACCATGCGGCTCCCCGCGGTCGGCATCGCGCGCCGTGCGACCGAGCGCCTGCTCGCCCTCATCGACGGGACCGCCGAGCCGGGAACCGTCACCGAGTACTTCCCCCCCGAGCTGGTGCTCCGGGGATCCATGAACCGCTGAAAGGCCACGCTTCAATGTCGAACAATGCAGCAGTCATGCCCGAACCCGGGCGCATCGAGATCCAGGACGTCGGCGAGCCCTCCGCAGGACCGCGCGACGCCATCGTCCAGATCGAGGCGGTGGGGGTGTGCGGCTCCGACAACGCGTATTACACCGTGGGCCGGATCGGCGACTACATCGTCGACGGGCCCATCATCCTCGGGCACGAGTGCTCGGGCACAGTGCTCTCCGTCGGAGACGAGGTGACCGGCGTCAGCGTCGGAGACCGCGTGGCGATCGAACCCGGAAAGCCCTGCCGCGACTGCCGCGACTGCATGGCCGGGCGCTATCACCTGTGCCCCGACCTCGTCTTCTTCGCCACTCCGCCCTATGACGGTTCGCTCGTGCAGCGCATGGCGATCGATGAGCGGCAGCTCTTCCGGATGCCCGACTCGATGACCTTCGAGCAGGGTGCGCTCTGCGAGCCGCTCTCGGTCGGGATCTGGGCCTGCAAGCGCGCCGGACTCGAGCCGGGTGACCGCGTGCTCGTCACGGGCGCCGGCCCGGTCGGGCTGCTCGCCGCGCAGGTCGCACGCGCCTTCGGCGCGGCATCCGTCACGGTCGCCGACATCGCCGACTTCCGCCTCGACATGGCGCGTGGGCTCGGATTCGACGTCGAGAAGGCCGGCGAGGGAACGGAGAACGACTTCGATGTGCTGCTGGAGTGCTCCGGCGCCCCGACGGCCCTCGCCGACGGGCTGTGGCGCCTGCGCACGAACGGACGTGCGGCGATGGTCGGGATGCCGAAGCAGGATGTCTCCCTCGCGCTGTCACGGCTGAACGTCAACGAGCTCACGATCGGACTCGTGAACCGCTACGCGCACACCTGGCCCATCGCGATCGACCTCGTCTCGAGCGGACGGGTGGATGTGGATTCGCTGGTCACGCACCGCTTCGCCCTGGATCAGACCGCGGAGGCGCTCATGCTCGCCAAGACCGTGCCCGACTCGGTCAAGGCGGTCATCGCGCCTCAGCGGCTGTCGGCCTGAGCCGGTCCGCCGGCGAGGATCTCGTCGGCGAGCTCAGCACTGGTGACGAGACTTGTGATGAGCGTGCCCGCGGCGAGCGCCCTGATCGCCGCCGCCCGCCCAGACGTCGGCACGACCGCGATCACCTCGGGAACCCGGCGGAGCTCGTCGAAGGAGATGCCGAGCACGCGTTCGGTCGCCGCCGAGGTGACGGGTTCGCCGTCGCGGTCGACGACGATGCCGCACACCTCGGCGACAGCGCCGGCATCCGCGAGCTCGGCGCTCTCCTCCGGCGAGAGCGAGTCATGCAGGCCGGAGGAGCCCGGCGCCCAACTGCCGACGGAGACGGCGGCGACGTCGAGCCGCGCGTAGGCCGACATGGTCAGGCGCACGGACGGGTCACGGCGCAGATCGTGCGCGGATGCCGCGGTCGGCATCACGAAGGGCGCGTAGAACACGCGCGAACGCCCCGAGCTCTTCGCGGCGATGTCGCGGACGAGTTCGACGGGCCCCACCCCCGCCACCTGATTCGTGTGCACCCCGCACAGCTGCACCACCGTGCTCTCGCCGAGGGTCTCGATCTCCTCACCCATCGCGATCAGTGCCAGGCTCGCCGAGATGCCCACCACCGACTCCCGGCCGGCGAGCTCGGTCAGCAGCCGAGCACTCGCACGCCCGACCGCGCGGCGCACGGCGTCGGGATCGCGGCCGGTGGCCTCGCTCACGACGACGGCCCGGCGCAGTCCGAGCGCGCGACGCAGCCGCTCGGAGCGATCGAGATCTGCGGCGCTCGGCGTGATCTCGATGCGCACGAGTCCGCGGCGCTTGGCATCCTCCAGGAGACGCGCGACCTTGAACCGCGAGATGCCGAACTCGGACGCGATCTCGAGCTTCGTGGCGTCGTCGAGATGGTAACGACGCAGGATCGCCTCGATCACCGCGTCGGACTCGGTCGCGCTCGTCATTCGTCCCGCCCTCCCTTTTGCGCTCAGATGAGCGCACGGACTTTGTCTTAAGGCTTGAGAGTAGTGCACACGGCGATGTTCACTGAAGAGGAACCTGATCAGCTTCGCTCATCTGAGCCGCCACACAAGGACGCCACCATGACAGAGTCGTCGACCTACTCCGAACCCGCCCGCGCTGTGCCCGTGATCGCCGACGTCGACGTGCTCGTCGTCGGCGGCGGCCCAGCCGGGGTGGCCGCCGCTGTCGGGGCGGCCCGCACCGGGGCATCCGTCTTCCTCGTCGAGGAGATGGGGGGCTTCGGAGGCATGTGGACCCAGGGACTCGTGATCACCCTGGCCGGCTACAACTCCTGGCTGGGGCCGGACCGCACGCGCGTCGTCGACGGTGTGGGCGGGGACTGGCTGCGCCGCGTGACCGCGATCGGCGGCGCCGTCGATCACGACGGCTGGGTGCTCTCCACCGACCCGGAGAAGATGAAGCTCGTCGCCGACGAGATGCTGGAGGAGGCGGGCGTCGACTTCCTGCTGCACGTTCTCGCGACCTACCCCATCGTCGATGACGGCGCCGTGACCGGCTGCATCATCGAGACCCGCGAGGGCCGCCAGGCGATTCGCGCCGAGGTCACCGTCGACGCGACCGGCAACGGCGACGTCATCGCCCGCTCCGGCGACGACTGGGCCAAGGGCGACACGCTGCAGCCCATGACTCTCCCGATGTACCTCTCGAACGTGCGCACGACACCCGGCATCGACGCCGGAGAGCCCGCTCGCATCCGCACCGGTCCGCAGCCCGGCGACCTGGATCAGTACGGCATGGACGACGCCGAGGCCGCCCGCCAGGACATCGCCATCGACCGTCAGCCGATGCGCGAGGCGAAGGAACGCGGCGATCTGCCCGTCTTCGGTGGCCCCTGGTTCGGAGGTCTGGAGAAGGACGTCGTGTGGGTGAACACCGTGCGCGTGATCGGCGATGCGACCGACAACCGCGATCTGACCCGAGCGGAGGTGCAGGGGCGCCGGGACGCCTTCCGGCTCTACGGCTATCTCCGCGACAACGTCGCCGGCTTCGAGGAGTCACGTCTGCAGCAGACCGCCCCGACCATCGGCATCCGGGAGACCCGTCGCCTGGTGGGGGTCACGACTCTCACCGGCGACGAGGTGCGTGCCGCCGCGCAGCCCGCGGACTCGATCGCTCTCGGCGCCTGGCCGATTGATGTGCACCCGGTGGACGGCTACGCGGGATCGCATGTGATGTACGTGCCGGATCCCTTCGGCATCCCGTACAGTTCGCTCGTCCCCGCGACGACCGACGGCCTTCTCGCTGCGGGTCGCTGCATCTCGGTGGACCGGGAAGCGCTCGGAACCGTGCGCGTCGGTGCGACCTGCACCGCGACAGGGCATGCGGCAGGCACCGCGGCCGCGATCGCGGCGCGCGATGGCGTCCGTCCCCGGGACGTCGACATCGCCGAACTGCAGGCCACGCTGCGTGAACAGGGCGCGCTGCTGACGGCCGAGGACCTGGCACCGACGCTGAGTCTGCAGGGATGACCGGGGAATCGCTGCCGCGCCGGCTCGCACTCGTCAGGCGCGGCGAGACCGAGCCGATGCCGGACGGAAGAGACCGGCTGAGCGCCGCAGGGCGCCGACAGGTGCTGACCGTGGCGGGCCGGCTCGCGTACAGCCGGTGGTCATGGATCGCCGCGGCGCCGTCCGAGGCGGAGGTCGAGACGGCCAGGACGATCGGAATCGAGTTCCCGGATGCTCCGCTGCGAGAGTGCGCGGAACTCGGCGAGTACAGCGATCGCGCGTTCGAGACCCTGACGTGGCTGCTGCGCGCGGAGCAGGGCGATGGCATCCTCGTCGCCGACGAGCGGGTGCTGGGCGATCTGATCGGCCGGCTCTGCGGCATCCGGGAGCCTGGTCTCGCCGACGGCGCGATGGTGGTGCTGCGCCGGACCGGGTTCGGATGGGAGATCTCCCGCGGGTGCAGCTCCGGCCTGCTGGTGGTCGCATGACCCCGGCATCGCGACGTTTCATCGCGCATCGCGGTGTGCACCTGGGCGGCACGATCGCGGGCGAGAATTCGCTGGAGGCGGTGCGGCTCGCCCGCCGTGCGGGCTTCGCCTGCATCGAGACCGACACGCGGCTGAGCGCGGACGGCGAGCTCGTCGTCATGCACGACGAGACCCTCAACCGAACGGCGACGGATGCCGCGGGTCGCGAGCTCAGCGACCCTGTGCCCGTCCACGAGGTGTCGCTCGCGCGCCTGCGCGCCGACTACCGGTTGAAGGCGCGCGACGCGCAGAACCGCACCCGCATCCCCACCCTCGAGGAGTACCTGACCGAATGCGCCGCGGCCGGCCTGCTGCCGTTCATCGAGATCAAGCTCATCGATCAGGCGCCGTCCTTCTATCGACGCGTCCTCGATGTCGCGGACTCGACCCTCGGGCGCGGCGGTTATGTCATGACGTCGAACGGCAACGCCAATCGCCGCATCCGCGGGATGGGTGTTCACGACGTGCCGCTCATGGACATCCGGCATCAGGCGTCGACCTTCGAGGACGTCGCGGCGCTCGGCGAGGTCACGGTCGCGATCAGCGCCACCCGGTACGAACGCGAGGAGCACGCCGTTCACGTCGCGCAGGCACGGGGCCGCGGCCTCGCGACCGAGTCGCACGCCGATGACCACGGCGTCTTCAGCGTCGCGGACGATCACGGTGTCGATCTCATCTCCACCGATGTGCTCGCACCGGATCTGCGCGATGACGCGCACGTCATCGCGCACGCGCTGGCGCCAGGTGCGTTCGAGCACAGCGGTCGGGTCGTCGGCGATGAGCTGGTCCTTGCCCCTGGGGAGACCGTCGTCCTGCCCGCATCGTGGCCGCAGCCGCGCTTCGGCGGCCTGTTCCTGGCCCTCGAGTTCGCGGGAGCGGCCGAGGTGCGGCTCGGGCCGCAGCGCTTCTCTCTCGAGAGCGAGCGGCTCCGCCGCACTCGGCACCAGGTGCTTCTCGACGCGGCAACGGCGGCCTTCGTCCTCACCGCCCTGGGTCCTTGCCGTCTTCGAGGACTCGAGGTCACGGTGGCGGAGTACTGACCGAGCCGGTTGCTCGTCAGGCTGTTCCGATTCCCCGCATCATCACCCGCACGGTCTCCTCGACGCGCCTCTTCCCCAGCGGCCTGCCCAGCAGAGCCGCGTAGCTGGCGATCGCGACGAGCTGGTCGGCGACGACCTCGGCATCCGTGTCCGGCCGCACCTCGCCGGCTTCGACGGCGAGCTCGATCCGGCGGGTGACCCAGTCGCGGATCGGCGCCGCAAGGCGCTCGTTCAGGGCGGCGCCGAGTTCGGCATCCGTCGCGGTCACCGCGATCAGCGCACGCGCGAGTTCGACGTTGGCAGCGTTGCCCTGCTGATCGGACAGCAGCGAGAACCACACGCGCAGGTCAGCGGCCAGGTCGTCGGTCATCGGCACCTCGGCATCCGCTCCGGGAACGGAACCCTCCAGCAGCGCTTCGCCGAGGATCGCCGCCTTCGACGGCCACCAGCGGTAGATGGTCTGCTTGGCGACGCCGGCCTCAGCCGCAAGACCCTCGATCGTCACTGCCGCGTAGCCCTCTGCCGTGAGCGCGCGGCGCATCGACGACAGGACGGACTGACGAGCTTTCTCACTGCGGGGACGAGGCACGTTCACAGCCTATTCGGCGTACACTCGAATTAGTAGACGCACCGTTGCGTTATTGTATTCGAGCAGGGAGACGACCATGGCACTGACCGCACACTCCACCATCGGCGAGTGGCTGAACGACCCGACCGGCGGCGAGCTCGTCAAGGGCCTGCTGGCGCAGTCCGGAGCGAACCCCGACTCCCTCGCTCCCGTGCTCGGCCTCCCGCTGCAGCAGCTCGTCACCCTCAGCCAGGGTGCGATGCCGCAGAGCGTCGTCGACGATCTCGTGCGCGCAGCCAACGGCGGAGAGATCCCCGAAGAGGCCGCGACCACCGGCTGGGTCGAGAACATCACCGCAGGTCGCTTCGCCGGCAGGACCGTGATCGTCACGGGAGCCGCCTCCGGCATCGGCAAGGCCACCGCATCCCGCATCGCCCGCGAGGGTGGCCGGGTGATCGCCGCCGACATCTCCGCCGACAAGCTCGACGCACTGAAGGCCGAACTCCCCGGCATCGTCACCGTCGCCGGCGACCTCACGACGCAGGACGCCATCGACGCCGTCATCGACGCCGCGGGCGACCGCATCGACGCCCTCGCCAACGTGGCCGGCATCAACGACGACTTCTCCCCCGCAGGCGAGACGACGGATGCCGTGTGGGACCGCGTCATCGCGATCAACCTCACCGCGCCTTTCAAGCTCATGCGCGCCGTGCTGCCGATCATGGAGGCCGCCGGCCGCGGCGCCGTGCTCAACGTCGCCAGCGAGGCGGGCCTGCGCGGCAACGCGTCCGGCAACGCCTACACGGCCAGCAAGCACGGGATCATCGGGGTCACCAAGTCCGCCGCATTCATGTACGGGCCGAAGGGCATCCGCGTGAACTCCGTCGCCCCGGGCGGCGTCGCCACCGGCATCCCGATGCCCCCGAACATGTCCGAAGTCGGCTCCGCCCGCCTCGCTCCCTTCCAGCAGGCCATCCCGTCGCTGGCGACAGCCGAGCACCTGGCCGCCTCGATCACATTCCTGCTCAGTGACGACGCCGTGAACATCAACGGCGCGATCCTGGCATCCGACGGCGGGTGGTCGGTGCAGTAGGCACGATGCTTCGGCCTGGCTGCGCCCGGCGTGCATCCCGGCGTGGATCAGAAGCGCACCTCCACCCGCCCTCCGGGAGGCGTTTCTGATCCACGCCGGGCCGGCACGCCGCATCCTCAGCCGCCCGCCGTACGCTCGCCTTCATGAGCCTCGCCGACGTCACCACGCCCGCCGAGGTCGAAGCACTCGCGGGCCGCATCCTCGCCGCGCGCGCCCGCCCGCTGCTGCTGGTGTCGACGGATGCCGATGGCCACCTGCTGTTCGACGTCGGCCGCCTGCGTTCCGAGCTCGACGGCATCGCCGAGGTCGTCACGATCGCGACCGGCACCGCCACCCATGTGCTCGAGCAGCTGCTCCCGCCCAAGTCGCACGTGTTCGGCGGGGCCGCCCGCTCCTACCCAGGGGACTTCGGCCGTGACCCCGACTGGTCGCGCTCGCACCTGCGCTTTCCCACCCACGCCGATGCCGACGACCTGATCAACGATGCGATGGCCCAGACCGGTCGGCGCACCGTGGAATCGGCTCCGGCGCCCAGCATCCGGCGCGTCTCGGGCATCGTCAAGGGCTTCGTCGCCGAGGGCACCCGCGCGATGGTGCAGCTCGACGACGGCAGCACCGTCACCGCGACCGGCGCTCTCCTGCCGCCCGACATCCCGCTGATGACCGCCCTGGTGGTCGGCGCGCCCGTGAGCGGCATCATCGACGGCACCGAACTGCACCCCGAGCCGGTCACCCCCGACCTGTCCGTGTACCCCGACGGCGCGGTCACCCTCGCACTGGTCGTGAAGGTCACCGACCTCCGGGCGACCGTGCATCTGCATCCGCGGATCGCGATCGTACTGCGCCGGCGCGACGTCGACTCCGAGCAGACACCGGTCAACGACGTGCTCAGCGTCGGCGACGTCATCCGCGTGCGCGTGCGGCGCGAGCCCGGCCACGAGCTCGCGCTCAGCCATGCCGACGTCGACCCGGCAGCGCCCGTGCTGCCCGCCCTCGCGGTGGTCGCGGGCGGTGCGCCCTGGCTGAGTGAGGATCGACCGGGGGCACATGAGGCGTCGGATGCCGTCAGCATCGCCGTCCCGGATGCGGCAGCCTCGCCCGCCTCGCCCCCGCAGTCGGCCGATGCGGCGACCCGCCGGGACGTCGCCATGCTGTCGAGCGAGATCACAGCGATGCGCGGCGATCTGCTGGCCCTCGCGAACCGGGTCGCCCGTCTGGGTGGGACGCCGGCGAGCCCGGATGCCGAGATCGCCCGACTTCAGGCCGAGAACGAGCAGCTGCGCACCAAGCTCGCCCAGGAACGGGCCGAACGCGCGAACGCGGAGGCGAAGCTCGCCGAGGCATCGCAGGACCGCCGCGAATCCGGGGCGCGCGCTGCGCGATGCCCGCCGCGCCGCCGAGCGCTCCCACGTGGACGCGACCGCCGACGGCATCCGCTTCGAGATCGAACGCACCTGGGGCAACCGCACCGCACCCGGCGAGCGCGCGCTGTGGCCCCTGCGCGAGTACCGCCTCGGCCCGGACTTCATCGAGTCTCTGTCGGCACTCGACGAGAGCCAGCTGAGCAAGGCCGTGCGCGCATGCGTGGATGCGATCACCGGCCGCGACAAGGAGATCCCCGCCCGCGAACTGCACCGGCTGCGCACCGGTGAGGGCGGCGACGACTCGTTCGTGGTGCGCGCCGACGGCGCCCGGTGCATGCGCTCGTCGATCGAGCAGAACGCGCCGGGCGCGCGGCGCCTGCACTACTGGGAGCTGCCAGGCGGGGTGATCGAGCTCAGCCGCGTGGTGCACCACGACGAGATGCGGCCCTAGCGGCTGCCGCGAGCATGCCGCAGCGGCGCCGGGTTCCGCCGGCATGCGTCACGCCCCAGATGGAAAATGCTGGCCCCAGGCTCCCCGCGCCCACCTTTTCCATCTGCGCGCACCTGGTGAGATGGAAGACGCTGGCAAGAGAGGTCTCTCACCAGCGTTTTCCATCTGTGCGGACGCCCGAAGCATCCTGAAGCGTTCTGCCGAGTCCCGGGCTCAGGCCACGGCGATCGGTTCGGCCACGTTCAGTGCCTCGATGACCTGCGCCTGGTCTCCGCGGCCCTCCCCGTAACGCAGGAACTTCACCCGCTCCACGAGGATCTCACCCTGCTCGGGCTCTGCCTCGAGAAGGCCCCAGACCTCGTCGATGTACTCGTCGAGCGGCATCGCCATCGGGTCGTCGCTGTGTCCGGCGACCAGCTCGGTCTGCACCGACGGCGGCACCAGTTCCAGCATCCGCACGCTCGTGCCGGCCAGCTGCAGGCGCAGCGATTCGGTCAGCATGTGGATCGCGGCCTTGGTCGCGTTGTAGCTCGGCGTCGCGCGCAGCGGCGCGAACGCCAGCCCCGACGAGACGGTCATGATCGTGGCATCCGGCTGCGCCATCAGCTGGTCCAGGAACGCGGTGATCAGCCGGATCGGCCCGAGCACGTTCGTCGTGACGGTCGCCTCGGCCGACGCCACCGCGCCGGCGGGCGAGGTCCAGTCCTCGGCATTCATGATGCCCGCCATGGTGATGAGGACGTTCAGATCGGGGTGCTCCGAGATGACCTGCGCGGCGGCATCCGCGATCGACTGCGCGTCCGCCGTGTCGATCCTGACGGTATCGATGCCCGGATGCTGCGCCGCGACCTGCTCAAGCAGCTCGGTGCGGCGTCCACCGACGATGACCGTGTTGCCGGCATCATGCAGACGCTGCGCGAGGGCGAGACCGATGCCACTGGTCGCTCCGGGGATGAAGATGGTGTTTCCGTTGATTCGCATGGATCGAGTGTCTTGCCGTGTGCGGAGGCGCGGCAGAGTCCGTTCATCGGGGGATCGGCGATCCCTGGATGCCGCGGCGGCGGGCGCGCATGATGGGTACATGGACCGTCAAGCACTCGCCGACTTCCTGCGTCGGCACCGCGAGCAGCTGCAGCCCGGAGACGTCGGACTGTCCACCGGCGTGCGCCGACGCGCACCGGGCCTGCGCCGCGAAGAGGTCGCGCAGTTGGCCCTGATGTCCACCGACTACTACACGCGGCTCGAGCAGCAGCGGGGTCCGCAGCCCAGCACGCAGATGCTCGCCTCGATCGCCCGCGCGCTGCGACTCACCGCCGACGAGCGCGATTACCTGTACCGGATGGCCGGGCACGCGGTGCCCGATCGCATCGCCGCATCCGAACACGTCGCGCCCGCCCTGCAGCGCGTGTTCGCCCGACTGACCGACACGCCCGCACTGATCATCTCGAACCTCGGCGAGACGCTGCTGCAGAACGCGCTGGCCGCCGCGCTCCTCGGCGACCACGTCGGCGCTGCGGGACTTGAGCGCTACGAGCCCTACCGCTGGTTCATGCATCCCGACGAGGCCCGATCCCACTATCCGCGCGAGGACCACGCCCGCAACAGCCGCGCACAGGTCGCCGGGCTCCGCGCGGCCTACGCCACGACGGGCGCGCGATCGCAGACCGGGATGCTGGTGGCCGAACTATCACGGCACAGCTCGGAGTTCCGCGAGCTGTGGGAGCGGCAGGAGGTCGCCCAGCGCTTCGCGGACCACAAGATCCTGCTGCACCCCGAGGTCGGCGCGATCGAAGTCGACTGCCAGGTGCTGTTCACCGAGGACCGCGGGCAGGCACTGCTCGTCCTGACCCCCGCCCCGCGCAGCGAGGCGGAGGAGAAGCTCCGACTGCTCAGTGTGCTCGGCGCGCAGCGCTTCAGCGCGCCCGCCGAGCGGCCCTGAGGCATCTTCGCCCCGCAGCATCCGCCCCCGCAGCATCCGCCCCGCCCGCGGATCGACACGCAAGGGGGCCGGCCGCTCACAGCTCGACCGCGCCGAACCTCTCCGATGAAGCGACCTGCTGCGCCACCCGCCGCAGCGCCAGCAGAAGCGACTCGGGGAGAACCGAGCCCAGAACGACGTACCGCACGGCATCCTCAGGCGACGTGGTGGGGACACCGGCGATCTCGGCATCCGCGATCTCCCGCATCCCCTTCAGGTACGCCGGCATGACCTCGCGCGGCACGTCGAAGCCCGCGGAACGCAGACCGTCGAGTGCCCGGGCGACGCCGTGCAGCACCGCGTCGTCGCACATGCCGCGCTTCCACCCGAGACCCGCGACCAGTTCCTCGGCGGCGGTCAGGTCGAGCGAGTCATCGGCGGGCGGGGTGATGGCCGCGTGCGCCGAACCGAGCAGCTGGTGTCCACTCGTCGGTGGGTGATCGAGCGTCTCCAGCACCCGACGGACTTCGGCGATGCTCACACCCGCCGCGACGAGCGCCCGGATGACGCCGAGTCGCTGCACGTGCGCCTCGCCGTAGGAGGCCTGCGTCGGCGCAGTGCGCGCACCCTCCGGAAGCAGCCGCTCCCGCAGGTAGTACTTGATCGTCGGGACCGGAGTGCCCGTTCGTGCCGAAAGCTCTGAGATCTTCATGCCCACCCCTTGACATCGATAGTACTGCTATCCATTATGGATAGTGTCGCTATCTAGTCATCGGAGGATGCCATGTCTCAAGTCGTCACGGGTCGAATGACCCACCAGCACGAGGGCGAACTCGTCGTCTTCCACATCGGAATGCAGATCAATCGCTGGTGGCGGCCCGATCTGTGGCTGCCGGCGTTCCTCGCCATGCCCCGGATGCTGCGCGAGCTGTCCACCGACAAGGAGTCCGGCTTCCTCGGGTACGAACTCCTCTTCGGCCGGGGCGGCCCGTACGTCGTGCAGTACTGGTCGTCCATCGACCAGCTGTACGCGTACGCCTCGGCACCCTCGCAGGAGCACCGGCCGGCATGGACCGCGTTCAACCGGGCCGCCCACAAGGCGCCCGGAGCCGTCGGGGTCTGGCACGAGACGTTTCCTCGTCGAGCGAGCCGAGAGCGTCTACGTGTCGACCCGGTCGATGGGACTGGCCGATGCGACGGCGCTCGTGGAGGTCGGACACCGCGGCGACCGCGCCCGGCAGCGCTACGAGAGCGGGCGCACCGCCGGTTCAGCATCCTGACGCCGGCCGGATGCGGGACGCCCTCACCGGCATCCGGCCGCACCCGTCCGCACAGGCACCCGTCCGAACCCGCACCCGTCCGAACCCGCACCCGTCCGCACAGGCACCCGTCCGCACCCGCACCCGTCCGCACCCGCACCCGTCCGCACAGATGGAAAACGTAGGTTCCCGAGCCTCCGCACCCACCTTTTCCATCTCCCCGCGCCGGAACGGATGGAAAACGTCGGCGGGAGTGGGCTCGCACCAGCGCTTTCCATCTCTCCGCGCCGGGCTGGATCAGAAACGCCGCCGAATGAGCCCGCGCAGCGACGTTTCTGATCCAAGCCCACCCCGGATGCCGCACCGCCGACTCCCCGGCATCCGCTCCTCCGCGCGCCGATAGACTGGTCTCGCCCGCTCGGCCCCTTCCTTTGGAGTGCGCGTGACCGCCAACACCCCCACCACCCACGTTCCCGACTCTGTCGAGAACGCCCTCGCGACTCCGGAGAAGCAGCAGCCGTACGCGGCGCTCGGCCTCAAGCCGGAGGAGTACGAGCAGATCAAGACCATCCTCGGCCGCCGCCCCACCTCTGGCGAGCTGGCGATGTACTCGGTGATGTGGTCTGAGCACTGCTCCTACAAGAGCTCGAAGAACTATCTCAAGAGGTTCGGCCAGAAGGTCTCGGAAGAGATGAAGAAGCGCCTCATGGTCGGCATGGGCCAGAACGCCGGTGTCGTCGACGTCGGCGAGGGCTGGGCGGTCACCTTCAAGGCCGAGTCGCACAACCACCCGAGCTTCATCGAGCCGTTCCAGGGCGCGGCGACCGGCATAGGCGGCATCGTCCGCGACATCATCTCCATGGGCGCACGCCCCGTCGCCGTGATGGACGCACTGCGCTTCGGCGCCATCGACCACCCCGACACTCCGCGCGTGGTGCACGGCGTCACCGCCGGCATCAGCTTCTACGGCAACTGCCTGGGCCTGCCGAACATCGGCGGCGAGACCGTCTTCGACTCGGTCTACCAGGCCAACCCGCTCGTCAACGCGCTCGCGGTCGGCGTCCTCCGCCACGAGGACCTCAAGCTCGCGAACGCCGAGGGCGTCGGCAACAAGGTCGTCCTCTTCGGCGCTCGCACGGGCGGCGACGGCATCGGCGGCGCCAGCATCCTGGCATCCGACACCTTCGCCGACGGCGGACCCACCAAGCGTCCCGCCGTGCAGGTCGGCGACCCGTTCGCCGAGAAGGTGCTCATCGAGTGCTGCCTGGAGCTGTACCGCGACGAGCTGGTCGAGGCCATCCAGGACCTCGGCGCCGCCGGCATCTCCTGCGCGACGTCCGAGCTGGCCGCCAACGGCAACTCCGGCATGAAGGTCTCGCTCGACAACGTGCTGCTGCGCGACCCCACGCTCACGGCCGAAGAGATCCTGATGAGCGAGTCGCAGGAGCGCATGATGGCGATCGTCGCGCCCGAGAAGCTCGAGGCCTTCCTCGCCGTCGTGAACAAGTGGGAGGTCGAGACCAGCGTGCTCGGCGAGGTCACCGGCGACGGCCGCCTCGTCATCGACTGGCAGGGCGAGCGCATCGTCGACGTCGACCCGTCCACCGTCGCGGTCGACGGCCCGGTCTACGACCGTCCGGTCGCGTACCCGACGTGGATCGACGCGCTGCAGGCGGATGCCGCGGAGCTGCTGCCCCGTTCGAACGAGCCCGCCGTGCTGCGCGAGCAGTTCCTGGCCCTGCTGGGTTCGCCGAACCTGGCCGACACCAGCTGGATCACCAACCAGTACGACTACTACGTGGGCGGCAACACGGCCCTGGCCTTCCCCGACGACGCCGGCATGATCCGCGTCGACGAGGAGTCGGGCCTGGGCTTCGCGATCGCCACCGACGCCAACGGCCGCTACAGCCAGCTCGACCCGTACGCGGGCGCGCAGCTGGCCCTCGCCGAGGCGTACCGCAACGTCGCCGTCACCGGCGCCGAGCCCACCGCGATCACGGACTGCCTGAACTTCGGCTCCCCCGAGAACCCCGAGGTCATGTGGCAGTTCGGGCAGACCGTCGACGGTCTGGCCGACGGATGCTTCGAGCTTGGCACCCCGGTCACCGGCGGCAACGTGTCCTTCTACAACCAGACCGGCGACGTGCCGATCCACCCCACCCCGCTGGTGGGCGTGATGGGCATCATCGACGACGTCTCGCGCCGCATCCCGTCGGGCTGGCAGGACGAGGGGCAGAACATCTACCTGCTCGGCACCACCGCGACCGAGCTGTCGGGTTCGGCGTGGGCCGACGTCGTGCACGACCACCTGGGCGGGCTGCCGCCGACCGTGGACCTCGCCGGCGAGAAGCGTCTGGCCGGGCTCATCTCCGCCGCGCGCGACGAGTGGCTGATCTCCTCCGCGCATGATCTCTCCGAAGGCGGGCTGGGCCAGGCCCTCGCCGAGGGCGTCATGCGCTTCGGTCTCGGCGCTCGCGTGTGGCTGACCGAGCTCATGGAGCGCGACGGGGTGGATGCCGCATCCGCTCTGTTCTCCGAATCGACCGGCCGCGTGATCGTCACCGTGCCGCGTGAGGACGACGTGAAGTTCCGGGGCCTCTGCGAGGGACGCGACTATCCGGTGCTGCGCATCGGCGTCACCGACTCCGAGCCGGCTCTCGAGGTGCAGGACGTGTTCACCCTGACGGTGGACGAGCTGCGCTCCACCTCCCGCGCGACCCTGCCGGGCGTCTTCGGGCCGACGGTCACCGAGCCCACCGCGGCGTCGGCGTGACCGAGGTCATGGAGGCGGTGGACAAGGTGGACTCCGACGACGACTACGGCGATTTCGAGCGCCGCAAGCATCGCATCCGCCTGGTCGCCTGGATCACGATCGTCGCGCTCATCGTGGGCGGCGGCGGGGCGAGCCTGGCGACGCTGCTCTTCCCGTGAGGCGCGGCCCTTTGCGCTGAGCACGCGCACGCCCTCGTGCGCCGAGCCACCAGGCAAGCGTCGAGCCACCACCGTGATGACGGTCGCTTGCGTGGTGGGTCGCGCGTTGCCTGGTGGGTCGCGCAACAGGCTGGCGGTCAGGCGCTGACGACCCAGAACCGCGGGTCGCCCCAACCCAGTTCGTCGTGGCCGTGGGATGCCAGCGCGAGACACACGAGCGTGCGACGGTGCGCCGCGAAGGTCAGGACGTGGGCGATGTTCCCGCCGTACGAGATCATCTGCGCGGGCTCGGTCATGGCATCCACGAACGTCTCGTCCAGCCGGTCCTCGGCGATCACCTCCCGCACGTGCGCGAGGAACGCGGAGCCCTCGGTGTCGAGGATGGTCCGCAGCTCGCTCAGCGACTGATCGGCCTCGATGGACAGGTCGTAGCTGCGGCCGGCCATCACCGCATTCCACATCGCCATCTGACCGGTCAACCGGGCCAGCAGCGATCTGATCGTCTGGTCGGCCTCATCGGGCACGCCTCCGATCGGCTGTTCGAGCTGCTCGGCGTCGAGCGGTCCGGCCACCCGGATCATCTCGCCGGTCAGCCAGATGTGATGCTCCACCATCCGTGTGATCAGGTCCATGTCACTCACTGCTCCTCTCGAGGGGAGCCGGATGCTCCCCGGTGGGTGGAAATGCACATCACTCGCCGCCGGGATGCGGATCTGCCCCGGATGCTGCCGCCAGACGGCCGGGCCCGTGCCGAAGGCACGCGTGAACGCGCGGGTGAACGCCTCGTGCGAGCCGTATCCGGCATCCACCGCGATGTCCAGCAGGGCGGCGTCGGTGGTCAGCATCCGGAACGCGGCGCGCTCGAGCAGGATCCTCCTGCGGAACGCGGCCGGCGGCTCCGTGGCGACCGAACGGATCATCCGGTCGAAGTGGAATCGCGAGAAGCCGATCCTGGATGCGAGCTCATCGCCGGTCAGCTTGCCGGCCTCGTCGTCGTGCATGGCCGAGGCCAGGTGATCGACGAATGCGGCGAACGTGTCGGATGATGTGCTCATGGCTCCATCATGATCCGGTGGGTTCGGGCGCGCTTGATCGGTCTTGCGGAGGTTGGCGAGTCTCACCATTCGCGGCCATGTGTGCCACATTGACGCATTCCCTCACACTTGAGAGGCCATGTGGCACACATGCACGGGCGAGCGGGCCCCGCCGTAGGCTGGAGACATGGCCCGTCGCAAGCGTCCGTTCCTCATGACCGCGATCGCGCTGTGGGTGGCCGCGGTCGTGCTGACGGCTCCCGCGCTCGGTCAGCTGGTCAACGGCGTCCCCGCAGACCAGGGCCTGGGTCCGATCGGCTTCGTGATCGGACCGCTGCTCGCGATCGGCGGCATCCTGCTGTTCCTCGTGAAGAAGCCCGAGCCCGAGCGGCCACCCGAGCCGCTGGACTGAACACTCTCCCCCGCTCGCAAGACGCGAATGGCCGCCTCCCACGCGGGGAAGCGGCCATATGCGACCTGCGAGACAGGGTCAGAAGCGCGACTCAGGCGGTGTCGGACTTGCGGCCGCCGGCCTCGAGCACATCACCCGCGGGCAGTTCCTTGTGTCCACCGAACTGCAGGCGCATCGCGGAGAGCACCTGGTTGGCGAACTGGTCCTCGTCGCGCGAGGCGAAGCGCTCGAACAGCGATGCGGCGAGCACCGGCACCGGCACGCCCACGTCGATCGCGGCCTTGACGGTCCAGCGGCCCTCACCGGAGTCGGACACACGACCGGCGAGGCCGTCGAGCGTGGGGTTCTCGTTGAGTGCGGTGGCGGTCAGGTCGAGCAGCCACGAG
Source organism: Microbacterium sp. W4I4 (assembly GCF_030816235.1). Lineage (NCBI taxonomy): Bacteria > Bacillati > Actinomycetota > Actinomycetes > Micrococcales > Microbacteriaceae > Microbacterium > Microbacterium sp. W4I4. The sequence continues at coordinate 2,253,879 of NZ_JAUSXT010000001.1, forward strand.
GAGATGACCGATCCGCGGCGCCACAGCTCGGAGACCGCGGCGGTGTCGATGGGGAACTGGTAGTACTCCGGCTCCTCCAGCGGGGCGATCTCGGCCGAGTGCTCGGCCTCGCGCACGCCGGCATCCGCGTTGTTGAGGATGTTCAGGCCCTCGGCGATCGCGGCCATGATGCCGTACTCGATGCCGTTGTGCACCATCTTCACGAAGTGCCCTGAGCCTGACGGTCCGCAGTGCAGGTAGCCCTGCTCCTCTGGAGTCAGCTCGCCGGTGCGCCCGGGAGTGCGCTCGATCTCGCCCACACCGGGCGAGATGGTCTTCAGCAGCGGCTCGATGTGGCTGACCGCGGCATCCGACCCGCCGACCATCAGGCAGTACCCGCGCTCGAGTCCGAACACGCCGCCGCTGGTGCCGGCATCCACGTACTCGATGCCCTTCTCCTTCATCGCCTTCGCGCGGCGCACGTCGTCGCGGTAGTTCGAGTTGCCGCCGTCGATGATGATGTCGCCCGGCTCGAGCACCTCGGCGACCTGCTCGGCGATCTCCCCGGTCAGCGAGGCGGGCACCATCAGCCACACCACGCGCGGGGTCTGCAGCTTGGCTGCGAAGTCCTTCAGATCGGATGCTCCCGTCGCGCCCTCCTCGGAGAGCGCCTTCACGGCATCCGCATTCACGTCGTACGCGACGCATTCGTGCCCATCGCGCATCAGCCGCCGCACGATGTTCGCGCCCATCCGGCCGAGTCCGATCATTCCCAGTTGCATCGCTTCTCCTCGCGTCAGTACAGCGTTCCCATCGTCCTCCCGCGTCGGGCCTGAGGCAAGCCGGGGCGGGTCCCACGGCGGCTGTCGTAAGCGATCGGTCGGGATCCGCTCGGGAGGAGAACTCGCTCTGGGGAGGAGAGATCGAGCGGGAAGCTCCTCCCCGGCGGGAGATCTCCTCCCCAGGCGAGACGGCGAGAGGGCGAGGCAGAGCGCTGAGGGCTGAGCGACGTAGGGTGTGGGCATGATCAGTCGCGAGGTGCTCGCAGGGCGGAGAGCGGATGCCGTCGCGCGCGCCGACGCCGCAGCATCCGCCCTGGCCGAACTCGTGCAGGACCGGAGGGGCTCCAACGATGACGACGAGCACGACCCCGAGGGTGTGACGCTGTCATCGGAGTGGTCGCGGTTGTCGGGGCTGTCGGATGCCGCGGCCGACGATGTGCGCCGCTTCGACGACGCGCTGAAGCGGTGGGATGCCGGAACTTACGGGATCTGCGCGCGCTGCGGCAAACCGATCCCGGCGGGACGGCTGGACGCGCGCCCGTTCGCGGAGCTGTGCGTGCCGTGTGCGGAGAAGGCCATCTGACTGCAACCGCTTCGGCGCTCGGGGACCAGACGCAGGCGTGTGCCAGCTGCAACCGATTGCAACCGTGGTTCGGGGTTTGATAGAGTCCGTCAGTACCCACCGACCGTGCGGCGATCTCGATCGTCACCCCGCGGCCGACGGCGAACTGGAACGTGGTGCGCCGGGTGCAGGATGGGGATATATGGAACGGCGAACGACCGTCGTTCGGCAGGGTTGCCGGATTCGGGGTCGCAACGAGAGGGGACCGTCGTGGCGAAGGTGACGATCTACTCGATCGCCGAGGAACTCGGTGTGCACGCGTCTACAGTGTCCCGGGCGTTCAGCCGTCCGGACCTCGTGAAGGACGATGTCAGACAGCGCGTCCTCGAGACCGCTGACCGTCTGGGTTTCCAGCCGAACCGCACCGCCCGGCGGCTCGCGACGGGCAGCACCGGTGCCGTGGGCCTGCTGGTGCCCGACATCACCAACCCGTTCTTCCCGCCGCTGGTGCGCGAGATCCAGGCTGCGGCGGGCGAATCGACCGTCATCCTCGTCGACGCCCAGGGCGATGCCGACGCAGAGGCCTCTCTTATCGCGCGGCTGAGAGCCCAGACCGATGGCATCCTGCTGGCCTCCCCACTCGCCTCCGATGAGGCGCTGCGCGAGGCTATCGGCTCGATGCCGACGGTGGTGCTCAACCGTGAGGTCGAGGGCATCCCCTCGGTGGTGTGCGACATGACCAGTGCACTGCATGACGCCGGAGATCACGTGCGCGCGCTGGGTCACACCCGCGTCGCCCTGCTGTCCGGAACCATCGGCTCCTGGGCGGCCGAGCAGCGGCGCGCGGCGATTCGCACCTGGGCCGCCGGAACTGATGTCGTGCTCACCGAGCTCGGCCCGTTCGACGCCTCGTACGAGGGCGGCAGGGCTGCGGCCGAGGCGCTGCTGAACACCGACACGACCGCCGCGTTCGCGTTCGACGATCTCACGGCGTGCGGCGTCATCGCCGGGCTCGCGGATTCCGGTCAGCGAGTACCCGATGACCGTTCGGTGATCGGCTGTGACGACGTGCTGCTGGCGCGGGCCGTCACACCTTCACTGAGTACGGTGTCGACGCCCAACGAGCGCCTCGCCGAAGAGGCCATGTCTGCCATGCACGCGGCGATCGCGGGTGACCGACCGTCGAACGTGCGCCTGGAGGGCGAGTTCATCCCCCGCCAGTCCAGCGGCCAGGCGCGCTGATCGCTCACTGCCGCGGCGCCTGGCCTTCTGCATCCAGCTCGATCAGCTGCATGAGGTTGCGGACGATGTGGAACGGGTCCTTGACCGGCAGCGCGACGACCTCGTCGCGCGGACTGCCGTCACGGTTGCGGATCTGAACCCACTCCTCTCCGTCCTCACCGCCGGGGAACGTCGCAAGGGCGTAGTCCCAGATGCGCGTGTGCCAGGGGTCGCAGTCCGCGCGCCCGTGCCGCCGTGCGGCGATGGCCGTGGTCGCCGCGGCCTCCGTGTGCACCCACCACAGCTTGGTGTCCCAGGTGCGCCGCACGAGCTGCTCGTACGGCGAATCCTGCGTGGATCCGCGCGGCTCGCCACCCGCGACATCGGCGTAGCGCAGCATGCCGCCGAGCTCGTCGTCCCAGCCCAGTTCGCACAGCGGACGTATCGAGTCCAGCGCCGACTGACGATGCGTCTGTGCATCACCGCCGACCAGATCGATCGCATCGAGAGCGATCCAGATGGCCTCGAGCGCGTGACCCGGCACCCGGTGTCGCGTGATCAGATCGTCGCCACCGGCATCATCCAGACGCGGCATCTCGGCGAAGCTTCCGTCCTCGGTGCGGAACGACATGACCGTGTCGATCTCGCGGGCGAGAGCGTCGTCGCGCGTGCTGGATGCCGTGAGCGCGCGCTCCGCCTGGGTGAACACGCCGAGTGCGTTGAGCAGGATCAGGTGCGGGCCGAAGGCCCGATGTCCCGCAGGGATCGCGTAGGGCGGAGTGGGTGCGGTGCGCTCACGGATGTCTGCGATGGCGCGATCGAGGATGCTGCGAGCAGGGGCGATCCAGGTACGGTCAGCCGACACCCGGGCGAGCTCGGCGAAGCCCATCACCGCGAAGAGGTCGGCGTACACGCTGCGCGACGGCTGACCTGTGACCGGCCGCGCGCCGTCGCGACTCAGCGCGAAGTCGCACGTGCCGTCGGGGTGAACGGCGTTCTCCTGGAGGAATACCGCGCCGCGCCGCGCCCAGTCGAGCATCCGCTCCGCGTCGGCATCCGGCACCTCGAGCAGGCCACGTCCGGACTGCTCGGCGGCGCGAGCGAGGAGCCAGATGAAGCGGCCCTGCGACCAGGTGTACTTGTCGTCGGCCACCCGGTCGCGTCCGCGATTGTCGAAACAGGTGTGGAAGCCGCCGAACTCGTCGTCGATTCCACGACTCGTCCAGAACGGCAGGACGACCTGCTCGAGGTGTCTCCGGGCCTCGTGCGTCATTCTGCTCCCTCCGCGCGTCGCCCCGTTGACCTCGGTGACGACCTTCCCGTAGTGTAGCTTGCAACCGATTGCAAAGGAATGACCATGGACAAGATCCCGTCGGCGGCTTCTCGCATCCACGTCGCGACATCCGTCGAGATCGCAGGGCGGGAAGCGGCCGGTCGCGCCGCATCTGTCATCCGCGACACCCTCGCCACCCGCGGCAACGCCCGGGTGATCTTCGCCAGCGCGCCCTCTCAGCAGGCCATGCTGACAGCACTCGTCGAGGAGCCGGGGATCGACTGGAGCCTGGTGCGGTCCTTCCACATGGACGAGTACCTGAACCTCGCATCCGACCACCCCAACAGCTTCGGTCGTTGGCTCGAAGAGCGCCTGCCCGTCGCCGCGCACGCCGGACTCGAACGCATCCGCACCCACGGCAGGCCGGCGGCCGAGGCGGTGCGCTACGGTGCGCTGATCAGCGAGGCGCCGATCGACCTGGTCTGCCTGGGCGTCGGTGTCAACGGTCACATCGCCTTCAACGAGCCGGGGACGTCCGATCCGGACGATCCCGAGATCGCACGCGTCGTCACGCTGAACGATGCGTCCCGCCGCCAGCAGGTGGACGAGAAGCTGTTCGCAACCCTCGACGAAGTACCCACGCAGGCCCTGACGCTCACGGTGCCCGCTCTGCTCTCCGGCCGATCGCTGGTGTGCAGCGTCATCGGTTCACACAAAGCGGATGCCGTTGCACGAGCCCTGCAGGGACCGGTCGACGCGTCGAGCCCGGCGAGCTACCTGCGCACGCATCCCGACGTCACCTGGTTCCTCGACGACGCGGCTGCGACGGGCCTGAATCGCGAGACCCGCCGTTCGGACACTAGCCTCCAGCTATGAGCGTGCGATCGTGGCCAGGACTCGTCGACCTGCAGGTGAACGGGTTCCACGGCTTCGACGTCAATTCCGACGACGTCACGGCCGATACGATCGTCGCGCTCACGCAGGCGCTCTGGGCCGAGGGCATCACCTCCTACCTGCCGACGGTGATCACGGCATCCGAAGACAGGATCCTGCACGCTCTCCAGGCGATCGTCCAGGCCCGCAGGTCGGATCCGTTGATCGCGCACTCGATCGCCGGCATCCACGTCGAAGGGCCGTCACTCAGCCCCGAAGACGGCGCGCGCGGTGCTCACGACGCCGCCCAGCTGCGTGATCCCTCCATCGCCGAGCTCGAACGGTGGCAGCAGGCGGCCGACGGCCTGATCCGCATCGTGACCCTGGCACCGGAGCGCGCAGGGGCGCTCGAGTACATCGCCGTTGCGAAAGCGCAGGGCATCCGCATCTCGATCGGCCACTGCGCACCCGCCCTCGAGCAGGTCCGCGAGGCGATCGATGCCGGCGCGAGCCTCTCCACGCACCTGGGCAACGGCATCCATCCGATGCTCCCGCGCCACCCGAACCACCTGTGGGCGCAGCTGGCCGCTGACGATCTCACGGCGATGTTCATCGCAGACGGGCACCACCTGCCGGCCGACACCCTCACCGCCATGATCCGCGCGAAGGGGCTGCAACGCAGCATCCTCACCTCCGATTCGGCGGCGCTGGCCGGCTGCCCGCCCGGACGATACTCCACTCCGGTCGGAGGCGACGTGACGGTCGCTGACGATGGCCGACTGTCGCTCAGCGGAACCGGACTGCTGGCCGGATCAGGGACCTCCCTGCGGGGTTGCATCGAGTGGGCGCTTGCGAATCTCCCGTTCACCGAGGACGAGGTGCTGATCATGGCGGCATCCAATCCCGCGCGGATGCTGCGCCGGCCCGAATCCTCAGACCCGGATCGCGTCGACGTGGACCTCGACGACGGCGTCCACGTGCGCCGCGTCGTCGTGTCGCAGACCACCGTGTTCGAGAGCTAGAGCCCCGGCCTCCACAGAACCCCGACCTCCACAGAAGAAGGAATGATGAGCACACGCGTCTTCGTCGCGATCACCGAACCCGAATTCGCGCGCCTCTACGACGCGGAAGCCCAGAGCCGCCTGCGCGCTCTCGGCGAGGTCGTGCACGGCGAGGAGCGCGACGGCAGGGTTCCTGTGCCCCACGACATCGCGACGCAGTTCGACGTGCTCATCACCTCGTGGACCACCGCGCCCTTCCCCCCGGAGATTCTGGACGGCCCCCGCCTTCGCCTCGCCGTGCACAGCGCCGGATCAGTGCGGAACCTGTTCCCCGTCGCGACCCTGGGCGGAGCCGTTCGGCTGGCGCAGGGAGGAGCGGATGCCATGGCACTCGCCGTCGCCGAGATGGCGCTGGCTCTCACCCTCGCGCACCTGCGCAACGTCGTGTGGCACGACCGCCGATTCCAGCAGAGCCGGGATTGGAAGGCGGGCGGCTTCGGGGTGCTGGGGCAGAGCATCGCGGCGCAGCGCATCGGCATCGTCTCGCTGAGTCGCGTCGGTCGGCACTTCGTCAAGATGGTCCAAGGGCTCGGTGCGACGCGACTGCGCGCATACGACCCGTACACCTCGGCGGAGAGCGCGGCGGAACTGGGCGTCGAGCTGTGCTCGCTCGAGGAGCTGTGCAGCACCAGCGATGTGATCTCAATTCACGCACCCTCCACCCCGGAGACGGAGTCGATGATCGGTGCCGACCACTTCCGCCGCCTTCCCGATGGCGCCATCGTCATCAACACCGCACGCGCCCAGGTGGTGGACGAAGCGGCGCTGCTGAAGGAAGTGCAGGCCGGCCGGCTGCGTGTGGCCCTGGACGTGTTCACGAACGAGCCGCTCAACCCCGACAGTGAGTTCTTCGGCCACGAGAATGCCATCCTGATGCCCCATGTCGCCGGTGGTACCGTCCAGGCACGATTCGCCCAGGGTGCGCACGTCGTCGATGAGGTCGACGCCTTCCTGCGCGATGGAACTCTGCGGTCTGAGGTGACGACGGAGAACTACCACCGCCTGGGGTGACGCCCGCTGCCCCGATCAGAACGCCTCAGAGGGCCGCGCAGATCTTCTCCATCAGGACGATCGGCGTCCGCATCACGACAGGCTCCACCGGAGCGCGACCTGACCGCAGCGAGGAGATGAAGCGGTTGAGGACCGGGGCGTTGTAGTCACGCCCCAGCTCGATCTCGGCGTTGCACAGGTCGTCCGCCGACACAGCACCTGCGTGGAAACCGACCTGTCCGCCGTCGTGCGGAGGAACGAACGTGAGGGTGATGACCACCTCGTCGAGCTGCACGGTCGCCACCGTGGTGCCGGCGGACTGGAAGGCAGCGACGCGGATGCCATCGGGGAGCGGGGAATCGCCCAGCACCTCCAGCGCGGCCTCGACGTGGTGAATGCCATAGAAGTAGAGGCCCGAGTACGGGCCGGCAGCATCACCCGCCCCGGTCACGTGCAGATGACGCAGCCCGGTCGATGAGCGCACCCACTGTTTCAGCTGGCCGACCTGCCGGGCGAATCGCAGCGCAGACGCCGAGTAGACCATCGCCCCGGACGCACGAGCGGCAGAAAGAATGGCATCCGCATCGTCGACCGACGTCGCAAGCGGCTTGTCGACGAGAACGGGGATGCCGGCGGCGAGCAGCGGCTCCGCCTGCGACCGGTGCAGCGCCCCATCGCGGGTTGAGATGATCGCGGCATCGACGCGGCCGACGAGATCGGACGCATCGTCCACGATCGTTTCGATGCCGCCCGCCTCGGCCAGGGCCTCCGATCGCGCATCCATCCCACCCGCGAGGGCGGTGGCGCGGAATCCGGCGTATCGCCCCTCCTGGTTCAGAAACCGGATGAAGTGTTCGGCGTGCGAGTTCTCCACACCGATCAGGCCGATGCTCGGCATGCTCGAGATCCTTTCAGTCCTCCGGCGCCTCCGAACTCATCGTGAGGTGCTCCTTGACACGCCACGCTATCGGTGACTAGCGTTACTTGCAACCGATTGCATTCCTGCATTTTCCCGCGATCGGACCTCGTCGCCCCGAACCCAATGGAGGGATCATGAGACACAAGGCTCCAGCCGCAGCGGGTGCCCTCGCAGTGAGTGCACTACTGCTGCTCACCGCGTGCAGTGGCACCGAAGCACCACCCGCCGAGTCATCCAGCCCGGAAGACGTCTCCGGCACTGTCACGTTCTGGCCCTACCCCCTTGGCGGGGTGAAGGAGGCCAGTTGGTGGCAACCGTACATCGAGAAGTTCAACGAGACCTACCCGAAGGTGAAGATCGACCTGCAGATGCAGGCGTTCGCCGGGCGCGAAGAAGCCCTCGTGACGGCCATCTCCGGTGGAAACGAACCGGACGTCGTGTATTTCAACCCCGACTTCGTGCCGAAGTACGCGGCTGAAGATCTGCTGCTTCCGCTCGATGACCTCCGCGATGACTGGGACAAGTTCCACGACTCCGCACTCGAGGCCATGACCTACGACGGCACCCTCTACAGCGCACCGCAGCTGATGACCGCCGGCAACGACTTCTGCAACACGGTCGTACTCAAGGCCGCGGGCGGAGTGCCGTGCCCGACCACGTGGGAGGAGATCAAGGAGATCGCTCCGGCGGTCAAGGACTCCGGCAACTTCGTCACCAACTACTACGGGACGGGCACGCTGAACAGCACGTTCTACAAGTACCTCTGGCAGGCGGGCGGTGATGTGCTCAACAAGGACATGACCGAGGCGACCTTCAACAGCGCCGAAGGCGTGAAGGCCCTCACCTTCATCAAGGAGTTGGCCGACAACGAGTGGGTTCCGCGCGAGGAAGTCGCGACCATCCCGCCGTTCGAGCAGTCCCAGCAGGGACTGGGCAAGGTGGCGTACAACGGCGGTGGCAACATCGTCGCCAACCGTGACCTGCACGGCGCGGATGCCATCGAGACCGTGGCCACGCTGAAGGATGTCAAGCAGGTCGCCTCCGGCACTGTCGGCGGGTGGTCGATCTTCAACACCACCGAGGCCCCCGAGGCCTCCCAGGCGTGGGTGCGTTTCCTGACCGATGTCGACTTCATGTCCACGTTGCTGCCGGAAGCCAATTATTACTCTCCGCGCAGCGACATCACCGGCCTGTACGCCGATGATCCCATCATGGCCGCGGGCGAAGAGGCGATCCCGTTCGTCCGCACCGGCGTGGCCAGCCCGAAGGCACGTGAGATCATCGACCTCCTCAAGCCGCACATCCAGCTCGTGCTGCTCGAGGGCGCCGACCCGCAGAAGGAACTGGATGCCGCCGCTGAGGAAGTGAACCGCATCCTCTGACCCAGAGGGTACGCGGTGCCCCGGTGCGTCAGCGCATCGGGGCACCGCAAGATTGAAGGACACCCATGACCTCCACCACCACCCGCCCCACTCTTCCGGCGACTCCGGAGCCGCCGGCGGCCACGCCCCCTCGTCGCCGACGCCACTGGTGGAACTCGAAGGAAGCGATCGCGGGCTACATCTTCATCGGCCCGATGGTGCTGCTGTTCGCCGTCTTCCGCATCTGGCCGGCGATCTACGGGATCGTGCTCGCCTTCGGCGACTACTCGCTGCGGCGCACCTACACGTTCATCGGGCTCGACCATTTCATCGAGCTCTTCCAGGACGCGATCTTCTGGGACGCCCTGAAGGTCACCGTGATCTTCGCCGCCATCCAGATGCCCTTGGCGATGATCGTGTCGCTCGGGATGGCGCAGCTGTGCAACCGTGCGCTGCGCGGAATGGGAATCTACCGGTCGATCTTCTTTCTCCCCACAGTCACCTCGAGCGTTCTCATCGCGCTGGTGTTCATGTGGATCTTCTCCGGCTCCGGCCCGATCAACGCGCTCCTGGAGATGTTCGGGCTCGAAGGCGTCGGGTGGCTGACGGACCGCTTCTGGGTGCTGCCGACCCTCGCCATCCTCAGCGTATGGAGCAGCTTCGGCTACAACATGCTGATCCTTCTGGCAGGCATGCTCGCGATTCCCACCGAGTACTACGAGGCGGCTTCGCTGGACGGAGCCAGCGGCTGGGCGAAGTTCTGGCACATCACGCTGCCGAACCTGAAGCCGGCACTCTTCTTCGTGCTGATCATCGAGACCATCAAATCTCTGCAGACCTTCGACTCGATCTTCGTGATGACCGGCGGGGGCCCTGCCCGGGGCAGCTACACCCTCACATTCATGATCTACGACCAGGGCTTCGGCTACTTCAACTTCGGCTATGCGAGCGCGGCTGGAGTGGTGCTCTTGATCATCACACTGGCGCTCTCGCTGATCCAGCGCAAGATCGTGGGGAAGAACGACTGATGTCCGAGACCATGGCGACCGTACTCCCCGATTCCTCCGAACGCACCCGACAGCTCAAGCGCCGCCCCATGACCGTGCGCAAGCTCAGCCGCCTGCTGCCGATGCACCTGCTGCTGATCGTGATCGCGCTGGTGACCGCATTCCCGTTCTACGCGATGCTGGTTCTCTCGGTTCAGCCCGGCCAGCCGATCCAGATGCCCCAGGCGCTGTTTCCGACCACGATCTCCTTCGACGCGTTCATCGAGACGCTCAGCAGCAGGAACATCCCTCGATGGGCACTGAACTCCGCGATCTACGCGATCGTGTCCACGGTGTTCGTGCTGCTGTTCGCTTCGATGGCCGGCTACGCCTTCGCCAAGAAGCGCTTCCCCGGACGAGAGGTGATCTTCTGGGTTCTGGTCGCGATGCTGATGATCCCGTACCACCTCACGATCATCCCGCAGTACATCCTCGTCGGCGACATGGGCGGGCTGAACACCATGTGGGGCATGCTGGTGCCCACCCTGGCCAACACCTCGGCGATGTTCCTGATGCGTCAGTTCATCCATGGCATCCCGGACGAGCTCCTCGACGCCGCCAAGATCGACGGCGCGGGCGAATTCCGCACCTTCTGGTCGGTCATCCTGCCGCAGACCAAGCCGATCCTGGCAACCCTGGCGACGTTCGTCTTCCTGGCGCACTGGAACGACTTCCTGTGGCCGATGATCTCGCAGCAGTCGGTCGAGAACCACGTTCTGACTGTGGGATTGAACACCCTGCAGGAGGAGCAGGTGCCGCTCGCGACGATCATGGCCGCCGCGGTGATCAGCTTCATCCCGACATTCCTCGTCTTCATCTTCTTCCAGCGCTACTTCGTGCGCGGCGTGATGATGACCGGAATGAAGTAGCGGATGCCGGGCGACCGGATCATCCGAACCGGATCAGGCCTGGTCCGAGGCATTCGACGCGTGGATCCGGACACCGGACTCTCCAGCATCGCGTTCCTCGGCATTCCGTTCGCCCGGCATCCGGCGGGAGCGCTGCGCTTCGCGCCGCCTGTGCATCCGAAGGAGTGGACTGGGGTGCGCGATGCGAGCCGCCCGGCGGATCCATCCGTCGACGGGCTCCACGTGAACGTGTTCACCCCTGACCCGAGCGCCTCGCTGCCCGTGCTCTTCTGGCTGCACGGCGGCGGTTTCACCTCCGGCGCACCGCTGGACGAGCAGCTCGACGGGACGACCCTCAATCGCGCAGGCATCGTGCTGGTGTCGGCGTCGTACCGCTTGGGGTTCGAGGGGTTCGGTCACCTCGACGGAGTCACCGAGAACCGCGGCGTCCTCGACTGGCTCTCGGCTCTCGAATGGGTGCAGCGCAGCATCCGCTCATTCGGAGGGGACCCCGGCCGGGTGACGGTCGGCGGCCACTCCGCAGGCGGCGGGGCCGCGCTCACGCTGCTCGGGATGCCGGTGGCTCAGCAGCTGTTCCATCGGGTGTTCTCACTGTCGGGTGTGCTCGGCGACGTCGCTCCCGCACGCGCACGGGAGCGAACGCTGCGTCTGGCCGATCTCGCCGGGGTGAGCCCCTCCGGTCTCGTCGATCTCCCGCACGAGCAAATGGACGCCCTGCTGCCGTCGGCGGCGAGCGCCGTGCAGGGAGATGTCGCCCGGGCGGAGCGCATGCGAGAGGGATCGCCATGGGGTCCGATCGTGGACGGCGGTCTTGTCCCGCACTGCGTCGCCGATGCTGTGAGGGCGGGGATCGGCGCGGACAAGCCTCTGCTCGTCGGGGCGACAGATGACGAGTTCGCACCGGGGCAGATGGCGCGCAGAGCTGAGCTGGCCGGCCAGGACCCCGACCGACTGCTTCGACCCTTCATCATCGATGACGGCGTTCGACGTGAATATCTGGCGAGCAACGCGGATCTCGTCGAGGCAGACAATACCATGCTGCTCGGCCGCGTGATGAGCGACGGCATCTGCCGGGTTCTCGTACCTCGGCTCGCGGACCTGCGCCCGCCGGTGAGTGCCCCGACCTGGACCTATCGGTTCAGCTGGCCCTCCCCGGTCACGGGATCAGCGAGCCACACGGTCGATCTGCCGTTCTGGTTCGACGGGCTCGAGAAGCCCCGCGCCCGGCGCCTTCTGGGCGACGACACACCACGATCACTGGCGGATGCCCTGCACACAGCGCTCGTGGGATTCGTGCGTGATGGCGATCCGGGCTGGCCGCGATGGCTGCGGGATCGGCCCGTCACGCGGCTGTTCGGCGGGGAACAGCCGCTGTCGACGATTGCGTACGAGTCGGTGCGACCGCTGCTGGCGCACGGCCTCCGCTCCGCGGATCGCGACGCTCATGAGCCGTCGAACGACATCCCGTAGAGGCCGTGACCGTCGAGTCCCTCGGTGCGGATGCGACCATCGACGACGTCGGCCAGACCCGGCATCCGCCGCCGGAGCACGCTGTTCGCACCGGGTGCATACTGGCGGCTGTTGTACTCGACCCGCACCCCGGCGGTGTGGAGCCTTCGCGCGAGCTGCACAGAGTGGACGAAGGCGGCGCCTGTGGCCGTGAGGTCCTGCACCACCACCAGAAGTCCGAGGTGCCGGGCGACGGCCGCTGCGACGACGGCGGGAGTCTGGCCCTTGCCTGCCTTGATGACCACGCCCGACCAGCCTTCTTCGCGCATCGACGTCAGTGCCGACAGAGACGTGAATCCTTCATCCATCAGCACGGGTACACGGCGCGACAGCGCCCGCATGCGATCCGGATCCACCGACAGCCCCCGCGGCACCGGCTGCTCGATGTAGTCCACGCTGCGTTCGGCGTCCCCATCGAGCTCCGCGAGTGCGTCGATCATCGCCAGGGCGGTCTGCGGATCCCGGTAGCCCTCGTTGGGGTCGACCGCCAAACGCGGCCGAACGCCTACTGCGCGGGCGGTGCGATACACGTCACGTATTCGCGACGCATCGCGGAACGGGTCGTGCCCCGCGACCTTGATCTTGAAGCTGGATACGCCCTCCCGTTCGATCCAGCCCGCGAGCCCGACCCCGCGTTCACCCGCGGTCAACTCGTCGGAGATGCCGACCACATGCTGCACGGGCAGCGCACCGAGTACTCCACCCCGATCGGCCAGGCCGTCGGCGGGATATGTCCCGGGAAGGCCGAACGCACTCAGGTCATCACGGAGATGCTCTCGCGTGTACATGCTGAAGACGTTCATCTCCGCAGCAGCGGCCCAGGCGTCGTGCACGGCGTTGTCGATCGCGCCGAGCGCGAGCAGGGCGCTCAATCGGGGCATTCGGATGCCCGAATCATCGCCCGGTGCGCTGAGGCGGTCGAGCTGCGTCGCGGCGCACCTCCACAGGGTGATCGGATCCGCGAAGTCGCGACGGGTCACGGCATCCGCGCACCGTTGGGCGGTCTCCCGCATCGCGGCGTCGCGATGTTCGATGGTGAGCTCGCTGTGCGGCCACGACCAGAGCACCGAGAGGATGCTCTCGCCGTATCCTGACGCCCGCGCACCGGCTGCGGATTCCACCTCGACACTCACGCACGCCACCGTGAACCACGCGATCGACCCGCCGCTGATCGTCAACGGCGGGTCGAGCTCGACCGGCCGGAAGCTCACATCGGCCGCGAGCACGCGGATGTCGGTGCCGTGCATCTTCTCTCCACATCGGGTCCGGGCGTACGAGCCGACGGGTGCGCGAATCTCCGCGCACCCGTCGTGCTGCTAACCCACCAGACAGCCCGTCGTGGCAACGCGGATGTCGAGGCCCGTGCCGCACGCCACTTCCCCGTCGCCCACGATCAGTCCATCCGAGGCATCGCCGACGGCGGTGATGAGGGCGGCCGCGGCCGCTCCCACCAGCATTCTTGATCGGGGGATCATGGGGTTCTCCTGTCCGCGTCAGTTCGTCAGCCCAGCGAGCATCCGTCGACGGCGCCAGAGATCGCGTTCGGCTCACCCTGATCGTCGACGCCGTCGGCATTGCCGCCGCATGTCAGCGAACCGCGCACATCGTTGCCGACGAACACGACCGGGCCGCTCGCGTTCGTGATCGCCGTGGCGCCCGAGATCCGGGACCCGATGATGCTCACGGCACTGGCGCCGTCGGCGGTGAGGCCGCCGCGCAGCGTGCTGCGCTCAAGTCGCAGCTCTCCGCCTTCGGCGACCGAGACGCTGCCCTGGACGGTGACGTCCGTGCCGCACGCGACGTCGCCGTCGGCCACGACCAGGCCGTCGGAGACGATCTCGTCGAGCTGCACCGTGCACGCCCTCTCACTCCGGGGTACGTCGTAGCGAAACACGTACGGTCCATGGGAGAAGAACACGTCCCCGTCAGCGTCGGCGACGGCGTTCATCAGCGGCGAGCCTGTCACGGTCGTGGGGACGATGTCGGTGTGGGCCATCGTCTCCGCGTCGATCCGGAAGAACGAGAAGCGGTTGGAGCCGTAGACGTCACCATCGGCGCCGATCGTGAGATTCGCCCACGCCCACACCGTGCCGGAGCCGTAGCGGTGGCGCAGGAGCTTCTCGGAGTAGACGATCTCCTCCGTCGCCGGGTCGTACTTGAAGACGGTGTCCTCGGAGACGCCCCAGATGAGGCCGTCGGGTCCGACGATCAGACCGGTGATGCCCTCGTCGCCCGCGACCGGCACGAGGTCCTTGACCACCGTCTCGGTCTTCGGATCCCACACGATGAAGTGCCCCTGCGTCTGCCCCGAGGTCGGCGCCGCGAGCCCACCGTCGATCGTCGTACCGACGTACACCAGACCGTCGTGCGCGAGCACGCTCACCACGGACTGGTCCGTGACGATCTCGGTGGTGTACGTCGTGCGCACACCCGTCGCGAAGTCGTAACGGGTCAGGGCGCCCTGGTTCTGCCCATAGGTGCCGACGCTGCCCATGTATGTGCTGTCCGTCGCCGCGTCATAGGCGAGCCCGAACGGACGGTCCTGCCCCTGATCCTCAAGGGAGTACACCTGGCGTGGCGAGGCACCGGTGGCCGGGTCATACTCCATGAGTTTGGCGTGACCGTAGGCGCCCAGCAGCAGCTTGCCGTTCCTGTTGACGGCGCTCTCATACTGTCCGGACTGCAGCGAGTCGCCCGGGATGCCGGTCTTCTCGTCGAACGGCGCGAGGCCGATCAGGTAGCCGGACGCATACATCGAGTCGGGCCCGTTGAACAGGCGCTGCACGCTGGTCGGTGTCGCGTAGGCGATGCTGTGCGATTCCGAGACGTCCTTCGACGGGTTCATCCGGACGACGCCCTTGCTGGTGGAGGCGACGAGCGTCCATCCCTCCCAACCCGCTTCAGTCGACTGCATCCAGTACCCGTCATTCAGGTAGCCGTTGGCGGGTATGCCCAGGTCGCGGCGCGTGCCAGTGGTCGCGTCGAACTCCCAGAACGTCCTGCCGAACACGTAGATGTAGTGCTCCGGCTGATCCGGTCGGGGCGTCACCCAGTAGCCGTGCATCTCGGGGCCATCGCCCTTCCAGTACTGCACCTGGTCATCCGCGCCGATCACGATGATCTGGTTGGAGATGCGCGCGAACAGCCGGTCGTCCACGAAGGTGAACGTCGACGCGAAGGACTCGGTCGTCGAGCCGGGTGCGGTCTGCTCGTGCAGCAGCGCGGTCTTGGTGCCGTCCGGCGCCACCTTCCAGATCTGCGCGCTGCTCCCACCCGCACCGACGTACAGGTTGCCCCGTTCCTGATCGAAGGCGAGGCCGTGAATGTACTTCTGGGTGGAGTCGACGGCGCCCAGGTTCTCGATGACATCTGTCGCCGGGTCGTACCGGTAGAGCAATCCCTTCGGGTAGCTGCCGAGGTACATCTCACCATCGTGTCCGGCCGCCATCGACCAGACGTAGCCGTCCGCCGGGGTGGTCGGATTGATCACTCCGATCCTGCGGGCTTTCGTCGTCTCCGGGTCGTACACCCACAGGCTGTAGTCGCCGTCCGTGGCGACGAAGATCCTGCCGTCGCTCGACCTGCGGATCTCCTGCGCGAAGCCGGATCCGGGCAGCGGCACCTTGCGCACGATCTCGCCATCGTCCAGACGCGCCACGACCAGGGTAGCCGGGTAGCCGGTCGACTCGACGCCCTTGAACACTCCGTAGCTCATCCAGACACCACCCTCTTGGGCGATCACCGCGTTCTTGGTGATCCGGCTGCCCACCGGTGTCCCCGTGTAAGTGAGGTTCGGGTCGTTCGCGACGACGAGCTCGGGCACGGAGGGCGGAACCGGCCTCTCGTGTCCGGATTCGCCCCTCGGCCCGAAATAGACATCATCCACATAGGCGTCGACGACAGGGGTGTTGCCCGCATAGATCATGATCTGCGCCTGAGTGGCGCCGACGGGCGAGTCGAAGTCGAGGAACACGCGCTCCCAGGCCTCATCCTCGGTTCGCACCGTCTGCCAGCTGGATGCCAGCCTCGTGCCGGCATCGTCGAGGAAGTAGGTCCAGACGCTGAAGCTGCCCGACACCTTGTACACCTCGAGATTGATCTCGTAGGCGGTTCGATCCGTGACCGGCATCTCGCTGCTGATCAGACCTCCGCCGTACGAGGTCGACGTGTCGTCGACATGCAGGCTCTGCGCGCCGACGGTGGCGTTCGAGGTCGAGACCTTGAAGTAGTCGCTGCTGCGCGTCGACCACGGTGCCCAGCCGTCGAGCTCGGCGAGCGCAGCACCCGATTCGAAGCTCGCATCGATCAGCAGATTCGTGTCCGGATTCGTGGCGGCGACGGCCGACTGCTCGGCCTGGAGGGGGTTGGCGAGAGTGGTGACGATGAGTGCAGCCGCAGCCACTCCCATCAGCGTTCGTGATCGCGGGATCATGGGCTTCTCCTGTGTTGTCGGGCGTCTTCGCCGAAGAGAACAGCACAACCATCGAACTCTTGCAATCGGTTGCAGATGCAGGCTACCGTTAGTTCCATGAGCGCACAAGACCCCCGCAGACTGCGGATCGCGGTCCTCCCGCCGGACGAGCGACCCAACACCGCCGGTTACGCGCGCCAGATCGGCACGTGCAACGGCGCCGACGTCATCATGCCGCCGGCCGAGCTCATGCCTCGCTTTCGGGAGCCCGCCGACGTGGACGCGCTGGCGGCGTGGCTGCGTGAGGTGGACGGTTCGGTCGACGCCCACGTGATCTCGTTGGATCTGCTCGTGCACGGCGGTCTGGTGCCCTCACGGCTCAGCCACGACCGCATCGGCGAGGTGATCCCGCGCCTGGAGGTGCTGCGCGGGCTGCGCGCGCCGATCTCCGCCTATCAGGTGGTCACTCGCCTCCCTCATTACGACAACGCCGGTCGCAGCAGACAGGAGCCCGAGTACTGGGCGACCCACGGCCGTAAGATGTTCGCGCTCTCCCAGACCTGGGACCGACAGGCGCGGGGCGAGGCAAGAGCCGATGACGTCGAAGCCGCTCTGCATGAGGTGCCCGCCGAGTTCCGGCACGACCTGGTGCGACGCCGGATGCGCAATCACGCCGTGAATCTCGCGGCGCTCGAACTGGCCGCCGACGGCACCGTCGCCGACCTGATGATCACCTCGGACGACACCGCGCCTCGAGGACTGCCGGCCGGTGACCGCGCCGCACTGAGCACGTGGAACCAGCGACTGGACGCCGGCGCGCTGCTCTATCCCGGCGCTGACGAGGTTCCGAGTGTGCTCGTCGCCCGCGCGGTCTCCCGCGCCCACGGCGTGACCCCGCGGATCTTCGTGGGCTGTCCGGATGCCGAAGGACTGCAGCGCACCGCGCTCTACGAGGACTCCCCGATCGATCAGGGCATCGACCGGCAGATCCGTGCACTCGGAGCCGAACGAGTCCCCACCGCGGAGGACGCCGACCTCGTGTTGATGGTGCACGCCCCGGCCGCCGAGCCCGGGGACTGGACCGCTGACCCGATCACCCAGGACAGCTCCGCGGCGAGCGCACTGGTCGCTGCGGCGACGTCGGATCATCTCACCGCCGGCCGCCGGGTCGCGCTCGCCGACGTCCGCTACGCCAACGGCTCGGATCCGACGCTGCTCACCATGCTCGACGAGTCGCGGGCGCTCGAGCGACTGGAGGCCTACGGCGGCTGGAACACGGCCGGGAACACCCTGGGCACCACGCTCGCGGCCGGTGTCAGCGCACTGCTCGACGGCAGCGAGGCGGCGAAGGAGGCGCGACGCCGCTTCCTGATCGCCAAGATCATCGAAGACGCCCGCTACCTCCCGACCCTGCGCGTGCAGCTGCAGCAGGAGTTCCTCGACCGCGGCCTGACCGAGCCGCCGCTCGACGAGCTTCCCGCGCTCGGAGAGCGGGCGGCGCGCGATCTCACCTCCTGGGCATCCGGAGTCCACGCCCTGCGCGGAGTGCGGGTGACGAATGCCTCGTGGCCCAGAGAGTACCTGTTCACGATCGACTTCGACGTCGAGCTCGATCAGTGACCGACCCCCTGACTCTGCGCCGCGAGTGGGTGGACCTTCTCGGGGCGCACCCGGCGCCGGATGCCGAGATCCGCGTCGGCACCGCGCAGACCGACGGGGCGATCCGTCGCATCCCTGTCGAACTGCGCAGCTTCGGGCTGGACCTGATTCCGCGGCTCGAGCTGCCTGCGAGCTCGTCGCCCTGCCCCGTGGTCGTGCTGCCGTTCTACGACACCCAGGTGCTGTTCGGCGAGCCGAGTCCGCTGTACCCGGACCCGGATGCCCGTCCGACCCGTGCGTTCGCCCGCGAGCTGCTGGCGGCAGGGCTGGGAGTGCTGGCGGTGCCGTGGTGGGCCGAGATCACCGCAGGTGCGTCCGCAGCCCGGGAGCTGCACGAGCGCTACGGCCCGGTTGCCGAGGAGCATCTGCGACAGCATCCGCGGGTCACCGGGCTCGGACGAAGCATCGCCGACCTGCGCCTGGCCGTCGACATGCTCACCGGACTCGATCAGGTGGACGGCACGCGCGTCGGCGTCTTCGGGCATTCGCTCGGCGGCAAGCTCTCGCTCTTCGCCGCCGCATTGGACTCGCGCATCGCCGCCGCAGTGACGCATGAACCGGGCCTGGGCTTCTCGCACTCGAACTGGAGCGATCCCTGGTACCTCGGCGCGCGCGTTCCCGCCGATCGCGACCTCGACCAGCTGCTGGGTCTCGTCGCACCCCGACCGATCCTCTACGGCGGTGGGGGCGCCTCGGACGGGGCGCACAACGAGGCGCTCGCGCGGAGCGCCGCCGGTCCCGGGTCTCGGATCGAGACGCTGCACCACACCGGCGGGCATCCGTTGCCGGAGGATGTGCTCGTGCAGATGATCGACTGGCTGCGCCGACACCTGGCGGCCTGAGTCGCAGGCCGCCACGGGGCGCCCGGCGAGCTCTCTCGCCGGACGCCCCTGGCGCTGTCGCCGCGTCAGCGCCTCACAGACCGAGACACTGGCCCTGAAGCGAACCGCTCACCAGGTTCGCCTGCGTCTCGTTCTCCGGCGCAGCCGCATTGTCGCCGCACTGCAGTGATCCGTGCACCTCGTTCCCGGCGAACACGAACGCCCCCGCCGTCGCCGTCACCGAGACCGCACCGCGCACCTCCGTGCCGCGCACTTCGATGCGCTCGGCGCCGTCGGACTGCATTCCTCCCCGGACGTCGGCATCGCGCATCAGCAGGGTGCCGCCCGCTTCGACCACGACACCCTCATCCACTCGGATGCCATCGATGCAGACGACCTCACCGGAGCGGACGATCAGTCCGTCGACGATGTCCGCCGTCGGCTTCTCGGTGCAACGAGCCCACTCCACCTCTTCCACGTCGTAGCGGAAGAGGTTCGCGCCCGCGCTCAGGTAGACATCGCCCTCGCCGTCGACGGTGCTCCACTGCAGCCCGTTCGCGATGCGCGTCGCCTGACCGGTCGCCGGGTCGAAGACACTGAACCGATACCCGGCGGTGACGTAGATTCGACCATCGGCGGACGACCTGTTGACGGTCCCGTACGCCCAGTACGTCGTGCCGGCGCTGTACCGTCCGCCGACGGTCGCCTTGACCGTCGACTCGCCGGTCGCCGGGTCATAGGCGAACAGCACGTCCTCCGCGACGCCCCAGACGACGCCGTCGGGGTCGACCATGAGCCCGCTGATGCCTTCGCGCTCTTCCCCGGCGGGGTCGAGCGTCTTCACCACGGAGCGGGTCTCGGGGTCGAACACGATCAGCTTGCCGGCAGTGTGCCCGCTGGGCACGGATCCGAGCCCGCCGTCGACCGTGCTGCCGAGATACACCAGGCCGTCCACGGGGTTGTACGCGACCGAGATGATGTTCTCGTCCTCGCCGATCTCCGAGGTGAGGATCACGTGCTCACCGCTGGCGCCGTCCCAGATCGCGAGAGCTCCCTGGGTCTGGCCGTAGGTGGCGACCGATCCCATGTAGATCTCATCGCGGTCCGGGTTGTACGCCATGCCGAACGGCCGGTCCTGACCCTCGTCCACGCCGCTGAAGAGCGTCGGCACCGTGCCGGCGTCGGCGGGGTCGTAGGTGGCCGGGTCGAGCACGTCGAACCGCGCATGACCGTATCCACCGAGGTACATCTTGCCGTCGCGCACGGCGGCCGACTCGAACTGTCCGCGCTGCAATGTCGGGCCGTGAGAGCCGCCGTCCTTGTCGACCTCGGCGAGGCCGATCATGTATCCGGAGGCCCATACCGTGTCATCGACGCCACGGAAGAGCTTCTGGATCAGCGTCGGCTGTGCGAACTCGATCGCCTCCTCCGAGATCAGCGTGCCCGCCGCGAGGTCGGCGACGAACACCCCGGATGCCGAGGTGCCGTACAGCAGAGTCTGACCGCTGGAGTCGTCCACCACCCCGTTGGAGAGATAGCCCCCGATGGTGATTCCGGTCGACTCGAAGGTGTTCGCGGCGATGTCATAGCGCATCAGTGCGCCGCCTCCGCTGGAGAAGATCGCTTCGTCGGGCGAAGCGCCCTCGATGATGTGGTGGCCGAAGAAGAATCGGGTCTGATCGGCATCCCAGTGCACGATGTTCCCGTCGAGGTCGAGTACCAGCATCCGCAGGCCGACCTGAGCGATGACCCGGTCACCGACGATGTCCATCCGTCCGACGAACTGCGTGCCCTCGTTGATCCGCGGAACAGTGGTCTCGTCGGCGATGAGTGTCTGCTCGCCGCGTCCGCCGTCCGCGATCTTCCAGATCTGCGGTACCTGTCCGCCGGATCCGATGTAGAGCGTGTCGCTGGGCTGGTGATAGGCGATCGAGTGGATGTAGTCGATGCCATCGCCGATGCTGCGCAGGAACTCGACCTTGTCCGTGGCCGGGTCGAAGAGGAACAGACGCGCATCGGGGTAGGAGCCGATGTACATCGTCCCGTTCGGTCCGGGCGACATGCCGAACATCGAGTCCTTCTCATCACTGATCGTGCCGAGGTCGGTGCACTCACCGGTCGCGGGGTCATAACGCCAGAGCTTGGAGTCGTGGTATGTGCCCCAGTAGACCCTGCCGTCGCTGGCGATGTTCAGGTTTCGCGCGTGGTCCGCACCGTCGACGGTGCAGGTGCGCAACTGCGCGCCGGTGCGCACGTCGGTCACGGCGAACGTCGCCGGGTAGCCGCTCTGCGGGTTGCCCTTGAAGACCTGGTACGAGACCTGCTGCCCCTCCTCGATGCCCTGAGCGGCCTGGCTCGGGATCTGACTGGTCACCGGTGTTCCGAGATGCTCGATGCGCTCGTCCTGGACGAGGATCTTGTCGACCGGCGAGAGCTCGGGCTCTTCGGGTTTTGCGGTCGCGGGGCCGAAGTAGACGTCATCGACGAAGGTGTCGATCATCACCCCGGAGGACACATACAGCACGGCGCTGGCTGTTGCCGTGCCGTCCGGCGCGACGAACTCCGCCGAGGCCCGCCCCCACGTGTTCTTGTCGGTGCGGAGCAGCTCGTACGGCTGGACGATGAGGTTGCCGTCCGCGTCATCGAAGTGCACGGTCGCGCTGATGGGCCCGCCCGACACGAGGAACTGATCGAAGCTGAACTCGACGGTCGCCCCCGGAGTGACCGGCACGGCATCCGCCACCAGGCCGCCGTTCGCGATGCTGGCATCCCTGAAGAGGTGCAGGCTCCGGACGCCGTCGCTTGCGCGTGCGCTGCTGAACGTCGTGATCTCGGTCCTGTTCCACAGCGGCGACCATCCTGGCGCGTCCTCGGGCCCAGTGCCCTCTTCGAAGCTCGCGTTGGTCAGGAGGTTGGAGTCGGCCGGCGCATCATTCGCGTGCGCGGCAGTCGCGCCCGCAGCCAGCATCGCCACCGCGACCAGGCCCGCAGCCAGGCGCCCGGCCCATGTTCTGGATTCCGTCGTCATGTGATCTTCCGCTCTCTGTGTCGTCATCGACACGCTTGCAATCGGTTGCATTACGGTGCGCACAACGTTATAGGTCCTCGCCGATCACCACAAGAGCCTCATCGGCTCTGAAGTGAACCGCGCTCCGTTCCCGCGAAGAGCGTCCTCGTGGCCTGCGCGAAAGCTGCCATCTCCTGCTCCTCCTGGGGGTAGGAGCGGTGACCTGCCGTCATCGGCATCACGGTGCGATACGCCTCCGGCACCGTCGCGGCGACTGCGCGCTGACCGACCGGCGGCACGGACTGGTCCTCCGCGGCAGGTGCGACGATCGTGGGCACCCGAAGGCGGCGTGCGGATGTCGCGGCATCGAAGTAGTCGAGCACCGACCAGGCGTCCGGATGCTCCGCGACCCACTCCGCGACCGCTGCGCCGCTTCCGACGCAGGAAACGCCCAGCCGATCGGCGTGAGCGCCGAAACTGGGCACGTAGAGGGAAGCCGCGTCTATCCGCTCATCCCATGGCACGGCCATGGCGCCGATCCCGCCGCCGAAGCTGGGCCCGAAGAAGCCCAGTCGCAGTCCTCCCCGCGATGCCCCCAGCGGCGTTTCGAGCACCTCCTGAAGCGCGGATACCGCACACCACACGTCAGCGGCGCAGCCGCCGTGCACGTACGTCTCCCGAGAGCCGATCCCGTGCAGAACGTGCTCCTTCGAGAACGACGGGATGCCATCCGTCAGGGACAGCTCCGCCATGCCCCGCGCCACCGGATAGAGAACCGCAGCCCCCGACGGCGCCCAGCGCGGATCGAGCGCACTCCGCCCCCCGTAGCCGTGTGCGACGATGACCGCCGAGGTGATCTCACCGTGCGGGAGCGTCAGCCAGCCCCCCAGTCGCACACCGTCGACCGATGTGAATCGCACCACCCCCGCCCCCGTCTCGTCGGCGGGTTCGCGTGCGGTGTTCGGGGCCACCGCCCGCGCGCGTTCCGCCAAGCCTCTCCAGAACGCGTCGAAGTCGTCCGGTTCAGGGCGGGCCGTGGTCATGCCGCCAGTGTTCCACGCGGCGAGGACGATGTGCAATCGGTTGCTTCACCGTCGCTCGACTACGCCGCGATGTACCAGATCCAGTCCGGCATGCACGGCCCCACCGACATCTCTCCCATCGGCATGGCCGCCGCGATGCACCTGGTGCTGTCGATCCACAACTTCGGCATCCAGGAGTACATGAAGCACGGCGCGAAGACCGACCAGGTCTTCCAGCAGTCCTACACCTGGACCGACGGCTACCTGCACCCCGGCGACAAGCCGGGCCTCGGAGTCGAGCCCGATGTCGACGAAGCGGGCAAGTACCGTACGGGCAGGCCTACCTGCCGTACAACCGCCTGCTCGACGGCACTGTGCACGACTGGTGAGCGGGCAGGATCGGTGAGACGTCCGTGCGCCTGCGGCGCAGGCGCCCGATCACCCCGGGGAGGACCTCTCGTCCAGCGCCTGCACAAACCCTGACGTGATGGTCGACGGATGAGTGATCGCGGTTCCGACGCAGACCGACCATGCGCCGGCTGCGATCGCTGCCGCGGCGTCCGCGGGCGATCGGATGCGGCCTTCCGCAATGACCGGCAGCTCGCACTCGGCGGCGAGCAGCGCGACGAGTTCCAGGTCCGGTCCGGGGGTCGTCGGCCGCTCTCCGGTGTACCCGGCGAGCGTCGTCCCCAGGATGTCGACCCCCGCCTGTTCGGCTGCGAGCGCATCATCCAACGAACCGCAATCCGCCATGATCAGCGCGCCCGAGGCCGAACGCAACCCGGCTACGGTCTCGGCGAGCGAGAGCCCGTCGGGCCGCCGGCGCCTCGTCCCGTCGATCGCCACGATGTCTGCTCCGGCTTCGGCGACCGCGAGCGCAGCCCCGAGAGTCGGCGTGATGAACACCTCGTCCTGGCCCTGCTTCAGCAGACCGATGATCGGAACGTCGAGAGCGGCCGCACCGGCGCGGATGTCCGCAATACCCTGCAGGCGGACACCGGCCGCGCCACCGACGACGACGGCTTGTGCCATCAGAACCATCGTGCCCGAGCCAGACATCGCCTCACCTGGATACGCCTGGCAGGAGACGATCAGGCGGCCGCGCAGACGATCGAGCGTCTGCCGCACCGTCGCCTGCGCCGGGCTCTCCTCCTCATCCGTCATCGCCGTCTCCGCCCTCGCAGGTGGCAAGTGGGGCCGTGGTGGCGATGTCGACACGTCCTCCGCCAGGCGAGAACGTCACGCAGCGGGTCTCCTCTACGACGTCATCGGCGCCGATGCTGCGGTACTGCAGCGTCTGACGCTCCGAGCGCTTGACCTCGAAGGGCTCGGCATACGTCACCCACTCACCACCACCGACCCGGTACTCGGTGCGCATCACCTCGGAAGTGCCCGCCTCGGCCGACAGCTCCACCACCACATGGTTCTCCCCCACGTAGCTCGATGTCGTCACCGGAGGCTCCGCAGGCTCCGCACCGTCACAGCCCGCCTCCGCCTCGCACGTCACCTCCACCTCGAACAGACGCACGCGCCCATCCCGACTCGTGAACCCATCGATCCGGACTCCCGTCGCCGCAACCGGCTCGAACCGATGCACGGGTCGTATCTCCGTGTTTCCGTGCACCTCGGCCACGCGCATCCACTCCCCGTCTATGCGCGCCGAAATGTCGTAGTCGCCCAGCTCGTATCCGGTGTACTGCTGAAGTGTCACAGTGTCGACCACGACCTCCTCTGCGAAGGAGATCTCCAGCCACGGTGAGGCGTCACCCGAGGCGGTGATCCACCGACTTCCCGCATCGGACACGTCGCCATCTATGACCTTCCCGGCGTCGTAGCCGGTGGCAGCGCTCGAGGCCACGGCCGAGCCACCATTCGCCGCCAGTGCGTGGTTGACGTGCGGTGCCGCCTGGGATCCATCGGAGAATTCGAATGACCAGGTCGACGTCGCACCGTCCGGTATGGAGAAGCACTCCTGCGCGACCGCCTGCACCGTGATCGACCCACTGCCAGCGTGGATTCCGGGTGGCATCGCGATCCCGTTCACGACATAATCGACGCCTTCGACCTCGGGGATCGTGTACCGATCCTCGTGCGTGCCATCTGGATCATGGAAGGTCACAGGCGCGGGCATCACGGTTCCGGGAGCCAGCCCAGGCGTCAGCGTCGCTTGGAGCACTTCAGGACCCCGAGCGAAGTACAGCCTGCCGTCGGTGTGCGGGAGAACGTAGTTGCCCGTCGTCAGCACCTCGTGGTCTCCGGTGTCCGGGTCCAGCACGAAGACGATGCCGCCGCCGGTCGAACCGTACAGCAGCCCATCCGCCCCCGGGGCGAGCTTCGGGTAGCCGTGGTTGCCGGTTCCCGCTCCGGTGATCTTGGTGCTCTGCTTCACCTCACGGCTCGCCGGGTCGAATCGGAAGACGATTCCGTCGCCGGTCAACGCCCAGAGCTGCCCATCTGCTCGGGGTACGAGCGCAGAGATCGTCGACAGGCCGGCGATGGGGGCGGACTGCCAAGCGATGGTGTCCGTGGTGAGATCCCAGGCGACGATCAGCGCCTCATCCACGATCGGGTCCGCGCCCGGCGTGTTGTTGGAGGTGCCGATGTACAGCGTGTCATCGACGACGGCCATCGAGATCAGCTGATGTCCGGGCAGCACCTCGCCGAAGTCTTCCACCACGCCGGAAGAGGGGGCGTAGAACACGAGGCGCCCGCTGGGTTGGCCTCGTTTGCCCAGGCTGCCCGCCGCGATGCGATCACCCGCCTCGGCCAGCGCGAACAGGCGATCCTGATTGTGCTCATTCAGGCTGAAGATGGTCTCGGGGTTTCCAGGACCGAGCGGCAGATCCGTATCGAGCCTTCGCAGTACGGCTCCGGTGTACGTCCCCATGTAGAGACCGTGATCGGTCGTCAGATACCTGTGGACCTGGGACGACAGCGAAGCACTGCGAACACTGAGCTCATCGGCCTCCGGATCGAAGGAGACGACGTTGCCGTTGTTGAAGCTCAGTCCGACGTACACGTCGCCATCCAGGCCGCTGCCGAAGGCGCGCACCGTCACCGGTGTCATGGGCATCTCGGCGTCGCTCGTCACGCTCCCACGACCCGTCTCGGGGTTGAAGCGCCAGAGCTCACCCCTCCTCCCCATGCCGACGATCGTCTCGCCCGGGTGTTCGGCATCGCCGAGGTCGATCAGATTCATGCCACCTCCGCCGAGGTAGTAGTTGACCGCCTGATCCCAGCCGGCATCAGCCGACTGAAGGGTGGTGGTATCGAAGGAGTAGAGCCGGTTGACGGCGGTGTTGGCGAAGTAGACCTTGCCCTCTGCGGAGACCTCAGTCGGCATGCTCGGCGCGCTTTTGGGAAGATGCGCGACCCACTTCTGCGTGGACGGATCGTAGACGTGCCATTCCAGCGAGCCACCGAAGTACGCGAAGAGCAGTCCATCACGCCAGGCCATCAGGCTGATGCGGTAGTCGCCGTCCGCCATGGTGGGGGGTTGCGGTATCTCCGTGCGCACACCCGTCGCGAGATCGACGCGGATGACCCGCGCGGTGCCCTCGGTTCCGACGTAGAGGCCACCCTGCTCGTCATAGGCGATCGCGCGGGCGTACTGCTCGTTCGGGTCGACGCGCCCGTAGTCTGTGAATCGCTCCGTCTCGGGCTCGAAGCTGAAAATGTGCCCCTGCGGGAAGGTGCCTCCGTAGATCGTGCCGTCCGCCGCCTCGACGATCCGAGTGATGTGCGATTCGCCGGCGACGGCGTGGCCCAGATTCGTCATCGTGTCCGCGGCCGGATCGTACTTGAACAGCAGAGCTTCGGGTCCCCAGCCGGGGATGTAGACGGAGCCGTCCCGGGTCGCGATCATCGAGAGGGAGTCATTGAGCTCTTCAATCGCATGGTGTCGCAGCTGCTCCCCCGTGAGCGGGTCGAGCGCGGCGAACTGCACCGCGTTCTCGGGGCTGCCCCCTTGGACATACACGACGGGACGCCCGTCGGGAAGACGACCGGTCGCCGACACGTTCATGCGCAGTTCCGTGACGGGGACTCCCAGCGATCGGACGGCGACGCCCGTGGACGCCGGCTCCGCCGGGCACGTCGTCGACGTGGAGAGCGTGGCACCGCCACCCTCCGACCCCGTCCCGGATGCTGTCGCGGGAGCAGCCGCTCCCAGTCCCGCACCTACTGCGACCATCAGCACCAGAGCGATGCGTGACACGCGTCGCGTGTTCATGGCTCTCCTCTCATTCGTCATCGCTGTCTCCCCCCTCGCAGGTGGCAAGTGGGGCCGTGGTGGTGATGTCGACTTCGCCGCCGCCAGGAGAGAACGTCACGCAGCGAGTCTCCTCGACAGCGCCGTCACCGCCGACGCTGCGGTACTGCATCGTCTGCCGATCCGATCGCTTGACGTCGAACCGCGCCTCGTAGGCGACCCAATCGCCGTCGTCGAACCGATACTCGACCCGCTCCACCGCGGCACTGCCCGCCTCCGCCGTGAGCGTCACCCGCACCTCGTTCTCACCCTCGTACGACAGGGTCGTCGCAGGCGGCACCGTCGCAGCGCCGCCGTCACAACCGGCATCCGCCTCGCACGTCACCTCCACCTCATACAGCCGCACCCGGCCGTCCCGACTGGTGAACCCGTCGATCCGGACCGCCGTCGCCGCCACGGCATCGAACCGGTGCACCGGACGCGCCATCGTGTTCCCGCGCACCTCAGCGACCGTCACCCACGCCCCGGCGATCTCAGCCGAGATGTCGTAATCGCCCAGCTCGTAACCGCCGAACTGCTGCATCGTCACCGTGTCGACCACGGACTCCTCCGCGAACGCGATCTCCAGCCATGGGTCGACGTCATCGGCCGTCGTGATCCACCGACTCGCCACACCCGACACGTCGCCATCGATCACCTTCGCCGGCACATACGCGCCGTAGGCGCTGGAGCCCGTCGCCGTGCCGCCGTTCTCCGCCAGGGCGACGTTGACCCGCTCGACGGGGTCGGGGCCGGGGTCGACGGGATCCGGGCGCACCCAGCCATCGGGAGTGCCGCGGAACACCACGGTGTTGCGCACGAAGAAGAACCGGCCGTCCCCGGTCGGGATGGCCTCGCTCCCCTCTGCGACCAGGTCGACCGCGCCGGAGGAGATGTCGACCGTGTACACCCACCCGCCCGCGTTTCCGACGAGCGTGTCCTCGTCCAGCAGGTTCAGCCGCGCACCCGCCCAGCCACCCGAACCACGGGGCTCGCCGAAGATCGAGACGGCCTCGGTGGCGTCGATCGCGTATCCGCTCTCGTCGTGCCGGACGTCGAGATCGAGGATCGCTGAATCATTGGTGACGGCCCAGATGCGACCGTCGGGCAGCTGCAGGATCTGGCTGATGCCGGTGGCGCCCGGCCGTGGCACCGTGACGTACTCGGTGGTCAGGGTCTCGAGGTCGAAGACGAACAGCCGCGCGTCGGGATCCGGGTGCTCCACCCCGAGCTGGCTGCTCGAGGTGCCACCGATGAGCACCTCGCGACCGTCGATCCGCTGGTAGAGCACCGACGCCACGGAATAGTTCGGCACGGGCTCATCGGTGTAGGCGATCGCGCCGGTGAGCGGGTCAAGGACCGTCAGATGCCCACCGAGACTGCCCTTGGGGTTCAGCGAGGTGACGGCGAGCCGGCTGCCTGCGGCCTCCATGTCGAGCACGCGCTCCTGGTCGTAGTCGCTGAGTGCCACGATGCGCGACGGGTTGGACGGGTAGCTCCAGTCCCTGGTGTGATCGAAACGCCAGACTCCGGCATCCGAGTACCCGCCGATGAACATGCTCGGGCCGCTGCCCTCGACGTCGATCGTTCCGATGAACTGCGACTGCGACACTCCGGGCAGTCCCTCTGAAGCCAGGGTGTCGATGTCGATGCGCGCCATCCGGTCGGGAGTGAGGTAGCCGGCGGCATACATCTTGCCGTCGGGCGCCATGCCGAGCGCGGCGATCTTCAGTGCACCGGCGACGGCGCCGGTATCGACCCAGCGGAACTGCTCGGTCTGCAGGTTGTAGTGCCACATCCGTCCCGTCAGGCCCATGCCCGCCGCAGTGACGCCCGGCCACTCCGGGTCCGCCAGCTCGAGCAGGCCGAAACCGCGGGCTGCGTTGATCGAGAACAGATTCAGCGCGGTGAGCTGCGTCACCGCACCGCTCGCCAGGTCATAGCTGTACAGGTCGTTGGGGGTGCGGTCGATGAACAGCACGCTTCCGTCCACGACGTCGCTGATCGGCGTCGCAGGGACATCGATCAGCGACTCACGCCATTGGCCTGTCACCGTGTCGTAGACCAGGTACGCGAAAGCGGGCGTCACGAAAGCGAAGAGCAGGCCGTCACGGTAATACATCTCGTTGATGTACGTCTGGGTGCCGGCATACTCGGCCGGCAGCGGGATCTCGGTCTTCTCACCGGTGGTGACGTCCGTCGAGAACAGGCGCGCATTGGTTCCCGTGCCGACGTACAGCGTGCGGTCGCCGTCGAACGCGGTCGAGCGCGCGTACTGCTCCCCCTCGGCGATGGGCCCGTAGTCGTGGAATCCGCGGTCGGGGTGGTAGCTGAAGACGTGCCCGCTGGGATAGGTCCCCGAATAGAGCGTCCCGTCGTCCGCGAATGCGGTGAGCCGCGAGATGTTCGACTCGCCCGCGACCGGCGCGCCCAGGTCGGTCACCGCATCCGCGGCGGGGTCGTAGCGGAAGAGGTTCGCGCCCGGTGTCTGGCCCGCCGCGTACGCCGAGCCGTCCGGTGAGAGTCCGGTGTACGTCGAGGTCGTCTTGTCACCGAGATCGTGTGCGGAGATCAGCTCACCTGTCTCGCCGTTCACGACGCTGAGCCGCGCGGGCTCGCCGTAAGTAGGCGCGTATACGACCGGGGTGCCGTCGGGCAGCGCCCCCATCGCGGCCGTGCGGATGTTGACTGCGGTGATCGGAGGACCCACCTCGTCCACCACGTATCCAGGCGCCGCATCTTCGCCGGCTGCAGGAAGGGGCACCGTGAACAGCGCCGCCGTCACCATGACGGCCAGCGCCGCCGAATTCCATCGCTTCATGTGGATCTCAACTCCCGTGTCGAGGATCGGATAAGGGCGACCGTACGGAGTTATACGGCATTACTGAAGTCATTTATGCGAATAACCTAACGAGAGCATGGTCGAGACGGTTACCGAACCGTTACAGAGCGGCGAGTATCCGCGATATGCAGGGCGATTTTGCTGGAAATCAAGCATTGGGCTCAATGATCTCCTGAGTTCGGGACTTGACGGAACGTCATCGAGCCGGGCAGTGTGGCTGACACAGCGCAAGTTATGCGCATTACTACCTGGAGCGAACAACATGGCGCAGCGAGTGACGCAGGCGGACGTGGCGCGGCTGGCCGGAGTGAGCCAGGCAACCGTGTCCCACGTGCTCAACGGCACCGCTGACAGCAAGCAGCGCGTCGGAGACGCAGCCAAGTCCCGTGTTCTGGACGCGATCCAGCGCACGGGCTACACGGCGAACCCGGTCGCACAGGCCCTCGCCCGTGGCCGGAACAGCATCATCGGCGTCTTCACCTACGAATCGGTCTTCCCCACAGGGAGTGCCGACTACTACACCCCGTTCCTCGAGGGCATCGAGGCCGGCGCCGAGGAATCGGGGGTCGACCTCCTGCTGTTCACCAGCGCCCCGTCGCGCAGCTCGCATCAGCGCACCCTCTCCAACACGGGGTGGAACCGCGTGTCCATCACCGACGGCTGCATCCTGCTCGGCCGCCAGGGAGACATGTACGACATCGAGGCCCTGCTCGCGCAGAAGTTCCCGTTCGTGTTCATCGGACGCCGCGACTCGAGCAAGCAGGTGGTGCCCTTCATCGGCGCCGACTATCGCAATGCCACGCGCGACGTCATCGAACGTCTCCTCACCCTCGGCCACAGCCGTATCGCGTTCCTGGGCGACCTCGGACCCAGTGAGTCCGCGAGGGACCGCGCGAGGGGCTATCGCGACGCGATGACTGCGGCCGGCCTGCGGCCCATGCTGTTCAACAGCGATGCATTCTCAGCGGACGAAGCAGTGGACATCCTCCTCGATCACTCCGCCACCGCAGCGGTCCTCGGCGCCGACTACCGCGCCGAGGAGATCCGCGCGGAGGCTGTCGGACGCGGGTTGAGCGTACCCGGCGACCTGTCCCTCGCGATTCTCGGGCAGCCGACCACCGCGCTCGCCGATGAGCAGCGCTGGACGGGCTTCCGAGTCCCCCGCGAGCAGATGGGGCTCGAATCGTTCCGCCTGCTGAGCGGGCAGATCGAGGAGCGTCAGGATCTTGAACTGCAGCGGCTCCTGCCCTGCACTTTTGTCGAGGGAGAAACGGTGACAGCGCTGTGAGTACGAATCTGACCACGGACATCCTGATCGTCGGCGGCGGTCTGGGTGGTGTCGCGGCCGCCCTGTCCGCACTGGAGGCCGGCAGGGACGTCGTCCTCGTCGAGGAGTACGCCTGGCTCGGCGGCCAGCTGACCTCCCAGGGGGTGCCGGTGGACGAGCATCCGTGGATCGAGGAGATCGGCGGGACCAGGATGTACCGGCGCCTGCGCGACGGCATCCGCGACTACTACCGCGATCATTTCCCGCTGACGGATGTCGCCCGCAGCCAGCCCCTGCTGAATCCCGGCGCAGGCACCGTGTCGAAGCTGTGCTCCGAACCGCGGGTCGGAGCCGCCGTGATCGAGAGCATGCTCGCTCCCTGGCTCTCGTCCGGGAGGCTCCGACTCCTTCAGCCGGCCGTAGCCGTGTCCGCGGACATCGACGACGACATCGCCCGCAGCGTCACCGTGCGCCGGCTCGACGATCAGAGCGAGGTGACCATCACCGCCGAGTACTTCCTGGATGCGACGGAGACAGGCGAACTCCTGCCTCTCACCGGAACCGAGTACGTCACCGGATTCGAGTCGCGTCATGAGACCGGCGAGCCCAGCGCTCCGGAAGAGGCGCAGCCCGACAACTGGCAGGCACTGAGCTTCTGCTTCGCCGTCGACCACGTCGACGGAGACCACACGATCGAGGAGCCGGAGCAGTACCAGAAGTGGCGCAGCGTCCAACCGGACTTCTGGTGGGGGCCGCTTCTCGGACTCGTCTCTCCGCACCCACGCACGCTCGAAGCGGCGCCGCGGACGTTCATTCCGAACACCGATGAGGATCCGCTCACGATCACGGCGGATCAGAGCAAGGACCCCGGCGATCAGAACCTGTGGATCTATCGGCGCATCGCCGCGCGCAAGCTGTTCGAGCCGGGCTACTACGAAAGTGACATCACACTCGTCAACTGGCCATCGATCGACTACTTCGAAGGCTCCGTGATCGATCAGCCTGCCGACGTGGTTGCCGCGCGGCTTCATGACGCCCGTCAGCTGAGTCTGTCGATGCTCTACTGGCTGCAGACCGAAGCCCCGCGGCCCGACGGAGGCAAGGGACTTCGCGGACTGCGTCTCCGACCCGACGTGATGGGAACAGCGGACGGACTGGCGCAGGCCCCCTACATCCGCGAGTCCCGTCGCATCAGGGCTGTGACGACCGTCACGGAGAACGACGTGTCGATGGCTGTGCGCGGCGACGCCGGCGCGCGGAGGTTCCACGATTCGGTGGGAATCGGGATGTACCGCATCGACCTGCATCCCTCCACCGGAGGCGATAACTACATCGACGTCGCCTCCTGTCCATTCCAGATCCCCCTGGGCGCGCTGATCCCCCGGCGGATGCAGAACGTCATCGCGGCGAACAAGAACATCGGCACGACTCACATCACGAACGGCTGCTACCGACTGCACCCCGTCGAGTGGAACATCGGCGAGGCGGCCGGCGCGCTGGCCGCGACCTGCATCGAGGACCGTGTCGGCCCTCATCAGGTGCAGAGCGATCCCGCCCGTCTCGAAAGGTTCCAGGACGCCCTCGTCCAGCAGGGGATAGAACTCAGCTGGCCCGACGGCATCACCGGCTACTGAATCCCCCCCCCCATAGCAAGAACAACGGCTACGAAGGAGTAGAAGTCATGAAGAAGAAGACACTGGTCGCCGCAGGTGCGGTGATGCTTCTGGGTCTGACCGCCTGCAGCGCGGGCGGAACCGACGCCAAGAACGGCGGCGCGGGCGGCGAAGGGCTCTCGGGCGAGGTGACGATGTGGTACCCGCCGATCGCGGGTGACGTCGAGCGCGAGTTCTGGGATGCCAAGATCGCGGACTTCACCAAGCTCCACCCGGACGTGGACGTGACCGTCGAGATCGTCCCCTGGGACGGCCGTGCCGAGCGCCTGCAGACCGGCATCGCCGGCAAGACGACGCCCGACGTCACCTACGTGCTGCCTGCCGACGTGTACTCCTACGGCAGCAAGGGTATTTTCGCCGACGTCTCCGACGTCGTCGCCGACGACAAGGATGACTTCCTGCCCAATGCCCTCGAGACCATGAGCGTCGACGGGGCGCTCTACGCGGTGCCGACGCTGGTGGGCATGTCCACGACGATCTATGTCAGCGACGTCTGGGATGCCATCGGTGTGGCGGAGGAGGACTATCCGACCACCTTCGAAGAGGTGCGCGAGTACGCTCCGCTTCTGAAAGAGAAGGGCTATTACGTCACGCAGTACGACGCGGCGCCGTCGATGACGCTCAACGGCAGCTTCTATCCGCTGCTGTGGGCATCGGGCGGTCGGGTCCTGGACGAGGACGGCGAGGTCGCCGTGAACAGCCCGGAGGCCGTGGAAGCACTCGACTTCGTCTCGTGGCTGGTCGACAACGACTACACGCCCCGTGACGCCCTCACCACCGATCTGCCCGTCGAGACGAGCCCGATCGCCCAGGGGAAGGTCGCCATGCTGTTCGCCCGTTCCGTGGCTTCGCTGGTCACCTTCGGCCTGACCGAGGATCAGCTCGTCGTCGGAGCGCCGATCGCGAACGAGGAGTCGCTGAGCTACGGCAATGTCGGCGGCTACGCGCTGTTCGAGGCGGCGGCGGACAATGCGGCCGCCAAGGAGTGGATCCGCTTCATCACCAGCCCTGAGTTCCTCAAGGACTTCCTGCCGGAGCGCAACCAGCTCTCCCCGCGCCTGTCCGTGAGCGACCTGTACCCCGAGGGCTCCGTCAACGCGGAGCTCGTGCAGTATCTCGACCGCGGCATCGTCGATCCGAAGGCACCGGGCGGCACGGAGATCATGAACGTCCTCAAGCCCGCCATCCAGTCCGTGCTCCTGGGCCAGCAAGACGCGCAGAAGGCGATGGACGCCGCCGCGGAGCAGATCGACGGGATCCTCGCGCGGTCGGGGAACTGACCCGCAGTGCGGGCACGAAAGGACATGTCATGACCATCGAGAAAGCACTCGGATCCCGGGCACGCACGCCCGCTCCGGGGCCGCTGCTGGCCCCCATACCCGCACGGCGGGGACAGCAGCGGCGGCGCGCGGCGCGCAAGGCATCGGCGATCGCGTTGATGTTCCTGCTGCCGTACCTGCTGCTCTTCCTGGCTTTCCGCATCGTGCCCGCACTCGGCGGCATCGGCCTCAGCCTGGCGGATTACTCGCTGACCGGTGACATCACCTACGTCGGCGGCGAGAACTTCGCCAGGCTGTTCGCCGACGAGCTGTTCTGGAACGCGCTGCGGGTCACGATCATCTATTCCCTGATCGCCGTCCCGCTCGTGGTCGTCGTGTCACTGCTGATGGCCAACCTCGCATCGCGATCGATCCGCGGCATCAAGGTCTACCGATCGGCCTTCTTCCTCCCGGTCATCACGAGCCTGGTGACCACCGCCGTCATCTGGCAGTGGATCTACTCCTCGCAGGGTCCGCTGAACTGGTTCCTCGGACTGTTCGGAGTCCCGGCCGTCCCCTGGCTCGCCAGCGGCTTCGCGGTTCTTCCCGCACTCGCGATCGTGGCCATGTGGTCCCGATTCGGCTACGACATGCTGATCCTCATGGCAGGGATGCTGGACATCCCGCAGGACTACTACGAGGCTGCCGGACTCGACGGCGCCAACGCATGGCAGAAGTTCCGACACATCACGCTCCCCGGGCTGCGCCGCCCCCTGTTCTTCGTGGTGATCCTCGAGATCGTGGCGTCTTTCCAGGTGTTCGACCTGATATACGTGATGACCGGAGGCGGACCGGTGACGGCGAGCTACTCGCTGGTCTACATGATCTACGACCAGGGCTTCGGCTATTTCAACTTCGGCTACGCGAGCGCAGCCGGAGTGGTCCTGCTCGTGATCACGATGGTCATCGCGGCCGTGCAGCGCCTGTACCTGAAGGATGAAGACTGATGACCCCCACGATGACCCGGACACAGGCTCTCACTGTCCCGTCCGCACGGAAGCGCCGTTTCAGGTGGAGCGACGTCTCCGCCCACGCACCGCTGATCATCGCCGCGCTGGTGACCCTCTTCCCGTTCTTCGTCATGCTGGTGATCTCCGTGCAGCCAGGGAAGGCCATCTCGCTGCCCGGTTCGCTCTGGCCTCAGAAATGGGACTTCAGCGAGTTCGCCCGGCTCCTCTCCCGTGGCGAGATGGTGGGATGGATCGTCAACACGACCATCTACTCCGTGGTGTCGGTCGTCCTGGTGCTGGTGCTCTCGTCGATGGCCGCCTACGCGTTCGCCAAACTGAGCTTCCCCGGTCGCAGCGCAGTGTTCATGCTGATGATCGCGATGCTGATGGTGCCGTATCACCTGACGTTGATCCCGCAGTTCATCATGGTCTCCGAGATGGGCGGACTCAACACCCACTGGGGGCTGATCCTGCCGACGATCGCGAACGTGCAGGCGCTGTTCCTGATGCGCCAGTTCATCGCCGGGATCCCGCAGGAGCTGATCGACGCGGCCCGCATCGACGGTGCCGGCGAGATGCGGATCTTCTGGCAGATCATCCTGCCGCAGACGAAGCCCATCCTGGCGACGCTCGGCGTGTTCGTCTTCCTCTGGCATTGGAACGACTTCCTCTGGCCGCTGGTGGCGAACACGAAGTCGTCGATGTACACGCTGACGGTCGGACTCTCTTCGCTCAACGAGGAGCAGACCTCGCTCGCCGTGACGATGGCGGGAGCCGTCATCACGTTCGTCCCGATCTTCATCATCTTCATCTTCCTGCAGCGCTACTTCGTGCGCGGCGTGACGATGAGCGGCATCAAATGACCGGCAGGAGAGCATCATGGCACGCCATGTGACCGTCAGCAGCGTCACGTCCTACCCGTTCGTGGCCGATCCCTCGATCAGCCACGGCGCGCTGCTCGACGCCCTCATCGATCACTGGACCGCCCGGATCGCGACGGTGCTGCCCGATCGGCCCGACCTCATCGTGCTGCCCGAGCACGGCGACCGGCCGCTGGCCCACTGGTACCCGCTGCGGCACTTCCCGATCGAGCAGGTCGCCGAATTCACCGCGTACAAGGGCGATCAGCTGCGCGACGCGCTTTCGGAGATCGCGGTGGCGAACCGGGCTCGGATCGCGTACTCCGGCTACCGGACCGATGAGCAGGGCCTGCTGCGCAACTCCACCCAGCTGATCGGCGTCGACGGCGAAGTCGTCGGCGTCTACGACAAGAACTACCTCACGATCCCCGAGCACGGAGTCCGTGGGGTGTCCCACGGCGAGCGGATGCAGGTCATCGAGACCGATATCGGTCGTATCGCCCCGGTGATCTGCTTCGATCTGAACTTCGAACAGGGGCTGCGGGAGCTGGCTCCGCAGAGGCCCGAGCTGATCCTGTTCTCCTCCGCGTATCACGGCGGCTTCATGCAGCAGTACTGGGCGTACGCGTGCCGTGCCCACCTCGTGAGCTCGGTGTGGTCGGACAACCGCTCCCCGATCATCTCGC
Source organism: Microbacterium sp. W4I4 (assembly GCF_030816235.1). Lineage (NCBI taxonomy): Bacteria > Bacillati > Actinomycetota > Actinomycetes > Micrococcales > Microbacteriaceae > Microbacterium > Microbacterium sp. W4I4. The sequence goes on from NZ_JAUSXT010000001.1 coordinate 2,291,090, forward strand.
CCGTGGGAGAGGTGGTGGCGTCCACCACGAACTACTACTCGGAGGTCACCACCCGGATCAATCTCGATTGCGCCGTGCTGCACATCGACGAGAACGGCAAGCGCTTCGCCGACGTCAAGCGCAAGTACGGCCCGAAGGTGAGCATCCACGATCCCGGACGGGTCGGCGTGGTGCTGCTCACCGCCGAGAGCGACGATCTGAGCGTCGCGGATGTCATGACCGAGTTCGGGCTCGTCGATGTCGACGACTACTTCGGCCGAAGCCTCGAGGAGCGCGAGAGAGCGCTGAGCGAGGATCCCTCAGCAGACTGATCGCGTCGCCTCCGACATTCACCGATGAAGCATCGCTGTTCAGCCAGGCTCTGCCGGGATACACGATGCTCGGCTCGGTGCACATCAGACCTGATCGCCTGCACCGCGCGCCGATTCTGCGGCGCGGATGCTGTTCACCACGACCGTCCGCGCCTCCCGCCAGTGCGCCGGCACACGCCCGTGCGGTGCGTCCCTGAGCAGCGCACGCATGAGCCCGGCGAAGCCGAGCGCGTCGATCGCGTCGCCGACGTCGAGTTCGAGGCTGTGCACGCCGGAGGCGGTCACAGCCTCGATCGCGTACCGGTCGGGACCGGGCACTCCGCTCACGAGCACCTGAACGGGGATGGTCCGGCCGTCCGGTGCCGTCAAAAGGCCTTCGACGCCGGCGGCGTCCTCCGATCGGGTCGTGGAGCCGTCGAGGCGGCTCGTCCACCCCGAGACCGGCTGGAAGGTCGCGCCGGGCAGGATGCGGTCGATCATCTCCCAGGCGTGCACACCCACGGTCACCAGGGTCCCTCCGCCCGCGGCCGGGTCATCCTGCCACGAACGGCCGGGCACCTGGAAGCCCGCATTGGCATGTTGCGCGTGCACGCGCAGTCCGATGATCTGCGTCCCGGCAAGTCCGACGGCGAGCTGTTCCAGGCCGGGCGCGAAGCGCAGCACCGATGCCGTCCCGACCGACGCGGAGGCGCCCGCGAGCGCCTCCTCCCAGGCGTGCAGCTGCGCACCCGTGGCGGCCACCACCTTGTTGAAGAAAACCGGTACCGCGGCATCCGCGAGCGCTCGCAGCAGCGGCACGGTCTCGTGCGGCCGCGGAGTGGCGATCACGACGTCGGGTCGCGATTCGAGGAGCTCCTCGATCGAATCGGTCGCTGCGCCGCCGAACCGCGCGGCGAAGTCGGCGGCGGCCGCAGCATCCGCATCGTGCACCGCCACGACTTCCGCTCCGTGCTCGAGCGCGTTCGCGGCATCGGTGCTCGGATGGGAGTGCGCGAGACCCGCGAAGGCGACGCGCAGCGGTTTCACGGTCATGCCATCGACGCCAACTGCTCGCGGGTGATCGCGTGCTGCAGCGGTTCCCCGGCGAGCAGCCGCTCGAGCTCGCCGACCACAACGCCGCCCTGGCGAAGCCGTCCCTCATGGGTGCCGGCCGCGCGATGCGGGGTCACCAGCACGTTCGGCAGTGTTCGGAACGGGCTGTCGTGTCCCAGCGGCTCCTCATCGAAGACGTCGATCGCGGCGCAGAGCCGGCCGCTGCGCAGTTCGGCGAGCAGGGCCGCCTCATCGATCAGCCAGGACCGCGCCGTGTTGACCATCCCCGCGCCATCGGGCATCAGCGCCAGCTCGCGCGCGCCGATCATGTGCCGGGTCCCGGGAAGGGTCGGGGCGTGCAGCGCTACGATCAGCGCGCGCTGCAGGGCCTCGTCCAACCCGACGAGCTCCGCTCCGAGGGCTGCGGCATCGTCAGCCGAGACGGTGGGATCGACCAGCAGTGGCCGAGCCCCGAGTGCGCGGATGAGCTCGAGGTAGGCGCGGCCGGTGCGTGATGCGCCGATGACGGCAATCGGCGCATCCAGGATCTCGCGCTGCCCGCCGATGGTCGCTTCGTACCAGCCGCCGCCGCGCAGCGCGTTGTGCATCGCCGGGATGCGGTGCAGCAGCGCGAGCGTGAAAGCGAGCGACACCTCGCCGACCGGACGCGCCATCCCCGCTCCTGCTTGGGTGACGCTCACACCCCGGTCGAACAGCTCGTCGGTCACGAACGCCTTCACCGACGCGCCGGTGTGCGCCACCAGCTCGAGGTGCGGCAGCTGCGCCAGGGTCGCTGCGTCGAACGGCGGAATGCCCCAGCTGGTGATGACGACGCGCACCTCGCCGAGCACGGCCGCGTCGTGCAACCGGTCGACCCGCAGGAGAGCACCGCCCAGCCGCGCTGCGGCCCGCTCCAGCCGAGCCTCATGGTCGGCCGAGAAGAACTCCGCGAAGAGCTGCTCGGGCACGACCGCCACGAGGCTCGGGGCAGTCATCGCAGCCACGTCTCCAAGTTCTCGGCGATGAAGGCGTCGTCGTGCAGCTCGGGGTGCGCGAGCCGGACGCGCTCGATCTCGTCGGCCTGACCGGGCGACAGCGATTCGCGCGGGTCGAGACACCACGTGCCCTCCAGCAGACCCTGCTGACGCAGTACCTCGTGCACACCCGCGATCACGCCGTGGAAGTCATTGCGCGGGTCGAACACGGCCTGGTTGACATCGACCATGTCGGCGGCGACTCGCCCCAGCCGTTGATAGGCGGCGAGATCTCCGGCGGCGGCGCGGTGTGCATCGGCGAGAAGCGCGACCGCTGAACGGGTGCCGACGGCCCACTGCCCGAGCAGGCCGCCCACAAAGCGCAGCGTGCGGGGACCGTCGGGCGAGTCCACATGGAACTCTGAGAGAAGGTCGGCGACGATCGCGTCGTCGTTGCCGGTGTAGAGCGCGATCCGGTCGGCACGACCGGACTCGGCGACACCCCGCACCAGCTCGAGGGTGCGGTACCGATCGAAAGGGGCCGCCTTGACTGCGACGACCGCGGGGATGGACGCGAACTCGCGCCAGAACTCGCGATCGAGCACCGGCCCGCCGATGGCGGCCTGCAGATAGAAGCCGATCACGGGGAGAACCTCGCCGACCGCGCGTGCGCGGTCGAGCAGGGCGCGATCATCGGCCCCTGGCACGCGCGGACTGACCAGCACGGTGTCGTAGCCGAGGTCACGGGCAAGCTCCGCCTCGGCGACCGCCTGGGCTGTGCCACCGGCGACTCCGGCGACGCGCACGATGTGCTCATCCGCCCGGGCGTCCATCTCCTCGGCGGCGAGCGCCAGCACGGGTTCGAAGAGTCCGTGCTGAGGATCGCGGATCTCGAACTGCGTCGTGTGAACACCGATCGCGATGCCTCCGGCCCCCGCGTCCAGATAGTAGCGAGTCAGTGCGCGCTGGCGACGCTCGTCAAGCCTGCGCGCTGCCGTCAGTGCGAGCGGATGCGCCGGAATCACCACTCCGCGAGCAAGAGCCTGCGCCGCCTCCGGGCGCAGCACGGGCACGTCGCCCCACATCAGAACTTCCCGTCCCGCACGGCCCACTTGGTCGGCTTGCTCGTCATGGGCAGTCCAGCCGCGATCCATGCAGCCTGCAACTGGATGAGGTTCTCCGCCGAGACGGACGGGTACCCGAAGAGCGCCATGCACCGTCGCGCGTCGCTGAGCAGCGCGGTCGGCTGCGGCGTGTCGACGAGCTCGACATCCCGGCCGAGCAGCGTGCCGAAGCGGCGCGCGATGGACTCGACGCTGAGCAGCTCGGGGCCGGTGAGGTTGATCGTGAACATGTCCGAGGAGGCGTGGACGAGGCTGCGGAGGACGACCTCGTTGGCGTACCCCTGCCAGATCACGTTCACGTTGGCGGTCGCGACCGAGACCGGCTCGCCTGCGTGCACCGCGCTGCTGATGTCGGCGAGCACCCCGTAGCGCAGGTCCACCGCGTAGTTCAGCCGGATGATCGCGACTTTCGTCCCGCGCTCGCGTGCCCCGAACTCGAAGACGCGCTCTCTGCCGAGGCAGGACTGCGCGTATTCTCCGATCGGTGCGGGGTGCGTCTCCTCCGATGCCCCGCCCGAGGAGGCCGGCACGAAGGGGTAGACGTTGCCCGTCGACAGCACCGAGATCGCGCTGTCCCGATAGCGGCGGGCCACCCGATCGGGGAGGGCCGCATTCACCTCCCACGCCCAGGAGGCATTCGTCTCGGCGCCGAACTTCGCGCCGACCATGAAGATCACGTTCTCGGCATCGGGGAGCGTCGAGAAGTCGTCGTTCGTGATCAGATCGAAGGGGATCACCCGCACTCCGGCGTTCTCGAGTCGCGCGCGGATCGCCTCGTCACCGAAGCGCGAGACCGCGTGCACCACATCGGACTGACGCCCGGCAGCATCCAGCGCGCGCCGCGCCAGCACCGCAAGGGTCGGCCCCATCTTGCCGCCCGCACCGAGGATGACGAGGTCGCCGGATCCTGTCGAGAGATCCTCGATCAATCCGGCGCTCGGCGTGGTGAGCGCGTCTTCCAGTTCTGCCTCCGACACGAAGGGGCTCGCAGTCACAGCTGACTTCCTCTCTCGCGTCCGGCGTCATCAGCGGCGCGCGGAGCTGCACCCATTATGACACCTGAGTTGGATAAATAGTCAACACTCCACATTCATCCAAATCGGATAAGCCTTCGGGCGTAGGAGAATTACCGGAGTTGAGTAAGCTATCTCGTGCCGTCCGAGAGCGGAAGCGACCAGCACGGACGCGGGAGACCAGCACAGACGCGGGAGGAGCGCCCATGGCACCCGGACACCCGTCGATCGCCGCGCGCGCGCTCGCACAGCTGCGTGGCGCCGGGCCTTCCACCGTCACCGATCTCGCCCGCTCACTCGACGTGTCTCGGACCTCGGTCGAGAAGGCACTGATTGCACTCGAGGCATCCGGGATCGTCGTCGCCGGGCCGGACTTCGCTGCGAAGGGGGCCGGACGGCCGGCTAGGAGCTATGCGTTCCATGCCTCCGCAGGCTCCGCCGTCGGAATCGACATCGGCATCGGCAGCGTGCGCGTGCTGCTCGCCGATCTGGACGGGCGCGTCGCCGTGCAGCGCGAGTTCCCGGGTGTTCAGGACCATGAGGACGGTGCGGCGAAGCTGGCAGCCGTATTCGATCGTGTGCACGAGACTCTGGCAGCCGCGCCGCGTCTGGCCTCCAGCATCCTGGCGGCCGGAGTGTCGCTGCCGGGCATCGTCGATGACGGCGGGCGCGTCACGGCGTCGGTGGTGATCCCCGAGTGGTCCGGTGTCGATGTCGGCGCGCAGCTCACTCAGACTCTCGGATGCCCGGTGTCGGTCGATAATGGCGTGCGCCTCGCCGCCGTGGCCGAACACCATCTCGGCGTGGCCCAGTTCGTGGATGATCTCCTCTACATCTCGGTCGGAAATCGCATCGCGATGGGCCTGATTCTCGACGGAGAGCCGAGACGCGGCATCCATAACGCAGCCGGCGACATCGGGCGACTCGCGTTCCGCAGCATCGTCGGCGAGACCGGACAGATCGTCTGGCGCACTGCCCCCACCGCTGCGGAGGTCTTCGAACGGGCCGGAGCCGGCGACGACGCGGCACGCGCCGAGCTCGACGCCTTCATCGACCAGCTCTCCCAGGGGATCGCCACTCTGGCGATGACCGTCGACCCGGCGATGATCGTGATCGGCGGTGGGCTCTCGGAGGCTCACGAAGACCTGCTCGGTCCGCTGCGCAGCGCGCTGCAGCAGCACATCGACCTCCCCTTCCGGATTCCACTCGTCGCGGCACGGCTGGGTGCGGCCGCTGCAGCGCACGGTGCGCTCGTCCACGCCTTTCAGGAGCACTCGAGCCACATCTACGGGCTCGACGGAATGCCCACGCCTCAGATCACCATCCTCGACACCACCGCCACAGTCCCTTCCCGAGAGGATCAGCATGGACTCTGATCAGCCGATCGCCGACCTGACCCGCCTGCGCACCCTTCTCGACAGCGGCACCCCGCTGAACTGGGTGCTGACCGGCGACTCGATCACCCACGGGCTCGTGCACACCCAGGGCGCGCGCAACTACGCCGACCACCTGCATGAGCTGATCCGTGGCGATATGGCCCGCGTGCGGGATGTCGTGGTCAACACCGCCATCAGCGGATGGCGGATCGTGCAGCTATTGGAGGACTTCGAGCGCCGCGTGGCGACCTGGCGACCCGACGTGGTCACCCTCATGATCGGCACGAACGACTGCTCCACGGGTGGCGTATTCCCGGTGATCGAACCGGCTGATTTCGCGGCATCCGTCACCGAGTTCGTCACGCGGGTGCGCGACCTCGACGCCATCCCGGTGCTGCAGACGCAGCCACCGGTCGATGTGCGCAACGCTCCCGAGCGCGCCCGCATCGCAGACTTCGCCCAGGCGGTCCGCGACGTCGCCGCCGCACAGGACACCATCCTCGTCGACCAGTTCACACGCTTCGCGGACATCGGCCGCGGCCGGGTGAACGACGTGCCCTGGAGCCTGATGAACGACCCCTTCCATCCGGGCGCCGCCGGCCACGCGGTGCTCGCACTGGGGATCGCAGAGTCTCTCGGCCTGGGCTCCGGCGCGCAGTCACGGGTGCTGGCTCAGTTGCGGGCGCAGGTGCCGATGTCGCTCTGATCGGCACCTGCGGCTGGACGGCCACGCCTCAGTGGGTGTCTTCGGCTTCGATCTCGGTGCGGTCGCCGGACCAGAGGGTGTGGAAGGTGCCGGGCTTGTCGGTGCGCTTGTAGGTGTGCGCGCCGAAGAAGTCGCGCTGGCCCTGGACGAGAGCGGCGGGCAGGCGGTCGGCGCGGATGCCGTCGTAGTACGACAGCGAGGAGCTGAACGCGGGGGCGGGGATGCCGGCTTCGGCGGCGGCGATGACCACGCGCCGCCAGGCGCCCTGGGCGCGGGTGAGGGCCTCGGCGAAGTACGGTGCGGTCAGCAGCACGGGCAGCTCGGGAGCCTCGGCGTAGGCGTCGGCGATGCGGTTGAGGAACTGGGCGCGGATGATGCACCCGCCGCGCCAGATCTTCGACACGGCGCCGAGGTCGATCTGCCAGTCGTACTCGCCAGCTCCCGCACGGATCTCATCGAACCCCTGGCTGTAGGCGACGATCTTCGACGCGTACAGGGCCAGGCGCACGTCCTCGATGAACGCGTCCTCGTCCTCGACTTCGAACGCGTCCTCGGGTCCGGGCAGGAACCCGGCTGCGGCGCGCTGCTCGGGGTGCGAGGACAGCGAACGGGCGAAGGTCGCCTCCGCGATCCCGGACACCGGAACACCCAAAGACAGCGCGGTCTGCACGGTCCACGCGCCGGTGCCCTTGGCACCTGCCTGGTCCACGATGACATCCACCAGCGGCAGCCCGGTCGCCGCGTCCACCTGACGCAGCACCTCGGCGGTGATCTCGATCAGGTACGACTCCAGCTCGCCACGGTTCCACTCGGCGAAGATGTCCGCGATCTGCGCCGGGGTCTTGCCGGTGCCGCGGCGGATCAGGTCGTACGCCTCGGCGATGAGCTGCATGTCGGCGTACTCGATGCCGTTGTGCACCATCTTCACGAAATGCCCGGCCCCGTCGTGGCCGATGTGCGTCACACACGGCTCACCCTCCGCGACCGCGGCGATCGAGCGGAGGATCGGGCCGAGCGTCACCCACGACTCATCCGACCCGCCCGGCATGATGGACGGCCCGAGCAGGGCGCCCTCCTCGCCACCGGAGATCCCCGCACCGACGAAGTTGATGCCCGTCTCACGGACCGCCTTCTCACGGCGGATCGTGTCGGGGAAGTACGCGTTGCCCCCATCGACGATGATGTCGCCCGGCTCGAAGACCCGCACCAGCTCATCGATCACCGCATCCGTGGGCCCACCGGCCTTGACCATGATGATCGCCGTGCGCGGCTGCTGCAGACTCGCGGCGAACTCCTCGTACGAGAACGCCGCAACGAATCCCGCCTCCGGATGCGCTGAGACCAGCTCATCCGTCTTGGCGCGGCTGCGGTTCAGCACCGCCACCGTGTTGCCCTCACGCGACGCAAGATTGCGGGCCAGGTTCGATCCCATCACGGCGAGTCCGACGACTCCGATATTGGCAGATGCAGCTGATGCAGTCATGATTCCTCCGTCAGGGACGAGGCGTCGCGCAGCGCAGCGACGATCTCATCGGTGGCGATCTCGGGGTCCAGCAGGGCGAGCAGCGCCCGCTCCTGGTCGTCCGCCCGCAGCGCCTGGTCGATCGCGGCCTGCTTGGCATCCTGAACTCCGGCCCCCGAACGCAGCAGCTGCACCCACGCGGCGATGACGCGGAGCGATGCGGCGCCATCGCGGCCCGCAGCCCGCTCCGCACGCAGCACCGGGGCGATCCGCACGGCGAGCTTGCTCGCACCCTCCATCGCGATCTGCGCGAGGTGATGCGCGATGCGCCCGTTGTCGAAGCGCTCTTCGAGCTTGCTGCGGTAGTCGTCCAGGGCGAGCGATGCCGGCAGGTGACGCACGGCCTCATCCCAGAAGTCGCGCACCCAGCCGCGGCAGACCTCATCGGCCATCGCCTCGGCGACGGTCGCGTGGCCGCGCAGGGTGCCCGCGTACGCCAGCAGACTGTGCGCGCCGTTGAGCAGCCACAGCTTGCGCTGCTCGTACGCCTCGATGTCGTCGACGAAGCGCGCGCCCGCGGTCTCCCACTGCGGCCGCCCGTTGGGGAAGTCGCCGCTGAGCACCCAGTCCGAGAACGGCTCGGTGACCACCGGGGAGACGTCGCGCATGCCGGTCAGCGCCTCGGCCGAGGCACGGTCGGCGTCGGTGGTGCGCGGCGTGATCCGGTCGACCGAGGTCGACACGAATGACACCTCGGCGCGGATCCAGTCCGCCAGCCCGGGATTCACCGCGTCCGCGAGGCCGCTGAGACCGGCGCGGACCAGCGGGCCGTTGCCCGGGATGTTGTCGCACGGCACGACCGCGATGGGGCCGGCCTCGGCGAGCCGCCGCGCGTCGAGGCCGGCCAGAAGCCGACCCAGAGCGGTGCCGGGGTCGCCCCCCGCACGCAGCGCCTCGATGTCGGCCGAGACGGCAGGGTCGGTCAGGTCGGGAGTGCCGTCGACGTTCAGCCGGTACGCGGGCTCGGTGATGGTCAGCGTGACCAGTGCGGTCGCAGGCTCCGCGAGCAGCTCCTTGAGCCGAGCGACGTCGTCGGCGGCATCCGCCTCGACGATCACGGACATGATCTCGGCGCGGTCGCCCGCCGCCGTGCGCTCGATGAGCGTGTACAGCCCGTCCTGACCGCGCAGCTCCTCGGCCGCCTGCGGGCTGCGACCGGTGAACGCGGCGATGGTCCACTCCGCGGCATCCGCGGCATGCGCGGTGTACCAGGCCTGATGCGCGCGGTGGAACGCACCCAGGCCCAGGTGGACGATCCGAGGCGCGACGATCGGGGTGTCGCCGAGGACGCCCCGGCGACTGAGGGAGGCGATGGCAGTGCTCACAGCTTGAAGACCTTCCGGGGCTGGGCGTCGACGAGGTCGTGGACGATCTTGCGGGCCATCGGCTCGTCGATGCGTCCCTCGGCCACGAGTCGGGCCAGGAACGCCGAGTCGAGACGGCGGGACATGTCGTGGCGTGCGGGGATGGAGAGGAACGCTCGTGTGTCGTCGATGAATCCCGAGCTGCGGTAGAAGCCGGCGGTCTCGGTGACGGCGGCGCGGAAGCGCAGCACGGCATCCGGTGCATCCAGGAACCACCACGGTGCGCCGATGTACAGGCTCTGGTAGAATCCGGCCAGCGGGGCGATCTCCCGCGAGTACGAGGTCTCGTCGACGCTGAACAGCACCAGGTGGAAGTCGGGGATGTTGCCGTAGCGCTGCAGCAGCGGGCGCAGCGCGTCGACGTACGTCGTGGCGACCGGGATGTCGTGTCCCGTGTCGGGCCCGAACGCGTCGAACGTCGGAGCGCTGTGGTTGCGGAACACGCCAGGGTGCACGGTCATGACGAGGCCGTCCTGCACCGCCATCCGGGCCGACTCCAGCAGCATGTGCGCCTGGAAGACCGTGCTCTCGGCATCCGTCAACTCACCGCGCACGGCGCGGGAGTAGAGCCCGGCGGCCTCGCTGGCGTCCAGGTCGACCGTGAGCGGCTGCAGAACGCCGTGGTCGGAGGAGACCGCGCCGTTGGCGACGAAGTGCGCACGGCGCGCCTCGAGCGCGGTGATGTAGCCGGCGTAGTCGTCGACCGGCTTGCCGCTCCACTCGGCCAGTCGCTGCACGTTGGCGACGAAGCCCGGGTTGGCGGGATTCGTGTACGCGTCCGGGCGGAACGTCGGGGCGACGCGGCCGCGGAATGTCGGGTCGGCGGCGAGCGCGCGGTGCGCGTCGAGCTCGTCCATCGGGTCGTCGGTGGTCGCGAGGAACTCGATGCCGAACTCGTCGAACAGCGCGCGGGGGCGGAACGAGGGCCGCGCGAGCACGGCGGAGATCTGGTCGTAGATCGCGTTGGCGTTCTCCGCCGAGGGGTGCTCGGTGATCCCGAACAGCTCGGTGAACTCGTGCTGCAGCCAGTAGCCGGAGGCGGTGCCCGCGAACAGGTGCCAGTTCTCCGAGAAGCGGCGCCAGGCCGAGCGCGGGTCGGCGGTCGGCGCGGAGCCCGTGAGGTCGGGGACGCTCAGCTCGTTCAGCGGGATGCCGGCGGCGTGCAGCAGACGCGTCACGTAGTGGTCGTAACGCAGCAGCAGGTCGGTCGGGTTCGGGAACGCCTCGTCATCGAGCAGCATCCGCGGGTCGACGTGGCCATGGGGCGAGATGATCGGCAGGTCGGCGACGCTCTCGTAGAGTCCGCGGGCGATGTCGCGCGTGCGCGGGTCGACCGGGAGGAGACGGTCGGGGTCGGAGTGGAGTTCCATGGCTGCTTCCTTGCTGGCTGGGATGTTCAGAGTCGTCGTCACAGTCGGGTCCCCCAGATGTCTCCGCACCAGACGTTGTCGTTGAACGTCCCGGTGAACTCGGATGCTCCGGTGATCTTCTCGACCGTGGCGTGGATGGCTTCGCGCGAGGGCGCGTGGGAGTGGATGAGCGTCTTCACCATCGGCACGTCGACGAGGTGGTTCGGCTGGTTCAGCGAGACGAAGATCGTGGGAACCTCGGTGACGTACCAGGGGATCTCGGATGCCATCGGCGTCGACCAGCGGATGCGGACCGTCGCCTCCTGCGCGAAGCCCGCGACGTTCGCGAAGACAATCGCCGCGTCATACCTCTCGGCGTACGCGCCGTTGGCCTCCTCGGCCATCACGGTGTGGAAGTACACGTTCTCCTCGCCGTCGGCCCGGCGCTGCAGGGCGTTCTTGAAGACGTGCACCTCGAAGCCGGCGCGCTCGAGCTCGTCGCGGGCGACGTCGAGGTAGGCGTTCGGGTCGGTGCCGGTGAAGTCCGACTGCCCCGTCACGCCGTACAGGCGGATGCGGGGGTGGGTCTTCGGGCTCAGCGGCAGGTTCTGCTGGGTGTCCTTCACGAGCGTCACGCTGCGGTCGGCGACTCCCGCCGCGATCGCGAGGTGCTCGTCGTCGCCGATGACGGCGAGCGCCTGCACCGGCGGGACGAGCTGGTCCTTCGGTGTGATGTGCAGTCCCAGCGACGCCTTCAGTCCCAGGATGCGGGTGAGCGCCTCGTGCAGGCGCTGTTCGGTGACGACGCCGTTCTCGATGCCCGTGCGCAGGTACTCGAGGTCCTCGGCGGGGTCGCGGAAGAACAGGAACATGTCGCAGCCGGCGGCGATCGCGGCGGGCACCGCGTCGCGTCGCTTCATCGCCTGCGTCATGCCGACCATCATCGAGGCGTCGGTGAGGATGAGTCCGTTGAAGCCCAGCTCGCCGCGGAGCAGATCCTGCAGCAGTTCCGGCGCCAGGGTCGCGGGCAGGATCTCGGCATCCGTCATCTCGGGCCGGAAGCGACGCGACAGTTCGGGAGCGCCGATATGACCGATCATGATCGACTGCACGCCGTGCCCGATCATCTCGCGGTACACCCGGCCGTAGCTCTCGTTCCACTCGTCGTAGCCGAGCGTGTTGTACGTCGTGACGACGTGCTGGTCGCGCTCGTCGACGCCGTCGCCGGGGAAGTGCTTCATGGCGGCGGCCGAGCCCGACTCGCTGAGCCCGTCGAAGTAGCGCCTGGCGCGCTCGATGACGATGTCGGCGTTGTCGCCGAACGAGCGCGTGCCGATCACGGTGTTGCGCCAGTTGCGGTGGATGTCGACGATCGGGGCGAATGCCCAGTTGCATCCGATCGCCGCGGTCTCGCGGCCGCCCACCAGGCCGAGCCGGTAGGCGTCGTCGGGGTCGGGGCTGGACCCGGCGCCGAGGTGGCTGGTGACGAGCGTGCCGTCGTCGATGCTGCCGGCGCCGCCCATCTCAGGATTGGATGCCACCAGCAGCGGGATCTTCGCGATCGACTGCGCGTAGCGGATGTGCTGCTGCACGGTGGCCGAGTCGGATCCCATGAACCGGATGCCGCCGACGCCGTACCGGCCGACGACGTCGTCGAGGTAGCCCTCGGCGAACGACACATTCAGGTTGATGAACAGCTGACCGATCTTCTCGTCGGGGGTCATCGATGAGATCGTCGTCTCGACCCAGTCGATCGCGTCGCGATCGAGATGGAACGGTGCCTGAGACAGATCGACCATGACGTTGTCCTCGAGTTCATTCGGTGCGGAGTTCTGTCTGCCATTGTGGCCGTGGAATCCAAAAGTGTCAACCGGTTGCCACTTACTGCTTCGGGAGAATGGGCATCCCGGCGCAGACGACGAACGATCGATCGAGGTATTTTGGCAAGCGGTTGCGCATTCGGGGATCTCTCTTTAGGATGGCCGTGCACCTGCATGCGCAGGAACCGAGCACACGAAGCACCGAAGGCGGTAGTCAATGGCTGACTCGAACATCACCTGGACCCTCTCCGGATTCGGCGACGAGATCGATCCCGATCCGCTCGTGCAGGTCGCCGTCCTCAAGGCGCTCGGCGCGCGCCACATCGAGGTGCGCAGCGCCTGGGGAGTGAACGTCGTCGACCTCTCCGACGAGCAGCTCGCCGAGCTCACCCGGTTGCTGAAGGATGCCGGGATGCAGGCCTCCGCCGTGGCATCCCCCATCGGCAAGGTCGACGTCTCCCTCGAGCCGGAGCTGGAGGTCGAGCGCCTGCGCCGCATCATCCGCGTCGCGCACGCGCTCGAGACCCCGAACATCCGGATCTTCTCGTTCTTCCGCGGCGAGGGCGTCTCGGTGGAGAGCACGCGCGACGCCGTGATGGTGCGCATGCGCGCGCTGGCCGATGAGGCCGAGCGCGAGAAGGTCACGCTGCTGCACGAGAACGAGAAGGACATCTACGGCGACACTCCCGAGCGCGTCCTCGACCTGGTCGAGTCCGTCGGGTCGTCCGCCCTGCGCCTGGCCTGGGACAGCGCCAATTTCGTGCAGGTCGGCGTCGCCCACCCGCACGACGACGGCTTCGCGATGCTGCGCCCGCACCTCGACTACCTGCAGGTGAAGGATGCCGTCGCCGCCACCGGCACGGTCGTGCCGGCCGGTCAGGGGGATGGCCAGGTGCTCAAGACCATCCAGGCTCTCGCTGCCGACGGCTATGCCGGGTACGCATCACTCGAACCGCACCTCGACGAGGCGCACGCACTCGGCGGCTTCTCCGGTCCCGAGGCGTTCGGCCAAGCCGCGCGCGCCTTCGCCGGGCTGCTCGACCAGGCCGGCGTGGGCACCCGATGACCGTCCGCGCGGCCGTGATCGGCCTCGGAGACATCTCGGCGCTTCACCTCGACGCGATCGCCGGACTGGCGGATGCCGAGCTGGTCGCGGTCTGCGACATCGACGCGGAGCGCGCGCAGACCGCGGCCGCCCGCCTCGGCGTCGCCGCGTTCACCGACCACCGCTCGCTGCTCGCCGCGGCGAAGCCGGACGTCGTGCACATCTGCACGCCGCACTCCGAGCACGCCGTGGCCGTCGTCGACGCACTGGACGCGGGGGTCGACGTGATCGTCGAGAAGCCCGTCGCCCGCGACCCGCAGCAGGCGGCCGCGGTGGAGGATGCCGCGGCCCGCAGCTCCGCGAAGATCGCGGTGTGCTTCCAGAACCGATACAACACCCCGGTGCGCGCCGCGAAGGAGATGCTGGATTCCGGCGAGCTCGGCGCGATCACCGGAGCCGCCGGCACCGTGATCTGGCACCGCACGCCGGAGTACTACCAGGCCTCGCCGTGGCGCGGGACCTGGGCCGGCGGTGGTGGCGGGCTGCTGATGAACCAGGCCATCCACACCCTCGACCTGCTGCGCTGGCTGGTCGGACCGGTGACCGCGGTCGCCGGCACCGCATCCACACGCGCGCTGCCGATCGCCGTCGAGGACACTGCCGAGCTGACACTGACGCACGAGAACGGCGCGCACTCGGTGTTCTACGCCACCCTCGCGCACGCTGCAAACGAGCCGATCACGGTGGACATCGTCACCGAGAAGGCGCGGCTCAGCCTGCGCGGTGACCTGACCGTCACCTATGCGGACGGTCGCGTCGAGACGGTCGCCGAGGAGCGCCTCGCGACCGGCGAGCGCTCGTACTGGGGCGTCTCGCACGAGCGCCTCATCACCGACTTCTACCTGCGACGCGACGACGCGGAGCCGTTCTGGATCACTCCGGGCGACGGCGCGCGTCTCGTCGACATCATCCACGAGGTCTACCGGGGCTCCTACCCCGAGCAGTCCTCGCAGCTCACAGAGAACCCCGCACCCACAGAGAACGGAGTGGTCATCGCATGACTGAGAACAAGGTCCGCCTGGGCATCATCGGACTCGGTGCGGAGGGCGGCATGTACGCCGGCCTCATCGCCGACGGCAAGGTGCCGAACATGAGCATCGGCGCCATCAGCGACATCGACGCCGCCAAGAAGGCGCGCGCCGATGAGCTGAACGTGCCGTTCTACGAGGACTACCTCGCCATGATCGAGTCCGGCGACGTGGATGCCATCGTCACCTGCGTGCCGCACTACCTGCATCCCGAGATGGGCATCGCCGCCCTTCAGCGCGGCGTGCACACCCTGCTGGAGAAGCCGGTCGGTGTGTACACCAAGCAGGCCCGCGAGGTCATCGACCTCGCCGCATCCAAGCCCGAGCTCACCTTCGGCGTCTTCTTCAACCAGCGCACCAACCCGCTGTACGTCGACCTGAAGAACCTGATCGATTCCGGCGAGCTGGGCGCGCTGCGCCACACCTCGTGGATCATCACCAACTGGTGGCGTCCGCAGGGCTATTACGACCAGTCCGGCTGGCGCGCCACGTGGGGCGGCGAGGGCGGCGGCGTGCTCGTCAACCAGGCACCCCACCAGCTCGACCTATGGCAGTGGATGTGCGGCATTCCGAAGTCGTGCTTCGCCAAGCTCTCCTTCGGCTTCCGTCGCGACATCGCGGTGGAGGACGAGGTCAACGCGCTCGTCGACTTCGGCGACGGCGCCACCGGCCACTTCATGACCGCCACGCACGATCTGGTCGGCACGGACCGTCTGGAGATCCTCTTCGACAAGGGCAAGATCGTCGTCGACGACTCCAAGACCGTCACGATCACGCGTCTGAAGACATCCGAGCAGGAGCTGTCCAAGAGCCTCGGCATGGAAGACGTGATGAAGCTCTTCATGGGCCAGATGGACCCGGGTGAGTACTACGAGACCGAGACCAAGGAGTACGAGTCGGTCTGGGGTCTGCAGCACGCGACCGTGCTGCAGAATTTCGCCGCCAACGTGCTCGACGGCACCGAGCTGATCGCGCCCGGCCCCGACGGCATCAACGGCGTGCGCCTGGCGAACGCCATGCACCTGTCGGCGTGGACCGGCGAGGAGGTCGACATGGTCGACTTCGATGAGGAGCGCTACCTGGCCGAGCTGAACCAGCGCATCCGCAGCGAGGGGAAGTTCGCCGAGCGCAGCTGACCTCAGCACCCGCACGCACCCGCACGAGAGCCCTGCCCGCGACCTGGAGTCCGGGGGCAGGGCTCTCGTGCTTTCCGGCTCGGATAACGCGGACGTCACAACTTTTGACAATCGGTTGCCAAACCTGATTCCCTGCCCTAATGTGAATCCAAGCAATCTTCTGCAGCCATCCTGGCAACCGATTGCGTCCCTCACAGACGAGCATCCTCCAAGGAGAGAACAATGAAGTTTCGTCCCCTAGTCGCCTCCGTGACATTGGTCACGGCAGCGACCTTGATCCTGTCCGGCTGCGCCGGCCAGTCCGGCAATGCGAACAGCGGAGGGTCGGGCGCCGCAGGCGCCACCCTGACCCTCGGCTCCGTGTCGAACATCACCTCGTTCGATCCCGCCCAGGCGCACCTCGGCCACCAGATGCCGATCTACCAGGCGGCGTACGACACCCTCATCCTGCGCGAGCCGGACGGCACGCTGTCGCCGATGCTGGCGACCGAGTGGAAGTACAACGCCGACAACACCGTTCTGACGGTGGATCTGCGCGACGACGTGACGTTCTCGGACGGCGCGAAGTTCGACGCCGAGGCGGCCAAGGCCAACCTCGACCACTTCCTCGAGGCGAACGGCCCCGACGCGAACCAGGCGAAGTCCGTCGAGTCCGTCGCCGTGGTCGACGAGGACACGATCGACATCACCCTCTCCGCCGCCGACCCGGCGATGACCTACTACCTCAGCCAGGCACCCGGCCTGATGGGCAGCCCGAAGGCCCTGGGCTCGGACGGCATCAAGACCGCCCCGATCGGATCGGGCCCCTACGTGCTCGACCCCGCGAGCTCGGTGAACGGTTCGCAGTTCACGTTCACGAAGAACGACAAGTACTGGAACAAGGACCTGCAGAAGTACGGCAAGGTCGTCTTCAAGATTCTCACCGACACCACCGCGCGCGCGAACGCCGCAGTGTCCGGCCAGGTCGACGCCGTGCTGCTCGACCCCACGACGACCCAGCAGGCGGACAAGGCGGGCCTGAAGAAGACCGCCTACCCCGTCGACTGGCAGGGTCTGCTGCTCTTCGACCGCGGCGGCGCCGTCGCCCCGGAACTCGAGGACGTCCGCGTGCGCCAGGCGATCAACTACGCGCTCGACCGCAAGACCATGCTCGAGGAGCTCCAGCACGGCGAGGGCGAGGCCACCGCGCAGGTCTTCGGCAAGACCACCGACGCGTACATCCCCGCACTCGACGACGCCTATCCCTACGACCCGGCGAAGGCGAAGCAGCTGCTGGCCGATGCCGGCTACCCCGACGGCTTCACCATCAGCCTTCCGATGCTTCCGGGAACCGAGAGCATCCTGGCAATGGTCAAGCAGCAGTTGGCCGACGTGGGCATCACCGTCGACCTCGCCACCTCGCCTCAGGCGACCTACGTGTCCGACATCATCGCGGGCAAGTTCCCGGTGGCGTGGTTCAGCATCTTCCAGGGCGAGCCCTGGGTCGCGATCCGTCAGATGATCACGACGGATGCCGCGTACAACCCGTTCAAGACCACCGATCCCGGGCTGCAGGCGGACATCGACGCCGTCCAGACCGGTGGTGAGGAGAGCGGCAAGCTCGCCCAGAAGGTGAACCAGTACGTCACCGACGAGGCGTGGTTCGCACCGTTCTACCGAGTGAACCAGCTGTACTACACCAACCCCAAGAAGGTCACGGTCGTTCCGCAGGTTCAGCAGGCCGTCCCGAACCTGTACAACTACACGCCGGCATCCTGACGGCGGCGTGGGGGGAGGCCGCCGCCTCCCCCCACGATCCCGGACTCAACCAACGGATCGAAATGACATGTTGACCTTCATCCTCAAACGCCTCCTGGCGGGCGTCACCGTGCTGATCGCCATCTCGGTGGCGACCTTCTTCCTCCTCTACTTCTCCAGCAGCAACATCGCGCGCAACATCCTCGGCGAGTTCGCCACCCAGGACCAGATCGTCGCGAAGGAGCACGAACTCGGTCTCGACCAGCCGCTGTTCTCCCGGTTCCTGCAGTGGGCCGGGCGGGCGGTCACCGGCGATCTCGGAACCGCGTGGATCACCAACCAGCCCGTCGCGCAGTCACTCGCGCTGCGACTGCCGGTCACCCTCACCCTCGTGATCGTCTCCATCATCGGCATCGCGATCATCGCCACGCTCATCGGGATCGCCGCCGCAGTCCAGCGCGGCTGGATCGACCGCGTCGTGCAGGTCGCCGCCGTCATCGGCGAGGCGATCCCCGAGTTCGTGCTCGCGATTGCGCTGGTCACGATCTTCGCCATCCAGCTCGGATGGTTCCCCGCGACCAGCAGCATCCAGCCCGGCCTCCTCGATGCCGCGTGGATCGCATCGCTCACCCTTCCCGTGATCGCGATCGTCCTGAACGGCCTCACCAGCAGCGCGCAGCAGATCCGCAGCGCAGTGATCGCGCAGCTCGAGAAGGACTACGTCCGCACCCTCCGCAGTCGCGGCATCCCGGAGCCGGTCATCCTCTTCAAGCACGTCCTGCGCAGCGCTGCACCGGCCGGGCTCACCGTCCTCAGCCTGCGCTTCATCGGAATGCTCGGCGGTGTGGTCATCATCGAGCAGATCTTCGCCCTGCCCGGCATGGGCGCACTCGCCGTGCAGTCGACCACACTCGGCGACACCCCGCTGGTGATGGGCGTCGTGCTCTACACCGTGATCATCGTCATCATCGTGAACCTGCTCGTGGATCTCGCGAACGGATGGCTCAACCCGAAGGTGCGTGTCTCATGAGCGAATCGGCCGCCGCAGAGGCATCCGTCCAGATCAACGCGTCGCAGGCGACGATCGCCCGCACGCACGTCTTCAAGCGCATCCTGCGCAACCCCATGGGGCTCGTCGCGCTCGTCATCCTCACCGTCCTGGTCCTCGTCGCCGTGTTCGCGCAGCTGATCGCACCGTTCGACGCGAACTTCGCGAACATCGGCAAGACGCTGGCCTCGCCGGATGCCGTGAACCTGCTGGGCACCGACAGCGCCGGACGCGACACGTTCAGTCGGCTCGTGCTCGGCACGCAGACGACACTGCTGTCGGCTCTGCTGTGCGCCGCGGTGGCGATCGTACTCGGTCTGCCCTCGGGCCTGATCGCCGGGTACTACTCCGGGTTCTTCGACTCGGTGTCGAACTGGGTCGTCAACGTGCTGATGGCGATCCCCGGCATCATCCTGCTGCTCACCATCCGCGCGGCGTTCGGGCCCTCGGTGTGGATCTCGATGATCGCATTCGGCATCCTGATCAGCCCCGGATACTTCCGGCTGACGCGCACCGCGGTGCAGTCGGTGCGCAACGAGCTCTACGTCGACGCCGCGCGCGTCTCGGGTCTGAGCGACAGCCGGATCATCTCCCGCCACATCTTCTCGGTGGTGCGCGCGCCGATCATCATCCAGACGGCGATCGTCTGCGGTGTCGCGATCGCCGTCCAGTCCGGGCTCGAGTTCCTCGGGCTCGGCGACCCCGCGGTCGCGACCTGGGGCGTAATGCTCGCCGAGGGGTTCAAGAACGTCTACCTGAACCCGCTGCTGCTGGTCTGGCCTGCCCTCGCCATGGGCCTCGCCATCGGTGCGCTGGTGCTGCTCGGCAACGCCGTGCGCGACGCGCTCGAGGATCGCGAGAAGATCAGGGCGCCCAAGGGCGCCAAGGCCGACGTGGCCCGCCGCACCGAGCTCGTCGAGCCGGAAGGCGACCACCTGGTGTCGGTCTCGAACCTGGCCGTCGGGTACCCGCAGGCCGGCGGCGTCGTCAAGGAGGTCGTGCGAGACGTCTCGTTCACGGTCGATCGGGGCGAGGTCCTCGGCATCGTCGGCGAGTCCGGTTCGGGCAAGTCGCAGACCGCGTTCTCGATCCTCGGGCTCCTCCCGCCGGAGGCGCGCATCGTCTCGGGCGCGATCAGATTCGACGGCGAGTACACCGTCGCACCTGGCGACGTGACCGTCGACCAGTCGCGACTGAGCCTGCTGCGCGGCAAGCGCATCTCGTACATCCCGCAGGAGCCGATGTCGAACCTCGACCCGGCGTACACGATCGGCTCCCAGCTCGTGGCGCCGATGGTGCGAGTGCTCGGCATCAGCAGGTCGGAGGCGCGCAAGCGGGCGCTGAAGCTGCTGGCCGATGTCGGCATCGTGAGCCCGGAGCGCACCTTCGCCGCCTACCCGCACGAGGTGTCGGGCGGAATGGCCCAGCGCGTGCTGATCGCCGGTGCGATCAGCTGCGAGCCCGACCTCATCATCGCCGACGAGCCGACCACGGCTCTCGACGTCACGGTGCAGGCCGAAGTCCTCGACCTCATCCGCGACCTGCAGATGCGGCTCGGCGTGGGCGTCATCCTCGTCACCCACAACTTCGGCGTCGTCGCCGACCTGTGCGACCGTGTGGTCGTCATGCAGAACGGCCGCCTCGTCGAGAGCGGCGACGTGCGCGAGGTGCTGCGCAACCCGAAGGATCCGTACACGATCAAGCTGCTGTCCTCGATGCTCGAGGGCAAGGAGCCGATGAAGATGCTGGTGACCGCAGAAGGAGGGTCGCAGTCATGACCGAAGCGACACGCGCCGAAGGCGCACTGCTCGACGTCGATGCGCTCGTCGTCGAATACCCGGGCAAGGGCTTCCGCGCCCAGCCGTTCCGCGCTCTCACCGACATCTCCATCTCCATCGGACAGGGCGAGACGCTCGGCCTGGTGGGAGAGTCCGGGTCAGGCAAGACGACGCTGGGGCGGGCCGTGCTCGGTCTCGCCCCCGTCAGCGGCGGGTCGATCTCGTTCGAGGGCAAGGACATCAGTCACGCCACACGCAGACAGCGGCAGAAGCTCAGTCGCGACCTGCAGGTGGTGTTCCAGGACCCGTACACCTCGCTGAACCCGGCGATGGAGGTCGGCGACATCCTCGCGGAGCCGCTCGGCATCCAGGGCATCGGAAAGTCCCAGTCCCGCTCGCGGGTCAAGGAGCTCCTCGACCAGGTGAACCTGCCGACGGACGCGCTGCGCCGTCAGCCCCGCGAGTTCTCCGGCGGCCAGCGTCAGCGCGTGGCGATCGCGCGTGCGCTCGCCCTGTCGCCCAAGCTCATCGTCTGCGACGAGCCGGTCTCGGCCCTCGACCTGACGACGCAAGCCACCGTGCTCGATCTGTTCCTGCAGATCCAGCGCGACACCGGCGTCTCGTACCTGTTCATCTCCCACGACCTGGATGTGGTCCGCCACATCAGCCATCGGGTCGCGGTGATGTACCGCGGAGAGATCGTCGAGCAGGGCGATGCCGCCCAGGTCACCGGCGATCCACGTCATCCGTACACGCAGAAGCTGCTGCTCGCCTCCCCGGTGCCCGATCCCGATCGGCAGCAGCAGCGCCGAGCCGAACGACGCCGCCTTGCAGCGGAGACGGCGGGCGAGAGCGGCTACCGCCCGACAGAAGCCCCGACGGGCACGGTCCGCAGTGTATTACGGTAGATCGAGGCGTCGGGGAATCGCTTCCCCTGCGACCTCCCCGAGCAGGAAGGAGCATCAGCGTGGCAGCTGACAATGCGGGCGCCGCGCCGGTGCGCAGAAGGCGGGCGGGATCCGCGCCGACCATCTACGACGTCGCCAGGCTCGCCGGGGTGAATCCCTCCACGGTCTCGCGCGCGCTAAGCCAGCCCGGGCGCATCAACGTCAACACCGAGGCGAAGATCCACGCGGCCGCCAAGGAGCTCAAGTACCGGCTCAACCCGATGGCGCGCGCTCTTCCGACCGGACGCACGAACACGCTCGGTCTGCTGATCGCGGACATCACGAACCCGGTGATCTTCGGCATCGTCCGCGGTGCCGAGAAGGCCGCGACGGCGAACGGCTACACCCTGGTCGTGAGCGAGTCGCAGGAGTCGGGCGAGGTCGAGGCGCGCTCCGCGCAGCGCATCCAGCCCGCCGTCGACGCGCTGATCCTGGGCACTTCCCGCCTGGCGGATCCGCAGATCGTGGCGCTGGCCGAGGCGAAGCCACTGGTCGTGCTGAACCGGACGATCCCCGGGGTCGCCAGCATCACGCCGGACCTGGAGCCCGGCGTCGATCAGGCGCTCGCGCACCTGGAGATGCTCGGGCACCGCACCCTGCTCTTCCTGGATGGCCCGAAGGGCTCGTGGATCAGCGGCAGACGGTGGGATGCCCTGCAGAAGGGCGCCCTGGCGCGGGGGATGTCGATCGCATCCGCCGGGCCGAACCAACCGACCCTGGACGGTGGGCACGCCACCCTGTCGCGCGTGATCGCTTCACCGGCCACGGCGATCATCGCGTACAACGACCTGATGGCGATCGGGCTGCTGCGCGCCGCAGGCGAACAGGGCATCTCCGTTCCCGGGCGCTTCAGCATCGTCGGATTCGACGACAGCTTCGGCTCGGATTTCACCTCGCCGCCGCTCACCACGGTGCGCTCACCGCTCGCCGAGGCGGGCGAGCTCGCCGTCCTGCGCGCGCTCGAGCTGGTGGGTGCGGATGCCGGCGCGTCTGCGGAGACCGCGCCGGAGCACGGCCTGGAGACCGAGCTCATCATCCGCGGGTCCACGGGACCTGCGCGCCAGTCCTGATCCACCAGCGCCGCGTGCCCCGGCATCCGCTCTGACGCATCTGCACTGTCGGCGACGGATGTCGGCACAAACGACGGATGTCGGCTCAGATCACTGATCTGAGCCGACATCCGTCTTCTGAGCCGACAGGTGAGCCGGCCGGGGTCAGAACAGGTCGCTCTTTCCGAGTGCGACCAGGTTGTCGTAGGACGTCTGCAGGCAGTCGAAGACGTCGCGACCGTACAGGTCATCCTGCTCGACGAGCAGGTACTCGGCGTCGCTGGCGACGGCTTCGTCGATGATGGCGCCGAACTCCAGGTTGCCCTCGCCGACCTCGGCGAACTGCACGACACCGGTGAACGCGGCCATGAACGTCTTGAAGTCGCCGGCCTCGAGCGCGGTGAATGCGTCTGCGGGCAGCTGCCCGATGCGGTAATCCTTCAGGTGGATCATCGCGACGCGGTCGCTGTACTTGCGGATGGTGGCGACCGGATCCTTGCCGCCGCGCTGGATCCAGTGCACGTCGAGCTCGAGGCCGACCTGCGGTGCCCGATCGGCGATGATGTCGAGCAGCAGCTTGCCGTCGTACTTCGCGAACTCGATGTGGTGGTTGTGGTAGTACAGGCGGATGCCGTCGTCGGCGAGGCGCTTCGCGTACTCGTTGGTCTCATCCGCGAAGGCGAGCACCTTCTCGAGCGAGGCCATCGCATCGAACGGGAGCATCCCGATGCGAACCATGGTGGTGTCCAGCCGCCTGCAGTCAGCCACGATCTTGTCGTAGTCCTCGGTGAGCGTGTCGATGGGCATGCCGGTCGACCGCAGCCCGGTCGAGAGGGATGCGATGTCCATCCCGAGCTCGTCGCGGGCCCGGACGAGGTCGTCGACATTGTCGACGGTCATCGGGATCTGGGAGATCTCGACGGCGTGGTAGCCGATGTCGGTGATCTTCCTGAGCGTCTCGAACGCGCCTGTCTCGGCGAAGCTGTCCTTGAGCATCATGGCCTGGACGCCGATTTTCGTCACTGTGTCTCCTTCGTTGGAGTCGACCTTCCCGGCCGACGAAGATGCGCCTGCTTCAGGCGTTTCCAGTCTGACACGCACCCCGCGATATGGCAACCGGTTGCCCATGCCTGTCCTGGCATCCGCACCAATCCCGCTCGCGTTTTTGGCAATCGCTTGCCAAAAACGGGCGAACGTGATTTACTGTGTCAGACAATCCACCCCGGCAATGACGCGCACCGCAACGATGCGAAGGGAAGGCTCCATGAACCAGCCGAGCACCACGGCCACCCCCACCACGGGAGCCCGCCGCCTCAGCAAGCTGAGCATCATCGGCTACGGCGCCGGCGACGCCGCGAACAACCTCGCGTTCACGACCGCGACGATGTTCCTGCTCGTGTACTACACCGATGTCGCCGGCATCTCGGCCGCCGCCGCCGGCACCCTGCTGCTCGTGGTCCGCATCTTCGACGCGTTCGCCGACGTCTTCGCTGGCCGCATCGTCGACAAGACGTTCAGCAAGCGCTTCGGCAAGTTCCGCCCGTTCATCATGTTCGGCTCCGTGCCGCTGCTGCTGCTCTCGGCCGCCGCCTTCAGCATCCCGCAGATCGGCGAGAGCGGCATGCTGCTGTACGCCTACCTCACCTACGCCGCGCTCGGCCTCGCGTACAGCCTGGTCAACATCCCGTACGGCTCGCTGGCCGGCGCGATGACCCAGGATGCCGGTGAGCGCGCGAAGCTCGCCAGCGCCCGCACCATCGGCGCCATGATCGTCGGCGCCGGTCTCGGCATCTTCGTCGCACCGCTCATCGTCCCCGGCGCCGACCTGCAGGCCATGTTCACCTTCATGACCCTGGGCTTCGTGGTCGTCGGCACCGCCCTGTACATGTTCACGGCCTTCACCGCGAAGGAGAAGGTCGCCCGCTCCGTTCAGCACGTCACCATGAAGCAGAGCTTCGCCACGCTCAAGGGCAACCGCCCGCTGCTGATGCTGTGCGTGAGCTCGTTCATCTTCCTGACCGGCATGCTCGCGCTGAGCACCATCCAGCTGTACTACCTGCGCGACGTGCTGCACGCGCTGCCGCTGTACGCCGTGGTGTCCATCGCCCAGATCATCCTGACCTTCGCCCTCGCTGCCGTGCTGCCCCTGATCGTGCGCACCTGGGGCAAGCGCGCCTGCTACATCGCCGGCGGACTGATCATGGGCCTCGGCGGTGCGTTGATCTTCTTCTCCCCCGCCGAGACGGTCTGGCTCGGCTTCACGGGCCTGCTGATCGCCCAGCTCGGTCTGGTGCTGGTCAACATGCTGGTCTGGGCTCTGGAGGCCGACACCGTCGAGTACGGCGAGTGGAAGACCGGCGTCCGCTCCGAGGGCATCATCTACGCGCTGTTCTCGTTCACCCGCAAGACCGGTCAGGCCGTCGGTGGTGCACTCGCCGCGTTCGCCCTCTCCTGGGGCGGCTACGCTGCAGGTGCGGCGCAGCAGACCGCGCACGCCGAACTCGGCATCCGTGCCGGAGCCGGTCTCATCCCGCTGATCTGCTCGGTACTGGCCATGGCGGTGATGATCTTCTACCCGCTCACCGATCAGCGCCATCGTGAGCTCCTCTCGGAGATCGCCGAGCGGCGCGAGAGCACCGCGACGGCCGAGCCCATCGCACCGGACCTGTCCACCGCAGCATTCCAATCGCACCGAACCGGCACCCGCGCTCCGCGGATCGACTGATCCGCAGCGCGAACCCCGCCGCCGAACCTCAAGAAGGAGCCCGAGAATGATCATCGACAGAGCAGAAGTCATCGTCACCAGCCCCGACCGCAACTTCGTGACGCTCAAGCTCACCACCGACGACGGCATCGTCGGCCTCGGCGACGCCACGCTGAACGGTCGCGAACTCGCCGTGGTCTCGTACCTGACCGACCACGTCGTCCCGCTGATGATCGGCCGCGACGCGCACCGCATCGAGGACACCTGGCAGTTCCTCTACCGCTCGGCGTACTGGCGCCGCGGTCCGGTCACGATGGCCGCGATCGCCGCCGTCGACATGGCGCTGTGGGACATCAAGGCCAAGGCCGCCGGGATGCCGCTGTACCAGCTGCTCGGCGGGGCATCCCGCACCGGCCTGCTGGCGTACGGGCACGCCTCGGGCAAGGAGCTGCCCGAGCTGTTCGACAGCATCCGCGAGCACCAGTCGCAGGGCTACCGCGCCATCCGCGTGCAGACCGGCGTTCCCGGCCTGAAGGCCATCTACGGCATCGCATCGCAGTCCGCCGACACCTTCGGCGGCGAAGCGCGCTACGACCACGAGCCCGCCCGCCGCGGCGCCCTGCCGACCGAGGAGGACTGGGACACCCGCGCGTACCTGCGTCACCTTCCCGGCGTCTTCGAGGCGGTGCGCAACGAATTCGGCGCCGAGATCCCCCTGCTGCATGACGGCCACCACCGCATGACGCCGCTGCAGGCCGCCAAGCTCGGCAAGGAGCTGGAGCCCTACGACCTGTTCTGGCTCGAGGACTGCACGCCAGCCGAGAACCAGGAAGCCCTGAAGCTCGTGCGCCAGCACACCACCACCCCGCTGGCGATCGGTGAGATCTTCAACACGATCTGGGACTTCAAGGATCTGATCCGCGACCAGCTGATCGACTACGTGCGCGGCGCGGTCACCCACATGGGTGGCATCAGCCCGCTGAAGAAGACGGTCGACTACGCCGCGCAGTACCAGATCAAGTCGGGCTTCCACGGCCCCACCGACGTCTCCCCCGTGGGCATGGCCGCGCAGATGCACCTGGGCCTCGCGATCCACAACTTCGGCATCCAGGAGTACATGCAGCACGGTGAGAAGACCGATCAGGTCTTCCAGCAGTCGTACACCTGGCAGAACGGTCTGCTGCACCCCGGCGACAAGCCCGGCATCGGTGTGGACCTCGACGTCGACGCTGCGGGCAAGTACCCGTACGAGCAGGCCTACCTGCCGTACAACCGCCTGCACGATGGCACCGTCCACGACTGGTGAGCAGCTGCATGACCAGTGATCCGGTGACGGATGCTGCGACCCGGGACTCCTCATCACACGGCCCGCTCGTCGTGATGGGGGTCTCGGGCGTCGGCAAGAGCACGATAGCGCATCTGCTCGGCGAGCGGCTCGGGATGCCGTACCTCGACGCCGACGACCTGCACGGCGAGGCGAACGTCGCGAAGATGGCCTCAGGGATCCCGCTGACCGATGAGGATCGGATGCCGTGGCTGCATCGCGTCGGCGACGCTCTCGCCGCCGAGGTCGCACCGGTGATGGCGTGCTCCGCGCTGAAGCGCTCGTACCGCGAGGTGCTGATCGCTCACGCCCCGCACGCGCGGTTCGTGATGCTCGCCGCCGACGCGGAGCGCATCTCGTCGCAGGTCTCCGCGCGCACCGACCACTTCATGCCGGCCGCGCTGCTGCGTTCGCAGCTCGACACCCTCGAGCCCCTCGGAGTCGGCGAGCCCGGCCTGGTCGTGATCGTCGACGCCCAGCCCGAGGCGCTGGTCGAGCGCATCGTGTCGCTGGTCGGCGCCCGGGTCTGATCCGCGCCGGTCCGCGGCGACTTCGCCCTTCGCCTCTTCACCCCTTCGCGGGTCGCAACACGCCGCGTCCTCACGCGGGATCCGGCGTGTTGCGCCCTGCGAGTGCGGATGCCGTGGGTCGTCCATCCTGTCGCAGCCGGATCCTCGGAATGCGACAGGATGGAACCCATGACTGCTGATGCGACCAGCCTGCACGCGCTCCTCGACGGCGGCACCCCGCTGAACTGGGTGCTGACCGGCGACTCGATCACCCACGGGCTCGTGCACACGCAGGGCGCCCGCACCTACGCGGAGCACCTGCACGAGCTGATCCGCGGCGACCTGGTGCGCACACAGGATGTGGTGATCAACACGGCCATCAGCGGCTGGCGCGTCGTGCAGCTGCTGGAGGACTTCGAACGTCGCGTCGCGACCTGGCGTCCGCAGGTCGTGACGCTGATGATCGGCACGAACGACTGCTCCACCACTGGCGCGCTCGGCACGATCGAGGCGTCGGAGTTCGCGGCATCCGTCACGGAGTTCGTCGCGCGCGTGCGCGATCTCGGCGCCATCCCCGTGCTGCAGACGCCGCCGACGATCGACCCGCTGAACGCTCCCGAGCGCTCCCGCATCGGCGAGTTCGTGCAGGCGATCCGAGACGTCGCCGCTGCGCAGGACACGATCCTGGTCGACCAGTTCGCGCGCTTCTCCGAGCTGGGCGCGGACAAGGTCAACCAGGTGCCCTGGGCACTGATGGGCGACCCGTTCCACCCGAACGCCGCCGGCCACGCCGTGCTCGCGCTCGGCCTGGCCGAGGCCCTCGGGCTGGAGGCGGAGCCGGTGCGCGACCGGGTGCTCGCGGGCCTGCGCGGGCAGCTGCTGCTCGCGCACTGAGCCCGGTCCCCGCCTTCGCAGGTCACGACTCGCGGCATCCGCCCGCGCGACGCGGCGCGTTGCGCCCCGCGAACCGGGGCGCCGCCGACCGAACCCTCAGTCCGCGGTCGCGATCCGTCCGGGGATCGCGGCGATCAGCTCACGGGTGTACTCGTTCGACGGGCGCTCCAGAACCTCGGCGGCGTCGCCGCTCTCGACGACCCGTCCCTTCTGCATGACGTCGATGCGGTCCGAGATCTGGCGCACCACACCCAGGTCGTGCGAGATGAACAGGTAGCTCAACCGGAACTCGGCCTGCAGATCGACGAGCAGCTGCAGGATCTGCTCCTGCACCGCGACGTCCAGCGCCGACACCGGCTCGTCGAGGATGAGCAGATCGGGCCCGAGGGCGAGGGCTCTGGCGATCGCCACGCGCTGCCGCTGCCCGCCGGACAGCTCGCCCGGCCTTCGCGCCGCGAGGTCGGGGTCCAGCTGCACCCGGTTCAGCAGTTCCCGCACCAGCTCGCGCTGACTGCGCCGGTCGCCGATGCGAAAGGACCGCAGCGGCTCGGCGACGATCCGCTCCACCGTCATCCGCGGATCCAGCGACCCGAACGGGTTCTGGTAGACGACCTGCATCCGACGGCGCAGCTGCCGCATCGCCTCACCGCCGGCGCGGGTGATGTCCTCGCCGTCCAGCAGGATCGTGCCGGCATCCGGCTGCACCAGCCGCGCGGCGATCCGCGCGCTGGTCGTCTTGCCCGATCCGGACTCGCCGACGATCGAGAGGGTCCTGCCCCGCGGCACGGCGAACGACACGTCGTCCGCGGCGAGGAAGGAGCCGCCGCGCACGCCGTAGCTCTTGGAGATCCCGCGCACTTCGAGGATGCTGTCGGCATCCGTCCGGTCAGCCGCCACGCGCTCTCGGAAGGTTGCGAACAGCGCGCCCTCGTCGGAGCGCGAAGCCGCATCGCGCACCTGCGGGGCGAGGCGCCCTTCGCGCAGCCCGGGAGCCGCGGCGACGAGTCGCCGGGTGTACTCGTGGGCCGGCGCATTCAGAACGTCCGCCGTCACCCCGCGCTCGACGATCTCGCCGCGGTACATCACGATGATCTCGTCTGCGCGGTCGGCGGCGACGGCCAGGTCGTGCGTGATCAGCAGCACCGCGGTGCCGTGCTGCTCGACGAGGTCGTCGAGCTGATCGAGCACGTGCCGCTGCACGGTCACGTCCAGTGCACTGGTGGGCTCATCGGCGATCACGAACTGCGGGCCGCACGCCCACGCGATGCCGATCAGGGCGCGCTGGCGCAGCCCACCGGACAACTCGTGCGGGTACTGGGCGGCGCGCAGCGCCGGCTGCGGAATGCCGACCTCGTCGAGGATCTCGATGGCCCGCGCGGCTGCGGCGGCCCGCGGCATCCGCCTGTGGATGCGCAGCGTCTCGGCGATCTGCTCCCCCACGCGCATGAGGGGGTTGAGCGAGGAGCCGGGATCCTGCGGAACGAACCCGATCTGCGCGCCGCGGAGCTTGCGCAGCGCGCGCTCGGGCAGCTTGACGAGGTCGTTCCCGGCGAAGCGGATGGCCCCCTCGGTGATCCGCCCGTTCTCGGGCAGGCGGCGGATGAGCGCCTGCGACACCGTGGACTTGCCCGATCCGGACTCGCCCACGAGTGCGACGACCTTGCCCGGCTGCACGTCGAACGAGATGCCGTGCACGACCTCCGACCAGCGGCCACGGGTGCTGTACTCGACGCGCAGCCCCTCCACGGTCAACAGCGCTTCGCTCATCGCTCGCCTCCGATCGCTCGCGCCACACGGTTCACGGCCAGCACGACCGCGAGGATCACCAGGCCCGGAATGATGCTCAGCCACGGCTGCGAGGCGATGAAGTCGCGTCCTGCCGATGACAGCGCACCCCACTCCGGTGCGGGCGGCGGCGCACCGAACCCGAGGAAGGTGAGCGCGGAGACGCCGAGGATCGCCGTGCCCAGCTCGAGGGCGGCGAAGGCGATGACCGGGCGGGCGGCGTTGGGCAGCACGTGCCGGAAGATCACGGCCGGCATCCGGGCGCCGAGCGTGCGCGCGGCCTCGACGTACTCGGCGCCGCGCACCTTGATCACCTGCGACCGCATCACGCGGGCGAAGCTGCCGGCGGCGCCGAGGCCCACACCGAGCCCGATCGAGATCGGGCCGAAACCGAGGCTCGCGACGACGATCAGGGCGAGCAGGATGCCGGGGATCGCGACCAGCACGTCGACGACGCGCATGACGGCGAAATCGACCGGCCCGCCGAGGAAGCCGGAGGTGAGGCCGACCAGCCCGCCGATGACGACGCCGACGAGCACGGCCAGTGCCGCCGAGACGATCGACAGCGCCGCGCCGTGCACGACCCGCGAGTACACGTCCCGACCGAGGTTGTCGGTGCCGAACAGGTGCTCGGCACTGGGCGGCAGCAGCCGCTCCTTGGGGACCGAGGCGAACGGATCGTGGGTGGCGAGCAGCGACGGGGCGACGATGGCCGTCGCGACCACCGCCAGCACGATCAGGCTGAGGACGAATCCGGGCTGGCGGAGCAGTCTCATGCGGGCACCTCCTGCGTCGCGGCCTGCGGGCGCGGACGTCGGTTGCGCCCGGCCCGCCCGGAACTCCCGGCCCGCCCGGAACGACGCGTGCGGGGATCGATGACGCCGTAGGCGAGATCGACGATGAGGTTGACCGCCGCGTACACCGCCGCGATCATCAGCACGATGCCCTGGATGACGTTGATGTCCCGCGCGAGCACGGCGTTCACCGTCATCCGTCCGATCCCGTCTCGGGAGAACACCGTCTCGACCACGGCGGTTCCCGCGGCGAGGTAGCCGATGGTCAGACCCAGGATGGTGATGGTGGGCAGCAGCGCGTTGCGCAGCAGGTGCGCGGTGAAGATGCGCCGCGGCGGGACGCCCTTCGCCACGGCGGTGAACACGTGCTGGCTGGCCTGCGCCTCGAAGATCGCGGCCGAGAACACCTGGAACAGGATCGCCGCGACGGGCAGCGCGAGGGTGACGGCGGGGAGGATCGCGCTGCCCGGCTGACGACTGCCCGACGAGGGCAGCCAGCCGAGGGTGAAGGAGAAGAAGCTGATCAGCAGCAGACCGGTGAGGAACGCGGGGATCGCGACGCCGAAGGGCGGGATCTGCAGCAGCAGGTTGCGCAGCCACCGGAACGGGGCGAGGAAGGCGAGGAAGGCGAAGACCGCGGCGATCACGATCGCGATGACCAGCGCGATTCCGGCGATCTCCACCGAGTTCGGCAGCGTGCGGGCGATCATGTCGCCCACCGGCCGACCCGTGGCGATCGAGACGCCGAGATCGCCGGCGAACAGCATCCCGAGTCGGTGCCAGTACTGGTCCCAGGGAGTCCCCGCCAGCCCGTACTGCTGGCGCAGCTTCTCCAGTGCCTCGGGGTCGACGATGGTGTCGCCGCCGCTCTTGCTGGCCAGCGCCGCGAGCAGCGGGTCGCCGGGCAGGAAGGTGATCAGAAGGAACACGACCGTGTACGTCGCCAGCACGACGAAGACGAACTGTGCGAGCTTCGGGCCGATGTAGCCCAGTACGCGGAGTACGGCGCTCATGTGGTCGTTCCCATTCCGATCCCTTCCTGCGGCGGCCGGCTCAGCCCTTGACGGTCACGTCGTGGAGGATGATCCGCGACGAGGAGTCGAACTCGACGCCGGAGACGCCCTGCTGCGATGCGTGCACCTGAGCCACTTCGAGCAGCGGAACCAGGAAGGCGTCGTCGATGATGCGCTTCTGCGCGTCTTCTAGGATGCCGGCGCGGGCGGCCGGGTCGGCCGTCTCGGCCTGCGTGGCGAGCTGCGTCTCGAGCTCCGGGTCGCTGACCACGGCCCAGCGGGCGGCGGATGCGGTGGAGAACATGACCCGCAGCACGTCGGGGTCGGTGCGGGTGAGGCCTGCGCCGAGGAAGTCGAAGTCCTTCGACGCGACCGCACCGAAGAAGTCTCCGGCCGTGACCATGTTGATCTTCAGCTCGATGCCGGCCTTGGCGAGCTGCGCCTGGGTGGCCTCGAGCACGTCCTGTCCGTAGAAGGCGGTCACTGCGACGCTGAGCTTCTTGCCGTCCTTCTCGCGAACGCCGTCGGATCCCTCGGTCCAGCCCGCGTCGTCGAGGATCTTCTCGGCGCCCTTCAGGTCGTACGCCAGAGCATCCTTCTGAGAGAGGAACGACGGGGTCGCCGAGCTGAGCACGCCGCCGGCCGGCGGAACCTTGCTGGACCCGGTCAGCTCCGAGATCTCGGCACGGTCGGTGGCGAGGATCATCGCCTTGCGCACGGCGGGGTCCGACACGATCGGGCGATCGGTGTTCGGCACGAGCGAGTGCGGGATGCCGGGGTTGGCGCGCGCGTAGATCGTGAACTCGTCCGTGCCGAAGCGCTTCTCATCCGCCGCGGGCAGGTCGAGGATCATGTCGAACTCGCCGGTCTGCAGACCGCCGGTGCGCACACCGGGCTCGGGGGTGACCGCGAAGGTGACCGTCTTGATCGCCGCGTCGCCCTTGACGGTGCGCAGCTCGGAGCCCCACTCGTAGCCCTTGCGGGCGGTGAGCACGACGGAGTCGTTGGAGGTGTAGGTGTCGAGCACGAAGGGTCCGGATCCGACGGGCGTCTGGCAGCGCTGCTCCGCGGTCATGGCGACGGTCGCGTCGGAGAGCAGGCCGAGGGTGATGGTGCTCGCCCCCTGCAGGAACTGGGCATTCGGCTCGGCGAAGCCGACCTTCACGGTCGAGGCGTCCACGACCTCGGTGCCCTGGTAGCCGGCCAGGTACTGCGAGGCGAGCGCTGCCGTGCTGCCGAGAGCGGCCAGCGCGTCGAAGTTCGCCTTGACGGTCTCCGCGGTCAGCGGGCTGTCGTCGCTGAAGGTCACGTCGTCGCGCAGCGTGAAGGTGAACTCCGTGAGGTTGTCGTTCGCCTCGTAGCTCTTGGCCACCCAGGGGACGATCTCGCCGGTCTCGGGGTCCTGATCGACGAGGGAGTCGACCAGCTGACGACCGATGTTCAGTGCGGTGGTGAGTGTCACCTGCTGCGGGTCCAGGCATACCGGGTCGTCCTGGACGGCGATGTACAGCTCGTCCTTCGCCTCGCCGCCTGTGTCTCCCCCTCCGGTGGTCGTGCAGCCGGCCAGCAGGCCGACGCCGATGGCGGCGGCACCGATGGCGGCGACCCAGCGTGCGGATGCGTGTCGTGGTGACATGTTCACGATCTTCCTCTCAGAGTCCAACAGGTGCTGCGCGACCGTCAGGCAGCGCTCGGCAGCGAACCGTGCACGAGACGGCCTCGTGACACGACGGCGACGATGTTCTCGACGTCCAGGTCGTCGATGTTCTCCCACGGGCGACCGCGCAGCACGACGAAGTCGGCGCCGTGACCGGGAGCCAGCGTGCCGATGCGGTCCGCCATCCGGACGACGGCGGCGGCATCGGAGGTCGCGGCCTTCAGCGCGCGCTCGGCGGTCCAGCCGAACATGCGCGCCATGAGGCGGACCTCCTCCATCTGGTCGCCGAACTGCACGAAGACGCCGTTCGCGTCGGTGCCGAGGACGAAGCGGATGCCGGCGCGGCCGGCGTCTCCGAACAGCGAGTCACGGTAGGCGACGACCTCCTTCGCCTTCTCCTGCGCTTCATCGCCGACGTCGACGCGGCCCTCGGCGATGGCGTCGTTGATGAGCAGCGTCGGGGCGACGGAGATGCTGCGCTCGATGAGCCGATCCCACTGGTCGCGCTCCAGCCCGGTGCCGTGCTCGATGGAGTCGACGCCGGCGGAGAGGGCGATCTCGTTGCCCTCGGCGGAGTGGCTGTGCGCGGCGACGGGCATGCTCAGCGCGTGCGCCTCGTCGATGGTCGCGCGGATCTCGTCGAGCGTCTGGTTGCGCCAGCCCACCTTGTCGCCCATCGAGAGCACGCCACCGGTGGTGAAGATCTTGATGCCGTCCGCGCCCATGCGGGCGAACTCGCGGACGAGCTTGCGGCACTCGTCGGGGCTGTCGGCGGTGCGGCCGCGGTGCGGGTAATGCGGTGGGATGAAGAGGTCGCCGTGACCGGCTGTCATGCCGACGGCGCCGTGCACGAGGATGCGCGGTCCCTGCTGGATGCCCTCGTCGAACGCCCGCTTCACGGCCAGCTGCCGCTCGTCACCCGAGAGATCGCGCAGCGTGGTGACCCCCGCACGCGCAGCCTTCTGCGCGTTGTTCGCGATATGGAAGACCTGTTCCTCCCACGGGGTGATCAGCGGCCACGACGACCAGTCCGCGCGGCCCGAACCGGAGTAGGCGCCGAGGTGCACGTGGGTGTCGATCAGGCCGGGGATGACGCAGTACCCGTCGAGCGAGGGCTCATCGGGCTCGACGGCATGGATCCGGTCGCCCGCCCAGTCGAGGCGGCTCGCCCCGAGGAAGGACTGGCCGTCCCAGACGGGGATGCCCCGGATGCTGTCGATCTTCGTCGTCACTTGCGCTCCTCTGTGCGGGTGGACTGAAAGTAGCAGAGAAACCGCACTTGTTGATAGGTATAGTCCATACTTGCTCAACTTGTTGACTAGTTGAGATTTTGTGACGACACGGACGATCCGGGCCGCATATGCTTGCCTGGAGCGGGGGGACGGCGATGACCGACGGCACGATGGGCGCGTGGAGCGAGCGCAGGACGCGCACCCCGCTGAACGACAGCGAACGCATCCTCAGCGGCGTGCTCCGGCATGTTCGCGAGGCGGTGGCCGCCGACGCCACACTGCCCGGCGAGCACCGGCTCGCCGAGGCGCTCGGATGCACGCGGCAGCAGATCCGCCACGCCCTCGCCGACCTGGAGAACCAGGGGATCGTCGTGCGCCGTCAGGGCGCCGCGACCACGGTCGACCCGCTCACCCTGCGACTGAGCGCACGCTTCGAGGCGCGCGTCGAGTACGGCGACATCCTGGCGCGCATGGGATACACCCCGTCGGTCGAGGTGCTGTCGGCATCCTTCGACGCCATTCCCGATGACATCGCCGCTCTGCTGCATCCGCAGATCGAGCCCGTCGGCGCGCATATCCGACTGCGGTGGTTCGCCGATGACATCCCCGCGATGGTCGGCGAGTACATCCTGCCGATGCCTGCGGGGATGGAGCGGCCCTTCATCGACCCGACGCGGCCGATCTTCGACATCGCCCATGACCTGTGGTCCGAGGCGATCGCCTGGGAGGTCGTCTCGGCCGGAGTCACCGCCCTCACCTCCGAGGAGGCCTCGCACTTGGAGCAGCCCGAGGGTGAGGTCGCCAAGATGTGGACGATCGTCGGCGCGACGCTCAGCGGCCAGCGCATCTCGTACTCGCGCGAGGTGCACCACCGCGACCTGGTGACGTACTCCTTCATCCGCTCGGTGAAGGAGCCCTGGAAGATCGGCCCGCGCTGACGCGTCAACCCGACTGGATCAGCCCGGTCTCCCGGGCGATGTGGATCGCGCGGGAGCGGCTGTCGACGTCCAGCTTGGTGAAGATGTGGGCCACGTGGGTCTTGACGGTGGCCTCGCTGACGAACAGCGCGCGGGCGATCTCCTTGTTCGCCGCCCCCGTCGCCAGCAGTCGGAGCACCTCGACCTCGCGGTCGGTGAGCTTGGGGCGCGGGCTGCGCAGCCCCTGCAGCACCCGCGCGGCCAGCTCCGGCGCGAGCACCATGTCGCCCGCCGCTGCTCGCCGGATGCCCTCGACGATCACCTCGGGGGCGACGTCCTTGAGCAGGTAGCCGGCGGCTCCTGCCTCGATCGCGCCGAGGATCTCGGCATCCCGATCGAAGGTGGTCAGGATCAGCACGGCGGGTGCCGGGTCGAGGGCGCGCAGCGCCGCGGTGGTGCGGATGCCGTCGATCCCGTCGCCCAGCCGAAGGTCGCAGAGCACGACGTCCGGATGCAGATGACCCGACAGCGCGATCGCCTCCTCGCCGGTCGCGGCTTCGCCGACGACGTGCACGGAGCCGCTCTCGAGAACGGCGCGCAGTCCGCTGCGCACGACGGGGTGGTCATCGACGATCAGCACGGTGGTCATGAGCACGGTGGTCATGGCTTCTCCTCGTTCGTGGTCTCGGAGCCGGATGCCGGGTCGGCTACCGGTGCAGCCTGCTCGGGATGAATCGGCAGGTGCACCGAGATCGTGGTGCCCTCACCGGGCGCGCTCTCGATGTCGAGCCCGCCGCCGAGCTCACGCAGTCGTCCGCGCATGAACCGCAGACCGTAGCTGGACGAACCGGACTCGGTGTGCTTCTCCCAGGCGGGCGCATCGAAGCCCGCACCGTCATCGGTGACATCCAGGCGCACGGTGCGATCCGCATCGACCAGGCTCATCACCACGCGGGTGGCGCCGGAGTGCAGACGCACGTTCGCCAGGGCCGACTGCGCGGTGCGCAGCAGCGCGACCTCCACCTCGGTGGGCAGCAGCGGAAGCGTGTCGTCCACATGCAGCTCGACCTGCAGCCCGACCTCGTCGTGCGCGCGATCCAGCATCCGGCGCAGCGCTGCGGCGAGCACGTCACCCTCCAGCTCGGCCGGAACCAGGGCCGCGACGATCCGTCGCACATCCGCCAGGCTGTCGCCCGCGAGGGTCTCGACCTGCGTGAGCGTGCGGGCCGCCTCGGCATCCGCACTCCGCCCTGCTCCCGCATGCGCGAGCAGCCGGATCGACGAGAGCGCCTGCGCGATCGTGTCGTGGATGTCGCGGGAGATGCGCGTGCGCTCGGCGATGGCACCGGACTGGCGCTGCGCGAGGGCGAGCTCGTCCTGCAGATCGGCCATCTCCTGCTGCGCGCGGGTGAGCGAGCCCACCAGCCGCTCGCGCTCGGCGGCATCCCGCAGCAGCTGCAGGTAGCCGCGGGAGATGCCGAACGCGAAGATCCCGCCGATCAGCGGCCCGAACACGTTCGCGTAGCTGGTGGTCCCGTGGTGCATGATCGGCGCCGTGATCACGACGGCGAGCACGACTCCCGAGTACACCAGCCCCCACGGCACCGGCAGCAGATGGCCGGCGAGCAGCCAGAGCAGGAAGGCGACCCAGACGAACTCGGATGAGACGGCGACGGCGGCGATCCAGATCACGCCGAACCCGATCAGCCACCACACCACGAGTGCGCGCGAGGACGACCGCGAGGGCAGGATCGTGCCGGCCGTGTGCCAGGCGAGGATCGCGAGCCCCGAGATCACCGCGGCGGCCACCGGAGTGCCGTCGCCGATCGCGCGGATCGTGCCGATCGCGGCGAGACCGGCGGCGATGACGTGCTGGCCGATCTCCATCGCCCGCATCGTCGGGCCGGCCGACGCCGGCCCGACGTTCTCAGCGCGCGTCAGTGCTGGTCGCGACAACGGCGAACTCACGAGGCTCATGGGTCCATTCTGCTTCCTGGGTGTTCTCGGCCGAGGGACGCTTCGGCGTGCCTGGCCACCAGATGCGGTCGCCGATCAGGGCGAAGATCGCCGGCACGATCACGGTGCGCACCACGAGGGTGTCCACGATCACGCCGACGCCGACGATGAGTCCGAGCTGCCCGAGGGTGACGAGCGGCAGTACGCCGAGGGCGGCGAACACGGCCGCCAGCACGATGCCGGCGCTGGTGATCACGCCGCCGGTGTGCGCGATCGCTTCGACCATCCCGCCCTTCGTGCCGTGCACAGCCGCTTCGGTCCGGGCCCGGTGCACGAGGAAGATCGTGTAGTCGATGCCGAGGGCGACGAGGAACAGGAACGCGAGCAGTGGCACCTGCAGATCGAGGGCGTGCTGGTCGAACAGCACCCGGCTCAGCCAGGAGCCCGCGCCGATCGCGGCGACCGCGCTGGCCAGGTTGACCACGAGCAAGAGCACGGGTGCGATCACAGACCGCAGCAGGATGACGAGCACCAGCAGGCTGACCGCGAGCACGAGCGGGGCGATCAGCAGCAGGTCGGCCTGGTTGCCGGTGCGGGAGTCGAGGTCGGTCGCCACCGCACCGCCGACCAGGGCATCCGCACCCGGGACGGCGTGGACCGCTTCGCGCAGCTCGGCGATCTGGTTGAGGCTCTGCTCGGTGCTCGGCGCGTAGTCGCTGGTCACCATGATCTTGGTCAGCTCATCCGCGGTGCCGACCGCGTGCGCCCGCACGACTCCCTCGACGTCGTCGACGGCGGCGACGACCGCATCGGCCTGCGCCGTGGCGGAGACGATGAGGATCGGCTGCGCCTCACCGGGCGGGAAGTGGTTCGACAGCACTTCGAGGCCGATCGAGGACTCGGACTGCACCCGGAACTTCTCGATCTGGTTCAGCCCGATCGATGTGCCGAACAGTCCGGTCGCCATCACCGCGAGCAGGGCGAGCCCGGCGAGCAGGCTGACGACGGGACGCGTGACGACGTGCGCGGCGATGCGGCGCCAGCCGCGGCCGTGCTCGCGGGCGGGCTTGTCGGCACTGCTACCGGACACCGGCGCGGTTCCGGATGCCGGAGCGGGGCGCGGCACGAAGGGCCAGAACACCTTGCGGCCGCACACCACCAGCAGCGGCGGCAGCAGGAACAGCACGGATGCCACGGCGACGAGCAGACCGATCGCCGAGGAGATGCCGAGGCCGTGGGTGCCGGGGATGACGGCGAGAACGAGGGTCAGCAGTGCCAGCACGACGGTCGCGTTGGAGGCGATGATCGCCGGTGCCGCCTTGCGCCAGGCGGTGCTCATCGCCTGGCGATGGTTCTCGGTGCGCAGCAGCTCTTCGCGGTAGCGCGAGATGAGCAGCAGCGCGTAGTTCGTGCCCGCACCGAACACGAGCACGCTGATGATGCCGGCGTCGAACTGGAGGTCCCAGGCGGATCCGGCCGCGGCGGTCAGGCGCCCGGCGAGCCCGTCGGCGAGCGCGACGACCACGAGCGGGATGAGCCAGAGCACCGGCGAGCGGTAGGTGATGATCAGCAGCAGCGCGACGATCAGGATCGTCACGAGCAGCAGGGTGAAGTCCGCGCCCTCGAACGACGAGGCCACGTCCGCGCCGAACGCCGGGCCACCCGTCACCTGCAGGGTCAGACCGGTCGGGGTCTGCTCCACGACATCCGCCCGCAGCTCCTTGAGCACCTCGGCGGTCTCGGCGTTCGTGTCGCCCACCTTGATCGGGGTGACGATCACCGCGGCCCTGCCGTCCTCGCTGACGAGAGGGCCGGTGGAATCGGCATCCGCATGCTCGTCGAGAACCGGCAGCATCCCCTTCAGGCCTCCGACCTGAGCATCCGTCAGCTTCGCGTCGTCGTCGCGCGAGGCGACGACGAGCACCGACTGTCGGTCCGCGTTCGGGAAGCTCTTGAGGATCTCCGCGACCCGGGTGGATTCCGCGTCGGTGGGAGCCTGCGCGTTGCTGGCCGGGGCCTTCGCGGAGCCGAACGCGCCGAAGAGGAGCACCATGATCAGGACCACGAGGCCCAGTGAGATCCACGCACCGCGGCGGGACGTGAGTCGGTCGGAGAAGTGCCGTTGCACACCAGAAGCTGCCATGTCATCCACTTCACCAGCGGCCGCTTCCGAGCACATCGCGAACGAGGGTGAACCGCCACTCCTCCAAAAGGATGAGGCGCCGGCCGCAGGCACGGGAACCCGGCGGCACGACGACGGCGCCGGGTGATTAGGCTGAGTTCATCATGGATGAATTCTGGCGGTGGGCTGCCGAGCACTGGTGGTTGGGCTTCGTCGTGTTCGGCGTGGTCAGCAGCGCTGTCGGCGGGATCGCAAAGTCCTGGGACCGTGGGGCGAAGCGCCGGCATGAGCGGCGCCTCGAGACGCTGCGGGTGAAAACTCAGCTCAAGACCGCCGAGATCCAGGCGCGAGGCTTCGCCGCAGCGCCGGTCACCGCGGCGCCTGCGCAGCCGGCATCCGTCCCTCCGAACGAGCTCCTCGAGCGCCTGCTCGCGGAGCACGACGAGATCACCGCGCGCTGGCTCGACTACGAGCTCGACGTCGCCAAGCTCATCGCCTTCCCCGCGATGAGCGACGGCCGCCAGCCCCTGACCGCGGCGTTCCTGCGGGCGAAGAAGACGGCGGACGCGCTGCGCCCGGCATCCGCGGATGCGAAGGTCACCGAGCAG
Source organism: Microbacterium sp. W4I4 (assembly GCF_030816235.1). Classification (NCBI taxonomy): domain Bacteria; kingdom Bacillati; phylum Actinomycetota; class Actinomycetes; order Micrococcales; family Microbacteriaceae; genus Microbacterium; species Microbacterium sp. W4I4. The sequence continues at coordinate 2,331,024 of NZ_JAUSXT010000001.1, forward strand.
CGCGTGACCGAGTATCTGGACGCCGTCGGAAACTACGCCGTGGCGTTCGAGGTCGCCGAGCGCGACGCCCGCAGATTGCGCGACTCGAGCTTCAGCGTCGATGAGCGCAAGCGCCTCGACCGCGCACAGCACATGCTGAAGGTCGCTCTCGACGAGTCCGCCACCCGGGCCGAGCGGCAGGTCGCATACAAGCGCGTGCGCGACGAGCTGGAAGGGCTCATCCTTCTCTCGGACGAGGCCGTGCAGGTGCTCGAGAAGAAGGTCGCCGGCGAACTGTCGGCCGGCCCTGCTTCTGCTCCCGCCCCGCCCGCGGCCCCCGAGCCCGAGCGGATGCCGCTGCGCCGCGACGACTCGCAGGCCTGACCCGTCCCGGATTCAGGACGTATGCACTTCTGAAGGACGCTGGCGTGCGCTGCATCCTTCAGAAGTGCATACGTCCTTCAGAAGTGCCCGCACCGGGTCGTAGGCTCGGCACCATGGACAGCACACCGCAGGTCGGGATCGTCGGCGCGGGAGGCATCGCCCCGCCGCACATCGAGGGCTGGCTGGCGCTCGGCGCCGAGGTCGGCATCCTGCGTCGCACCGGAGCGGATGCTCTCGCGGAGCAGTACCGCATCCGCATCCATGACTCCCTCGACGCGCTGCTCGACGCGTCCGAGATCGTCGACATCGTCAGCCCGACGCCCTCGCATCCGGACATCGCGCAGGCGGCGTTCGACCGCGGCCGGCATGTGGTGTGCGAGAAGCCGCTCGCGCTCACCGCATCCGACGCGCAGGCGATGACGGATGCCGCGCACGCGGCCGCGGTGCGGCTGTTCCCCGCCCACGTCGTGCGCTACTTCGACGGGTACCGGCGACTGCACGAGCAGCGCGAGACGGTGGGGCGGATGCTGGAGCTCACCTTCCGCCGCACGGTCGCCGCACCCTCGGCGGCCTGGTTCTACTCGCAGGAGCTCGGCGGCGGGCTGATCCGCGACCTGATGATCCACGACCTCGACCAGGCGCTCTGGCTTGCGGGTCCGGTCGCGGAGGTGTCGGCGACGCAGGATCGGGCCGACGAGCAGCCGCCGGTCTCGGCACACGTGACCCTCACGCACGTCAACGGGGCGATCAGCCACGTGCGCGCGGACTGGTTCGGGCCCGAGACCCCGTTCCGCTCGCAGGTCGAAGTGGTCGGGGCGGATGGCGCCCTGCGCTTCGGCACCGATGAGCTCGGCGGCGCCCGCGAGGGGTATCTGCCCCCGGCATCCGATCTCGACCCGTACCGGGCGCAGCTCGCAGACTTCCTCGACGCGCTGCGCACCGGCCGCGACGCGCGCGTCACACCCGAGGACGGCGTCGCCGCGGTCGCCCTGGTGGATGCCGCCTACGCGTCGCTCGCCTCCGGGCATCCGGTCGTCCTCTGACCCGCCCCGGCCCGCCCGCCCGCCCGCCCGCCCGCCCGCCCGCCACGAATGAAGGACGAATGCACTTCTGAAGGAGAAAACGGCGCGCAGCATCCTTCAGAACGGCAAACCTCCTTCAGACCCGCAGCGCGACCGGCCGTACCAGCACGCGGCGCCGGTCGCGCAGCCACACGTCGCCGGTCGCGCGGTGCTGAGCGCGGGTCGTGAACCGGTAGCGGTACGAGATCACGCGCACCCAGCGCGGGCGACGCCCCTCGAAGGGGTCGTGGCACAGCATCCGCAGCATCGCGGGGTCGGCCTCGAGCAGCCGCCACAGGAAGGCCGTGAACCAGTCCTCCAGCGAGCGGCCCAGCGGCAGGAACCACATCAGCCAGTCCAGGCGCAGATGGTACGGCGCGAACTGGCGCGGGATGCGGTGCACATCGCCCGGCTTGCCCTTGAACTCGTACTCGCGCCAGTCCGCGGCATCCGCATCGGCATCCTCCGTGCCCTCCACGATGTACTCGATGCGCTCCTTCGTGACGGTGCCGAACGCGCCGTACGCGTTCGCGAGCTGCCAGCGGTTGAAGCTCGCGTTCATCAGCTGACGGCGCGCGAACAGGTTGCGCAGCGCCGGCCAGCTGAGAGCCAGGCAGAGGATGCCGACGGCGGCGGTGATCACGGTCCAGTACCCTTCGACGCGCTCAGGGACCCATCCGCCCTGGGTCGCTGAGCCTGTCGAAGAGCCGGGCAGCGACACCGCCGAGAACGCGACGACCACCGTCGCCCAGTTCAGCCAGGCGAAGTTGCCGGTGACGATCAGCCACAGCTGGGTGAGGATCACGACGCCGGCCGCCACGGTGCCGACGATCTGCGGCCCTTCGACGAGCTCAGGGACCCATCTCTGGAGCAGCGCCAGCGCCGGGGCGAACAGGAAGACCGGCACGATCAACTGCGCGAAGTGGTTGCCGAGCACCTCGCCCCGGTGGAACCACGCCGGCAGCAGATGCGCCTGGCGACTGAGCGGCCCGGGCATCGGCTGGGTCTCGTGGTGGAACATCATGGCGGTCAGGTCGCGCCATTCGCGTCCGCCGCGGATCTTGATCATGCCCGCGCCGAACTCCAGCCGGAACAGCAGCCACCAGAACAGCACGATCACCACGGTCGGCGGTGGCTGGTCGCGCGACCCCAGGAAGGCCGCGAGGAACCCCGCCTCGAGCAGCAGCATCTCCCAGCCGAATCCGTAGAAGGTCTGCCCGATGCTGGAGATCGACATGTACCCGAACCACAGCAGCAGGAAGCAGATCATCGGCACCCATGGCGGTCCGAGCTGCGGGATGCCGGCGACCAGAGCCAGCGCGATCAGCATCCCGACACCGCACAGCACGACCAGTCGGCGATCCGTGTAGCGGATGCGGGTGAAGACCGTCGGATGCAGCATCCGCCGTCTGGCCTTCGACGATGCCACCCACGCGAGCAGGTCGGGCGCGGGCAGCAGCCCGCGCTCCCCCAGCAGCGGGCGGAACTGGTTCAGGGTGGACAGGAAGGCGACGGCGAAGAGCGCCGCGATGCCCCGCTGCAGGACCTCACGGGCGAAGCCGAAGTCGACGGCGGCGAACCCGTCCATGACGACAGGCTACGACGTGCGCGGGCGCACCGGGAGGGGTTGACACCTCGAACCACACGCTCGAACCACGCGCTCGGGAGGAGAACGCAGCGTGGGGAGGAGTCTTCGCGTCGAAGGCTCCTCCCCACGGCGAGAACTCCTCCCGAACGGGAGGGTCACGCCGGCGCGCTCAGCCCTGCGGGAACGCGGCGACCACGTCGATCTCGACGAGGATGTTCGCCAGCTGCGAGCCCACCGTGGTGCGCACCGGGTACGGAGCGGTGAAGAACTCCTCGTACGCCGCGTTGAACTCGGCGAAGTCGCTGAGGTCCTGCAGGTGCACCGTCGACTTGACGACGTCGTCCATCGTCAGTCCGTGCACGGCGAGAACCGTCTGGATGTTGCGGAGCACCTGGCGGGTCTGCTCCCCGGCGTCAGCGGCGACCGCGTTGCCGTTGGCGGCGTCCTGCGGACCGAATCCCGCCGTGTACAGGAAGCCGTTGGCGACGACCCCGTGGCTGTAGGGGCCGGCGGGTGCGGGCACGCCCTCCGTGTGGAAACCGGTCTTCGGCATATTGCTTTCCTTTCTGTTGACAACAGGTCTGACCCCATGCGGGGAAGTTCTCAGGCGCCGGGTTCGCGGCGCAGTCCGCGCCCGGGCAGGGCGCCGGTCAGCTCGCCGTCGGCGAGGACGCGGATGCCGTGCACGAACACGTCATCGATGCCGACGGCCAGGGTGCGCGGGTCCTCGTAGGTGGAGGTGTCGGCCACGGAGGCCGGGTCGACGATGATCAGATCGGCGATCGCACCGACCTCGACCGCACCGCGCCGGCCGAGCCCGAACCGGCGCACCGGCAGCGCCGACAGGTGGTGCACGGCCTCGGCCCAGCTCCAGGTGCCGAGCTCGCGCACGTACTCGCGGAGGTACCGGGCGAATGTGCCCGCGGCTCGCGGGTGCGGATGGGCGCCGATGAAGATGCCGTCGGAGCCCCCGGTGTGCGCGGGGTGGGCGAAGATGCGGGCGAGCTCGGCGCTGCTGCGCGGATGCCGCACGGCCATCACCGCGCTGCACTCCAGCCCGGATGCCACCAGGGCGTCCAGCGCGAAGTCGATCGGCGAGGTTCCCGCGCGCTCGGCAGCGGCGCGCAGGGTGAGACCGTGCGCCCACGCCAGCTCGGGTGCCGCGAGGTGGGCGAGCGTGATCATGTCGGGCCAGTCGGGGCCGAGGCTGGCGCTCTGGGTGGCCCGGGTCGTGCAGGCCTCCCGCAGTGCGGCACGGCCGGCGGGATCGGCGATCACGGCGACCGCCTCGTCCTTCGGCAGCATCGAGACCTCGGGCGGCAGGAGCGGCATGCCCAGCAGCGTGCAGCCGCGCACATACGGGTAGGCGTCGAAGGTGGCATCCACTCCGGCATCCTCCAGCGCGTCAAGTTGCGCCAGCACGATATCGGCCTCGGCGTGGAAGTGCGAGATGTGCGCCTTCAGCGGCGATCCGGTGGCCTCTGCGGCACGGCGGGAGATCTCGGCCACCTCGGAGATGCCCGCGGCGGTGTTCGACTCGTAGCCGCCGCGCATGTGGGTGACGTACACGCCGCCGGCTTGTGCGACCGGTGCGCACAGGGCCGCGATCTCCGCGGCGTCCTGGAAGATGCCCGGCACGTAGTCGAGGCCGCTCGACAGGCCCAGCGCCCCAGCATCCATCCCCTCGGCGACGAGCGCGGCCATCCGCTGCCGGTCCTCCACGCCTGCCGGAGCGGAGTCGCGTCCGCACACCTCGAAGCGCACGGTTCCCGCCGGGACGAGGTAGCCGACGTTCAGCGGCGAGGTCCCGTCGGTGTCGGCGAGGTATGCCGCGACACCCCCGCCCCGGTAGGTGCGGTGCGGTCCATTGATCGCCGCGAAGTACTCGGATGCGTACGCGCCGTCACCCGGCGCATAGGAGACGCCGTCCTGGCCGCCGATCACCGTCGTGACGCCCTGCCTCAGCAGCGCGCGGGCGACGTCGGGGTCGCCCAGCAGGCCGTCGGCATGCGAGTGCACGTCGACGAGGCCGGGCAGCACGAACCGTCCGGATGCGTCGATCACGACATCACCCGGGAGCGCATCGACGACGCCGACCTGCGTCACCTCGCCGCCCTCGATCGCGACGTCGGCCGGCACGGGTCCGGTCGGCAAGATCACGGATCCCCCGCGCAGCACGGTGCGAGTGCTCATACTCCCGCGCCTCAGAACCAGGTGCGGACGAGATCGATGACGACGTCGGAGTCGGCGGACTCGACCACCGGCAGCACGCGCCACTTGTCGAACGCGGTGCACGGATGAGACAGCCCCAGCCGCACGACCGATCCGATCGGAAGGTGCTGCTCGGAGCGCACGTAGGAGTGCTGGTCGTTCATCGCCGACACTTCGGCGTCGAGCGGCTGCCACTCATCCGACGGCGTGGCGCGCCAGGCCCGCGGGATCGGCAGACCCTCGTCGTAGGGCAGATCGCGCTTGCCGCCGTCGACCAGGGCCAGACCGGGTTCCGGGCTGGATACGACCCTGGCGTAGCCGTGCATCGCGTTGACGAATCGGGGCGAGCCTGCCGGATGCTCCGCACCCTCGTCGAACGGCGAGATGCCGCGGTAGAAGCCATCGTCGTGCACGATGTACGCGCCCGAGCGCAGCGTGAAGCGGGTGCGCCCATCGCGGGCCGCGCCCGCCCAGACATCGGCCACGATGTCGAAGTAGGCGCTGCCGCCGGCGGTCACGAAGAGCTCGCCGTCGTCGTACAGACGGCCGAGCTCCGCGTGCAGCTCCAGCTGCGCCTCGAGGTAGGCGCGAACTGCGGCGAGCGCGGCGTCCGAGCGGTCATGCCCGAGGCTGCCCTCGTAGCCGGCGACGCCGGCAAGGCGCAGCACGGGCGACGCGGCGATGCGCTCCGCGACGCGCACGGCCTCGGCGATCGACCGCGCGCCGGTTCGGCCGCCGGCCGCGCCCAGCTCGACGCACACGGCTACCGCACGCTCCGCGCCGGTCGCGAGCAGACCGAGCTCCATCGCCTCGACGGTCTCGACGGAGTCCGCCCAGCTGACGAACCGGAAGCCCGGGTCGGCCAGCTCTGCGGCAAGCCACGCCAGCGAGCGCGGATCGACGGCCGCGTTCGCCAGCATGATCGAGTCGAGACCGAGGTCGCGGCCGGTGCGCACCTGCCCCATCGTCGCCAGGGTGATGCCGGTCGCGCCGGCGTCGGTCTGACGCTTCCAGAGCGCGGGCGCCATGGTGGTCTTGCCGTGCGGCATGATCTCCAGGCCGCGTTCGACGCACCAGGCCGACATGGTGGCGATGTTGGCATCCATCGCCGCGTCGTCGAGCGCGATGAGAGGGGTCCAGAACTCGTCCAGCCGTGGACGCGTGGCGAGGAACTCCGCCGTCGTCGAGCCGATCGCTCGCGCCGGCAGTCCCTTGTCGCGTGCGGTCAGGGGTGCGTCGTCCACGTGGACCATTCTGGACCCTTCTCTCAGGCGTTCGTCTTGATGGTGGAGGTGGCCGCCAGCTCGTGCAGACGGCCGGCGCCCTCGACATCCGGGCGGATGGATGCCATCAGCGTGGCGATCACGCCGACCACCGCGATGACGGCCGCGTACACCACGACCGGCCAGAATGAACCGCCGGCAGCCGCGACCAACGCGGTGCAGATCAGCGGAGCGAGGCCGCCGCCGAGCGTGTTCGAGATCTGGTAGCCGATGTTGACGCCGGTGGTGCGGGCCTCCGGGTCGAACATCTCGGCGAGCATCGTGGCGAGCGTGGCCTGCATGGCCACACCGAACACGACGAAGCCGATGATCTGCCCGAGCCAGATCAGCCACAGGTTGCCGGTGCTGAACAGCATGAATGCCGGATAGACCATGGCGGCGAAGCCGAGGCATCCGATGATGTACACCGTGCGGCGGCCGATCCTGTCGGAGATGTGACCCCACAGCGGGGCGACGACGATCTGCAGCAGACCCACGATCATGGTTCCTGCGAAGCCCATCCAGGCCGGTAGGTGCTTGTTGCCCACCATGAACGCCAGGCCGTAGGTGAGCACCACGTATCCGGCGATGGACTGCGGCAGTCCGATGAGGATGCCCATGATCGCGTTCTTCGGGTGCCGGAACACCTCGATGAGCGGGTTGGCCTTCTTGCCTGCGGCGGCGAGCTGCAGTGTCTGGGTCTCGACGAACTCGTCGGACTCCTCGAGGTGGCGGCGCAGGATCACCGCGACGATCGCGAGGACGATCGAGAACACGAACGGGATGCGCCAGCCCCACTCCAGGAACCAGGAACCGGGGGTCAGGCCGAGAACGGCCATGAGGCCGCCGGAGACGACGTTGGCGACACCGGCACCGCTGATGAGGAAGGCGCCGTACAGCCCCTTCTTCCCGATGGGAGCAGCCTCGACGACCATCGTCGCGGCTCCGCCCATCTCACCGCCGACGAAGAAGCCCTGCAGCAGTCGGCAGAACAGCAGCAGCAGCGGTGCCGCGACGCCGATCGCGTGATCGGAGGGGATCAGGCCGATGGCGGTGGTGGCGAGGCCCATGCCGATGACGGTGCTCATCAGCACCGTCTTGCGGCCGATCCGGTCGCCGATGATGCCCCAGATGATGCCGCCGACGGGGCGCAGGAAGAAGCCCACGGCGAAGGTGGCGAAGGAGGACAGCTGGGCGATCACCGGGTCTTCGGAGGAGAAGAACACGGCGGGGAACACGGCTGCCGAGGCGAGACCGTACAGGTAGTAGTCGTAGTACTCGATGAGCGTTCCGATGGCACCGCCGGCCACCGTCTTGCGCTGCTTCTGGGACAGACCGCGAGATGCGGACACAGTCGTCATCCGAGCCTCCTTGCTGGGTGAGAATGGGCCGCGCAGAGCGCGCGGGCCTCGACGAGACGTCTGGGGTGACGCTAAGCTAGCAGGCAGAGAGACATTTTGTCTATCCCGCTTATTTTTTGTTCAGAACAGTTCGTTCAGCCGCCGTCGATCTCAATGAGGAAGCGATGAAGACCAGGACCGCAGCAGAAGACGCCATCGAAGGCCTCGCTCAGGATGTCGCCCGTCAGACCTACGACACGGCCGAGGCGGTGCTGCGCCTGTACCAGCCCGTGATGCGGGCGCTCGCGACCGCAGCCGGCCCCTCCGTCGAGGTGGTGCTGCACAACCTCGACGGCGACGACGTCGACCTCGGTCACACGATCATGGCGATCGAGAACGGCCACGTCACCGGACGCGCGGTCGGCGGACCCTCGACATCGCTCGGACTCGACGTGCTCAAGGACCGCCGAGCCGATCACGACGCGTTCGGGTACACCGCCTACACGGCTGACGGGCGCCAGTTGCGGTGCTCATCGGTGTACTTCCACAACGCCGACGGCGACATCATCGCGTCGCTGTGCATCAACGTCGATCTGAGCCCGATCCAGCAGGCGCGCAATGTCCTGACCGCGCTGCTGCCGGCATCGGAACGGATGCCGAACGCCCCGCGCGAGCACTTCGGCACCGACCTCGTCGCCGTGATGGACTCGATGATCAGCGATGCCATGCACGAGATCGGCCGCCCCGTCGAGAACATGTCGCGCGACGACAAGATCACCGTGCTCGAGCGCCTGGATCAGCGCGGTGCGACCCAGATGCGCAAGTCCGTCGAGGCGATCGCCAAGCGGCTCGGCATCTCCCGTGTCACCGCGTACAGCTACCTCGAGGAGGCTCGGGCCCGCCGCTAGGGCTTCCGCCATCATGGAGAACGTGAATCACCCCTCCCCTGCCTCAGCGGACACCGCCGTGCCCGCCGTCATCGCCCTCGGCGAGACGATGGTTCTCGTCACACCGCACGACGCGACGCGACTGGCGGATGCCGACGACGTGCGCCTGACCATCGGCGGCGCCGAGTCGAACGTCGCCGCCCACGTCGCCGCTCTCGGGCAGCGTGCGGCCTGGGTCAGCGCGCTCGGCGACGACGTGCTCGGGCACCGCGTGCACCGCACCGTGACCGGGCAGGGCGTCGACACCCGATGGGTGCGCTTCGCCCCCGACGCCCCGACCGGCGTGTACTTCAAGGACCCGGGTCATGGTGTGCACTACTACCGCGCCGGTTCCGCGGCATCGCGGATGAGTCCCGAGAGCGTCGCCGAGGTTCCGTTCGAGGATGCCGAGATCGTGCACGTCTCCGGCATCACGCCCGCCCTCTCGGCATCCTGCGCAGCCCTGATCGACTCGGTCATCGACCGCGTCACGACGGCAGGCCGCGGATCGCTGAGCTTCGACGCCAACCATCGCGCCGCCCTGTGGCCGGCATCCGTCGCCGCACCCGTGCTGCTCGACCTGGCGAACCGCTCGGACATCGTGTTCGTCGGCCTCGACGAGGCCGAGACGCTCTGGGGCTGCCGCACCGCGGACGAGGTGCGCGCACTGGTCGCCGCGCCGAGCCATCTGATCGTCAAGGACGGGGATGTCGGGGCGACGGAGTTCTCCGCCGCGGACACCGTCTTCGTGCCCGCGATCCGCACCGAGGTCGTCGAGGCGGTCGGCGCCGGGGATGCGTTCGCAGCCGGCTGGCTCGCCGCGAAGCTCCACGGCAGGCCGCCCGAGGAGCGGCTGCAGGCAGGCCACCGGCGCGCGCACCTGGTGCTCCAGTCCACCGAGGACGTACCGGTCACGGCCGTCGAATGACGACGCACCACCCATCGAAAGGGACACTCATGGACAATTCCGGATTCGAGCAGCTGTTCGGCGGCTCACCGCTGATGGCGATCCTGCGCGGCATGGGCGTGGAGCGCAGCCTCGCGGTGTCGACCACCGCCTGGGATCTCGGCATCGAGGTCGTCGAGCTGCCGATCCAGACCGAAGAGGACATCGAGGCGCTGCGCGTGGTCGCCGCCGCCGGCAAGGAGCGCGGCAAGTCCGTCGGCGCCGGGACGGTGGTCTCCCTCGCGCACGTCGCACAGGCGGCATCCGCCGGTGCCGTCTTCACAGTGAGCCCCGGTCTCGACCTCGACGTCGTCCGCGCATCGCATGAGGCGGGCCTGCTCAGCATGCCCGGTGTCGCCACGGCGAGCGAGGTGCAGCTGGCGATGAAGTCCGGGCTGACCTGGCTGAAGGCGTTCCCCGCCTCGGAGTTGGGCTCGCGGTGGCTCTCCGCCATGCACGGTCCGTTCCCGCAGGCGCAGTTCGTGACCACCGGCGGAATGAGCGCCGCCAACGCGGGCGAGTTCCTGCAGGCCGGCGCCCGCGTCGTGGCGGTCGGCTCCGCCCTCGAGGACCCGGCGCAGCTGCCCCTGCTGGCGGGTCTGCTCGGCGGCGCGGACCGGTCATGACCGACGCCGCGGTCCTCGCCTCCCGGCTCGCGCACGTCGAGGCGCGGCTGGCGTTCGAGATCGACGTGGTCGCCGCCGAGCGCGCGGTCGCGTCGGGTGCCGCCGTGCTCGTCGACACGCGGCGGCAGGAGTCGTGGGAGCACGGGCACATCGCCGGCGCACTGCACCTGCCCACGACCGAGATCGAGGCGCGCATCGACGACCTGCCGCGGGATCGCACCCTGATCGTCTACGGCTGGGGGCCGGATGCAACGGAGCCACCGCCACGGCCCGGACCCTGCTCACCGCGGGGCTCGACGTGCGCGAGCTGCTCGGCGGCTACGAGTACTGGGTGCGCAACGGCTTCCCCACCGAGTCGGACGGCGTGACCACCCGCGCCACGCCGGATCCGCTGGTGACCGCCGAGGCCTGAGCGCGCGGCATCCGCTCGCCCCGGCATCCGCTCGCCCTCCGGCCCCGCAGCGACCGCGCACGCTCCGGAGGAGAACACAGCGATGGGAGGAGCCTTCGCGGTGAAAGCTCCTCCCATCGGGGAGAACTCCTCCCGAGCGGGAGGGGAGATCGGAGTCCTTACTCGGTGACGAGCCAGTCGATCTGGTCGCCGTACTCCTCGATCCACTTGTCGACGGCCTCCGCCGACTTGTCCTTGTACTCGTCCGAGGTGACGAGGCCCTCGAGCGCGCCGTACTGCTCATCGTTCAGCTTGATCTTCGCGATGTAGTCCGCAGCCTCGGCATTCGCCTCGCTGAAGCCCTTCGTGCCCAGGAAGTGCAGACCCTCGGGCTCGCCCATGGCGCCCTTCGGGTCCTTCAGGTCCTTGATCGGGTACGCGTCATTGGCCCAGAACGGGCGCCACAGCGTGACGACGATGTCTTCCTTCTTCTTCGTCGCCTTGTCGAGCTCGGTGAGCATCGCCGCGGTCGACGAGGTGACGAGCTCGTACTCGCCGTCCAGGCCGTACTCCGGCAGCATGCTGTCCTGCGTCTGCTTGGTCAGGCCGGCACCGGGCTCGATGCCGATGATCTTGCCGCCGAACATGTCGGCGTTGCCCTTGAGCTCCTCGATCGAGTCGATCTTGGTGTACTCGGGCACGGCGATCGTGAGCTTGGCGTTGTCGTAGTACTTGCCGAGGTCCTCGATGTCGTCGCCGAACTTGTCCATGTAGGACTTGTGGGTCAGCTCGGGCCAGGCCGACGGGTAGATGTCGACGTCGCCCTTGGCGAGGCCGGTGTACAGCGGGCCGGCCTCGGTGAGGGTGTTCATCTCGACCTTGTAGCCGAGCTTCTCGAGCTGGTCCTGCAGCAGGTACGCGGTGCTGAGACCGTCGGTCCAGCCGGGCAGGAAGCCGAGCGTGACGGTGCCCTTGTCATCGCCGGCCGGCTTGTCGCCTGGGGTGTCGTTCGTGCCGCTCGCGCAGCCGACGAGAGCGAGGGATGCAGCGGCGGTGAACGCCAGGATGCTGGTGAGCTGTCGCTTCTTCATGAGATTCCTTCTTTCGTGATGCATGACATCGTGCGTTATGTATGGGACTCGGTACTGCGGTGTGCGGGTGGTGCTGTCCAGCCCGCGCGTCACGGCCGGTCCGGCCGTGACGGGTCGGAGCCCCGGGTTCGGGCCGCGACGAGATTCAGGCGGTGGCGAAGCCAGGGGCGATCGCCGCCTCGGCGGCCTCCTGCCGGCGGCGGTCCTGACGACGGCGCTCGAGGATGCCGAGCAGCGAAGACGGTGAGGGCTCCGCGAGGGCCGCCGTGCAGCGGTCGAGGAAGACGGCGATCAGCACGATGCCGAGACCGGCCTCCACGCCCAGCGCGATGTCCATCGACGAGATGCCCTGCACGACCAGCTTGCCGAGTCCGTCGGCGCCGGCCATACCGGCGATCACGGCCATCGACAGGGCCAGCATGATCAGCTGGTTGATGCCGGCCATGATGGTCGGCAGCGCCAGCGGCAGCTGCACACCGCGCAGGATCTGCCCCGGGGTCGCGCCGAACGCGTGTCCGGCCTCGACGGTCTCGCTGTCGACTCCGCGGATGCCGAGCTCGGTCAGGCGCACGCCCGGAGGCAGCGCGAAGATGACCGTGGCGACCACGCCGGGGACCACGCCGATGCCGAAGAACATGATCGCGGGGATCAGGTAGACGAACGCGGGCATGGTCTGCATGAAGTCCAGCACGGGCTTGAGCGTCGCGCGCACCCGGTCGTTGCGGGCCGACCAGATGCCCAGCGGCACGGCGATCAGCACGGCGATGACGGCGGCGACGATGACCAGCGCCATGGTCTGCATGGCAGGAGTCCACAGGTCGAGCGCCAGGATGAACACGAACGACAGGATCGTGCCCACCGCCAGCTTCCAGGAGCGCAGCAGCCAGGCGATCAGGGCGAAGATCGCGATCGTGACCGGGAACGGGGTCTCGATCAGCGCGGTCGACAGGCCGTCGACGAACGCACCGATGACGGTGGAGACGAAGGTGAACAGCCCCTCCAGGTTGTCGAGCAGCCAGTTCAGGCCGGTCTCGACCCAGTCTCCGAGCGGAATGCGGAATCCATCCATCAATGCGCCTCCTCTGCGGAGTCGGGCGACGAGGCGGCGGTCGCGGCGGATGCGGTCTCCACCGCATCCTGGGCCTCAGCCAGCACCTCGTCGATAACGGCCTGCGGCATCGGGTTCAGCGGCAGGGTGAGCTCGCCGGTGGCCCCCGGACCGGGGCCGAGGGCGGCGAGCAGGGTGACACGCGGGATGACGCCGGTCAGGCGTCCTTCGGCATCCGTCACCGCGAGAGGCAGGGGCGACTCGACGGAGGGGATGAAGAGGTTCATCAGCACCTCGTTCTCGTCGACGCTCTGCGGGACCGGTTTGAGGATCGACGCGAGCGAGGACTCGCCCTTGCGCACCAGCTTCACGGCATCCCGGTCGGTGACCATGCCGACCAGCTGGCGGTCACGGCCGACGACGTAGGTCGCCGACATGTAGGAGTCCCGCATCTGGCGCAGCGCGGTGCGCGGGCCGGCGGTGTCGGGCACGACCGGACGCGCACGCTCCATGACGTTCGCGGCGGTCAGCACGCGGGCGCGGTCGACGTCCTGCACGAACTGCTCGACGTAGTCGTTGGCGGGGTCGGTGAGGATGTCCTCGGGCGTGCCGATCTGCACGATGCGGCCGTCGCGCATGACCGCGATGCGGTCGCCGAGGAACATGGCCTCGTTGAGGTCGTGCGTGATGAAGACGATGGTCTTCTGCAGCTTGGCCTGCAGCTCGACGAGCTGCTCCTGCATCTCGCGGCGGATCAGCGGGTCGAGGGCGCTGAACGCCTCGTCCATGAGCAGGATGTCGGTGTCGGCGGCGAGCGCGCGGGCGATGCCGACGCGCTGCTGCATGCCACCGGAGAGCTCGCTGGGCAGCTTGTCGCCCCAGCCCTCCAGGCCGACCAGGGAGAGGATCTCCTCGGCCTTGCGCAGGCGCTCGGTCTTGCCGATGCCCTTCAGCTCCAGCGGGTAGGCGACGTTCGCGGCGACCGTGCGGTGCGGCAGCAGCGCGAAGTGCTGGAAGACCATCGACACGCGCTCACGGCGGATCTCGCGCAGCGCGGCGGGCGGCGCCTTGGCGATGTCGTCACCGCCGATGATCACCTCGCCGTCGGTGATGTCGTGCAGGCCGTTCAGCATGCGGATGATGGTGGACTTGCCGGATCCGGACAGTCCCATGATCACGAAGATCTCACCGCGGTTGACGGTGAAGCTGGCGTCGATGACCGCTGCGGTGCCGGCGTCGAGCACGTCGGTTCGGGTTTCGCCGGCCTTCAGACGCTTGACCGCATGCTGCGGACTGCGACCGAAGACCTTGTACAGATGGTGCGCTTCGAGAGCGATTTCGGACACGTTTCCCCTGACAGACTCACCCATTTCCAGGGTGTCGGCGAGCCTGCTTCGGTAACGTCCGGGTGATGATCACAGGGCCGTTTCGACAATCGCTGTACTGGCGGCGCGGACGAGGATTTCGGATCCTCGCAAAGAACATCGACCGTACGCCCACGCCTCTTCGTGTACAGCTCGAGTCGAAAGAAGGACGCGGCCGCGGACTGGTCTTGTGGCCCCTCGACCACCTGTCCACGCTAACGAATGGCTGATCCGGTGGCAAATCTGATTTCGGGTTTCGCGGTCTCACCGGGAGTTAAGGGCGTGTCGGAAATGCCGCCCGAACCCCTCAGCCGCGGCGGATGCTGCGCGTGACGGTGAACTTCGGGGTGCGCGCGACCTGCTCGGTGGCGCCGATATCGCGGCTCAGCGCACGCCGGTGATCGAGGTGCGAGTTGAACACGGTCCACACCTCGCCGCCGGGTTTCAGCAGGCGCGCGGCGGCCTGGATCAGGCGCTGCCCGGCACCCTCATGCACGCTCGCGCCGAGGTGGAACGGCGGGTTCAGCAGGATCAGATCGGCGCTCGCATCGGGGAGCTCGGAGCCGGCGTCGTCGAGGGTGACGTGCACGCGACCCTCGAGCCCGTTGGCGGCCATCGTGGCGCGGGCCGAGCGCACCGCGGAGGCGGAGCGGTCGGTCGCGATGATCACAGCATCCGGATGCTGCCGCGCGAACGCCGCGGCGAGGGCGCCGGTGCCGCAGCCCAGGTCGATCACGTGCGGGTTCACCACCGGGATCGCGAGCGTCGCCATGGTCTCCAGCAGCGCGCGGGTGCCGATGTCGAGCTTCGCGCCCGCGAAGGCTCCGCCGTGCGCGGCGAGGGTGAGCGACGTGTGTCCCGCGAGCCCGCCCGCCGAGAAACCACTTTGCGCGCGAGAAACACGTGCTGACGTGGTTTCTGATGTGGAATATGGTTTCTCGTCGAGGTCGTGCGTCTGGGAGATCGGGAACGGCGGGGTCGCCGGTACCGACAGGGCAGCGGATGCCATGATCAGACGCGACTTGCGCTCCGCGCGCTGGGGCTGCACGTGCCCGAAGAAGCGGGCGAGCACCTCGTTCTGCGCGAGGGTCATGTGCTTGACGCGCCCGCCGGCGATCAGGGTCGCGTCGGGTGCGGCCCAGCGGGCCACGGCATCCGCGATCTCCTCCAGCTCGGCGAGCGCCTTCGGCAGCTGCACCAGCACCAGGTGGGCACCGTCGAGCAGCTCCCGGTCGAGTTCGTGGGCGACCCAGTCGGTCAGCCCCAGAGCCACGGAGTTGGCGGCGAGCGCCTGCCGACCGGTCACGAGATCCTGATGCACGCGGATGCCGTGCAGCCCGGCATCCGTCAGCGCCAGCGCGATCGCGCCGTACCCGTCGCCGATGACGGCGATCTCGGTGCCGGGCACCTCCGCGGCGAGCGCAGCCTGCACGAGCAGCTCATCGGTGGCATCCCAGGCCTGCAGGTTCGGCGCCTCCACGTCGGGGAACCGGCGCAGGCTGCTGTAGTCGAACTCGGGCACCCGATCACCCTACCGGCGGCGCCTGTCGACCCTCTCGGTGCACTCCAGGTCACACTGGTTGCCGCCTCCCGGCGATTCAGGCGGCATCCATTGCGACCTGAACGGCGGGCGGTACAGAGTTCCGGCATCCATTGCGACCTGGAAGCGCCGACCGGGGATCGGGCGGTGAGACGGTGCTGCGGATATGTGAGCACGAGCGCATCCGCGGGCTCTCAGTCGTCCAGATCGTCGAGCAGCTCGACGGCGGCCCGAGCGTAGTCCCCGATCCAGCGGTCGAAGATGCGTTTGATCGGCTGCGGCGCCAGCGAGAGGCGGCGCTCACGTCCGACGCGGCGGCCGATCACGAGGTCCGCGCGCTCGAGCACCCGCAGATGCTGCAGGACCGTCGTGCGGTCCAGTTCCGAGAAGCGGGCGCACAGCTCGCCGGTGGTCAGCTCGGAGGGGCGAAGCGCATCCAGCATCCGCCTTCTGATCGGCGCCGCGAGCGCCTTGAAGACGAGATCGTCATCCCCTGTTCCCTCTGCCGACGACATGTTGTAATCTTACAACATGTCTCAGGAACTCACCGAACTCTCCTTCACGGTGTCGGGCCGCGTCTCGCGCCCGATCGCCGAGGTCTACGAGGCCGTCGCCGACCCCGCCCAGCTCTCCCACTACTTCACCACCGGCGGCGCGCGCGGCCGCCTCGAACCCGGTGCGGACGTGAGCTGGGACTTCGCCGACTTCCCCGGCCGCTTCCCCGTGACGGTCGTCGAGGCGGTCGCACCCGAACGGATCGTCATCGAATGGGGCGGGAACGACTCGCTCGCCGACGTCACGCGCGTGGTCTTCGAGTTCGCGCCGATCGACGACGGCACGCGCACGCTGGTCACGATCAGCGAGAACGCGTGGCGTGCGACGCACGCCGGGGCCAAGAGCGCCTTCGGCAACTGCGAGGGCTGGACCGGCATGCTGGCCGCGCTCAAGGCATGGCTCGAGCACGGCATCAACCTGCGCGAGGGGTTCTACAGGTAGCGCCTCAGCGGGTCAGATCGTGTCGTCGGCGGCGATGATGTCGATGTTCCAGATCCGGGATTCGGGATCGTCGCGGTCCGGATGCGCGAGGTCGTGCGCCTCCTTGGCTTCACGGGCGATCTCGTCGAATCGGTCGATCAGAGCTACGAATTCCGCTTCGGTCAGGCGCAGGGTCTTCTGCGAGAACTCGGCGTGCATCTCGGTGGTCCGTCCCGCCATGTAGTCGGGAGTCCAGGCCACCATCCGACGCACCAGGTCGTAGTGGTCATCGATCAGCGCGGCCAGCACGGCATCGCCGAGGGCGGGGTCGTCGATCGGAGCCTCGGGCCCGCCGAGCTTCACTGCGGCCGCCTGGCCCTTCCAGACCCGATCACGGCGATCGCGCGCGCGCTCCGGAGCCTCGACGAGCAGCCCCGCGTCTGCCAGTACGCGCAGATGGAAGCTGACCTTGTTCGCGGGCACCCCGAGCGCCTCCGCGGCATCGGCGGCACGCAGGTACTCGCGTTTGCCGAGCAGCCGCAGGATCTGTCGGCGCAGCGGATGCGTGAACGCCTTCAGCATGGCGGTCGTGGCCTGGGTGGCCTCCTCGCCCCCGGGCGTCTCCGCGTCTGCAGTATCCGCCTGCTCTGTCATTCCCACAGTCTAGTCAGGATTATTTGCGCAATTCCTATTGCGCAACTCTTCTTGCACGATTATCGTTGCGCGCATGACAACCACCTCGCCTCGACTCTGGCGGCAGACTCCGTACCTGCTGTGGCTCACCTCCGACACGGGGAAGGGCCTGGCGATGACGCTGTTCAGCTTCGCCGTGCCGCTGCTTGCGCTGGTCATCACGAACGACCCCGCGAAGGCGGGCATCATCGCGGCCGTGGGCACGATCGTTCGACTGCTGGCGACGCTGACCGGCGGCGTGCTGGCCGACCGGCACCGCCGCATCCTGATGATGACTCTGGGCGCGGCCGCAGGTGTTCTCGTCGCCGGCGCGTTCACCGCGATGGCGCTCGCGGGTGGCATCGACTTCGTCAGCCTGCTGCTGTTCGAGGTGCTGCTGGCCGGGGTCGCCGGCCTGTTCAGCCCGGCGGGCGAGGCCGCACTGAAGGACATCGTGCCCGGCGAGATGATGGGCCGCGCGCAGGCGGCGAACCAGGGCCGCGACGCCGCCCTGCAACTGGCCGGCGGACCCATCGGGGGGATGCTGCTGGCCGCAGGCGGCTGGTTGATCGGAGCGGCGATGGTGATCAGCAGCCTGGTGTCCGCCGTCGCGGCGTGGGCGCTGGGTCGGCGGGTCGGGTGGGAGCGGGCCGGTGCGGCGGATGCTGCGGCATCCGCCCTCCCCGCTCTCCCCAAGAACGGCCTGCGCGAGCTGCGCGAGGGCGTGCGCTGGCTGTTCCGCCGGCCCGACCTCAGCACCGGGACCGTCGTCGCCACCGTGATCAACCTCGGGCTGAACGCCGGGATCACCACCATGATCTACTCGGTGCTGCAGGCCGGGCACTCCGAGGCGACGATCGGCTGGATGATGGCGGCATCCGGTGCGGCGATGCTCGTGGGCGCGCTACTGGCGCCGACGCTCGTGCCGCGGATCGGGGCCGGGATGCTGATGATCCTGGGCCTGTTCGCCTGCACGGCCGCCATCGCCGGCGGCGTGTTCGTGGAGACTCCCTGGGGCGTGGCGCTGCTGATCAGCGCGGCGGTCTTCCTGATCCCGGCGTTGAACGCGGCCTTCAGCGGGTACCTGATGGTGGCCACGCCCACGGCGCTGGTCGGCCGGGTCAACAGCGTCGGCGGAGTGCTGAGCATGGGTGCGATGCCGTTGTCGCCGCTGATCGCCGGGTTCGGACTTGCCTGGGCCGGGCGCGGACCGACGCTGATCTTCAGTCTGGCGCTCTGCGCGATCGCACTGATCATGGGCGTCGCGAGCCGCCCGCTGCGTTCGATCCCCGCCGAGGCCGGCTGGGTCGAGCACGCCGAGCAGTACGAGGAGCCGGTGTCAGCGGCATCCGCTCGCTGAGGTCGCGCTGCGCCATGGCATCCCCTCGCCCGGCCTCTCCTCGCCCCCGCCCCTCGCGGCATCCCCTCGCGGCCTCTCCTCGCGGCCGCACGCCGCAGAGATGGAAATCGTCGGCCGGAGGCCCCAGGAACCCGCGTTTTCCATCTCCCGCACCCGGACCGGATGGAAAACGTCGGTGGCACGGACTCTGGGCCAGCGTTTTCCATCCGTGCCGCGCCGGTTCACCCGGCAGACTTGACCCTGACACGGTGTCAGGCGGGAGAACAGAGACATGTTGTCCATCGGAGCGTTCGCGCAGGTCGGCCAGGTGACCCACCGGATGCTTCGGCATTGGGACACCTCCGGACTGCTCGTGCCCGCGCACGTGGACGAGTTCACCGGCTACCGTTCCTACGACCCCTCGCAGCTGGACCGGCTGCATCGGATCGTGGCGCTGCGTCAGCTGGGGTTCGGCCTGGAGCACGTCGGCGCCATCCTCGATGAGGGGATCGATGCCGACCGCATCACCACGATGCTGCGCTCCCGCCGATCCCAGGTCGAGCGCGAGCACCGGATCGCGGCCGAGCGACTCGTCGACGTCGAGCGGAGGCTCCACCTCATCGGAAGAGAGAACCGCATGTCATCTGCAGAATTCGTCGAGAAGCCCCTGCCCGCCGTCCGTCTCGTCGGGCGCACCAAGACCGTCCCGGAAGAGGAGGTCGGCCTGACCGTCGGCCCGATGTTCGGCGCCGTCGAGGATGCGCTGCCCGATCCGCACGGGATGCTCGAGACCCCGGTCGCCGAGTACGACCTCACCGACGACGGGATGCGCATCACCGTCGGCTACGCGTACAGCGGCGATCCGATCGAGGGCCTGGAACTGATCGACCTGCCCGCCGTGGAGCGCTCCGTCTGCGGCATCCACCTGGGCCCGATGTCCGGCATCCGCGACACCTGGCACGCACTGCACGCCGAGATGCTCGCCCGCGGGTACGTGCCCTCCGGGCCGTGCCGCGAGCTGTACGTGCGCGCCGAGTCCGAGGACCAGTCCGACTGGGTCACCGAATTGCAGCAGCCCGTCACGCGGGGCTGAGCTTCGGCATCCGCCGGTGATCCTCGCTGAGCCACCGCACGGATGGAAAACGTCGGTCGGAGGCCCCGGGAACCCGCGTTTTCCATCCGCGCGCAACGAGGCAGATGGAAAAGGCGGGGCCGGATGCCGCGCAACCGACGTTTTCCATCCGCAGCGACGTGCACGCGCACGCGCACGCGCGGCCGGTCGCCCCGGCATCCGCTCGCCAAAGCCGGCCTGGATCAGAAGTGCACCCCAGATGCCGGACTCCGAGGCGTTCCTGATCCATCCTGCGCGCGCAGGGCGCGGTCGACGCGCTCAGCGCAGCGGGTCGAAGGGTTCGATGGCGGGGTCGATGCGGCCGGTGACGATCTGCTCCGCGAGCAGCTTGCCGGTCGCGGGGCCGAGCACGATGCCCCACATGCCGTGACCGCCGGCGACGTACACGTTCGGCGCCTGGGTCGCGCCGACCAGCGGCAGGCCGTCGGGAGTGACGGGGCGCGAGCCCATCCACTCGTCCTGGCGGTCGTCGAGGTCGAGTCCCTGGAACATCTCGCGCACCTGCGCGATGATCGCCTGCACACGGCGCGGCTGGAACGGCTCGTCGGGCCCGCGGAACTCCATGGTCCCGGCGATGCGGAATCGCCCCTGGTACGGGGTGCAGGCGATCCGCTGAAACGGCAGGTAGACCGGATGCTCCTGCGGCTGCTCCGTGGCGACCGTGAACGAGTAGCCGCGGCCGGCCTGCACGCGCGTGCGCACGCCGAGCTTTCGGGCGAGCTTCGGCATCCACGCCCCGGTCGCGATGACGACCGAGTCGGCCTCGATCCGCGCCCCGTTCGAGAGCGCGACGACGGGCCGGCGGGTGGAGGACACGTCGGTGACCTCCACACCGGTGATCAGCTCGGCACCGCGCGCGACGACCGCGTGACCGAGCGCCTCGACGAACGGCGCGGGCTCGAAGTAGCGCTGACCGTCGAGTCTGTAGACGTGCTGCACGGCATCCGACAGCACCGGCGCCAGCTCGCGCGGATTCTGCAGCTGCTCGAGCGGGACATCCTGGCCGTGCCGCCTCACGCCCTCGATCTCGTGCAGGAAGCCCTTCGCGTGCGCCTTCTCCTTGAAGCCGATCACGAACGGACCCTCCCAGGTCCACGACTCCACGCCGCCGTCGAGCATCTCGTCGAAGGCGCCCAGCGCCATCTTGTCGATGGGGGTGAGGGCTGCCATGGTGCGATCCCACGCGCGGTTGGTGCCGTGCGCGGCGAACTGGGCGAGGAACGACCAGAGCCCGGCATCCACCCGGAAGGGCACGTGCAGCGCGGCATCCGGGTCGAGCAGTGCTCGCGGTCCATAGGTCCACAGGCCCGTGTCGGCCAGTGGGATGGTCTTGCCGGGGGTCAGCCAGCCGGCGTTGCCCCACGATGACCCGGCGGCGATGCCGACGCGGTCGATGACCGTGACCTCGACTCCGCGCTCCTGCAGGTGCCATGCCGTGGCGAGCCCGACCATTCCGGCTCCGACGACGATCGTGCGCGTCATTGCGTCCTCCTGAGACATGCCAGCCAGGGCGCGATGAAGCCCTGCTCATTCACGATTATGCGGATCCCATGCGCGATCGTGGGGCGAGTCGAAAGATCCTGCGTAGAATCAGGCCGAACGCCGCAGTTTCTGCATTTTCCGGGAGGAAGTGACCATGTCGACATCCGAATCTTCGAGGTCCCGTCACACGGCGATGACGGATGCCGGGCTGGATGCCGTCGATCGCACGATCCTCTCCGAGCTCAGCCGCAACGGACGACTGTCGAACACCGAGCTCGCGGCGCGCGCCGGCATCGCCGAATCGACCTGCCTGAAGCGCGTGCGCGCCCTGCAGGCGAGCGGTGTGATCGTCGGCTTCCACGCCGAGATCTCCTCGGCCGCGATCGGCCTGCACCTCGAAGCGCTGATCACCATCAGGCTGCACGCACACGCCCGCGGAGATCTGCGCCGGTTCCAGGCCTACCTGGAGGAGCTGTCGGCCACGCAGCGCGTGTACTTCCTGGCCGGCGACCGCGACTTCCTCGTGCACGTCGCGGTGCCGGATGCCGGGGCGCTGCGCGAGCTCGTCTCGGACACGCTCAGCCTGCGCCCCGAGGTCGCGTCGACCTCGACGAGCCTGATCTTCGCGCAGGCTTCGGGCTCCCGAGGTCTCTGAGGGTCCGGGCATCCCGCACCCCACCTCTGCCGACGAGAGCACGGGACCTCGCCGAGTGCATGGCACATTCACGCCAAGCTCCCGTGCGCTCGGCGAGATGTCGTGCTCTCGACGGGGATGAGGACGGCGAGGCGCGGGCGCTCAGCCCGCGATGCGGACCTCGTAGCCGGCGGCGGTGAGGGCGTCGCGCTGGGCGGGCGCGGCGGCGGAGTCCGTGATCACCGTGGGGAACAGCTTCGCGCCGCCGACGTGCGCGAACGCCGCGTGACCCAGCTTCGACGCGTCCGCGACGACGACCGCGCGCGTGGCGCGCTGCGCCATCATGCGGTTCACGGCGGCCTCGGCCTCATCGTGCGTCGTCGCGCCCTCGACTCCGGACAGTCCGTTGACGCCGATGAAGGCGATGTCGAGACGGATGCCGGCGAGCATCTGCTCCACGAACGGCCCGACGAGTTCGAAGCTGCGGGAGTGGATCGCCCCGCCGGTGACGACCACCTTGAATTCCGGCCGCATGGCGAGCTGAGCGGCGATGTTGACTGCGTTGGTCACGACCGTGAGCCCGTCCGAACCCAGGTCATCGCGGGCGGCGAGCGCCGTGGCGATCGCGGTGGTGGTCGTCCCGCCGGAGAGCCCGACGACCCCGCCCGGATCGACCAGAGCGGCCGCCGCCGTCGCGATCCGCTCCTTCGCACCGGTGCCGAGGTGGCTCTTGTAGCGGATCGGCAGCTCGTAGGCGACCGACTGGGCGACCGCACCGCCGTGCGTGCGCGTGAGCAGACGCCGCTCGCCGAGGCTGTCCAGATCACGGCGGGTGGTGGCGGCGGATGCCCCGAAGCGCTCCACCAGCTGCTCGACCGACACCTCTCCTTGAGTTGCGAGCAGGTCGAGGATGGCGGCCAGGCGAGAGGCGCGGTTCATGCGCGGGCCGTCTGCTCCGACTCGAGGGCGAACAGGCGCAGCATCCGCGCCGCCTCCTCGGCCACCGCCTCGCGACCCGGCGCGACGTACTTGCGGGAGTCGACGAGTTTCTCGTCGGAGGCGAGCGTCTCGCGCACCGCGCGGGTGAAGAAGCCGTTCAGATGCGTGGACACGTTGATCTTGGTCATGCCTGCGCGCACGGCCTGCATGATCACGGCGTCGGAGACGCCCGACGATCCGTGCAGCACGAGCGGCACGTCGCCACCGGAGCGGCCCTCCCCGCGCAGGGCATCGCGCAGGCGCCCGATCAGCTCGATGTCGAGGGATGCCGAGCGGTCGAGCATCGCGTGCGAAGACCCGACGGCGACGGCGAGCGAGTTCACGCCGGTGGCCTCGACGAAGGCGCGCGCCTCGTCGGGGTCGGTGCGCACACCGGGCGCGTGCGCGCCGTCCTTGCCGCCGACCTCGCCGAGCTCGGCCTCCATGTAGACGCCGGCGGCGCGGGCCCGGGCGGCGACGTCTGCGGTGATCTCGACGTTCTCCTCGTAGGGGAGTCTGCCGCCGTCGAACATGACCGAGCCGAAGCCCAGCTCGATCGCCTCGTCGACGAGCTCGGGGCGCTCGGCGTGGTCGAGGTGCACGGCCACCGGCGTCGCGGCGCGGCGGGCGATCGCGAGGGTCGCCCAGCCGATCGGCTCGAGACCCCCGTGGTAGTCGGCGCAGTTCTGAGAGATCTGCAGGATCACCGGCAGCTGAGCGCGCTCGGACGCCGCGACCAGCGCCTCGGCGGTCTCGAGGTGGATCACGTTGAAGGCGCCGAGCCCGGTGCCGGCTGCGGCGGCCGCGCCCATCAGGTCGCGAGCGGAGACGAGGGTCATCTGGGGTCCTTCGGGTCGGGCGGGCGGATGTCGGGCGGCGTGACTTCACTTCCAGCATGAGACGGCACGCCAGACGTCATGTCTCGTGCAGGAGGTGACGTCTCGGACCGGGTCCTGACGGTGAGGGCGTGCTCGAGGTCGGGCCAGGACTCGTGGATCTCTCGCCGGCGAGCGGCATGAGCACGGCGGCGGCCGACCACGCGGTCGCGCGACGGAGGATCTGCTCGGGGTCGCGGATGCCGGCATCCATCAGCACCGCGCACGCGGCGACCGCGGCGTCCCCCGCACCCGTCGGGTTGCCCGCGAGCGGGGTGTCCAGGCGCGCGTGCAGGATGCTGAGCGCGCCGACCGCGGTCGCGGCACGGGCGGCATCCCGCTCGGGGACTGCGGTCACGGCATCCCGCTCGGGGACTGCGGTCACGGCATCCGGCCCCGTGCCCGCGGTCACGGCATCCATTTCGGGGGCCGACACGCCAGATGTCGGACCGGATGCCGGGATGCGTCCGACATGTGGCGTGTCGGCCCCCGTTCCGTCATCGGCGGAGAGCGACACGGCCAGCATCCCCTCGGCGCCGAGCGAGAGCAGCACCAGCTCCGCACCGCGGCGCAGCAGCTCTTGCGCGCCGGTGATGGGGTCGTCGAGGCCGGTGGCATCTCGCAGTTCGTGCTCGTTGGGCTTGAGGACGGATGCTCCCGCGTCGGCCGCCACGAGCAGCGACGGCCCCGACGTGTCGACGATCACGCTCGCACCGGCATCGCGCCCGAGCCGGATGAGCGCGGGCAGCAGGTCGTCGGGGGTGCCCGGCGGGAAGCTGCCCGAGATCACGAGGACGTCAGAGGCGCCGGCATCCGCCCGCGAGAAACCACTTCCTGCATGAGACACCTGCGCGGACGTGGTTTCCTGTGCGGAATGTGGTTTCTCGCGGGATGCGGCGGTCAGCGCGGCGGTGACGGCATCCGTCAGCGCGGTCCACTCCACCGCCGTCGGGGCGATGCCGTACTCGTTCACGACAGTGGTGTCGCCGAGCGCCTCATCGACCAGGGCGATGCTGCGACGGGTGGATGCCGCGACAGGCACGAGCACGTGCGGAACGCCGGATGCGCCCAGCTCGGCGGCGAACTCCTCACCGGTCTCGCCTCCGGCGGTGGTGACGGCAAGCGCGGACGCGCCCTGTGCGTGGGCGACCCGGGCGACGTTCAGTCCCTTGCCTCCGGCGCGTGCGACTCCGGCATCCGCTCGATGCGTGCTGCCGACGGCGAGCGATGCGACATGCCAGGTGAGGTCGAGTGCCGGGTTCGGCGTGACGGTGATGATCATGCGCGCTCCGCCGGGTACGACTGCACGACACGGGCACGGATGCACGATCCATCGGCCGATCCGGTCGTGCGGGTGTTCCCGGATCGTGCAGCCGTGCCGACCGGAAGCCGGAACAGAGCGCTCATGACCGCGCCTCGCGCGCCAGCAGGGCGGAGCCGAGGATGCCGGCGTTGCCGGACAGCTCGGCGGGGACCAGCGCCGGGATGCGGTGGAAGCTGAGCCGGTCGGCGAGCCGCAGACGCAGCTGATCGAACAGGGCGCCGCCCGCGCGCGAGAGCCCGCCGCCGATCACGATGGCCTGCGGGGCGAGCACAGCCGTCAGCTGTGCGATCGACAGGGTCAGCGCGTCGAGCGCCTCGTCCCAGATGCGCACCGCGACGCCATCACCACCGGCGGCGAGCGCGAGCACCTCATGGGCGCCCGCCACGGCCGTCCCGGTCGCCTCGGTGTAACGCCGCGAGATCGCACCGGCCGAGGCGACGGCCTCGAGGCATCCGCGCGCGCCGCAGGGGCACGGCCACTCCCCGATCGGAGAATGCCCGATCTCGCCGGCATATCCGCCCGCCGTGTACGGCTTGCCACCGATCAGCAGCGACCCGGCGATTCCCGTGCCGATGATCAGCACCACGGCATCCGCATAGTCGCGCGCACCGCCGAGCACCCGCTCGGCCCAGCTGCCCGCCCGCACGTCGTGATCGAACGCGACCGGAAGACCGAAGCGCGCAGCCATCAGTTCGCGCATCGGCGCGTCCCGCCAGCCCAGATTGCTGCTGAACACGGCGACGCCGGCATCGGCATCCACGATCCCGGGAACCACGAGCCCGACGGCTTCGGGCACGACCTCCGGATGCTCCGCGCGCAGCTGCTCTGCGAGTTCGGCCAGCCTGGCGATGAGCGCCCCCGCGGGGTCGCCGTCACCGGCCGGCGTGGGCGTGCGACGCAGCCCGATCGCCGTGCCGTCCGCGTCGAACAGCGCCGACTTGATGTCGGTTCCGCCCACGTCGAACGCCAGCACGGGCGCACCGCGGCCGATGGTCACGGCGCGGGCGAGCCGCTCACCGGAGGCGTCGGTGACGACGTCGGGGATGCTGTCGCGCTCGGGCATGGCGGTCGTCTCCGTCGTCGGTGTCAGTCGGAAAGGATCACGGAACGGGTCAGGTTGCGCGGCTGGTCGGGGTCGAGGCCCTTGCCGACCGCGCGATCCAGGGCGACGCGGTGCAGGCGCACGAGGTCGGCCATCGGATCGACCGGGTGCTGCACGAAGCGTGCGCCGGTGGCGGCGACCTGTGCCTGGAGCCCTTCGGGCGCGGTGCCGAACTGCCAGGTGATGCGGCCGGGTGCGGCGATCGCGATCGGGCCGTGGCGGTACTCCATCGAGCTGTACGACTCGGTCCACGACTGCGACGACTCCCGCATCTTCAGCGCCGCCTCGTGAGCGAGGCCGATGGTCCAGCCCAGCCCGAGGAAGGAGTACTGCTCGGCCGCGCCGAGCTCCGCCTCGTCCGTGCCGTCGAGCACGGCCTGCGCGTCGGCGATGGCCGGGTCGAGGTCCTCGCCCAGCGAGGCGCGGAACAGGGCGAGCGCCGTGGTCGCGAAGCGGGTCTGCACGACCGACTGCTCATCGGCGAACGGCAGCGCGATGACGGTGTCCGCCAGGTCGACGAGGGGCGAGGTGTCGTCGCCGAGAACCGCGATGACGGGGGTGGTGCCCTTGACGCGCTCGGTCAGCTCGAGCACCTCGGTGGTCGTGCCGGAGCGGGTGAGGGCGACGATCGCGTCGTAGCCGCGATCGGAGGGAACCTCGGATGCCGTGAACGCATCGGTCTCACCGTGGCCGGCCGCCTCGCGCAGCGCGGCGTAGGACTGGGCCATGAACCAGGAGGTTCCGCAGCCGACGACGGCGATGCGGGCACCGGATGCCGGCAGCAGTGCCTGCTCGGCCCGCATCCCGGCGGCACGGGCCCAGGTCTCGGGCTGTGAGGTGAGTTCCGCGCGCATGTGCGCGCCGGCGGCGTTGGTCATGTCCGACTCCCGTTTATGCAAGTTTGTGATCGTTTTATGAATGTACCGATCACATTATCGCATCCGATGGTGTGGACTGTCGAGGCGGCCGCGCGCGAAACGCAGGAGATCGCAGGAAACACAGGAGCGGATGCTGAGCTTCCTCCTGCATTTCGTGCGATCTCCTGCAGGCCATGAGCACGATCGCCGTCGAGGTGGAGCGGGCGCGGAGGCTCAGCGCCCCTCGGCGGCCTCGGTGTGGTGGCGGATGACCTCGGCGACCACGAAGTTGAACCACTTCTCGGCGAACTCGGGATCGAGGTGCGCCTCTTCGGCGAGCGCGCGCAGACGCGCGACCTGCTGCTCCTCCCGACCGGGGTCGGATGCCGGCATCTCGTGCTCGGCTTTGAGGTACCCGACCTGCTGGGTGGCGCGGAAGCGCTCGGCCAGCATGAAGATCAGGGCGGCGTCGATGTTGTCGATGCTGGCACGCAGGCGCAGCAGCTCGGCGCGGGCGTCATCTGCGGACATGATCCTCCTCGGAGTGGGACATCCTCGACGATACCGAAGAGCGCAATAGAGTGATCCGCATGAGCGCCGACGAATCCTCGAACACCGAGCACGAGTCCGACGTCGACGACGCCGACAGCACCCTCGAGAATCCCGGAGTGGTGGCAACCGTCCATCCGGTCATCGAGTCGCCGACACCCAGCCGATCTTTCTGGGCACGCATCGACAAGCCTTTCACGGTCGGCTTCCTGGTGACGATCGGCGGCTTGGCCGCCATCCTCCTGGCGATCACGCTGACGAGCCTGTCCACGGTGCTCATCTACATCGCCTTCGCTCTGTTCGCCGCCCTCGGCCTGGATCCGGCCGTGCGCTTCCTGGAGCGTCGGGGCCTCTCCCGCGGGCTCAGCGTGCTCAGCGTGATCCTGGGCCTGGTGATCGTGCTCGCGCTCATCCTGCTGATGATCGTGCCGGTCGTGGTCGAGCAGATCACGTCGTTCGTGAAGTCCGTCCCGGGCCTGATCACCGACTTCATGCACAGCGACATCTACGCCGTGCTCGAGAAGCAGTTCGGCGATCAGTTCGAGCAGCTCGTCGAGGATGCCCAGAAGTTCCTCACCGACGGCAAGACCTGGCAGGTGATCGGCGGCGGTGCGCTGCAGGTGGGCAGCTCGATCGCCACCGGCATCTCGGGCTTCATCGTGGTGCTGGTGCTGACGCTGTACTTCGTCGCGGGTCTTCCCGCCATGAAGACCGCACTGCTGCGCTTCGCCCCGGCGCGCGATCGTGCGCGTGCCGGCAGCATCACCGACCAGATCACGGACTCGGTCGGCGGCTACGTGCAGGGCATGGTGATCCTGGCTTTCGCGAACGCGATCGTCGCGCTGATCCTCTACCTGGTGCTCGGTCTGCCGTTCCCGCCGCTGATGGCGACGGTGGCGTTCCTGGTCACCCTGATCCCGCTGGTCGGCTCGGTGCTGTTCTGGGCCATCGGCTCGGTGATCGCGCTGTTCGCGGACCCGCTGCACGCGCTGCTGTTCGCCGTCATCTACCTGGTCTACATGCAGGTGGAGGCGTACGTCCTCACCCCGCGGGTGATGAACAAGGCCGTGTCGGTGCCAGGGGCCCTGGTGGTCATCGGCGCTCTGGCCGGTGGCACGCTGCTGGGTCTGCTGGGTGCGCTGGTGGCCGTGCCGGTCACCGCGTCGATCCTCATCATCATCAACCAGGTGTGGCTGCCCCGCCAGGACGCTCGGGTCTGAGCGCCCCGGCGGAAGCGAGGGGACTCAGACGAGCCCCTTGTCCTTCAGCCACTTCGCGGCGATGTCCTTCGCCGAGGCCTGGTCGACGGTCGACTGCACGTTCATGGAGACGAGGTCGTCGGCGCTGAGCGCGGCGCTGATCGGGTCGATCACCTTCGCGATCTTGTCGGCGAGGTCGCTGGATGCGATCGGCACGACGTTCGAGGCGAGGATCATGTTCTCGGGGTCCTTCAACGCCACGATGTCCTCGGTCTTGAACGCGGGCGCGGCCGTGTAGATGTCGGCCACCTGGATCTGACCGGCCAGCAGCGACTCCAGGGTGCTCTCACCTGTGGCGGAGAAGCCCAGGTCGACGCCGTAGACATCCTTCGCCCCGGCCGGGCCGTACGGCCGCTGCTCCAGTTCGGGCGCACCGCCCAGCACCGGCTTGGTGGTCAGCTTGGAGAGGTCCGCGATCGAGGTCAGGCCGTTCTCGTCGGCGAACTTCTTCGTGACGGTGTAGGTGTCCTGGTCGCTCGCCTGCGCGTAGTCGAGCGCGGTCAGACCCTCGGGCAGCGCCTTCTGCAGCGCGGCGTAGACGTCGTCGGGGCTGGTCGCCGTGGCGGACTTGTCGAGGTACTCGAGCAGGTTGCCCGTGTACTCCGGGAACAGGTTGATCGCGCCGGACTCCACCTCGGGCATGTACGCGTCGCGCTGACCGACGTTGAACTTGCGCTCGACGGTGAAGCCGTCGTTCTCGAGTGCCTGGGCGTAGATCTCCGCGACGATCTCGTTGGAGTAGTAGGCCTGCGATCCGACGACGACGGTGTCGGAGCCGCTGTCACCGCCTGCGGTGCTGCTGGTGGTCGGCTCCTCGAGCGGGTTGCTGCTGCTGCAGCCGGCGAGCGCGAGGGTCGCGACGAGCGCGGCCCCGGCCACGAGGGCGAGTCGGGACTTCCGTGCGGTGAACATGATGTGCCTCTCTGGTGGGGTTGGGGGGTCAGGCGACGGCGGCCGCGGCGCGGCGCGAGCCGCGTCGTTCACCGGAGTCGGAGTCGGATGCCGGATCGGAGGAGCGGATGCCGGCGGGGACGACTGAACGCTGCAGGGCGGCCAGCAGCAGGTCGACGATCAGGGCGAGCACCGCCACGAGCAGGGCACCGGCCAGCACCTGATCGAACCGGCGCAGCGGGATGCCCTGGATGATCGGCCAGCCGAGTCCGCCGAGATTGACGTAGGCCGCGATGGTGACGGTGGCGATGACCTGCAGCAGGGCCGAGCGGATGCCGCCGACCAGCAGCGGCATGCCGAGCGGGAGCTCCACCTTGGTGAAGATCTGCCATTCGGTCATCCCGACTGCACGCGCCGAATCGATGGTGCGCCGGTCGATGGCTTCGAAGCCGGTGTAGGCCCCGGCCAGCAGGGAGGGGATCGCCAGCAGCACGAACGTGATGACGGCGGCCAGGGGCGTCTGCAGCACGCCGAGGAGCAGTACGAGCAGCACCAGGAGGCCGAAGGACGGCACGGCGCGGGCGGCACCGGAGACGGCGACGGCGATCTCTCGCCCCTTGCCGGTGTGGCCGATCAGCCAGCCCGCGGGCAGGGCGATCGCGGCGGCCACGGCGACGGAGATCACCGTGTACAGCAGGTGCTGTCCGAGCAGGAGGGGCAGGGCGTACTGGCCCTGCAGCCGCTCGGGGGAGAACAGCCAGGCCAGCGCATCGGCGAAGAGATTCATGCGGCCGACCTCACGATCGCGCGCTTCGAGGCGGTGCTCTTCGAGCGGCTCAGCGCTCCCGCGCGCGCCCACGGCATCAGCATCCGCCCGGCGAGGACGAGCAGCAGATCGATGACGAGCGCGATCACGACGACCGCGACGACTCCGGCGAGCACCTCGACGATGATGCGCCGCTGCAGGCCATTGGTGAACAGGTAGCCGAGGTTGGTGACGCCGATCAGGATGCCGACGGTCGCGAGCGAGATCGTGCTGACCGCTGCGACCCGGAGTCCTGCGAGGATGACGGGACCGGCCAGCGGCAACTCGACGGTGAAGAAGCGGCGCGGGGCGGCGTAGCCCATCGCGGTGGCGGCCTGGCGGACGCCTGGGTCGACCGAGTCCAGCCCGTCGGCGACGGCGCGCACCAGGATCGCGATGGCGTAGATGGTCAGCGCGATCATGAGGTTCGGCTCGTCTGTGGCCGAGTAACCGAAGACCGCGGGCATGAGGATCAGCAGCGCCAGCGACGGGATCGTGTAGAGCAGCCCGGTGAGCACGATCACGGGGCCGCGCACCAGCCGGTACCGCCATGCCACCCAGCCCAGCGGGATCGACAGCAGCAGGCCCACCACGATCGGGATCGCACTCTGACGCAGATGCACGAGTGTGAGCTGGAGGATGAGGTCCAGGTTGTCGCCGACCCAGTTCACGTCGCGCCCTCACCGCCGGGGGTGTGCAGAACGCCCTGGGTCCGCCCCTCGGAGTCGACGACCACGGTGCCGTGCGACGTCTGCTTGAGGGAGAGTGCACGCCGGCCGCGCTCGGTGCCGATGAACGCCTCGACGAAGGCATCCGCCGGGTTCTCGATGATCTCGCTCGGGCTGCCGACCTGCACGACGCGAGCACCCTTGTCGAGGATGACCACCTGGTCGCCCAGCAGGAACGCCTCGTCGATGTCGTGC
This sequence comes from Microbacterium sp. W4I4, assembly GCF_030816235.1. Classification (NCBI taxonomy): domain Bacteria; kingdom Bacillati; phylum Actinomycetota; class Actinomycetes; order Micrococcales; family Microbacteriaceae; genus Microbacterium; species Microbacterium sp. W4I4. The sequence continues at coordinate 2,362,578 of NZ_JAUSXT010000001.1, forward strand.
GTGACGAACACCACGGTCTTGTCGAGCTCGCGCTGCAGACGGATAAGCTCCTGCTGCAGATCGGCCCGCACGATGGGGTCGACGGCCCCGAAGGGCTCGTCCATCAGCAGGATGTTCGGGTCGGCCGCGAGCCCTCGAGCCACTCCGACGCGCTGCTGCTGGCCACCGGAGAGCTGGTTGGGGTAGCGGTCCGCCAGGTCGCGGTCGAGGCCGACGGTGTCGAGCAGCTCGCGCGCGCGGCCGTGTGCCTCGCGTCGGGCGACGCCGTTCAGGCGCAGCACTGTGGCGACGTTGTCGATGACGGTGAAGTGCGGCATGAGGCCGGAGTTCTGCATCACGTACCCGATGCGGCGGCGCAGCTGCACCGGATCGCCGTCCAGCACGCTCTCGCCGTCGATCGCGATGGTGCCCGAGGTGGGGTCCACCATGCGATTGATCATGCGCAGCAGCGTCGTCTTGCCGCTGCCGGATGACCCGACGAACACCGTCGTCCTGCGTGATGGGAGCACCAGACTGAAGTCCTCGACGGCTGCCGTGCCGTCGGGGAAGCGTTTCGAGACCGAGCTGAACTCGATCATCAGCTGATCGCGGTCCTGTCGACCTCGGCGATCACGGTTCCTGCGAGTACAGCTCTCATGCACGTACCTCCTGGCATCTCTTCGAGCGTAGGTGACACCTCCGACAACGGGAATCAATCGCAGAAACTTCCCGGGTCGGCCGAATGCGTCACGCGGACTGGCGGCCGTACTCCTCCAGCAGGCGCAGCCAGATCTCGTTCATGGTCGGGTAGGCGGGCACCGCGTGCCACAGCCTGCTGAGAGGGATCTCGCCCACCACGGCGATGGTCGCGGCATGCAGCATCTCGGCGACATCCGGGCCGACGAAGGTGACGCCGAGCACCACGTCGCGCTCGGTGTCGACGATCATCCGCGCCTGTCCACGGTAGTCGTCGGCGTGCAGACTGGCGCCGGCGACCCGGCCCAGGTCGTTGTCGACGACCTCGATCTCATGGCCGGCCGCGCGTGCGGCATCCGCCGTCAGACCCACCGAGGCGACCTCTGGTTCGGAGAAGACCACCTGCGGCACGGCCGCGTTATCGGCCGTCGCCACGTGCCTGCCCCAGGGCTGATCGGCGACCACCTCGCCGCGCGAGCGCGCCGCGATCACGTCGCCGGCCGCGCGCGCCTGGTACTTGCCCTGATGGGTCAGCAGCGCCCGTCCGTTCACGTCGCCGACGGCGTAGAGCCAGTCGATTCCGGTCACGCGCATCGTGTCGTCGACGTCGATCGATCGTCCGGGGCGCAGACCCACGACCTCGATTCCGATGTCGTCGGTCTGCGGAGTCCGTCCCGTCGCGACGAGCACCTCGGACGCCGTGACCTCGTCCTCTCCCAGGGTGATCACGACCTGTTCGCCGTCGCGCCGCACCGCCGTGGTCTCGGTGTTCAGCCGCACATCCACTCCCAGACCGCGCAGGCCGTCGGCCACCCGATCCCCGGCGAAGGGCTCGGTCTTCGCGAGCAGCCCGCCACGGGCGATGAGGGTGACCCTCGAGCCGAGCTGCGCGTAGGCGGTGGCCATCTCCACCCCGACCACCCCGCCGCCGATGATCGCCAGCGACTCCGGCACCTCCTGGGCGCTGGTCGCATCACGGCTGGTCCACGGCGCCGCTTCCGCCAGACCCGGAATGCGAGGGATCGTCGCATCCGTTCCTGTGCTGATCGCGACCGCATGCCGGGCGCGCAGCACCCGTTCGACGCCATCCGTCATGACCGTGACTTCACGCTCGCCCGAGAGGCGGCCGTGACCGCGCACCAGGTCGATGCCGGCGCTGTTCAGCCACTCGACCTGCCCTTCGTCCGACCAGTGCGAGGTGAAGGAATCCCGCCGGGCGAGCACCTCCGCGGGGTCGAGCGTCCCACCGATGACGCCCTGCACGTGCTGCGCCGCGCGCAGCGCCTGGGGCGAGCGCAGCAGCGCCTTCGACGGCATGCACGCCCAGTACGAGCACTCCCCTCCGACCAGCTCGCTCTCCACGATCACGGTGGTCAGACTGCCCTGCACCGCCCGGTCGGCCACATTCTCGCCGACCGGTCCGCCGCCCAGCACGATGAGGTCGTATTCGTCGCTCATGCCCCCAGTCTTGCGTGATCGGGTGCGCCGTGTCACTGGTTCGAGGCGAACGCATCGGCGACGCCGCGCACGGGCGGGGTGCGCGGAGATGGAAAACGTCGGTGAGAGGCGCCCGGAACCCGCCGTTTCCATCCGGACGGGTGCGGACGGATGGAAAGTGTCGGTAGGAGGCGCCCGGAATCCGCGGTTTCCATCCGTGCGGCAACGAATGCCGGGGGACGGACCCGACTCAAGCTGGATCAGAAACGCCGCGGAAAGGCGTCGGGGAGGTGCGTTTCCGATCCACCCTGCGGCGCACGGATGGAAAACGTCGCTGGGAGGCGTCCGGAACCAGCAGTTTCCATCCGGGCGGGGTGCGGACGGATGGAAAACGTCGGCAGGAGGCGCGCGGAACCAGCGGTTTCCATCCGTGCGGGGGATGCCGGGGACGGGAGCACCCGAGCCCGATCTCAGCGCGTGGCGAGGATCACCGTCGGCGCGGGGACCGAGGTCGTGTGGCGCACGTCGCGCGGAGCACCGGTGCGCTCGTCGAGATCGATCGCGCTGACCGTGCCGGAGCGCTGCCCGGCGACCAGCAGCACGCCCTCGTGCACGAGGTGGTGGCGCGGCCAGTCCACGCCCGACTCGGCGAGCGCGAACGGCTCGAGCGCCTCACCCGATCCCTTCACGCGCAGTGCCGAGATCGTGTTGCTGCCGCGCAGGGCCGTGTACAGGGTCTGCCCGTCGCGCGACATCGCCAGCTCGGCCGGGAAGTCGACGCCGACCTGCGCGATCGGCGAGGCGATCACGGCGGAGGCCAGTCCCCACCGTCCGTCGCGGGCGGATGCCAGGGTGAACACCTCGCAGGAGTACTCGGTCACCACGTGCAGGTGCCCGCTGGGGTGCATCACCATGTGCCGGGGTCCGGTGCCGCGCGGCAGCACGACCTCGTGGTCGAGGGAGAGGCCCGTGCCCGAAGACCGCCAGATGCGCACCAGATCGAACCCGAGGTCGGTGGTCGCGATGCGTCCGTCGGGCAGGAAGACGGCTTCGTGCGCGTGCGAGACGCGCGGCTCCTCGCCGGTCGGCGTGGGGTACGGGTCGGATGCCGCGGCAGCATCCGTCTCGGCATCCTCATGCTCGATGCCGAACAGCGCGGCACGCAGGGCCGCGGCCTTGTCGGGTGTCGCGGGAACCAGGCTTCCGTCATCGGCGACGCCGAAGCGGACCACCTTCCCGTCGCCGTAGCAGCTGGCGATCAGCATCCGTCCGTCGGGTGAGACCGCGACGTGGCAGACCGACTCGCCCACCGCCACCGGAGCGCCCAGCGGGCGCAGCGACGACTCCCCGGAGCGCGCGAACGGCTGGACGGCGCCGGCGCCCTCCAGCCCGGCGTAGACGACGTCGAGACTCGGATGCTGCGCCAGCCAGGACGGCGACGCCACCGGGGCGGCGACGCCGCGATAGGTGAGCGTGCGGGGACCGCCGTCCGCCGCGAGGACGCCGATGCCCTCGGCATCCCCGTCCAGGCCTTCGCCGTACCCGCCGACCCAGAATCGCGTCATCGTCGTTCCCAACAGCCCGTCTATTTGTGTCTAACGTTGCCGAATCCGCGTGAAATCGTGCACCAGGCACAAATAGACGGGCTTTGAACGTCAGTCGAGGAGGTCGTGGCGCACGATGACCTGCTCGCGCTCGGGACCGACGCCGATGACCGAGATGCGCGTGTTGCTCATCTTCTCGAGGGTCAGCACGTAGTCCTGGGCGTTCTGCGGCAGGTCCTCGAAGGAGCGCGCCTTCGAGATGTCCTCGCTCCAGCCCGGGAAGCTCTCGTAGATCGGCTTCGCGTGGTGGAAGTCGGTCTGGTTCACCGGCACGTCGTCGAAGCGCTTGCCGTCGACGTCGTAGGCCACGCACACCGGGATCTGCTCGAGACCGGTGAGGATGTCGAGCTTGGTCAGCACCAGATCCGTGATGCCGTTCACGCGGGTTGCGTAGCGCGTGATGGGGGCGTCGTACCAGCCGACCCGGCGCGGGCGGCCCGTGGTGGTGCCGAACTCGAAGCCCTGCTTGCGCAGCCAGTCGCCCTGCTCGTCGAACAGCTCGGTGGGGAACGGACCCGAGCCGACGCGGGTCGTGTACGCCTTGACGATGCCGACGATGCGGTCCAGCGACCCAGGGCCGACGCCCGATCCGGTCGCGGCCCCACCGGCGGTCGCCGACGACGAGGTGACGAACGGATAGGTGCCGTGGTCGATGTCGAGCATGGTGGCCTGGCCGCCCTCGAAGACGACGACCTCTCCCCGCCCGAGCGCCTCGGCGATCAGGTGACCGGTGTCGGCGACCATCGGACGCACCCGCTCGGCGTACGACAGCAGGTCCTCGACGACCTCGTCGACGGTGATGGAGCGGCGGTTGAAGATCTTCACCAGCAGGTGGTTCTTCTGATCCAGCGCGCCTTCGACCTTCTGGCGCAGGATGTTCTCGTCGAACAGGTCCTGCACGCGGATGCCGACGCGGTTGATCTTGTCGGCGTAGGCCGGGCCGATGCCACGACCAGTGGTGCCGATCATGCGCTTGCCGAGGAAGCGCTCGGTGACCTTGTCGAGGGTCGTGTGGTACGAGGTGATCAGGTGCGCGTTGGCGCTGACCTTCAGCTTCGAGACATCGACGCCGCGCGCGGACAGCGCCTCGAGCTCGTGGAAGAGCACCTCGAGGTCGACGACCACGCCGTTTCCGATGACCGGGGTGACCCCTGGTGTGAGGATGCCGGAGGGCAGCAGGTGCAGCGCGTACTTCTCGTCACCCACCACCACCGTGTGGCCCGCGTTGTTGCCGCCGTTGAACTTGACGACCCAATCGGTTCGTTCGCCGAGCAGGTCTGTCGCCTTGCCCTTGCCCTCGTCGCCCCACTGGACGCCGACGATCACGATTCCTGGCATGGGTGTACCCCCTGGTACTGCACGCTGTTCGCCGGGTTTGCACCGGCAGATGAGCTGGCCCGAACGGGCGAGTCCATCCTATCGGAGGGGCCTGGATCGCTAGAGTTCGAGCATGACGACCTGGTGGCCATGGGCCCGGCTCGCAGCATCCGCGCTCGGCTTCGCCGCGATCATCGCGCAGCTCAGCCGCACCCTCCAGAACGCGATGGACTCCGACACTGCATGGGGCGGCCATCTGCCGACGGTCGCCGCGAACTTCCTGAGCTTCTTCACCATCGAGTCGAATCTGCTCGCCGCCATCATCCTGGCGACCGCCGCGATCTGGGCGTGGACGAAGGGCCGGGATGCCGCAAGCGAGCCGCAGTGGCTCGCCGTGCTCCTCGCCTGCGTGAGCACGTACATGATCGTCACGGGCATCGTCTACAACCTGCTGCTGCGCAACGTCGAGCTCCCCCAGGGGGTCACGGTCGCCTGGGCGAACGAGGTGCTGCACGTCGTCATCCCGCTGTTCCTGCTGGCCGACGTGCTGCTCGCGCCGAAGCGGCGGATGCTGACCTGGCGCACGGTGCTGACGATCGCCGTGTTCCCGATCGTCTGGGCGGTCTACACGCTCGTGCGCGCGAACCTGATCATCGCGCCCGCGACCGGCGACCCGTACTGGTACCCCTATCCCTTCCTGAACCCGCACATCACCGCCGGGGGATACGCGGGGGTCGCGGGCTACATCGTCGGCATCGCCATCGCGATCATCGCCGTCGGTGCGGGCGTCGTGTGGGTGTCGCGCCGGCGCGCGGCATCCGTCCCCGCCCCGGCACCCGCCGACGCGGAACCGGTCGCAGACGCCGCCTGAGACCGGATGCCGGATCCCGCTGACTCACCAGCGGTTGTGCACCTCTTCGGCCCAGCCGAAGATCCCCGCGAACTCGATGATCTCGCCGTCGGCGGTGCGGAAGCTGCCCGACCAGTCCCCGAAGCACTGGTCCGTGGAGGAGGAGAGCACGCCGAGGTTCATGCGCGAGGTCTTGTCGTAGACGGGGGTGAACACGGCATCCAGGCCGCCCCCGCTGATCTGCCACGGATGCCGCCAGTCGGCGATGTCGTACCGCCAGTCCAGCTCGGCGCGGATCTTGTGCAATCGGCCGTCGACGACGAACGCGTTCTCCGTCGAGCCGGTGCCGTCCGTCCACTTCGCGCCGACCTGGATGCCGATCGTGCGGCCGTGCGAGACGCCGGAGCCCGCACCCCAGTTCCAGCGGATGTCGTAGGGCCAGCGGCCGCGGCCGTGGTCGAGCACGGCCCAGCCGTCCAGGTCGTGGGTCACGCCGTCGAGTTCGAGAGTGCCGGATGCCGGACGGGCGACGTCCTTGACCGTGTACTGGAAGCGGGTGCTGCTCCACGGCACGACGACGGCCAGCCGCTCGTGCCCCTCGGGCAGGAGCGCGATGACATCGAGCACCGCGCCGGGGATGCGCGCCCGCAGCCGGGTTCCCTCGGGCAGCTCGTCGATGTCGATCTCGAGGTCCTTCGCGCGCGCTCGGCTCGGCCCCTGCTCGAGACTCGGCGGCAGCCGGACGCCGCGCGGCGGGATGTTCGTCACCGACCGGTGCCAGGTCTGCTCGCTCTGCCGGTCCAGCACCCACACCTCATGCACGGCGGCGTAGTCGATCGACGACACCGTGAGCCCGACGACATGGGTGGGCGTGGCGACGTTCCAGTACTCCCAGCGCTTGTTGCGTCCGGTGAAGCGGATGCCGTCGCGGGAGATGCCGGCGGTGTCCACCAGCGGCGAGCGCGCCCAGCCCACGGCATCCGGGTTCAGCGTGCCGTCCGGCAGCGTCAGCGAGACGGGTGCTGTGAGCTCGTGCGCGTCGATCATGCGTGGGGTCCCTTCCCTCTCGGCCTCACCCTACTGTCGTCGCTCTCAGATCCCGTTCGACGAGGCACGGCATACTGAGAAGGCCGAATTCTTGCGGAAAGGGGGGTGGATGGCGTTCGGAGATCAGGAGCTGACCGGCCTGTGGGACCGTCAGCCCCTGCGCAGCGACACTCGCGCAGGCGCCCCTCCTCTTCCCTTGGCGGCGCCCATCGGTCACGCCGCAGCGCAGCCTCCTGCCGTGCACCGCGGCCGTCTGATCGCGGGTTTCGCGGCGGTGCTCGTGATCGGACTGAGCGCGACGACGGCGAGCATTCTGGCGCCGGGCGCGAGCGTCGTCGGATCGGTGGCCGCCGTGGAGGCGGGTGCTATGGATCACACCGAGGCCGCCCTGTCGGGCGGCGAACGGGGCGGCCCGCACGATACCGGCCGTGGGGGTGCGGGTCAGGCGGATGCCGACGACCAGATGGATGCCGATGGCGGGTCCGCCGACGCGCTGCCGGTCTCCGAGGTCGACGCGCAGACGCCGGATGCTGACAGCGACTCCCCCGGCACCGACGGATCGGGAGCGACCGACCCCGGTGCATCCACTCCGCCGGATTCCGGCACCGTGAATCCCGCGCCCGCGCCCTCTGCTCCCCCGACCCAGGCGCCGGAGTCGCCCGCTCCCGCACCCGCACCGCCTGCACCCCAGCCGACGCCGGATCAGCCGGCACCGCAGCCGACCGGGCCCGAGCCTCTCGAGTTCACCGGTCTCACCGAGAATCGGACCACGCTGCTCGGCATCACGCTGCTGTCCAGCTACACGCTCTCGCTGTCAGGCGAGCCCGGCGCCAAGGCATCCGTCACCTACGGATCGATGGCCGCCGGATCCGTGACCTTCGACGGCAGCGGTCGCGCCACCCTCAAGATCGGCGGATCGCTGCTCGGCATCGGTGTGGACAACCCGATCATCCGCGCGAAGTACACCGACGGAACCGCGGGCGCCGCCATCGAGGCACGCCGCGACTCCATCTGATACGCGCCGGGACGCCACCGCCGCCGCGGGTGGGCACCTCGACCCATGCCGTTCCCGCAATGCGCACGGTCTGAGCGGTTAGCCTGTTCTGCGGGGGAACGCGGCGACCTGTCTCCCCGGCGCGATCGAGGAGACCAAGATGAACCAGCCCTATCCCCCGTCCTACGGCGGATCGGCCGAAGCGCCGCCCCCTCCGGCACCGCCCGCACCGCCGGCGCCCGTGAGCTCGGCGCCCGTCGCAGCCGCGCCGGAGCGGCGCTCCGCCTCCCAGGACGCCCCGGGCGCGACGCAGGAAGACCTCGCCCGCGCGCAGCGGATCCTGCGGGTCATCACCGAGTCGTACTCCACCAAGATGGTCGGCCAGGATCAGCTGCGCAGCAGCCTGCTGATCTCGCTCATCGCGGGCGGCCACATCCTGCTCGAGTCCGTGCCGGGCCTCGCGAAGACCACCGCGGCCAGCACGCTCGCCGACACGGTGAAGGCCAGCTTCAAGCGCATCCAGTGCACCCCTGACCTGCTGCCCAGCGACATCACCGGCAGCCAGATCTACGACGCCGCGACCGGCACGTTCCGCACCGTGCTCGGACCGGTGCACGCCAACTTCGTGCTGCTGGACGAGATCAACCGCTCCAGCGCCAAGACGCAGTCGGCCATGCTCGAGGCGATGCAGGAGCGGCAGACCACGATCGGCGGCGAGATCCACGCGCTGCCCAAGCCGTTCCTCGTGATCGCCACGCAGAACCCCATCGAGCAGGAGGGCACCTACGAGCTGCCCGAGGCGCAGATGGACCGCTTCCTGCTGAAGGAGATCGTGGAGTATCCGAGCCCCGCCGAGGAGTTCGAGATCCTGGGTCGCATCGACTCGGGCGTGCTCAACCCCGACCGCCACGTGCCCGGCGTCATCTCCCTCGAGGACGTGCAGGAGCTGCAGGACATCGCCTCCCGGGTGTACATCGACCCCGCCATCCGCAACTACATCGTGCAGCTGGCCTACGTCACCCGCAATCCCGCGCCGTACATCGGCGCGGAGCGCGCCCGCTACATCAAGTACGGCGCCAGCCCGCGTGCGAGCATCGCGTTCCTGCAGGCCTCCCGCGCCCTCGCACTGCTCAACGGACGCACGCACGTGCTGCCCGAGGACATCCGCTCGCTGCGTCACCTCGTGCTGCGCCACCGCGTGCTGCTGACCTTCGAGGCCGACGCCGAGGGGATCCGCAGCGAGGAGATCATCGACCAGATCTTCGCGTCGGTCCCCACCCCCTGACCCTTCGACAGGCTCAGGGACCCAGAGAACATGGCAAGTCTGATCGCCCAGGTGAAGAGCAAGCTCTTCGTCCGCTCCTCGCAGAAGTCGATGCACGCGCTCGATGGCGCCTACGCATCTCTGCTGCGCGGGCGCAGCCTCGACTTCGAGGACCTGCGGCCCTACGAGTACGGCGATCAGGTGCGCGACATCGACTGGCGCGCCACCGCGAAGCAGGGCGAGCCGCTGATCAAGCGCACCAAGGCCACCCGCCGCCACACCGTGCTGTTCCTGGTGGATTCCGGTCGCGGCATGAAGGCCCTCGCCGAGGACGAGAACGTCAAGCGCGACCTGGTCGTGCTCCTCACCGGCGCTCTCGGGTTCCTCACCGTTCGCCACGGCGACGACTTCTCGATGGTCTACGGGGACGCCGCCCAGGTGCGCCGCCTCCGACCAGGCGGCACCGAGGGTGCACTCGAGCACGCGCTGCGCACCGTGCGCGACGCGATCGACGAGACCGCCGCACCCAACGACCGCGACGCCCTGCTGCGGTACACGGCGCGCAACATCGCCAAGCGCACGATCGTCGTGCTCGTCACCGATGAGGCGCCGATGACCGCCGACACTGAACGGCTGCTGCGCCGCCTGAAGGTTCAGCACGACGTGCTGTGGATGACCGTGCGGGATGCCGACCCGGTGGCCCCCGAGCACGCCGGAACGTCGCACCGGCGTGACGTCGACACGGGTTGGGGCATCCCCGAGTTCGTGCACGGCGACGCCGAGGTGATGGCCGAGCTCGCCGCGCTGGAGGCCGCCGACACCGCCCACCGCGATGACGTGCTGCGCCGGCTCGAGATCACGCACGCCGAGTTCGGCGGGCAGGATGCCGCGGTGCCGACGCTCCTCGCCATGCTCAACCGGAGGTCGCATGCCCGCCTCTGACGAGCTCTACCCGCCCGCCCAGTACGGCTGGGGCTGGATCCTGATCGCCATCGGCATCCTGCTGCTGCTCGGCGCCGCCGCCTGGCTGCTCGTCTTCCTCACCCGTCCCCGGCGCAGCATCACACTCCCGGGCGCGGCCTCGTACGCACCGCCGACCGCCGAGGTCCTGAACCAGCTGCGCTCCCAGTACTTCGCCGAGGTGCAGCACATCGAGGATGCATACCGTTCAGGGAATATGCCCCCGAAGAGGGCCAATCTCGAACTCAGTCGGGTGGTGCGCAGCTTCGTCAACGAGTACTCCGGGCTCGAGGCGCCGGTCCTCTCGCTCGACGACCTCGTCGCGCGCGGCGTCGACCCGGCCCTCATCGACGCGATCCGCCGGCACTACTACCCGAGCATCTTCCAGCGCGGACCGGCGGTCGATCCGACCTACGGTGCCGACGCCGCCCGCAAGGTGGTGTCCACATGGCATTGAGCACCTGGTGGATGATCCTTGTCGCACTCGGGGTGCTGATCCTCGCGGTGGTCATCGGCATCCTGCTCGGTCTGCGCGGCCGCCGGCGCACCGAGACCGCCCCTGCGGCACTGATCTCCCGCGCCGAGCGGCTGCGCAGCCTGCCGTCGTTCCGCGCCTCGGTCCGCCGGCGCATGAGCCTGCTCGCCGGCATCCTCATCGTCGGGGGGATCGCCGTGCTGCTGGGCGGTGTGGTCGCCGCCCGCCCCATGTCGGCGAAGACGATCCATCCCGTCGACGACAGCCGCGACATCATGCTGTGCCTGGACGTGTCCGGGTCGATGTCCGATGTGGACGTCGAGGTGCTGAGCGTCTTCGAAGAGCTGCTGAAGGGCTTCGAGGGCGAGCGGATCGGGCTGACGATCTTCAACAGCTCGCCCGTGCAGGTCTTCCCGCTCACGGACGACTACCCGTTCATCAAGGAGCAGCTGAAGAACATCCGCACCAGCTTCGACTACAACAGCGAGGTCCCCGAGCACTGGGTGGGCACCCTGAACGGGCCCGGCGCCTCGCTGATCGGCGACGGCCTCGCGGCCTGCACCATGCGCTTCGATCACCTCGACGACGACCGCAGCCGATCGGTGATCCTCGCCACCGACAACGAGCTGTCCGGAGCCTCGATCCTGTCCGTCACCGAGGCGGCGCAGTACGCGAAATCGAAGAACGTGCGGGTGTTCGCCCTGAACCCCGTGCAGGGCAAGGACGCCGCCGTCAGCGCCGAGCTCACGAACGCCGCCCAGCTGACCGGTGGTCAGTCCTACGCGCTGCGCGACACGACGAGCGTGGCTGACATCATCACCGAGATCCAGAAGCAGGAGGCGACGGCGTTGAAGGGCCAGGCCCAGGTCGTGCTCGTCGACAGCCCGAACCTCGTCATCGCGCTGATGCTCGTCGCCATCCTCGGCTTCCTCCTCCTCGTCTGGCGGGTGCGCCTGTGATCGTCCAGCCCGTCCTCCATCCCGTACTGCTCGTGCTGCTGTGCGCGGCACCGGCGTTCTTCGTCATCCGCGCCCTCATCCGGACTCCGCACGCCGGTGCCCCTGGCCGCCCGATCTGGGCGCTGCGCCTGGGCATGATCGTCGTCGTCTTCGCGATGCTGCTGCGCCCCGGCATCCCGGGCGGCACCTCGCAGACCCTCGCGACCGACACCGACATCGTGATCGTCGTCGACACGACGGCCAGCATCATCGCCGAGGACTGGAACGGCGACCAGCCTCGCCTGACCGGCGTGCGCGCCGACGTGCAGTCCATCGTCGACACCTACCCGGGCGCGCGGTTCTCGCTGATCAGCTTCGACGCGGCGGCGCAGCTGCGCCTGCCGCTGACGACGGATGCCACCGCGCTGATGTCCTCGCTCGACGTGATGCTCCCCGAGATCACCGACCAGTCGCGCGGATCGTCGATCAGCATCGCGAACCGGATGCTGACCGACACCCTCCGGGCGGCGGCGAAGGCCTCACCGGATCGCAGCCGGATGGTGTTCTACCTGGGCGACGGCGAGCAGACCTCCTCCAGCGAACCGGAGTCGTTCTCCGGCGGCGCGAAGTACGTCGATGGCGGGCTCGTGCTCGGTTACGGCACGGCCGAGGGCGGCCCGATGAAGAAGACCACGGGCCGCGCCCAGGGCTCAGACGATTCGCCCGGCGAGTACATCGAGTACCAGGGTGAGCGGGCGATGTCGGTGATCGACGAGGACCGGCTGAAGAAGATCTCCGAGCAGCTGGGAGTCGACTACCAGCACCGGACGGCGGATGCCGAGATCGCCCTGCCCGAGGCACCGAGCAGCACGACCGACTACGCGACCGCGGGAGAGGTGGGCAACGTCATCGAGCTGTACTGGATCTTGGCGCTCGCACTCATCGCACTGGTCGCCGTCGAGCTGGTGCGCGCCACCATGCTCGTCACCCGCCTGCGCGAGCTGTCCCGCCCCGCGACCGACCCTGCAGCCGTCCCTGCACCCACGCCTGCACCCGCACCCGCACCCGCGCCGGACGGAGGTGCGCGATGACCGACACCCGGACCGCTCCCGCTCCGGCCCGCGCCCAGAGCGACCCCACGGCGGCCTCCGCCGCGGCCGCGCTGCTGGCCGCGAACCGCCGCAGGCGCAGCATCCGCTGCTGGGTCGCGATCGGCACCCTTCCGCTGACGCTGGCCGCGCTGCTCTTCGCCGGCAAGCTGCTGAGCATGTACGCGTTCGCGCATCAGTCGATCACGTCGTTCGTGGCGGGCGGCTACGCCGAGTCCGAGTCGGCCGCCCGCGGTCAGGACGTCCTGAACTGGTTCGAGCCGTTCAAGGCGCCGTACAACATCGGCACGGCGCTCGGGGGCGCCGAGCAGCTGGCCGACGCGCGAATCGAGCTCGAGCGCGCGCTGCCGCTGGCCCAGGGCCTGGATGCCTGTCCGGTGCTGATCAACCTGTCGCTCGTGGTCGAGCGGCAGGGCGACGCGGCGCTCGTCGACGGCGATGCGGCGAAGGCGGCCGAGCTGTTCGGCGAGGCGCTGCAGATCACCGTCGACACCCCTGAGGAGTGCAGCAACCAGGATGCGCAGGACCAGTCGCCCGACCCGAACCGCGACATGAGCGACACCCTGGATCAGAACCAGCAGCGTCAGCAGGAGAAGCAGCAGCAGAGCCAGCAGGATCCGAACCAGAGCGAGCAGCCGCAGTCCGAGGACGATGAGCCGCAGCAGGACCAGCCCTCGCAGAGCGATCTCGACGACATCGAGGACCGGCTGAACCAGGGCGCTCAGGAGCGCGAGGAGGAGCTCGGCGGCGGCGGCGAGGGCGGCTCCGACGGCGGAACGGACAAGCCGTGGTAGAGCAGCAGCGCAGTCGATACATCGGCGGAGCCGAGGGCGCACCGCCCGTGCCGCCGCCCGGTGGTTACCAGGGCGCGCGGCGCGTTCCGGCGGCTCTGGATGCCGCGGCCGGCCTGCCCCTGGCATCCGGCCCGCGCTCTGGATCCGACACCGTCTCGTACACGGCCGCGCCGGCCGAGAAGAAGTCGGTCAACACCCTCGGCCTGGTCGCCATCTCGACGGCCGTGCTGTTCGTGCTGGTGATGCTGCTGATGATGGGCGCCGGCGGCACGGATGCCCTCTACGGCGCCTCCATGCTGGTGGTGCAGTTCATCGTCATCGGCGTGATCATCGCCGCACTCGTCACCCCGCGAGGGCGGATGCTGGGCACGATCGCCCTCGCCCTGACACTCGTCTTCAACGTGGCCACGGTCGGCGCGATGGGCGCGCTGCGCTCGGCGGCCACCCATGCGTACGACGGCACGAAGACCGAGGAGCAGAAGCACGAGCAGGGCTATCCCGGGATGAAGGGCGTCGCCAACAGCGATGTGCTGAACGGCCCCTCGTTGGAGGACGTGCAGGCCGAGGGTGACCAGTTGATGGCCGAGGTGCGCGAGCGCCTCACTGCGAGATACGGGTACACCTGGGTGCAGTCCGGCACCGTCGACATCAGCCCGGAGCGCAACGGCTACGGCGGCGAGTCGATGCTGCGCCGCTACGCCTCCACGACCTGGACCACCGAGCAGCCCGTCCAGGACATCCAGCGCAAGCGCGAGGTCATGCGGGTGATCGACGACGTGCTCGCGGCTCGTGGCATGCCCGGTCTGTACCCGCTGAACGAGCCGGGATCGGGGATCTCCGACGACATGGTCGCCAAGCTGTACGGGTCGAGCGACCCGGCGCGCCAGCACACCTGGGAGTACTACAGCGACACCTACCCCGAGCCGCTGCGCTTCTACGCCGACGTGTACGACCTGTCGAACGACCCGACCGGGGAGTTCCGCACCCAGCGCGAGGCGGTCCAGCAGCAGTTCGGCGAACCCCTGGAGGGTCTGCAGCTGATCATCCTCGCCCGCGAGGTGCTGCCCGAGGCCGACCGTGCCGCGTACGAGGAGAAGCTCAGGGACTACCCGGGGTTCTGAGTCGGGTCCTGTCCTACGACGGGTCCTCGACCGGTTCGTGCGCGTCGCCCGGGAGCTCGGGCTCGTCGACCGCGTGCAGGTCGTCGACCGCGGGCCCCTCGAGCAGACGGCCGTCGGCGGCGAAGCGCGACCCGTGCAGCGGGCAGTCCCACGAGCGCTCGGCACTGTTCCAGGAGACGATGCCCCCGAGGTGCGTGCACACGGCCGACAGCCGGCAGGTGGTGCCGTCGACGGTGGAGACCGCGGTCGGCTCCATGTCGTAGGTGCCGGTCCGGCCCTCCCCCTCGCCCGGATCCTCGTCGGGCAGCGGGTGCAGGCCCGAGGACACCCAGCCGGATGCCAGCCTGCCCGCCACCTCGGCGTTCGCGGCGACGCCGTGCGCGAGGTCCTGCGGCAGCGTGAAGCGGTGGTGCAGGGTCTTGGCCCAGGGGATGCTGCCGTCGAGGATGTCCGCGGTGATGCTGAGCGCCGCTGCGACGGAGTTCGTCATCCCCCACTTGTTGTAGCCGGTGGCCAGCGCGACGCGGTGATCGGTGCGCGGCATCCATCCCACGAACGGCACGAGGTTCATCGACTCGTAGTCCTGCGCCGACCAGTCATGCGTGCGCTCCGCTCCCGGGAAGCGCTCCCGGGTCCACTGCTCCAGGTCGTCGACGAGCCGCTGCGTGTCGGGTTCGCGACCGACCGTGTGTCCATTGCCGCCGACGATCAGCCGCTCCTCGCCGTCGATCGGCGCGGTGCGCAGCGAGCGCCCCGGCGAATCGATGGAGAGATACATCCCCTGCGGCAACGCGGTGCCGGGCACACGGTAGGCCTGCGCGTAGGAGCGCGACGGCTTCACCTTGGCGAAGTAGAGGCCGCGGTCCAGGATCGGGATGCCGGTGGCCAGCACCACGGTGCCCGCGTGCACATCGCCGACGGGCGTGACCACCGTGCTCGGCTCCCCGGTGCGCACATCCTTCACGCGCACTCCCTCCACGATCACGCCGCCGTGCTGCCGCACATCGGCGGCGAGCGCGGCGAGCACGTCCATCGGATCGAACTGCGCCTGATCGGCCAGGCGGATGCCGCCGTGGGTCTCGAACGGCAGGCCGACATCGTCCACGCGCTCCACGTCGAGTCCGGCCCGACGGCTCGCCCCGTACTCCTCATCGAGGCGAGTGCGCGCGTCCGGGGAGCTCGCATAGGTGAAGGCGTCCCGGCGCTGCACGTCCACGCCGTGCTCGTCGAGGTAGCGCAGCATCCACCGCTGGCCCTCCAGGTTGCCTTCGACGTACGCCTTCAGCACGCGACTCGAGCCGCGCGAGAGGATGCCGGAGAGCACCCCGCCCTGCAGCAGGCTGAGCTTCGCGGTGGTGTGGCCGGTCGTGACCGCGCCGATCGAGCGCGCCTCGAGCACGGCGACCGCGCACCCGGCGCGGGCGAGCAGCAGTGCGGTCATCAGCCCGGTGATGCCGGCGCCGACGATGACGACGTCGTGCTGCGCGTCGGGTTCGAAGGGGTCTGAGGGAATGCGCTCGCGCTGTTCGTCGAGCCAGAGGGAGGTCACGATGATGCTCCTCAGGATGGGGACGGTGGCCACCAGTACACCGCAGTCGGCGCCGATCCATGGGGGCCTTGACTTCGGCGGGCATCACCGGCAGGCGGTGGCCTACGCTTGCATCTGGCCGATCGTCCGAGGCGGCACGCGAGCGAGGGAATCCGGCATGGCAGACGCACAGCATGAGAGCGGCTCGCCGCTGCTCGCCATCGACGCCGGGCAGACCGGCATCAAGACGCGCCTGCTGCGCGCCGACGGCTCGGCGCACGACGACCTCTTCGCGGGTGTGCTCACCGACCGGCCGCTGCTGACGCAGCTCACGAGCGTCGTGGAATCGGCACTGCGAAGCGCCGACGTCGCGCCGCTCACCGTCACCTTCGGGGTCTCGGGACTCACGGATGCCGATGCCGAGGCACAGGCTCTGCTGCAGCATCCGGCCCTCGACGGCGTCGACCGCGTTGTCGTGACGCACGACTCGGTCACCTCGTTCCTCGGCGTCCTCGGCGACCAGAACGGCGCCGTCGTCGCCGCGGGAACCGGCGTCGTCACCCTCGGTGTCGGCCCCGAGCACTCCGCCCGCGTGGACGGGTGGGGCTACATCATGGGCGATGCCGGCAGCGGATACTGGATCGGACGCGCGGCGCTGGATGCCGTGATGCGCGCGTTCGACGGACGCGGCCCCGCCACCGCGCTGACCGCCGTCATGCAGGAGCGCTGGCCCGACCTCGAGAGCGCGTACACGCTGCTGCAGGCCTCGCACGATCGGGTGCGCACGGTGGCCTCCTTCGCCGCACCGACGGCCGCACTCGCGGCGGCGGGCGACGAGGTGGCCGTGCGCATCTGCCGCGAAGCCGCCGGAGAGCTGGCGCTCGCCGCCACGACTGCCCTGCGGGTCACCGACGCCCCGGCCGATGCCGCCGTCGGAGCCGTCGGCGGCGTCTTCGGATCCGAGCTCATCCGCTCGGCCTTCCAGGATGCCGTACGCACCGCATGCCCGGATGCACGATTCGTGCCGCCCATCGGCTCCGGCCTCGAGGGCGCCGTCGCGCTCGCGGGCCTCGGTGCGCAGCATCCGCTCCGCGAGCGCTTCACCGACCTGACGCGCTGAGGCCTGCTGGGCTGCTGGGCTCTCTCCCGCTCGGGAGGAGAACTCCCGCTCGGGAGGAGGGTTCTCGCGCGGGGCTCCTCCCATCCGTGAGAAGTCCTCCCGAACGCGGGTGCTCGAACGCGGGTGCTCGAACGCGGGTGCTCGAACGCGGGGCGCTCGAACGCGGGTGCTCGCGGCGCAATGCCGGCCTCAGGCGGCGAGCGCGAGCCAGGCAGCGAAGGCGAAGCCGATGACCGTGGCCAATCCGGTCGATTCCTTGGCCTTCTCCTGCGCCTCGGGGATCATCGAGTCCACCAGCATCACCAGCAGGGCTCCCGCCGCGAAGCCGTTCGCCACGGCGCGGAACTCGTCGCCGACGGCATCCGTCAAGGCGAAGCCCACGACCGTCGCGAGGGCGCAGACCACCGCGACCGCCGCCCAGAGCAGCACGACCCGGCTCTTGCGCATTCCGGAGCGCAGCAGGTCGGATGCCGAGCCGATCGACTCCGGCAGATTCGAGACGAGGATCGCGACCACGAGTGCCACGCCGACGCCGTCTCCCGAGGCGAGTCCGATGCCGAGAACCAGCTGCTCCGGGATGCCGTCCAGCAGCGCTCCCACGGCCAGCGAGCCTCCGCCGGCGTTCGTGTGCGTCTTAGCCTGCCGGGCGTCGAGGATCCGCGCCGCGATGTAGTAGCTGAGCGCGCCCGCGCCGACGCCGATGATCAGAGGCAGGTGGCCCGCGAGCTCGACCCCCTGCTCCCACAGCTCGAAGGCGATGGATGCCATCAGCGCACCGGCGCCGAAGCCGAGGATGATCCCCAGCAGCCGCTCCGGCCAGCGCCGCAGCAGCGCGAGCACCGCCCCGATCAGCAGAGGAGATGCGGCGACCACGCCCCACAGGATGGCTTGACCCATATGAGTCACCGTACCGCCGGGCGGGCCGGCTGCTCGCAGCGCGCGCTCGGGGCATCCGCCGCATCAGCTCGGGGCATCCGCTCGCCGCATCCGCTCGGGAGGAGTTCTCGCGCATCGGAGGAGCATCCCGCGCCAGGCATCCTCCGTTCCTTGCGATCTCCTCCGATCCGTGCGAGGGATGCCGTGAACGGACGCCCTCCATCCGCCGCAACCCGAACGGGCCGCCCGCAACCCGCCGATACACTGGAACCCATGTCCAAGGTGCTTCAGTCCCTCCCTGTCGGCGAAAAGGTCGGCATCGCGTTCTCCGGTGGTCTCGACACCTCCGTCGCCGTCGCGTGGATGCGCGACAAGGGTGCGATTCCCTGCACCTACACGGGCGACCTCGGCCAGCCCGATGAGGACGACATCGACGCGATCCCCGGCCGCGCACTCGAGTACGGCGCCGAGATCTCGCGCCTGGTCGATGCGAAGACCGCACTGGTCGAAGAGGGCTTCGTCGCGCTGCAGTGCGGTGCGTTCCACATCCGCTCCGGTGGCAAGACCTACTTCAACACCACTCCCCTGGGCCGCGCCGTCACCGGCACCATGCTCGTGCGCGCCATGAAGGATGACGGCGTGGACATCTGGGGCGACGGTTCCACCTACAAGGGCAATGACATCGAGCGGTTCTACCGCTACGGCCTGCTCGCCAACCCGCGTCTGCGCATCTACAAGCCGTGGCTCGACGCCGACTTCGTCACCGAGCTCGGCGGCCGGCAGGAGATGAGCGAATGGCTCGTCGAGCACGGGTTCCCGTACCGGGACTCGGCCGAGAAGGCCTATTCGACGGATGCCAACATCTGGGGCGCCACGCACGAGGCGAAGACCCTGGAACACCTGAACGTGTCGCTCGAGAGCGTCGACCCGATCATGGGTGTGAAGTACTGGGACCCGTCGGTCGCGATCGAGACCGAGGACGTCGCCGTCACCTTCGAGGGCGGTCGTCCCGTGGCCCTCAACGGAGTCGAGTTCGGCGACCCGGTCGCCCTGGTCCTCGAGGCGAATCGCATCGGCGGCCGCCACGGTCTGGGCATGAGTGACCAGATCGAGAACCGCATCATCGAGGCGAAGTCGCGCGGCATCTACGAGGCCCCCGGCATGGCGCTGCTGTTCATCGCCTACGAGCGGCTCGTCAACGGCATCCTCAACGAGGACACCCTCGCCACCTACCACGAGCAGGGCCGGCGCCTCGGTCGCCTGATGTACGAGGGCCGCTGGCTGGAGCCGCAGTCGCTCATGCTGCGCGAGTCGATCCAGCGCTGGGTCGGCCTCACGATCTCCGGCACCGTCACCATCCGCCTGCGTCGCGGCGACGACTGGAGCATCCTCGACACCGTCTCGCCGAACCTGTCGTACGGTCCCGAGAAGCTGTCGATGGAGCGCGTCGGAGATGCGGCCTTCGGCCCGGTCGACCGCATCGGCCAGCTGACCATGCGCAACCTCGACATCGCCGACTCGCGCTCGCGTCTGGAGCAGTACGCGAGCCTCGGTCTGGTCGGCGGCGCCACCGGCGAGCTGGTCGGACGCGTCACCGCCGGCGAGGCGAGCGAGATCACCGAGGCCGTCGAAGGCTCCGTCTCGGCGCCCGACGGCGTGCTCACGGATGCCGTGGATGCAGCATCCGAGGGCGCCGCGTTCGACTCCGGCACCGACTGACCCCACGTCCCACCCCAGGACGCGGGGCGCCCTCACACCTTGGCGCCTCCGTGCCCTTCCGGACCCCGATACGTTCTGGGGGCCGACACGCCAGATGTCGGACGTTCTCGCTGGAATCGTCCGCAATCTGGCGTGTCGGCCCCCGTTCTGTATCCGGGACGGCTGCCCTGACGGACGGATGCTGTGAGTCCGCCGTAATAACTTGCACAGCAGTGTGCAAGTTACTTATTCTGGAGGCATGACCTCCCGCACGCCCCGTGCCGACTCGCTCGCCAACCGCGCCGGCATCCTCGACGCCGCCCGCCACGCCCTGGCGACGGACCCCCACGCCTCGGTCGACACGATCGCACGCAGCGCCGGCCTCAGCCGACGCACGCTCTACGGGCACTTCGACGACCGCGATGCACTGATCCGCGAGCTGATCGTCACCGGCGCACAGCGCTTCAACGGCATCGCCGCATCCGTGACCGATGCCGACCCGCGCCTCGCCCTCGCCCGCCTCGCGACGCGGCTGTGGCACGAGGCCGCGCACGTGCAGGTCGCCGCCGCGATCGCGCTCGACGAAGCGCACGTCACCCAGACCGCCGAGGCCCTCGCTCCGTTGCGCAGAGCCGTCGCCCAGCTCGTGCAGCGCGGACAGGATGCCGGCAGCTTCCGCACCGACATCGCGGCACCCACGCTCGCCCGCCTCATCGAAGAGGTCGCGCGCACGGTCGTGGCGCGCGTCGACGCCTCGTCACCGTCCGCCGCAGACCTGGCCGTGCGCACCCTGCTGAGCATCGCCGGGCTCTCCTGGCGCGAGGCCGACGACCTGCTGCGCACGCACCCCGACGTGCTGGAGAGCGTCGAATGAGGATCACCCTCGACAGCATCTCGAAGGGACGGCGCGGACAGGCGCTGCCCACGATGGCCCTGAGCTTCGAGACCGGCCACGCCCGGTTCGTCCGTGCCGAGACCGAGCAGCGCCCGACGGTGCTCGGTCTGATCGCATCCGGACGGATGAAGCCCGACACGGGTCGCGTCACGATCGATGCCGAAGCGGATGCCAAGCAGCTGCGCCGCCGGATCGCCCTGGTCGACGCCCCCGAGGTCAGCGACCCGCATCCGGGAGTGACCGTCGCCGCAGTCGTGGGCGAGGAGCTCATGTTCGCCGGCCTCGCGGCGACGCCGCTGCACGCGAGTCGGTGGCTGCGCGGACTCGGGTTCTCCGACATCGCCAGCACGCCGATCGGCATGGTCGACCCGGCGGCGCGGGTGCGCATCCTGTGCGAGCTGGCCGTGCTGCGCGAGGGCGTCGAGGGCCTGGTGCTCGTCTCGCCGGATCGGCACGGCGGGCGTCCCGACGGCTGGTGGCGCATCTCCGCCGAGTTCGCCGAGCGCGGGTATGCGGTGCTGGTGATCGTAGGCGGCGCGGCCGCCGCGGTGATCGCCGGCATGCCCGAGACCCTGGGCGCCGACCATCTGTCGGATGCCACCGCGGACCCGACGGATGCCGTATCCGGACTCCGGTCCTCGCCCCCGCTCAGCTACCCGGCCCCTGCTCATTCACGCGACTCAGCAGGGGCGGCGGCGACCAGCAGGGGCGAGGACAGGCAAGAGGACACGGAGAACGACGCGGACGAGGAGGAGGCGCGATGAAGGTTCCCTCCATGATCGCCGCCGAACTGCGGCGACTGACCGCGAGCCCGATGGCCGTGATCGCGCTGTTCGCGCTGATGTGCGTGCCGATCCTCTACGGCGGCCTGTACCTGTGGGCCAATCAGGACCCCTACGGGCAGTTCTCCGAGGTGCCCGTCGCGCTCGTCGTCGAGGATGCCGGGACGACGGACTCGACTCAGGATGCCGTGAACTACGGCGACAAGGTCGCCGACAACCTGCTCGATGACGGCGCCTTCGACTGGCAGGTGATGTCGGCATCCGGAGCGGCCCGCGCACTGCAGGACGGAACGGTCGATTTCACCGTGACCATCCCGTCCGACTTCTCCGAGGCTCTCACCTCGGCATCCGGCGACCACCCGCACCAGGCACGCCTCGAACTCGAGACCAATGACGCCAACAACTACCTCGCCTCCACGATCGGCACGCAGACCGTGGAGCGCATCCGCCGCTCGGTCGCCGAGATGGTGGGCTCTGGGGCCGCCGGGCAGCTGCTGACCGGGCTGAGCGACGTGCGCGACAAACTGTCCGAGGCGACCGACGGCGCGACGAAGCTGCACGACGGTGCCGGCACCGCCCGCGACGGGGCCGGCACCCTGGCATCCGGCCTCGGCGCCCTCGCCGACGGCACGAAACAGCTCGCCGACGGCGCACGCACCCTCGCGGACGGCGCCTCGCAGGTCAGCGCGGGCAACGACCAGCTCGCAGGCAAGGCCGACCGGGCCGCGACGCTCGCGCAGCGGGCGACTGATGCCCTGCCCACCGCCCGCACCGATCTCGCACAGGCGATGGCAGAGCAGGGCCTGACGCAGGAGCAGATCGATGCGGTGCTCGCGAAGCTCGACCCGCTGGCGCAGAAGGTTCGCGAGGGCAACACCGCCGCCCAGGGCGCCGTCGACCGGATCGATCAGCTCGCCGCGGGCGCCGGACAGGTCGCCGACGGGGCGAAGAAGCTCGCCGATGGTGCGGGCAGCGCGGCATCCGGCGCAGCATCCGCCCGCGACGGCGCGACCCGCCTCCGAGACGGGCTCAGCACGCTGGATGCCGGCATCGGCACCCTCCGCGACGGTCTGGCGAACGGCGTCGACGCGATCCCGGCATCCACTCCCGACCTGCGGGAGCTGCAGGCCGACACCATCGCCGACCCCGTGAAGATCGCCAACGACAAGGTCACCGCGGCCAGTGACTACGGCCAGGGGCTCGCACCGTTCTTCGCCGCGCTGGCCGGATGGATCGGCATCTACGCGCTGTTCCTCATCGTCAAGCCGATCTCCCGCCGCGCGATCACCGCGCTGCACTCCCCCATCCGCATCACGCTCGCCGGCTGGCTGACACCTGCGGCGCTCGGCGCCCTGCAGATGACCGGCCTGATGGCCGTGCTCAGCTACCTGCTGGGCTTCGACTTCGCCCACCCGTGGGGGTCTCTGGGCGTGATGGTGGCGGCGGTCGCGACCTACTCGGCTATCATCCTCGCGCTGAACGTCTGGCTGGGCTCGGTCGGGCAGTTCATGGGGCTGGTGCTGATGGTGCTGCAGCTCGTCACCGCCGGCGGCACGTTCCCCTGGCAGACCCTGCCCGCTCCCCTCGCCGCCCTGCACCACGTGCTGCCGATGGGCTACGTCGTCGACGCGACGCGCCAGCTGATGTACGGCGGCGACCTGAGCCGCGCGTTCACCGACCTCGGGGTTCTCGCCCTGTGGCTCGTCGGCGGGCTGCTTCTGGCGGGCATCGGCGTGACGCGGATGACGCATCGGCGCACCCTGCGCGACCTGCAGCCCAGCCTGATCGGGTGAATCACCGCGACATCCGGAGCCTTTCCATACTGGGTGCAGTTAGTCGAAAGTCGATAGCGGGCCAGACGATCGGCCAAACCACTGGATAGGATGCGAGGACGTGTCACCCCCGGGACGCGCACCCGGACTCCGTGATACGGAGTCCCACGTTCGACCCGAAGGACTTTTGCTGATGTCGACAGAAGCCACCGCCGCACCGTCTCGTCCGCTCGCCGGCCGCATCGGTCGCGTCGCGTTCATCGTGCTCGCCGCACTCGTCGTCCTCGCGACCGCCGCCGCGTTCTTCCTCACGTGGACGATCCAGCGTTCGTTCCCCGAGACCTCCGGCGAGGTGACGCTGAAGGGATTGGACGAGAGCGTCTCCGTGCAGCGCGACGACCTCGGCATCCCGACCATCACCGCATCCTCCACCGATGATCTGTTCTTCGCCCAGGGGTTCACGCACGCGCAGGACCGGTTCTTCGAGATGGACTTCCGCCGACACGTGACTTCGGGCCGCGTGGCCGAGATGTTCGGGTCGTCGCAGGTGCCCACCGACAAGTTCCTGCGCACCCTCGGCTGGCACAAGGTCGCCGAGCAGGAGGTCGAGGCGCTCGACGACACCACCCGCGGCTACTACGAGGCCTATGCCGCCGGCGTGAACGCGTACCTGGCATCCCACTCCGGAGCCGAGCTCTCCCTGGAATATGCCGTCCTCGGCATGCAAAACGCGGACTACAGGCCCGAGCCATGGAAGCCCGCCGATTCCGTCGCCTGGTTGAAGGCGATGGCCTGGGACCTGCGCACCAACATCGAGGACGAGACCGACCGTGCGCTGCTCGCGGCGCATCTCGACGAGTCCGGACAGACGGATGCCGACGCGCAGAAGCTCATCGAGAAGGTGTACCCGCCGTACCCGTTCGACAAGAACCCGGTCATCGTGCCGAAGATCTCCACCGTCGACCCGCTCCCGGCCGAGGACACCGGCACCGCCCCCGCCGCGTACACCGGTGGCACCACGCCGGATGTCAGCGACGCGGTGACCACCGTCGAGTGGCAGCAGGCCGACAGCGTGATCGAAGCGGCGAGCCTGCTGCTCGGTCCCATCGGCGAGGGCATCGGATCGAACTCCTGGGTCGTCTCCGGCGAGCTCACCGAGAGCGGCAAGCCCCTGCTCGCGAACGACCCGCATCTGGGCGCGGCGCTCCCGTCGGTTTGGTACCAGGTGCAGCTGAAGTGCTCGCAGGTCACCGACGACTGCCCGTTCGACGTCTCCGGCTTCTCGTTCTCGGGACTGCCCGGAGTCGTGATCGGCCACAACGCGCAGGTGGCGTGGGGCTTCACGAACCTCACCACCGACGTCGCCGACCTGTACGTCGAGAAGGTCGACGGCGATCAGTACTGGCGTGATGGGGCACTGCAGCCGCTCGAGGTCGAGAAGGACGTCATCAAGGTCGCCGGTGGCAAGGATGTCCCTCTCACCATCCGACGCACCGCGCACGGCCCGATCATCTCGGGCCTCACCGACGATTTCACCGCAATCGCGAAGGCTCCGGCGGTCGAGACCGGCGGCGATGTGCTGTCCCTGACGGACGCCCCCGAGATCCCGCCGGGCGACTTCGCGGTCAGCCTGCGCTGGACGGCGCTGGACCCCGGGACCACAGCGAGCGCGATCTTCGCCCTCGACACCGCCCAGGACTTCACGGAGTTCCGCCGTGCGGCATCCCTCTTCGACGTGCCCGCGCAGAACCTCATCTACGCCGACCGCGAGGGCAACATCGGCTACCAGGCGCCCGGCCGCCTGCCGATCCGCGGTGCCGGCGAGGGCTGGCTGCCGCAGCCCGGCTGGGACAGCACGTACGACTGGACCGGATTCATCCCCTTCGAGAAGCTGCCGGTGTCGTACAACCCGCCTGAGGGATTCATCGTCACGGCGAACAACGCGATCGTCACCGACGACTACGACTACTTCCTCTCCCGCGACTGGGACTACGGCTACCGCGCGGCGCGGATCGCCCACCTCATCGAGCGCAAGGCGGCGACCGGTCCGCTGAACGCGCAGGACCTGCGCGACATCCAGATGGATGACGAGATGTGGATCGGCAAGCAGCTGGCCGTCGCGATGGACGGCGTGAGCGTGGACCGCGAGGGCCCGAAGGCCGCCGTCGACCTGCTGCGCACCTGGGACGCCCAGAACCAAGCCGACTCCCCCGCCGCGGCCTACGCCAACGCACTGTGGTCGAATCTCGTGCGCAACGTGTTCACCGACCGCGAGGTCCCGTTGCCGGTGGGCGACCAGGGTCGGCTGTTCACCGTCGTCGGTGCCATGCTCGACGACCCCGCCGACCCGCTGTGGACCAACGACCGGCTGAAGATCTCGGGCATGGACGCGATGCTGACGCTGTCGGCCGACCAGGCGTACGACGAGCTCGCCGAGTTGCAGGGCGAGAACGTGACGGGCTGGAACTGGGGCACGCTGCACGCCCTGACGCTGACCAGCTCCACGTTCGGCACCTCGGGCATCGCCCCGATCGAGATGCTGTTCAACCGCGGCCCGTACCCGGTGAGCGGCGGCTCGTCGGTCGTCAATGCCACCGGCTGGCGGATGGGCGAGTCGTACGCGACCACCACGGTGCCGTCCATGCGGATGGTGGTGGACCTGGCCGACTTCGACGCCTCGAGCTGGAACCACCTCACCGGCGCGAGTGGCCACGCGTTCAGCACTCACTACACCGACCAGACCGACGATTGGGCGAAGGGCGTGCAGAGCCCGTGGGCGTTCAGCAGTGCCGCCGTCGCCGAGGCCACCGTCGACACGCTGGTGCTGAAGCCCGCGAGCTGAGCCCGCCTCTCGCCGACCCACCAAGCAAGCGCCGAGCCACCAAGCAGATCACCGTCGCCTGCTTGGTGGCTCGAGGTTTCGATGGTGGCCCGCCGCTGCGCGGCATGCGCGTCGCGCACAAGCTGATCCCGGTAGCGTGGAAGGATGCCCGAACGACTGCTCGCCCCCGAAGGGATGCCCGTCGACCTCGGCGAGTTCGAGCACGGCGGTGCGACCCTCGTGTACGAGGACTTCGGCACCGGACCACGCCCGATCGTGCTGCTGCACGGCATCGGCATGGGCCGCAGCGTCTACATCGACCTGATCCAGCGGCTGAGCGGCCGGATCATCGGACTCGACCTTCCCGGTTTCGGTGAGGCTCCTGAGCCGGTCCGCACGCTCACCATGGAGCGGCACGCCGACCTCGTCGCGACCTTTCTCCGCTCGCGCGGAATAGCGGATGCCGTGGTGCTCGGCCACTCGATGGGCAGTCAGATCGCCGCGGAGGTCGCCGCGCGGCATCCGGAGGTCCTCTCCGCCCTCATCCTGGCGGGGCCGACCGTGGACAGCACCGCGCGCAGCATCCGGATGCAGGCCGGATACCTGCTGCGCGACCTGGTGGGCGAACGGCCCGTCGTCCTATGGCGAGGCGCCCGCGAGTACCTGCGCGGCGGGCCGAACCTGATCCGCAAGATGCGCGCGACCATCGTGCACGAGCCCGAGAGGGCCTACCCGCGCGTGCACGTGCCGACCCTCGTCGTGCGCGGCCAGCGCGACCCGCTGGCGTCGATGACCTGGTGTCGCACGATCGTGGACACCGTGCCGGATGCCCGGTTCGCGGAGATCCCCGACCACGGTCACGGCACGCTGATCAGCGACTCGGGAGCTGCCGCCGAGAAGATCAGCGACTTCGTCGACGGGCTCTGACTCCGGCATCCACTCGCCGATCCACCAAGGTACCGGCGAGCAACCAAGCAACATCATGCGAACTGCGTGGTGGCTCGGCGATTGCTTGGTGGGTCGGCGGAGGGAGGGGGCGCGGGAGCTGGCGGGGGCGGCGGAGAGTGCGAGGCGCGGGAGCGCTACCCCGCGGCGGGCGGGGTGCGCTTGGACTCGGCGTACTCGTCGACGACCAGTTCGCGCTCGTTGATCGTGCCATTGCGGTAGGCCTGCCGGCCGACCATGTGCGCCGACAGCGGCGCGGTCGCGAACTGCAGCAGGATCACGGGGATCACGATCAGCAGAGCCATCAGCATCCCGCCGATCGTGCGCTGCGAGACCGCGATGGCCAGGCAGATCAGCACCACGCCGAGCACCTGCGGCTTGGTGGCGGCGTGCAGACGGCTGGGCACATCACGGAAGTGCAGCAGGCCCACCGCGGCCGACAGGCAGAGGATCGCGCCGAGCAGCACGAGCACGAGCACGATGACGTCGGCCACCGACTGCGGCAGCGCGAGATCGAGGAACGGAGTCATGGTGTCGGATTATCCCTTCTCGCGACGTAGCGGGCGACGGCGATCGAGCCGAAGACGCTCACCGCGGCGATGATGAGCATCACCGGGATGTTGCGGGTGTGCCCGTTGAGCGCCATGTCGGCGCCCAGCACGCACATCACCTCGGTCAGCAGCACATCGGATGCCACGGTGCGGTCCAGGATCGACGGGCCGCGCACGATGCGCACCACGCACAGCAGAGCGGCGATGCCGAAGATCACCATGATGGCGATGACGAGGACGTTCATCGGGCGCCTCCCTTCGCGGGCCCCGGGGCACCGGCATCCGACCGCGCCTCGTCCGCCTTCAGCGCCCGATACTGCGCGGGCGTGCCGACCGCGCGCACGATGCGGCGCTCCCAGCGCAGCACCTCCTGACGGAACGCGTCCACGTCGCCGCGCGTGCGCAGGCCGATCACGTGCAGGTAGAGGATGCGGCGGTCGCGGTCGCTCTCCACGACCAGCGACCCGGGGATCAGCGACCCGGTCACGGCGACGTGCGTGGTGACGATGTCATCGGCGTAGCGCAGCGGGATCTCCACGATCGCCGCACCGGGCTGGCGTCGGAAGTCGAACACCTGGATGGCGACGCTGGTCGCACCCATCACCACTGCGCCGAGGAACAGCACGATGAACACCAGGGCGTACCAGAGGTTCACCCGGCCGACCAGTTCGACAGTGGGCAGGCGGAAGACGCGGGTGACGAAGATCGCGACCAGGATGCCGGTGACCAGCGCCAGCGGCGTGAACTGGTGCCACAGCAGCATCCACAGCAGGATCAGCCACAGCAGGAACGGCAGCTGCAGCAGGATGTCGCGGACGACACTGCGCTTCGATTCGGGGCTCATCATCCGGCCTCCTCATCGATCTGCTGCAGCGTCACCGGCTGCAGCAGCCCGGCGCCTATCCGATCGCACAGGGCGTACAGCGGTCCCGCGAACACGGTCAGCGCCAGGGTGACCGCGACCATCCCGCCGGTCGCGACGGTCATGATCGCCGGGATGCGGCGGGTCTCCTGTTGCTCGTCGGCGGCGGGCGCGCTGCCCAGGTACCCGACGCGGCCCTCGATCTCGGCGAGGTCGTCGCCCTCACGCCAGAACGCCAGGTTCCACGCGCGCATCAGCGCGTACAGCGTGAGCAGCGAGGTGAGGATGCCACCGAAGATCAGCACGATCATGATGGGCGTGCCCACGTCGGCCGCGGCCTCGAACAGGGCGATCTTGCCGATGAACCCCGAGAACGGCGGCAGGCCGCCGAGGTTGATCGCCGGCACGAAGTACAGCACGGCCAGCAGCGGCGCCGCCTTCATCAGACCGCTCACTCGCAGGATCGACGTGCTGCCGGCCTTGCGCTCGATGAGCCCGACCGCGAGGAACAGGGTGGTCTGCACGACGATGTGGTGCACGATGTAGTACACCGTGGCGCCGATGGCCTCTTCGGTCGCGATGGCCAGACCGAAGATCATGTAGCCGACGTGGCTGACCAGGGTGAACGACAGGATGCGCTTGAGCTCGGCCTGCGCGACCGCGCCGAGCACCCCGATCACCATGGTCGCCAGCGCGACGATCAGCAGCAGAGTATCGATGCTGTTCTCGGCGAACAGCTGCGTCTCGGTGCGGATCAGCGCATACACGCCGACCTTCGTCAGCAGGCCCGCGAACACCGCCGTCACCGGCGCAGGCGCGGTGGGATAGGAGTCCGGCAGCCAGAACGACACCGGGAAGATCGCCGCCTTGATGCCGAAGGCGATCAGGAGAAGGAGATGCAGCACGAGCTGCGTCTCCTGCGGCAGCTGCGCCACGCGCTCGGCGACCTGCGCCATGTTCACCGTGCCGACCGCGCCGTAGATCATCGCGATCGCGGCGAGGAAGAGGACCGACGAGACCAGCGAGACGACGATGTAGACCGCGCCTGTGCGGATGCGGGACTCGGTGCTGCCCAGGGTGATCAGCACGTACGAGGCGACGAGGAGGATCTCGAACCCGACGTACAGGTTGAACAGGTCACCGGCGATGAACGCATCGAAGATGCCGGCGGCCAGGATCAGGTAGGTCGGGTTGAAGATCGAGATGGGGGTCTCTTCGATGCCGTCGGCGGCGCCCTGCCCGATCGAGAACAGCAGCACCGCCAGCAGCACGATGCTCGAGATGAGCACGAGCAGGGCGGCCAGACGGTCGACGTAGAGCACGATGCCGAACGGGACCGGCCATCCGCCCACCGAGATCGCGAAGGGGACGCCTGCGGCATCCACCGACACCAGCAGCACCGCGGCGATGATCGACACGGCCGCCAGGGTCCCAGCCGTCACCACGATCTGCAGGCGCGGATTGCGCCCGTAGACGAGGGTGATGGCGGCACCGAGCAGCGGCAGCATCACGATGAGGGGGACGAGTGCGCTCATGGGCGGTCCCCCCGATCGGGCATGTCCATCGGCGCATCGTCCTGGATCGCAGGGTGGTCTCGGCGGTGCAGCACGGTGATCGGCGCGGTGACCGTGCCGACGAAGTCCGTGGTGGCCTCCTCCTCTTCCGGAGTGGACTCGTCGTCGAAGAGCTCGTCCTCGGCATCCGTGCGCTCGCGCAGTGCGATGTCGACCTCGTCGTCCTCGACCGTGTCGGCCTGCCCGAGCTGCCAGGAGCGGTAGATCAGGGCGAGCAGGAACGCCGAGACGGCGAAGGTGATCACGATGGCGGTGAGCGTGAGTGCCTGCGGGAGCGGATCGCTCATCGCGCCCTCCTCGCCGAAGAAGGGCGCCTTGCCCGGCACGCCCATCACGATGAGCAGCAACAGGTTGGTGGCGTTGCCCAGCAGCAGGAATCCGATGAGCACGCGGGTCAGGCTGCGCTCCATCATGGCGTAGACGCCGGCGGCGAAGAGCACGGCCATGACGATGATCAGGGTCAGGGAGACATCCATCAGACGCGCACCCCCCGGTTCCGCATCTCGATCGCCTGCCGGTCGACCTCGGCGCCGAGGCTGCGCAGCACGTCGAGCACCAGGCCGATCACCGTCAGGTAGACGCCGATGTCGAAGACGGTCGACGACACGAACTCCAGATGTCCGAGGATCGGGATCTCCGCTTCCCAGACGCTGCTCTGCAGCGGCTGCATGCTGAAGAACATCGGCAGCAGCGCCGCGCCCACGGCAAGGATGAGGCCGAAGCCCAGCAGGCGACCGGCATCCGTCGGCGCCGCGGCGCCGAGCTCCCAGCGCCCGCCGGCGATGTACCGCATGACCAGGGCCATTCCCGCGACCAGGCCACCGGCGAAGCCGCCGCCCGGCCCGTTGTGGCCGGCGAAGAGCAGGTAGATCGAGACGACGATGATCGTGTGGAAGAGCACGCGGACGATGACCTCGAGCAGGA
Source organism: Microbacterium sp. W4I4 (assembly GCF_030816235.1). Lineage (NCBI taxonomy): Bacteria > Bacillati > Actinomycetota > Actinomycetes > Micrococcales > Microbacteriaceae > Microbacterium > Microbacterium sp. W4I4. The sequence continues at coordinate 2,393,511 of NZ_JAUSXT010000001.1, forward strand.
TCGAGCGGTTCTCGGCCTTCATCTGCTGCCCGCTCACGAGCCACGCGCGCGGAGCGCCGCGGTTCTCGGCGGTCTGGAAGCGCAGCCCGTCCTCGGTCTCCACCAGGGGACGGCGGGCTGTGGCGCGCCGCTTGGTCTCGGGCAGGTCGCGGGTGGCCGACAGCAGGTCCGCGCGATGCGTGACGAAGACCAGGGATGCCACGCCCGTCGCAGCGAGCACGAGCACGCTCAGCTCCCCCATGGTGTCCCAGCCGCGCAGATCGACGAGAGCGACGTTGACGACGTTCTTGCCATGACCCAGGTCGTAGGCGAGCTGCGGGAAGTCGATCGAGATCGGATCGAACATGCGGGCCTGCGTGGCGATGATCGCCACCAGCGCCATCGTCACGCCGACGCCGATCGCGAGGACCGCGCGGGGGATGCGGCTCACGGATTCGTTGTGCTCGCCCATCCGCGAGGGCAGTCGTCGCAGCACCAGGGCGAAGGTGACCATGGTCACCGTCTCGACGAGGATCTGGGTGAGCGCGAGGTCGGGGGCGCCGCTGGTGGCGAAGAGCACGACCATGCCGAGCCCGGTGACCGAGACCAGGACCACGCCCGTGTAGCGCTTCTGGGCGCGCACGGCGACGATGCCCGCGATCGCCATGACCGGCGCGATCACGATCTGCGCCGGGGTGTGCCAGGCCGACAGGGCCATCCGCTCGGGCGCGGCGCCGACGAGCGCTGTCGCCTCGGCCGCGAGCAGCACGACGAAGATCGTGCCGACGTACAGCGGCAGCGAACCGCGCTGGGTGAGGCTGGTGGTGAGCACCGAGAGGCGGTCGACGCCGCGCATCACGACGTAGTACACATCGCTCGCGGTGAATCGCACCAGACGCGGATGCCGGTCCCAGCCGGAGCGGATGCTGAGCAGGAACACTCCGATGCCGAGGGCGACGGCCCCCAGCGACAGGAACAGGGCCGGCTCGAACCCGTGCCAGAGGGCAAGGTGGCCGGGCTCCGCGCTCACCTGGGCCCCTGAGTCTGTCGAAGAGCTCGAGCCTGTCGAAGAGCTCGAGCCTGTCGAAGGGTTCACCGATCGCGCATACCCCTGGAGCATGACGTCCAGTGCGGGCGCCCCGATGCCCACGGCGATGCTGAGCCCCGCCAGGATGATCGGCGATGCGAGGAATCCGACCGGCGGATCGGGCCATTCCGTCTGCGGCATATATGCCCCGGAGGCATCCTTCTTGCGCCAGAAGGCGCCCCAGAGGAACCGGCATCCGTACGCCGCGGTCAACACGGCCCCGACGATGACGCCGATCAGAGCGACCCAGCCCCAGGCTTCACCGTGCTGCGCGTCTTCGAGGAGCGCGGCGAGGGTGGACTCCTTCGCGACGAACCCGATGGTCGGCGCGACGCCCATCATCGAGGCGATGGAGATGAACGCGGCGGTGGCCATCACGGGCGCCTGCCGACCCACGCCGGAGAGTTCGGTGATGTCTCGGGTGGAGAGCTGACGGTCGATCACGCCGACGATGAGGAACAGGGCCGACTTGAACAGCGCGTGCCCGATCACCAGTGCGAGCCCGGCGAGGGCCGCGCCGGGGGTGCCGTAGCCGATCACGACCGAGAAGAAGCCCAGCTGGCTGACGGTGCCGAAGGCGAGGATGCGCTTGAGGTCGGTCTCGCGCAGCGCCTGGATGCCACCGAGCAGCATCGTGAAGACGCCGAGGGTGATGACGATCGGCCGCCACGGTGCGGACAGCGCGAAGATCGGCGCGAAGCGCGCGATCAGGTAGATGCCCGCCTTGACCATGGCGGCGGCGTGCAGGTACGCGCTGACCGGCGTCGGCGCGGCCATCGCGCCCGGCAGCCAGAAATGGAACGGGAAGAGCGCGGACTTGGAGATCGCACCCACGAGCAGCATCACGACGGCCGCATCCACGATCGGCCCGGTGGGCGCGATCTCGAGCATCTCGCGGATGCTGCCGGTGCCTGCGGCCACGACCAGCAGCACCGCGCCGACGAACAGCACCAGCCCGCCGAGCGTGGTCACCAGCAGTGCCTGCAGCGCCGCACGACGGCTGGCCGCGCGGCGGCGGTAGTGGCCGATGAGCAGGTAGGACAGGATGCTGGTGAGCTCCCAGAACATGACCAGCATGATGAGGTCGTCGGTGAGAACCAGCCCGTACATCGCGCCGGCGAAGCCGAGCAGCACCCCGGCGAACTGGCCGATCTCGGCCGCATCATCGTAGAAGTACCAGCGGCAGTAGAGCAGGACGAGCGCGCCGACGCCGGTCACGATGAGCGTCAGCACCCAGCCGAGCACGTCCATGCGCATCGAGAGATGCAGCCCGAGCTGCGGAATCCATTCGTAGTCCTCGAACGGAACCGTCTTCGGGCTCAGCACTTCGGGAGTGAGGGTGAGCGCGTGCACGAAGGCGGCGGCGGGAACCAGCGCACCGACCACGAACGCCTGTGCTCCGAGCCATCGAACCAGCACGGGGAGGAGGAGGGACCCGAGCAGGAACACGGCGAGGAGCATCAGCATAAGCGGCTCCCTCAAGCTCGTCGAGGCCTTCCGGCGCGGGCGGGCGATTTCGTCCAGTCTACCGGTGCGGCTCTTCGCCGGTTCCCCGGATGCGCGAATTCGTGAGTGCCGGTGCTACGGCAGCAGCGCCTCCAGTTGGGCCACGACGAGATCAGGGCGGGTGAGGAAGGGGTGGTGCCCGGTCGGCAGCTCGACGGCTCGAGTGGCGCGCGCAGCATGGAAGCGCTGCAGCTGCACCGAGGTACTGCGGTCCTCGCCGCAGACGATGTACGTCGAGTCGACGTCCGTCCAGCCGGCGGCGGTGGTCGGCGTCGTGAAGGCCGTGGCCGCCTGCGCCGTGACGCGGTCCCAGCCCTGTCGCTGCGTCTCGGCATCCGCATCCTGCAGGAAGCGGGCGCTGAAGGAAGCGACGTCGTAGCCGGTGACCCCGAGTGTGCCGTCGCCGTTGTCGCCGATCGACACCGGATCGGCCTCCCCGCTCATGATCGCGCCCTGGCTCTGTCCGATGTCGGGCAGATAGGACGACACGAAGAGGAGGTGCTCGACGGCCGGGTGGCGGCCGGCCTCGGCGATCACGGTGCCGCCGTAGGAGTGGCCGACGACGATGGCGGAGTCGACGCGGTCGAGCTCGGCGCGAAGCGCCGCGGCATCCGCGGCCAGACCTCCTGATACCTGCTCGGGCACGCCCTCACCGCAGGACGGCAGCGCGACTGAGCGGCTGCGGACGCCTGTGCGCTGCTCGAGCAGATCGGCAGTGCGGTGCCACCACCACTGGCCATCTCTCACCAGCGCGCCATGGACGAAGATCAGTTCCATCGTGTTCCCTTCACAGAGCACTCGGGAGGGCGAGTCGAGACCGTCAGTCTTCACCGCCCTGGGGTGTGGGTGGGTCCGATCGCACAGATTTCGCCGTCATTACGCTGACCGCGCACCGCACTCGGCGCGCGCACATCTCAGCGTGCGGGTGCCGCCGCGGTCTCGCCCTCACGGAATGTGCACGTGAAGTGCACGGACTCCCCCGGCTCGCCGGCCAGCATTCTGACGACCTGCTCCCCCGCCGCGCGGCCCTTCGCGACGGCGGGCTGCGCGATCGTCGTGAGCCGCAGAGAACCGAGCCCATCGGCGTTGATGCCGTCGAAGCCGACCACGGTGAGCTCCTCCGGCACCTTCAGCCCCAACTCCTCAGCGGCGCGGATCACACCGACGGCGAGCAGGTCGCTCTGCGCGACGACGGCCGTCGGGCGGTCGGCGCGCAGCGCGCCGCCGGCATCCGTCAGCAGCGATCGAGCGGCGACCATGCCGTCATCCACCAGGCTCGCTCCTGCGGTCACGCCCGGCGCATCCGGGTACACCTCGCGGAAGCCTGCGAGCCGGTCGAGCGTCACGTCCACCGTCGCCGCCGCGACGCGCTCGTCGGTGATCGGGCCGCGCTCGCGGTCGGCATCCAGCGGCAGGGTGACGGTCGCGACATCTGTATGCCCGAGGTGGAATACATGCCCGGCGATCTCGGCGCTCGCCCCGCGGTTGTTCAGGGTGATCCGCGGGATCCCCTCGCCGGCATCCCCCTCGATCACGACCACTGGAAGTCCGCGCTGCCGGACGATATCCAGCGCAGCGCGAGTGCGCGCCGAGCATCCGATAAGCACCAAGGCGTCCACCGGCGCCTCGGTGATGGGCGGCGCCTCGCCCTCCTGCGGGTCATCGCGCAACAGCAGGATGCCGGCGCTCACCGCGGCGAGCGCGTCGGTCAGGCCGTCCATCATCGCCGTCGTCACCGGATCGAGGAACGCATGCCGCAGCTCTCCCCCGAGTACGACGCCGACGATGCCGCTGCGTCCGAGCCGCAGCGACGCGGCGCGCGGATCGGGGCCGGCGTAGCCCAGAGCGGATGCCGCTGCCAGCACCTTCTCGCGCGTGGCATCCGCGACATTGACCTTGCCGCTGAAGACCACGGATGCCGTCGAGGTCGACACCCCGGCTTCGCGGGCCACGTCGGCGATGGTCGCACGTCGCGGCGGAACACTGCTCATGCTCCGAGGATAACCCGATCCGGTGGACAGGGATCGAATCGATTCGATACCCTGTTCCGATGGACACCGCGCTCACCCACTCGCAGTTCGTGCGCTGGCGCGCGGCCATCTTCGCCGTCTTCCTGGCCAGCGGCCTCTCGATCGCCACGTGGGCCTCGCGTGTGCCCAGCATCGGCGCCGCGCTCGACATCGACAAGGCGCAGATCGGCCTGCTGCTGCTCGGGATGGGGATCGCCTCCATCATCGGCATCTCGACCGGTCCGCTGGTCATGGCGCGCACCGGCGCACGCCTCGGGATGCTGATCACCATGATCACGTTCGGTGCGGGCGTCTGCCTGGTGGGACTGGGCACCGACGTGTTCGGCTCGATTCCCGTCGTGGTGCTGGGCATGGTGCTTTTCGGCTTCGGCAACGGCTCGGTCGACGTGATGATGAACGTCGAGGCCACCGCCATCGAGCAGCAGATGGGCAGGACGATCCTGCCGGTGTTCCACGCCTTCTTCAGCTTCGGCACCGTGATCGGTGCGGGTGCAGGGGCGCTGGCCGCGCACCTCGGGATGAACGTCGCCGTGCACGCGGGGATCGTCAGCGCCGTGATCGTGCTGGCCGCGGTGGCCTGCTTCTTCCAGGTGCCCGTACGCGAGGCGGCGCTCGACCCCACGCCGGAGGTCACGCCGCGCTGGACCACACGGATGCACACCGCCCTCGAGGCCTGGCGCGAGCCGCGCACCTATGCACTGGGCGTGGTCATGCTCGGCATGGCGTTCGCCGAGGGCGGCGCGAACGACTGGATCGCCCTGGGCGTCGTCGAAGGCCACCACCAGGAGGCCGGGATGGGCGCACTCGCCCTGGCCGTGTTCTCGATCGGCATGACCGTCGTGCGCCTGTTCGGCGGCCCGCTGGTCGACCGCTTCGGGAGCGGGTCGCCGTGCTGCGCGTGCTGTCTGTGGCCGCTGCCGGCGGCATCCTGCTCTTCATCCTCGCCGAACCGTTCCCGCTGGTGCTGCTGGGGGCGGCGCTGTGGGGGATCGGCGCGTCGCTCGGGTTCCCGCTGGGGATGTCGGCCGCGGCCGACGACCCGGCCAAGGCGGCCTCGCGGGTGAGCGCGGCCGCGACGATCGGCTACATCGCGTTCCTCGGCGGCCCGCCCGTCCTCGGATTCATCGCCAACCACATCGGCCTGCTGAACACGCTGTTCATCCTGGTCGCGCTGGTCGTCATGTCGGGTCTGTTCTCGAGCGCGGCGTCGCCGCTGCGGACCGGATCGCCCGTCGCCGCAGAGCACCCCGACCCCGCGACGCGCAAGTAGCGTGGTGTCGACTCGTCGTGCGCGTCTCCACAGCCGTGCCCGGCGATCCGAGTAGGGAGAGATGATGTCAGACGCGCTTCCCGAGGCGACACCGGAGAGCCACGGCCTGCCGGCGGCCGCAGTGCTGCGACTGATCGATGACCTGGAGCAGTCCGGGCTCGACCCGCATGCGCTGGTCATCGCGCGGCACGGTCACGTGCTGTTCCGCGGCGCCTGGCAGCCCTGGACTCCGCACACGCAATCGCTTGTCTACTCGGTCTCCAAGACATTCACGGCGATCGCCATCGGGCTGCTCGAGTCCGATGGCCTCATCGACGTCACCGCTCCCGTCGACCGCTACCTGGACCTGCCGAACCCCCACGGGCTGACTGTGCGCCATCTGCTCACGATGAACACCGGGCACAGCGCTCAGCAGGTCGAGCAGCTGCCGTTCGATGCCGCCGCACTGCTCACGACGGCGCCCGCGCACATCCCGGGGGAGCACTTCGCCTACAACTCCCCGGCGAGCTTCGCGCTCTCGGCGATCGCGACCGCCATCACCGGCCGATCGCTCACCGACCTGCTGAAGGGTCGGCTGTTCGACCCGCTGGGCATCGGCAACCGCTGGTGGAAACCACTCGACGGCATCGACGAGGGTTTCTCGGGGCTGCACCTCGACATCGGCGACCTCGCCCGGATCGGCATCGCGCTGGCGGACGACGGCGTGTTCGACGGGCGCCAGGTGATCCCTCGGGACTTCATCCGCGCCGCGACGACGCCGTGGTCGGACACCAGCGGATCCGAGAGCTCCACCTTGGACTGGACACTCGGCTACGGCTATCAGCTCTGGCGGAGCCGGCACGGCTTCCGGCTCGACGGGGCCTACGGGCAGTTCTCGCTGATCGTCCCGGAGAGCGGGGTGGTCGTGGCGTATCAGGGTGCGACCACCCGCACGCAGGAGACCTTGAATGCGATCTGGCGGCTCGTCGAGTCGTTCCAGGACTCCGCGCTCGCGGAGGACCCCGCCGACGCATCGCGCCTGGCGGACCGCATCGCCGCGCTGGATTCGTGGCGCTCGCGCGATCGGCTGATCGTCGACGCGACGCCGGTCCCGGATGCCGCCGACTGGTCGCTCACGGATGCCGGCGAGGGCCGCTGGATGCTGACGACGCCGCACGGGCCGATCGAGGTCGACGAGGACTGGAGTCGCACCGTGCTCGGCGATGTCGATGGCGATGTCGACGGCGACGGCCAGGAGTCGCTGGCGGTGGCCGCCAGGGGAGAGGCGCGCGCTGACGGCTCCGTCCTGGTGCACCTCGTGGTGCCCACCTCACCGCATCGCCTGATCATCACGCGCGATGCCGAGGGGCTGCATCTCGGCTGGCACGCCGTTCCGCTGTGGGCTCCCGTGATCGACACGCTCCTCGTGCCCGAGCACGTCGCCCGCGTCTACTGACCCTCGCGGGTCGCCCGCCCGTCGCGACGAAGTAGGCTCGTCGGGTGCGTCTCGTCATCGCCCGCTGCTCCGTGGATTACACCGGGCGGCTCAATGCTCACCTTCCCCTCGCCACCCGTCTGCTGGTGCACAAGGGCGACGGCAGTCTGCTCGTGCACTCCGACGGCGGCAGCTACAAGCCGCTGAACTGGATGAGTCCGCCGTGCACGCTCGCCCCCGAGGTTCCGGGCGAGGAGGAGGCCATCGCCGGCGTCGTCGAGGTGTGGCGGGTCACCCACAAGAAGACCGGCGACGCGTTGCGCGTGCAGATCTACGAGATCATCCACGACTCCAACCATGACCTCGGCATCGATCCCGGTCTGCAGAAGGACGGCGTGGAGGCCGACCTGCAGCGGCTGCTGGCCGAGCAGGTCGACCTGATCAGCGAGGGCGGCACGCTGGTGCGCCGCGAGTATCCAACGGCCATCGGTCCGGTGGACCTGATGATCCGGGATGCCGGTGGCGCTGCCATCGCCGTGGAGGTCAAGCGCCGCGGCGACATCGACGGCGTCGAGCAGCTCACCCGCTACCTGGAGCTGCTGGGCCGCGACCCGCACCTGTCGCCCATCACGGGCGTGTTCGCCGCGCAGGAGATCAAGCCGCAGGCGCGCGTGCTGGCCGAGGATCGCGGCATCCGCTGCGTCGTGCTCGACTACGAGGACATGAAGGGCACCGAGTCCGGCGCCCCCCGCCTGTTCTAGCCCCCCGCGTCCCACCCCTCTCCCCTGTCGACAGCACGGGACCTCGCCGAGCGCACGGATTCTTCACGCGGACAGCCCGTGCACTCGACAGCATCCCGTGCACTCGGCGCATCTCGCCACGGTCGCGGGGCGCGCGCGGCCGCAGCCATAGGCTGGATGCATGTCTGAATCGTCCTACTCCTGCATCCTCTGGGACGTCGACGGCACCATCGCCGACGCGTCGGCCGGCATCCTCCCGCGACTGCGTCAGGTCTTCGCCTCCTACGGGCTCGCCGACCCCGACCCCGCCGAGCTGTCGCTGTGGATCGGTCCGCCCATGTACGAATCGTTCCGGCTGCGCGCCGGCATGAGCGATGCGCAGTCGCACGAGGCGGTCGACCGCTATCGCGAGCTCGCGGCGGCCGACGGCTACGCGTCATCCGTCGATCTCTACCCAGGGGGTCGCCGAGGTGCTGCGCGCGGTGCAGGATGCCGGCATCCCGCAGTCCACGGCCAGCACCAAGCCCGAGAACCAGGTGCAGGCGATCCTCGAGCACTACGCACTGATGGATATGTTCACCGCGATCTCGGGCGCTCGCCCCGGACCTGACGGCCGCACCGACGGCAAGTCGTTCGTGATCGCGCAGGCGCTGGAGCGGATGCGGGCGGCCGGCGTCGACACCTCCCGTCCCGTGCTCGTGGGCGATCGTCAGCACGACGTCGAGGGCGGCGCAGAGCACGGCATCCCGGTGATCTTCGTCGGCTGGGGATTCGGCGAGCCCGATGAGGCCGACGGCGCACTGGCGCACGTGACGAGCCCCGCCGAGCTGCAGAGCCTGCTGCTCGGCTGAGCCGCCCTCACGGCTGCCCGGCTCACCCGCCGGCGAAAACGACGGATGTCGGCTCAGATGCGGCATTTCGGCCGACATCCGTCGTTTTCGCCGACATCCGTCGAGGAGAACGCCGCCGCACACGCAGAACTCCCCATCGGAGGCCGCCGAGGCAGCATCCGATGGGGAGTTCGGTTCCCGCCTCAGAGAGGGCGGATGTTCTCAGCCTGCAGGCCCTTGGGGCCCTGCGCCACATCGAACTCGACGCGCTGGTTCTCGTCGAGTGAGCGGTAGCCGCTCGAGGTGATGGCGGAGTAGTGCGCGAAAACGTCGGCGCCACCGTCGTCAGGGGAGATGAAGCCGAAGCCCTTCTCCGAGTTGAACCACTTGACCGTGCCCTGGGTGCTCATTTACTGCCGTTCTGCTTGTTGCTATGCCGACGCAGGATGCACCGACTGCGCTAACGCTATCCCAGCAGACCCGTTGCGCAACAGACGTCGGCAGAAGGTGACCGAAATGTTGCATCCGGACGCTTGCGAAGAATCGACCGATGCGCTGGGCGTCCACGGGGGCGAACGATGCGCCCGAAGACGAGGTTGGCCCCCACCGCGGGGGGAGCGATGGGGGCCGAAGACGACCGGAGGGTGCGTCAGCCTTCAGGATACAACACCGATCCAGAATTTGTCCCCCATATGGGGGACAAAATCTCGATTAAGTGTCATGATGAGAGCGGACCTCCCGTATAGCACACCTAGGGGTGTTCTGCAGGAAGGACCGAAGCGCATGTGTGGATCGTCGAGTGGCTGGGGAGCGCATCACCTACTGGGGTAGATGATTGACGATCGATTTCCCACACGCATGCACCTCCCACTCGAGAAGGGGATGTTCGAAGTCCACGGACCTCGGCATCGCGGGCCGGGAGGCACCTGAGGGGAGATCAGCAGCACGGAGCAGGAGCGGCCGCACAGCGAGGCACCGTTCCTCTCCGGGCTGCACCCCTCGACGAGTGCGCGTGCCGTCGGCTCGTGGTCGTAGTCTGACTCTGACCGCCACTGCCGAGGAGATCGATGACGGCTCCCACCTCGCCTCGTCCGCGCACCTGGACCGCGAGCACCATCGTGTTGCTCATCGTCTGCATCCTCGTGGCATCCGCCGCCGTGACGGCCGCGGCACTCCTGCCCGGCTATCTGCGCGACGGCCCCCGGCGTGAGGCCGAGAGCACCCTGCGCGCCTTCCTCGATGACGCGACGGCGTCGGACGCCGACTGGCAGGACACCGCGAGCACGCAGCTGCAGGCACTCGTTCCGATGGGCGCACCGCTGCTCGGGGAGCGAATCACGGCCGATGCGCTGAAGCTGTCGGCACGCTATGAGATCGGCGAGCTGAGCTTCTCGCGCGACGACCTGCGCCGCAGCGACGTCGCCAGCGCCATCGTCGTCGTGCATTACCGCTACACGATTCTCGGCGAGACGGGACGCGCGTCGGTCACGCAGAAGGTGTGGCTCACGCGCCCCTTCTACTACGGGGACGATCAGCCGCAGCAGGCGGATGCCACGGAATCACCCTCCGCGGTCGGGCCCTGGCGCGTCGCCGGCCTCAGCGTCCCGTCATCCGAGGACGGCAAGGCCCCGGCATCCGAATTCGACCTGGCGTCCGAGGAGCGCCCGTCCGACACGCTCGCGTGCTACGCGCCGGTCAGCGCGCTCGTCCAGGTCGCCGACAACGCGCGGATCGACGGGGTGTTCGCGTCGAGCTGCTTCCTGGGCGAGGACGACGGATCCGACGTGCTGGGCGACGGAGTCGACCCCGCCGCACTGCTCGAGGCCTTCCCCGCCATCACGGATGGCGACCCCGCGAGCCTTCCGCCGGAGCTGATCCGGGTGGATGCCGACATCATGCACGCGATGCGTCCGCCCTTCACGCAGTACCTCATCGGCGATCGCTATGTCGTCACCTTCGCCGCCGTCTCGACCGGTCCGGGCCACGATGCGGTCCGGCTCGTCAGCATCCAGGATGCCGAGGCCGAAGATGAGTGACCTGACGCCGCAGGACGCGACCCCGCCCGTCAGCGACCCGGATGCCGTTAAGGGGCACCCGGATGCCCTCGAGGCACACCCGGATGCCGTCGAGGGGCCCTCGGCGCCGGCGCCAAGACGCCCGCGCGCCAAGCTGATCATCGCACTCAGCACGGCACTGGTGGTCCTGGCCAGCGCAGGGTGGACCGCGTCTCAGTGGCCGACGGCCGTGGCATCCGGCCCTTCCGCCGACTTCACGTCCCCCGATCCGCTGGCGCCGTGGATGCCGGACCACGTTCCGGACTCCGCCCAGTACCCGCACGCCTGGACGTCGATGAACGAGGCGCTGCGCGCCAAGGACCGCGACGCATTCCTCTCCCACGCGACCGGCGACGCGAAGGACCAGCTGGCGCTGTGGTGGGACAACACCGAGAAGCTCGGACGCGGGACGGCGTACATCGTGCCCGCCATCGGCGCCGACGGGGGAGAGGGCGCCTTCCTCGGCGCGGAGCTGGCGTTCTCGTCGCGGCCGCTGCGCGGCAGCGGGGACACGGATGCCGGGTACCGGCTCACCCAGGGGTTCGGATACGACATCTCCACCACCGGCGACGGCGACGACCTGCGCATCACGCGCTTCGAGCCGTGGACGCCGATGCCCTGGGACGAGGGTCCGCTGTACGCCGTCACGCGCGATCATGTCGTGCTCTACGGGATGGCCGATGAGAAGGCGATCGTCGACGCCACCGTCGACACGGCCGAGAAGGGTGCGGTGATGGCGATCGAGGCCATCACCGACCTCGGCGGGTCGGTGCCGATGGTGGGGTTCGTCTCGGGGATCACCGACGACCAGGAGCGCATGGACCGGTGGCAGTTCGGCGATGATGCACCCGAGGGCGATCCGCTCATCGCGGGCTATGCCACGGCGACGAACCGCCCTCCCGGCCGATCCGATCTGTTCGAACCCGACATCGCTGTCGGCGACAACACCTCCGGCGTGCTCGTGATGATGGGTCCGCTCAGCGCCGATCAGCGCCTGACCACGTTCACGCACGAGTTCGCGCACGGGCTGCACTACGCGGCGGCGCCGCTCAGCAGCTTCGACGAGCCCCCGGTGTCCGTGTACGAGGGCTTCGCCACGTACATCGAGCTGCGCACGGGTTTGACCCCGATCGAGTGGCTCCAGGACCGGCGGGTGCAGGATCTGGTCGCCACCCGCGGCGCGGCGGCGATGGACGACGACCTGTTCGGCACCGAGGACGGCTGGCTGTCGTACCTGGCGGCGGGCTCGTATTACCTGTTCCTGGCCGAAAACGGGGGCGACCCGTGGAAGCTCGCGCTCGACGGCGCCGACACCTCGGGCCGGAGCCTGATCGAGATCGCCGGCGACTCGGCCTTCAGCGAGGCCCGATGGAAGGCGTGGGTCGCGTCCCGATAGTGCGGCCGCTGAGCGATGTCAACCCCTTGGGTGTCCGGCCTCGCCGATGTCATGCTGGCCCTTCGACAACCGGAGGCGGAGAACCGCCACCTCACGAAGGGAGCGACTCATGGGACTCATGGACGATGCGAAGCACAACATCGAGAAGGCCGCCGGTAAGGCCAAGGAGCACATCGGCGATGCCACCGACAACGAGAATCTCCAGGCCGAAGGCAAGATCGATCAGGTCAAGGCCGATGCGAAGAAGGTCGGAGACGACGTCAAGGACGCCTTCGACAAGTAGCAGGCCGCATCGCGGACGATGATGGTCCGCGCACGCATGCGCAACACCGACGGGTGCGCCGCCGGTCCCGATGGGGCCGCGGCGCACCCGTCTTCACTCCGAGGAGAACACGATGTCGCGGAGCACGCGGTTCGGTATCGAGGAGGAGTTCGTCCTGCTCGACAGCCGGACGCTCGCGCCGGTCTCCGCGCATGAGCTGCACGACCGGGTGCTCGGCGAGGTCGAGGGCGGCGGAACGCTGGCGCTGGAATTCGTCACGAGCCAGATCGAGGCGGCGACCACGCCGGTCTCGTCCCTCCGGCAGGCGGGGGAGCAGCTCGGTCGGATGCGGCGGATGCTGGCGCAGAATGCGCAGCACGGCACCCTCGTGGCGGCGACCGGGTCACCGTTCATCGTGATCGGGGCCGCGCAGATCTCTCCGAGTCCGCACTACGACGACGTGTCCGATCTGATCGGCCGGCTGGCGTCGGAGCATGTCGTGAACGGGCTGCACGTGCACGTGGAGGTGGCCGACGATGAGGCGAGGGTCCGGGCGCTGCGGCGCGTGCGCGAGCATCTCGCCGTGCTGCTCGCTCTGAGCGCCAACTCCCCGTTCGCGGGCGGCGTGCCCGCCGGACTCGCCAGTTGGCGCAGCACGATGATCCGGCGTCTGCCGGTGTCATGGGGGCCGCCGCCGTTCCGGGACGCGGACGACTACCACCGCACGGTCGATCGGCTGTTGGAGATGGGGGCCCTGCCCGCCCGCTCATCGGTCTCCTGGGCCGTGCGGCTGTCGGCTAGGTACGAGACCGTCGAGACCCGCGTGTGCGACGCGCAGTTGAGTGCCGATGACACGCTGCTGCTCGCCGCGCTCATCCGAGCCCTCGTGGCCGCGGACGACGTCGTCGAGCATCCGATGACGCCCGAGATGCTGGACGCGTCGCTGTGGCTGGCCGCACGGCACGGCATGGACGCCCGTCTGCCGAGCGCCCGGGGCGATGCCCAGGGCGCGTGGTCGGCGGTGGAGCGGATGCTGGACGGCATCGGCCCGGTGCTGGAGGAGCTCGGCGACGCGGAGTTCGTGCGTGCGCACCTCGATCGTGTGCGTGTGGAGGGCACCGGGTCCCAGCGGCAGCTGCGGGCATACGAGGACGGGGGAGCGCACGGGCTCGCCCGGCTGTTCCTTCAGCCCTGAGACCGCGCCGGAGCGCCTGTGCGCGGCATCCGCCGTCGTCAGAGGAGATCGTCCTCGTGGGACCGCGGGCCGTGCGCATCCTGGTTCGCCAGCACCAGCGCGATGATGGTGAAGGCGACCGTGAGGATCCCGGCCGGGTTGGCCACACCGATCGCGACCTCGAGCCATGGCTGCGCGGCACCGGTGAGGATCGTCTGCAGCCCGTCCGGCGTGAGGTCGGGGATCGTGAGGCCGAGCAGCACCCCGCATCCCCATGCCGCGATGACCGTGCCCCGGGTGGACGGCCGAACGCCGAAGCCGCGCGCGGCGGCGCATGTCAGGGCTCGGCCGATGTACACGTGCAGGATGACGATGAGGACGCCGATCAGCAGATAGGCGATGGCGAGCTCCCCGCCGATCCCGAACAGGAACCGGCCGGCGACGATCCAGAGCGCGAGCACCACTCCGGCCAGGAGGACACCGACGCCGCGCGCCGTGCCCGCCTGTTCCACCGGTCCCCTCGAGTCCATGATCCGAGCCTACGAGGGGCCCGGTCGGCGACCGAATCCCCGGGGATCACGCGCCGTCCTCGCACCGCACCCCGGGCCGTGACCCGAGGGTGCAGTGGAGGAGCAGGTCAGTTCAGCGCGGTGAGGATCGCATCGCGGTACGCGGTGGCGCCCGCCGCGTTGGGGTGCATGAAGTCGATGACGTCGGTGGAGTCGCCGCCGAGCCAGGGGGCCTCCGAGCCGCCGATCGCGTGCTCACCGAAGGCGACAGGGGCGAAGGTCACCGTCGCACCCTGTGCGGCGGCGCCCGCCACGGCGGCCTGCAGTGCACTGTTGAGCGCACCGGCTGCGGCATCGACCGCGCCGGCGACGGGGACGGCGGCCGCGTATCCGGGTGCGAACGGGGCGGGGTAGCCGGTCACCACGATCGTCGCGTGCGGAGCTCGGGACTGCACGGCGCCGATCAGGGCGCCCATCTTCGGCGCGATCGTTCCGATGGCCGCGCTGCCCGCGGCAAGCGCGGCCTGGCATGCCTGCGAGGTCAGATCGGGAGCGCACGCGACGAACGCCTGCGCGATCCCCAGGTCGTTCGCGCCTGCGGTGATGGTCACCAGTGTGGTGCCCCGGTTCACCGAGGAGATCTGTGCTCCGAGGACGTCGTCGATCAGAGCGCCCGAGCAGGCCGGCTGACGCAGCAGGTTGTAACGCGGCACGGCATCGAGCTGGGCTGCGTACCCGTTCGGGCTGCGCAGGCAGGGGTCGATGTAGGAGCCGGCTCCCTGGCCGGCGGCGTACGAGTCGCCGAGCGCCACGTACGTCGCGATCGGGGGCGGCGGAGCGGCATAGGCCGGGGCGGCCGCGAGGGGGAGGGCGAGCAGGGCGGTTGCGGCGACGATGAGGGCCGCGAAGCGGCGTCGTTGCCTTGATTTTTCGGGTCTCATGGCCGGATGCTACTCCCGTCGCGGTGCCGCGGACAGGGCATCCTGAGACCGTGGAGCCGGAGCTCGCGTGCCGCACTGATCAAGCCCGCACGGAATGAGAGAGAGCCCCGACCCTTTCGGGCCGGAGCTCTCCGTCATATCTGTGTGCGCGAGGGGGGACTTGAACCCCCACGCCCTTGCAGGCACTGGCACCTGAAGCCAGCGCGTCTACCTATTCCGCCACTCGCGCATCGCCGTGTTCCGGAGAACACAACCTGAAAAGACTATCACGCGCGTGCGCGCGCTTCGAACACCGCCAGGGCCCGACATCAGCCCGGATGACGCCTCCACAGGCGCATATTCAGCGGGGCTGGCTACGATGGCCGTATCCGTCGGCATGCCAGAGGAACCTAGTGGGACTACTTGACAGCTTTGAGAGAGGTCTTGAGCGCGCCGTGAACGGCGCGTTCGCGAAGACCTTCCGCAGCGGCATCCAGCCCGTCGAGATCGCTTCGGCCCTGCGCCGTGAGGCCGACACGAAGGCGGCCGTGGTCAGCCGCGACCGCATCATCACCCCCAGCGACTACCTCGTGCGCCTGAGTCCTGAGGACCACGAGCGGATGCTGACGCTCGGCCACGCGCTGAACGACGAGCTCTTCGCGCTGCTCACCACCCACGCCCGCACGCAGGGCTACAGCTTCGCCGGCGTCCTGCACATCTCTCTCGAGGGCGACGAGCGCGTCTCCACCGGCACCGTGCAGGTCAACTCCTCCTCCGTCGAGAGCAGCGTCTCCTGGCGGGGCGTCATCGAGATCGACGGCCGCCCTCACGATCTGACCAGCGCCCGCACGGTGATCGGACGCGGCAGCGACGCGGACATCACCATTTCGGATGCCGGCTCCAGCCGCCGCCACGCCGAGGTGCTCTGGGACGGCGAGCGCGCCATGCTGCGCGATCTCGGCTCCACGAACGGCACGAAGGTCGACGGACAGAAGGTGCGCGAAGCCGCTCTCACCCCCGGCACCGTGTTCACGATCGGCCGCACCGAGCTGACCTTCCGCGTCGTTCCGGCTTCCAAGGGGGTCTCACGATGAGCGAACTGATGCTGCTGGTGCTGCGCATCGGCTTCCTGGTGCTGCTGTGGTTCTTCGTCTTCGCCGTGGTCTACTCGCTGCGCGCCGATCTGTTCGGCGTGCGCGTGCGCAAGATGCCCGCAGCCGAAGCCCCGGTTCCCGCGCCGATCCATCAGGCCCCGCGCCCCGCCGGAACCCCCGCGAAGGCCGCCACCCGCCTGGTCATCACCTCCGGCCCCAAGGTCGGTCTCGAGGTGCCCCTCAGCGCCACCGATCCGATGTCGATCGGCCGATCGAGCGAGTCGGGCCTCGTCATCCGCGACGACTACACCTCCAGCCATCACGCCCGTCTCTCGCAGCGCGGCGACATCTGGATGCTGCAGGATCTCGGATCCACCAACGGCACGTTCCTGAACGGACAGCGCCTGAGCGACAAGCCCGTGCAGGTGCAGATCGGCACACCCATCAAGGTGGGCGCCACGACGTTCGAGCTGCGAGCGTAGGGGCACCGCACCAGATGGTCTTCGAGGGCTCGAGCGCCGCGATCTCCCACACCGGGAAGGTCCGCTCCAACAACCAGGACTCCGGGTACTCCGGGGCGAACCTGTTCGTCGTCGCGGACGGCATGGGCGGGCACGCCGGTGGCGATGTCGCGTCGACCCTCGCCATCCGCCGCATCGAGAGCCTCGACCACGCCTACGCGAGCACCGACGACGCCCAGGCCGAACTGCAGGCGGCGGCGACCACCGCTGCCGCCGACCTGATCCGCGCCTCGAAGGAGCGCCCCGAGCTCGCGGGCCTGGGCACCACGCTCAGCGCGATCGTGATGTTCGAGGAGTACGCGGTCATAGGCCACATCGGCGACTCGCGCATCTACCTCTACCGCGACGACGCGCTGACGCAGATCACCACCGACCACACCTTCGTGCAGCGTCTGGTCGACTCCGGTCGCATCACGCTCGAAGAGGCCCGCTACCACCCGCGTCGCTCGGTGCTGATGCGCGTGCTCAGCGACATGGACATCGACCCGGACCTGGACATGTTCGTCATGCCCACCCGCCCGGGTGATCGCTGGCTGCTGTGCTCCGACGGTCTGTCGGGCGTGGTCGACGACATCCACATCGCCAAGGCGATGAGCCTGGGTCTCGCCCCTGGCCGCACCGCCGACTACCTGCTCAAGCGGGCGCTCGACGGCGGTGCACCCGACAACGTGACCATGGTGCTCGTCGACGTGGGCGGCGCGCATCCGCTCTCCTCCGGCACACCGACGGTCGTCGGCGCGGCATCCAACCCCTCGGATCTGCCCGTCCCCGCTCCGCGCAGCTCGCTCACCGGCTGGCTTCACCCGGTGCTGCAGGCCGCCAACGAGCCGAGCCACTTCGAACCGGACTCCGACTACTTCGAGGAGATCATCGAAGAGGACCGGCGCCGGCGCACCCGCCGTCGGGCCGCCTGGCTCGCCGCGCTCGTCGTCGCCGTGCTCGCTCTGGTCGGCGGAGGCATTCTCGCCTACAACTGGACCCAGACCCGCTACTTCGTGGGCGCTGACGACGACAGCGTCGTGATCTACCGCGGCGTGCAGCAGAACCTCGGCCCGATCTCGCTGTCCACCGAGATGAAGGACACCTTCATCCTGCTCGCCGACCTGCCGTCCTACCAGCGGGCGGCCGTCGAGCGCACCATCAACGCCCGGTCGCTCGCGGATGCCATGGCCATCACCGATCGCCTGCGGGCCAGCGTGCTCCCCGTGGTTCCCGAGCCCGAGCCCACCCCCACGCCCACTCCGGTGCCCACCACGGCGCCCACGACGGAAGCTCCGGCACCGTGACCGACGTCAGCGCCGACACCAGCGTCATGAGGGCGCTGAAGAAGATCCGGATGCCGCAGAAGCAGCGCAACCGGGAGTTCTGGCTGCTCCTGTTCGCGCTGGTCGTCGCCGGCGCATCGCTCACCCTCGTGCAGCTCGGCGCACGGGGCGCGATCGACCCGATGATCCTCGCCATCGGCGGGGGACTGGCCGTGCTGGCGTTCGCCCTGCACGTGGTGCTGCGGGTCGTGGCATCCGATGCCGACCCGTTCGTGCTGCCCATCGCCACCGTGCTGACCGGCCTGGGCATCGCGATGATCTACCGCATCGACCTCGCGGGCAAGCTCAGCGGCTGGGCGATGTTCTCGAACAAGCAGCTGGCCTGGGCGGCGATCTCGATCGCGGGCGCCATCGCGCTGGTGGTCGCGCTGCGCAACTACCGGGTGCTCTATCGCTTCACGTACCTGTCGGGCCTGGCCGGCATCCTGCTGCTGGTCCTGCCCTTCATCCCCTTCCTCAAGGCACGCGGAGCGACCGCGGACGTCTGGGTCTCGATCGCGGGTGTGTTCTCCTTCCAGCCCGGCGAGCTGGCGAAGATCTGTCTGGCGATCTTCTTCGCCGGCTACCTGGTGCGCACCCGTGAGAGCCTCAGTTCGGTCGGCACGAAGTTCCTCGGCATGACCTGGCCGCGCATGCGCGAGCTCGGCCCGGTGCTGGTGGTCTGGATCCTGTCGCTGCTGATCATCGTCACCCAGCGCGACCTCGGCACCGGCGTGCTCATCTTCGGCATGTTCATCGCGATGCTGTACGTGGCCACCGGCAAGACCAGCTGGGTGCTGATCGGTCTGGTCGGCGTCGCCGCCGGAGCGTTCTTCGCCACCCGGATCCTGGCTTACGTGCAACGCCGGTTCACGAACTGGCTGGACGCCTTCAACCCCGACATCATCAGCGCCAAGGGCGGCAGCTACCAACTGGTGGAGGGCATCTTCGGCCTGGCCCACGGCGGACTCATCGGCACCGGATGGGGTCAGGGCCGCCCGCAGATCACGCCGCTGGCCAACAGCGACTACATCATCCCCAGCCTCGGCGAAGAGCTCGGCATCGTGGGACTGTTCGCCATCCTCTGCCTGTACATGGTGTTCGTCAGCCGTGGGCTGCGCATCGGCCTGGCAGGCCAGGACGACTTCGGCAAGCTGCTCGCGACCGGCCTGTCGTTCACGATCGCCCTGCAGGTGTTCATCATGGTCGGCGGCGTCACACGCGTCATCCCGCTGACCGGCCTGACCACGCCCTTCCTCGCAGCCGGCGGATCGTCGATGGTCGCCAACTGGCTCATCGTCGCGCTGCTGCTGCGCATCAGCGACGGCGTGCGCCGCCAACCGAGGGTGGTGATCGGCTGATGACTAAAGAGTTGAGAAGACTGAGTTTCGTGATCCTCGCGATGTTCATGTCCCTGTTCATCGCCACCAGCTGGATCCAGGTCGTCGACGCCGACAACCTGGCTCAGAATTCGGCGAACACCCGCACGCGCCTGGACAGCTATCAGATCCAGCGCGGCTCGATCATCGTCGACGATTCGGCGATCGCCACCTCGGTGCCGACGGACGACCGCTACCAGTACCAGCGCGTGTACACGGATGCCGAGATGTGGGCCCCCGTCACCGGATACTTCAACCCCGCTCTCCGCGTCTCCACCGGCATCGAGCAGGCGCTGAACGCCGACCTGTCCGGCACCGGCTCGAACGCGTTCTTCGCCGAGATCGAGCGCATCCTCTCCGGCCAGCCGCAGCAGGGCCTCAGCGTCGACCTGACCCTGAACGCCAAGGCGCAGCGCGCCGCCTGGGATGCTCTGCAGGGCCTGCAGGGCGCCGTGGTGGCCATCGAGCCGGCCACCGGTCGCATCCTGGCGATGGCCTCCACGCCGGGCTTCGACACGAACAAGCTCGCCTCGCATGACGGAGCGGCGGTGGACACGGAGCACGACCGTCTGGCCGCCGACCCGACCAAGCCGCTGTACAACCGTGCGATCGCCGGCAACCTCAACCCGCCCGGCTCCACGTTCAAGGTGGTCGTGGCGGCCGCCGCCCTGGCATCCGGCGACTGGACCCTCGAGTCCACACTGCCGAATCCCGCACGCTACACGTTGCCCGGATCGAACAACCAGGTCTCGAACGCGTGGGGCGGCACCTGCGGCGAGGGCCCGACGGCGACGATCGCCGAGGCTCTCCGGCGCAGCTGCAACATCCCGATGGCAGAGCTGGCCGTCGAACTCGGCGACAAGGCGATCCGCGAGACGGCCGAGAAGTTCGGCTTCAACACCGCGTTCGAACTGCCGCTCGAGTCGACCGCCTCCAGTTACCCCGCAGACCTGAACGACCCGCAGACCGCCCTGACCGGCTTCGGTCAGGGGCAGGTGACCGCGACGCCTCTGCAGATGGCGATGGTCGCGGCCGGCGTCGCCAATGGC
Source organism: Microbacterium sp. W4I4 (assembly GCF_030816235.1). Taxonomy (NCBI): domain Bacteria; kingdom Bacillati; phylum Actinomycetota; class Actinomycetes; order Micrococcales; family Microbacteriaceae; genus Microbacterium; species Microbacterium sp. W4I4. The sequence continues at coordinate 2,414,029 of NZ_JAUSXT010000001.1, forward strand.
GGCGCAGTGATGAAGCCCCGGATGGTGGATGCCGTGATCGGCGACGACTTCGCCGTGCACACGCAGTTCACCGATGAGGCGTTCGATCAGGTGCTCAGCGCCGCGGACGCCAAGGCGCTGAGTGCGGTCCTGGTGCAGGGGGTCGATTCCGGGGCGGCGACGGGTGCAAGAATAGACGGCGTCGATGTCGCCGGTAAGACGGGCACAGCGGAGAACGGCTCCGGGCCGTACACGCTGTGGTTCACAGGTTTCGCACCGGCGGAGAATCCGAAGGTTGCGGTGGCAGTCGTCGTCGAAGACGGCGGTGGAAAAGGACAGTCGGGTTCCGGCAATGCGATTGCCGCCCCGATTGCGAAGAAAGTCATAGAGGCGGTGCTGGGCAGATGAGGCCGACGCAGGGTGTGTCGTTCGGTGGGCGTTACGAGCTGCTGTCGCGGATCGCGATCGGCGGCATGGGCGAGGTGTGGGAGGCCACGGACCACGTCATCGGACGCACCGTCGCCATCAAGATCCTCAAGGACGAGTACATGGGGGATCCGGGCTTCCTGGAGCGCTTCCGCGCCGAGGCCCGTCACGCGGCGCTCGTCAACCATGAGGGCATCGCGAGCGTCTTCGACTACGGCGAGGAGAACGGCTCCGCCTTCCTCGTCATGGAGCTGGTGCCCGGCGAGGCGCTGTCCACCGTGCTCGAGCGCGACGGCTCACTGAGCGCGGACAAGACGCTCGACATCGTCGCGCAGACGGCGTCCGCACTGCAGGCCGCGCACGCCGCGGGCCTGGTGCACCGCGACATCAAGCCCGGAAACCTGCTGATCACGCCCGACGGACGGGTGAAGATCACCGACTTCGGCATCGCCCGCATCGCCGACCAGGTGCCGCTGACGGCCACCGGTCAGGTGATGGGCACGGTGCAGTACCTGTCGCCCGAGCAGGCATCCGGCCACGCGGCATCCCCCGCGACCGACATCTACTCGCTGGGCATCGTCGCGTACGAGTGCCTGGTGGGAAAGCGTCCGTTCACGGGCGAGTCGCAGGTCGCCATCGCGATGGCCCAGATCAACGAGAAGCCCCCGGCACTGCCCGCCACCGTGCCCACGCCGGTGCAGAACCTGGTGATGGCGATGATCGCCAAGAAGCCGGCCGAGCGTCCCTCCTCGGCGGCGACCGTGTCGCGCGCCGCGCAGGCGCTGCGCCGCGGTGATCTGAACTCCGCCGCGATCGCCGTGCCGGCCATCGCGGGCATCGGCGTCTCGGATGCCGATGACGCCACCCGCATCCTGACCGGGATGGGCGACGGCGACTCGACCCGCATCCTGCCCACGACCGCGCAGCTGCCGACAGAGCAGGCGGTCGCCACGGAGGAGCCCGCGAAGAAGAAGCGCAGTCCATGGACCTGGCCGCTGGTCGCCCTGATCGCCCTGCTGGTCATCGCACTGGGCGGCACGCTGGTCGGGCTGTTCCTCAACCAGGACGACAAGACGCCGGTGAAGACGAAGTCCTCGTCGTCGGCGCCGTCGACGCCGCCGACGCCGGAGGACACCACTCCGCCGCCGGTGGACGTGGATGCGCTGAATCTCGTCGGCATGACCTGCGATGCGGCGACCGCTCTCCTCGCGGAGAACGAGCTGAAGGCGAACTGCGTCACGGGTGACCCCGCGAGCAACGAGCAGCAGACGGGTCAGATCTACGAGGTCCGCACCGGCGGCAACCAGCCGGTCGGCTCGACCATCGATCTGCTCGTCTACGGCGACCAGGTCTCGATCCCGGCTCCCGAATCGGCACCGAGCATCTCCGGTCCCGTCACCGAGGGCCAGGAGGCGACCGTCAGCTGGAACACCTACGCCTGCCCGTCCGGCACGGACCCGCTCGCCGGATACGAGGTGACCGTCGTGAACGCCACGTTCAACGACGGCTCGACGACGAAGAACTTCACCCCCGGCACCGGCTCCGAGGTGATCACGGTCGACGAGGGCTCCGCCGGCAAGACCGTGACGGCCACCTACCGCGCGTTCTGCGGCGACCGCGCGTCCGGAATGTCGAACTCCGGCACGTCCACCTCCATCCAGCCGGCGCCACTGCTGCCCGTCGATCCCAGCGACGGGCCCACGCCCCCTCCCGCCGACTAGTCAGGTTCGGCCGGGTAATCTGGCAACAGGATTCGAGAAGCAACTGGGGGGACAGGACGTGTCGACAGAGCCGCGCATCCTCGCCGGGCGCTATCGCGTGGACGAGGTCATCGGGCACGGCGGAATGGCCAAGGTGCACCGCGGCTACGATCTGACCCTCGGCCGCGAGGTCGCGATCAAGATCCTCGACCCCGAACTCGCTCGCGACACCGCCTTCCGCACACGGTTCCGGATGGAGGCCCAGGCGGCCTCCCGCATGTCGCATCCGTCGATCGTGCGCGTCTTCGACGCCGGCGACCCTTCAGCATCCGGCGCTTCGGACGCGCAGGCGGGCTCCGAGCCGTACATCATCATGGAGCTGGTGCACGGCACCCTCCTGAAGGACATCATCGCCGCCGGTCCCCTGTCGGTCGAGGATGCGATCCGCTACGCGGACGGCATCCTTGAGGCGCTGGATTACTCGCACCGCGCCGGGGTGGTGCACCGCGACATCAAACCCGGCAACGTGATGGTCACCGACAACGGCACCGTGAAGGTGATGGACTTCGGCATCGCGCGTGCCGTGTCCGACTCCTCGTCGACAGTGGCCGAGACCACGCAGATCATCGGCACCGCTGCGTACTTCTCGCCCGAGCAGGCCAAGGGCGAGTCGGTCGACGCGCGCACCGACCTGTACTCGACCGGCGTGGTGCTCTACGAGATGCTGACCGCCCGTCAGCCGTTCCGCGGCGACTCACCGGTGGCCGTCGCCTACCAGCACGTCAGCGAGACCCCGGTTCCCCCGTCCGAGGTCAACGAGGATCTGCCTCGATCGCTGGATGCCATCGTGCTGCGGGCGCTCGCCAAGGACCCGTACCAGCGGTTCCCGGACTCCGGTTCCTTCCGCGCGGCGCTGCATGCCGTCACCTCGGGCGACGCCCCGTCGAAGAAGCAGATCGGCGCGCTCACCAGCGAGCTTTACGGCGCCAACCCGCGGCAGGCCCAGGAGACTGCCCGGTCGCTGCGCCAGCTGAGCACGGACACCACGATGACCCGCACGCAGTCCGGCCCGCCGGTGGCGTGGATCTGGGCCGGTGTCGCTCTGCTCGCGGTGCTGCTGATCTCGGTGCTGTTCTGGGTTGTCAGCCTGACGGCCCGCCCGGTCGATGTGTCCGGCGCTTCGGTGACCGTCCCGAACCTCGTCGACATGCCGCTCGACCAGGCCGAGGGCGAGCTGAAGGATGCCGGCCTCATCGCCGACGTGCGCGACGAGGCCAGTGCGGACTTCGCCGAGGACCGCGTCATCCGCTCGCTGCCCGGCACGGGTGCGAAGGTGTCTCAGGGCGAGTCGATCATCGTCTACGTGTCCACCGGTTCCGACACGATCGAGATGCCCGTTCTCGAGGGGCTGTCGCAGGATGCCGCCAAGAAGCTCATCACGGACTCGGAGCTGACGCTCGGCACGGTCAGGCAGCAGAACGATCCGCGCGCGCAGGCCGGCACCGTGCTCGAAGCCAGCCAGACCGCGGGCGATCAGGTCCCTCCCGGCACACCCGTGAACCTGGTGGTCGCCAACGGCAAGGTCACCATCGAGGACATGACGGGCTGGACCGTCGAGTCCGCGCAGAAGTCCCTCGAGAAGCTGGCGCTCACCGCCACGCCGACCGAGCTGGGTCCGTGCGCCGACGGACAGTCGCCCAACACGGTGATCTCGATGTCGGCGGCGCCGGGTGAGGTCGACATCCTCTCCACCGTCGAGCTGCGCTACTGCACCGCCGAGTGATCCGCGCGGTCACCGGCTGAGAGCACCCCGGCCAGCCAGTTGGCGAGCAGTCGATGGCCGTCCTCGGTGAGCACGCTCTCGGGATGGAACTGCACGCCGACGATCGGCAGGCTCTCGTGCGCGATCGCCATGATCGTGCCGTGCTCGGCGCGCGCGGTCACGCGCAGCACGCCAGGCAGGTCGGCTTCGGCGAGTGCGAGGGAGTGGTAGCGCCCGGCGGCGAAGGGCGAGCGGATGCCGTCGAACAGCGCCGAGCCGTCGTGAGTCACCTGCGACACCATGCCGTGCATCAGCTCAGGAGCGCGGCCCACCGTGCCGCCGAAGGCCCCGCCGATCACCTGGTGCCCGAGGCACACGCCCAGCAGCGGCATCCGTCTCTCCGCCGCCGCGTGGACGACCGCCGACGACGCCCCGGCATCGCCCGGGGCCCCGGGCCCGGGCGAGATCATCACGGCATCGTACGCATCCAGCAGCAGCGCGTCCTCACCGGCATCCGCCTCGACCATGGTGATCTCGGCTCCCAGCTCCCGCAGGTAGCCGATCAGCGTGTGCACGAAGCTGTCATGGTTGTCGACGACCAGCACTCGTACGGTCATTCCAGATCGACCTCGCCCGGGGAGACGTACGGGCTCACCCAGGGGAACACGTAGAAGAACAGGCCGTAGAGAACGGTGGCCACCACGACGAGCAGGATCAGCAGGCGCACCCACCAGGGTCCGGGCAGCAGGCGCCACAGGGCGGCGTACATCAGGGTGCTCCTTCGGCTGAGGGCGGGGCGACGTCGACTTTCGCGAGAGACGCCGGCGGCCCCTCGGAGCGCGGCTGGAAGCCCTCGAACACGCCGTACGCGATGATGCGCTCGGCGAGAGAGTAGAGCGGCGAGCAGGCCGTGAGGGTGATGTAGCGCTCACCGGTCTGCTGGGCGGGCATCTGCGGCACGTCGGCGAGCACGTCCACCTGCGTGGGCTTCACGTACTCGAGCGTCCGGAAGCGGTAGGTGTACCAGCCGCCGGGAGTCTCGACGACGATGGCGTCGTTCACCCGCAGCTTGTCGAGCTTGTTGAACGGCTTGCCCCACGTGGTGCGATGCCCGGCGAGCGAGAAGTTCCCCACCTCGCCCGGCATCTTCGACTGCGTGTACAGACCGATGCCGATGTGATCGAGCGTCCGCGAGCGGGAGGTGCCGCCGGCGATGTCCTTGACGTAGTCGTCGCCGAACCGGGGGATGCGCATGACCGCGAAGCGCTCGGCGTCGGCCGGATGCTGCAGGACCGGCAGCGCATACTGGGTCCGGCCGTCCGCATCCTCGACCACGGGAGGCGGCTCCGGAGCAGGCGCCTCGGCCCACTCCTGGATCCTCGCAGCACCCTCGGCGTTCTTCTGCGCATCGATGATGATGTCGCCGATCCACATCTGCCAGGCCACGAACAGCAGCACCACGACGCCCGCCGTCAGCAGCAGCTCGCCCAGCACACTGGTGAACGTCGCGCGAGACCGACGTCGCCCGCGACGCGAGGCCCGCCTGGACGCGACAGCATGCATGAGTGGAAGTCTATTCGTCCCCGCTAGACTGAACCTCATGGCACGATCCCGCGTACCCGAAGAGCCCGTCGAGCGCCCCGAGGGCGACACCAACGCCCCCAATGCGGTCTGGTTCAAGCCCGTCATGGTCGGCTTCATGCTGCTCGGGCTCGCCTGGATCCTGGTGTACTACATCTCCGGCTCGCTGTACCCGGTCCCGGGCCTCGGCGGATGGAACCTCGGCATCGGCCTCGGCATCGCCCTGATCGGCTTCCTCATGACCACGCGCTGGCGCTGACCGGGCGCTGCGATTCGAAGGACCTCTCGCTGATGCGAGGGGTCCTTCTTTTTTCTCTCTCTCTACAGATGACGGGCAGAGAGCGGGCGGAGGGATGCTCCCGAAGCGAGCATCGGGGAGGGACCCGCGAAGCGGGAGGGGCACCCGCTCTGCGAGCGGCGGGAGCATCCCGTAGCCCGCGGACGCATGACCTCATCCCCGAAGTTATCCACAAGACTATCCCCAGATGGGGAGAATTACACGGTTGTTATTCACAGGGCGGGATAACCCTGTTAACAACGTCTGATCAGGACAGATAGATCATCGGGGGGATGACGAGCACGAGGATCATCAGCAGCACCGCCACCGCGGACAGCAGCGCGATCTGCCAAGTTCGCTGGGTTCGCTTGCGCGTGCGGGTGTAGATGTACGCCACCAGCGCCCCCACGATCGCACCACCCAGGTGCGCTTGCCAGGCGATACCCCCCAGCGTGAAGCCGAGCACGAAGTTGATGCCGAGCACCACGAGGATCCCGGTGACGTTCGCGCCGACATGGCGACCGATGATCAGCAGTGCGGCCATCAGGCCGAAGATCGCACCAGAAGCGCCCACCGTGGCAGTACGTGGATCCGCGAGGAGCGCGACGGCGACGGAGCCGCCGAGAGCGCTGATCAGATAGAGCGCGAGGTATCTCACGCGTCCGAGCATGGGCTCGAGGCTCTGTCCGAGCATCCACAGCGCGAGCATGTTCAGGCCCAAGTGGAGGAAACCGCCATGCACCAGGGCTGTCGTGAGGAGCCGCCACGGCTCGAAGGGGACGCCAGGCAGATCGAGGTAGACGTAGAGCGGCGCGAAGAGCAGCGCGTTCTCGATCCCGCGCCCGATGCCGGGAACCATCTGCAGCAGGCTGATAGCGGAAGTGACGGCCAGCAGCGCGTACGTCACGACCGGGCGGCCGGTGCGGCCGGCCATGGTGACGGCGCCGGTGGTGCGGCCGCCCCAGCGGCGCTGGGCCTTGCGTTGGGCGGGCGACTGGTTCTTGCGCTGCTCCTTCATGCACTCGGGGCAGATCACGCCGACCGGGCCCTGAGTCTGGCATTCGGGGCAGATCGTGCGCATGCAGCGCTGGCAGAGCACGAAGCTCTGCCGATCCGGATGCCGATAACAGAAGTTGTCTCGATTGCTCGTGAACTCTGGTGTCGTCATCCGGATCGGCTCGGCTCTCTCGTCGGCTCCGAGGAGCCCGTACGGGTGGGTTGCGTCAGGCGGCGACGATGTCGACCGAGTGCAGGACGACGTCCTCCACAGGCTTGTCGCCGGCACCGGTGCGCACGGCGGCGATCTCGTCGACGACCTTCTTGGACGCATCGTCCGCGACCTTGCCGAAGATCGTGTGCTTGCCCTGCAGCCACGGCGTCGGGTCGGTGGTGATGAAGAACTGCGAGCCGTTGGTGCCCTCGGCCTGGCCGGTGATGGCGTTGCGGCGCAGGCCCGCGTTGGCCATGGCGAGGATGTAGGGCTCGGTGAAGTCGAGTTCCATGTTGATCTCGTCGTTGAAGCTGTAGCCGGGGCCGCCGACGCCCTGACCGAGCGGGTCGCCGCCCTGGATCATGAAGTTCGGGATGATGCGGTGGAAGATGACATCCTTGTACAGTGCGCCCTCACCGGGCTTGCCGGTGGCCGGGTGCGTCCAGTCCTTGGAGCCGTCGGACAGGCCGACGAAGTTGGCCACGGTGTTCGGGGCGTGGTCGCCGAACAGGTCGATGACGATGTCACCGTGGTTGGTGTGCAGTGTTGCGACATGAGAAGCGTGAGGCATGCCTCTATTCTCGCAGAGGCGGGCTGTGCGAGAGCGAATAGTCGCACATCTTCAGGACCTGCACCAGATCCCTGCCCGCATACAGTCTCGTCTGGCAAGATGAGTCACCTACGAACTCCGACGGACGGGAGAGCAACGTGAACCTCAACCGCAAGCGCAAGAAAGAACTGCGCAAGCTTCAGGACGATGCGGGACAGCTGTGGGAGGCGCAGCAGGTGCTCGTCGGCCATGCCGCGGATGTCGCCCGCGAGGCGGGCCGACAGCTCGGCAACTTCAACCGCGAGCAGGTTCTGCCTGTCGTGCAGGACACCTATAACCGCCGTGTGGCGCCCACCGTGGACCGCGGGGTCAAGATCGGCCGCCACGTCGTCGACGATAAGGTCGTCCCGATCGTGGGCGGCGTCGTCGGCAGCGCGCTGTCGGCATGGGATGTCGCCAACAACAAGCGCCAGGGGCTGATGCACACGGTCGCACCGGCGCCCAAGAGGAAGAGCATGGGCCTCGGCTCGGTCGTGGCGATCGTGCTCGGCGCCGCTGCAGCGATCGGCGTGGTGGTCGCCGCCTGGCAGGCGCTGCGCGCGGACGACGAGCTCTGGGTCGCAGACGACCCGCTTTCGACGCCCAACGCGTGATCGCTTGAGCGAGCAGAACCAACGGGTGCGCGCCGCGGCGGCCGCTCGAGGTCTCGAGATCGAGATCATCGAGCGGCCGCCCGCGGGCAGCCTGGAGGAGGCCGCGGCCCTGCTGGGCCTGCAGGTCTCCGACATCGTCAAGACGCTGGTCGTCAAACGATCCGACGACACCTTCCTGTTCGCACTGATCCCTGGCGGCCGCTCGATCTCGTGGCCGAAGCTTCGCGCCATCGTGGGCGTGAACAGGCTGCGCCTGCCCGATCCCGCGATCGCGCTTGAGGCGACCGGCTACGAGCGCGGCACGATCGTCCCCATCGGCAGCACGACGGACTGGCCGGTGTACGCCGACGAGACGATCGTGGGTCGGCGCATCGCGATGGGCTCGGGAGCCCACGGCTTCTCGCTGTTCATCGACGCGGACGATCTGATCCGCTCCTACGGTGCCACGGTCGCCGACATCTCCGTTCCGGAGACGGCCCGCGACTGACGCCGCGAGTGCTGCCCTCAGACGGTCTCGACGTCGAGGAACAGGCCGGTGATCTTTCCTCCGGTGGCCTGGATCACCGCGCCGAAGAACGCGCCGCCCTCCGGTGTCGCGGTGCCCGCGGAGGCCTCGTCGTAGCCGTCGAAGGTCAGGGTGATGGTGCGATGCGCCGGCGTGGGAGTGCCGTCCTCCTTGGGCCAGACGCGGCTGGACTCCAGACCGCGCAGTCCGGGCACGGCCCGCGCCTTGGTGAGGATGTCGGGCAGAGCGGCCTCGAGGACGTCGGCCGACTCGAGGTTGTCGATGATGATCTCGACCTTGGTGGACATGATTGTTCCTTCCATCGTTTGTAGAGTTACTAGTTAGTCTACATACGATGGGGAGATCTGTCACTCAGAGGATTCCTGCCATCCTCAATGCGATGTCGACGAGCTTCACGCGCCGCAGTTCGGCCACCTCGGGCAGCGTGAACCATCCGGCCATGTCCGTGGAGCCGTTGGTCTCGAACCGCAGCCGGCCGCCGGTGATGTCGGCCCGGTAGACGATGCGCAGGGTGTGCAGTGGTGAGCTGGCCTTGTGCACGCGCTGCGAGCCCGGGATGACACGGGAGTGGATGCCGAGCAGTTCGGTGGGCTGGACATGGAATCCGGTCTCCTCGCGCAGCTCGCGCCGCACCGCGACCTCGGGATCCTCGCCGTCCTCCAGTCCTCCGCCTGGCATGGTCCAGGCGACGCGTCGCCCCTCGGTCCAGCGTGCGAGAAGGACGCGGCCCTCGTCATCGGTGACGACCGCGTAGGCGGCGACGCGCAGATCCATGACTTCACAGTAACGCCCACCCCGCGCGGCGGACATCGCGGGCATCGATCAGGAATCGAGAAGCACATCCGTGCGACACCCTCGTAGCGTGGATCGCAGACACGAAGGAGACCGAAATGGCTGAGAAGAGCAAGACAGCGAACTTCACCGATGTGGAACTCGCCGCGATGAAGGAGACGGCGGCCGAGCGGCGCACAGCGCGCTCCCGCTCGAAGAAGGACCCCGAGCAGATCCGTCGCGAGGGCGAGGAGGAACTGCTCGGCAAGCTGGCCGAACTCTCGGACGACGACCGCGAGCTCGGCGAGGCGCTGCACAAGCTCGTCACGGAGACCGCGCCGCACCTGGTCCCGCGCACGTATTACGGCATGCCTGCATGGGGCAAGGACGGCAAGGTTCTGTGCTTCTTCCAGGCGGCGTCGAAGTTCAAGGTTCGCTACGCCACATTCGGCTTCGATCCGACCGCGGCGTTGGACGACGGCAACGTGTGGCCGACCTCGTTCGCCGTCACGAAGCTCGGTGCGAAGGAGCTGGACTTCCTGGGCGAGCTGATTCGCCGCGCCGCCTCCTGAGCGATCACGCTGTCCTGAGCCATCACGCGAGATCGAGTGCGTCCGCCGACCGCGTCAGCGCACTCTGGTTCTCAGCGCACGACGGCGGTGACCGATGCCAGCCGCTGCAGCACCTCATGGCTGATGGATCCGAGCAGGAAGCGGCGCACGACGCCGTGCCCACGGCTGCCGACCACGGTCAGACGCGCGCCCTCGGCGAGCTCGTTGATGATCAGCGACGGGAAGCCCTCGGCCACCGCTTCCTCGATCTCCAGGTCGGGGTAGCGGCTGCGCAACCCGCCCAGCGACAGAGCGAGCGCTTCGCGGGCGTTCTGCTCCATCCCATCCCGGTAGCCGTGTGGGCTGACCATCAGGGCGTTGCGCGGTGCGGAGATCGGGGTCCAGACGATGACCGCGGTGAGGGGCTCCCCCAGACGATCTGCCTCGGCTGCGGCGAAGGCGATCGCGTCCTCCGAGACGGGCGAACCGTCGACGCCGACCACGACACCGCTGCGCTCGTCGTCCAGGTCGAAGTCGGGCACGACCACGACCGGGCACTTCGATGCGGCGGTGATGCGGATGCCGTGGGCGCCGCGCGCAGGTCCCTTCCCTGGGCCGCGGTAGTCGCTGCCGATGACCAGCAGAGCGGCATCCTCCGACGCGACGGCGAGCTGCGCGACAGGATCGCCGACCTCGACCCGGGTGGTGACGGTCACCCCCGCCGCGGCGATCCGATCCGCCTCGGCGGCGAGCAGCTGCTCTGTCGCGGAGGTCGCGGCCTGGATCAGGGCGGCCTCGCCGATCATGCCGACCGCACCGCCGACGACGCTCAGCAGTTCGATGCTCTGATGGCGCGCGCTCGCGCGTGCGACGGCCCAGTCGACCGCCCGCCGGCTGTCGGATGCGGCGCTGACCGCGACGATGAGCTTCTCAGACATGGCGACTCCGTCCCCTGGTGGTCCTCACTCTATGCCGTTGTGAGGGGTTCCGCTCGGGCCGCCGCCAGCACCATCGGATGCCGAGGTCAGAGGCCCATTCCGCGCAGGGCGGACTCGAGCCTGGCGACCGTGCCGTCGACGTCGTCGAGCTTGTCGAGCCCGAACAGCCCGACCCGGAAGGTGCTGAACGACTCGGCCTCTCCGCAGTGCAGCGGCACGCCCGCGGCGATCTGCAGGCCCTGCTCGCGGAAGCGGGCACCGGTGCGCAGTGCGGGCTCCGTCGTGTGCACCACGACCACGCTCGGTGCGGCGAATCCGGCGGCGGCGACCGAGGGCAGACCGCGCGCGGCCAGCAGCTCGCGCACTCGGGAGCCGAGCTCGACCTGCGCCGCGCGCAGTGCGTCGAGCCCGCGGTCGCGGGTCTCGATCATCTGCGTGAGGTTGTGCGCGATCGAGTCGGTGGGCATGGTGGCGTGATACGCGGCGGATCCGTCGCGATAACCGTCCGAGATCGCCAGCCAGCGGTTCAGGTCCAGCGCGAAGCTGGTCGGAGTTCCGGATGCCACGGCATCCCGACCCTTCTCGCTGAGCATGACGTACCCCACGCCGGGCGTGCCGCTCCAGCCCTTCTGTGGGGCGCTGATGAGCACGTCGACGCCGAGGTCGCGCATGTCGACCCACATCGCACCGGAGGCGATGCAGTCCAGAACGAGGACGCCGCCGACCTCGTGCACGGCGTCGGCGAGTGCACGCACGTAGTCGTCGGACAGAAGGATGCCGGCGGCCGTCTCGACGTGCGGGGCGAAGACCACCTCGGGCCGTTCGGTGCGGATGCTCTCGACGACCTCGTCGATCGGCGCGGGGCTCCAGACCGCCTGAGAGTCATCGCTGTCGGGGCGGGCGGTGCAGACCGTGACGGCGGACGCGATGGAGCCGGTCTCGAGGATCTGAGACCAGCGGTACGAGAACAGGCCGTTGCGCACGACGAGCGCCTTCTTGCCTGTGGCAAGGTGACGCGCGACGGACTCCATGGCGTAGGTGCCACCGCCGTTGATCACCACCGCGCTGTCGGCGCCGTAGGTGTCGCAGAGGATGCCGAGGGTCTGCTGCATCACGTCGACGAAGCGCGCCGACATGTGGTTGAGGGAGCGATCGGTGAAGACCACCGAGTACTCCAGCAGGCCGTCGGGGTCGATGTCAGCGCGAGGAAGATCCATGTCACCAGGGTTGCACCGCGCGCGAGTTTCGGAAAGCTTCTTCCACGAAGTGGAGTGCGCGACGGCGGCAGGGGTTCGCGGGGCGCATCCCATCCCGCGCGCGGAAGCGGCCATCCGAGCCCTGCGAAGCACCCGCGCAGCGGCGGCCGGCGGTTCTGATCACGATCGGCGCCGCGGCTTACGCTGAAGGGGTGACCGCCGCCGAGGATTCCGCCGCCACCCTGCGCTCGTGGACGCCGATCCGCGAAGCGGACCGCCGCCTTCAGTGCGAGTACGTGGAGTTCGCCGACGAGCCCGCGCACACGCATCGGGAGACCTCGTCCGGGCAGCATCTGACCGCGAGCGCGTTCGTCTTCGACGCGGCTCTCGAGCAGGTGCTGCTCTGCTTCCACGGCAAGGGCCGCTTTTGGGTGCAGCTCGGCGGTCACATCGAGCAGTCGGATGCGTCTCTGGCGGATGCCGCGCTGCGCGAAGCGCTCGAGGAGAGCGGTCTGGACCGGCTCACCCCGGTGCTCGGCGCCCCGGTCGATCTCGACCGCCATGCACTGTCATCCGGCTTCGGCAGCTGCCAGGTGCACTGGGACGTCGGCTTCGCGTTCATCGCCGACCCGGATGCGACGCCCCTGGCCAGCGAAGAGAGTGAGAGTGTCGCATGGTGGCCGGTCGCCGGCCTGCCCGAGGGCAGCGTGTCCGGGCTCGCCGGACGGATCGAGCGCGCGCTCGCGTCGATCAGCGCTGCGTAACGCCCTCAGGCGCTGCGCAGCGGATGCCGCATCCGGTCGCCGAAGAGCCAGCCGAATCCGACGATGATCAGCACACCGTCAACAGCGTGCAGGAACCCGAACCACCTGCTCACTCCGAAGCCCAGCCCCACGAGCAATCCCTGCACGAAGTACAGCAGCAGGAACAGCACAAGTGGAATGACCCACACGCGCCAGTTGGCTCTGGACAGCAGGCCGAGGATCAGCAGCACAGCAGCGATCCCGTAGAGGACCATGCCGTTGATGCCATGCGGTTCGAACGCCGCCATGCCCCACGCCTGATCGCCGGGCTTCTCCTCCGCACCCCAGAAGCCGAGGGCGGCGAGTGCCACCTGCAGCAGGCTGAGGATGAGGCCGAGCAGCGCGACCCATTTGAAGATCTGATCGCATATGACCCGCCAGCCTGCGACGGCCGTGCGCGTCTTTCCGTTGGAACTCATCTGCGATGTTCCTTTCCGGCGCCAGCCGATCCGAAGAAGCGGTCGGGCCCTGTGACTTCACTCTCGTGGTCGTCGGGGTTCCGGCTGGCCGGGGCAAACGCTACTCTTCCGACGGCGCGAGCACCACAGGTCCTCAGAAAACAAGAAGACCCCGCCGAGGCGGGGTCTTCTTCACTGTCTCAACACAGTGTGGAGCCTAGGAGATTCGAACTCCTGACATCCTGCTTGCAAAGCAGGCGCTCTACCAACTGAGCTAAGGCCCCGGACGGGTATTCATTTGGGAGAAAACTGTGGGGCTACCAGGACTTGAACCTGGGACCTCTTCATTATCAGTGAAGCGCTCTAACCACCTGAGCTATAGCCCCGTCAACCTCCAAGACTTTACCGGATCCGACGGGTCAAAGCGAATCGAGCCCGGCCTCTCGCCGGCCGGGCTCGATCCGGTGTCGACGGTCAGTCGGCGGCGGGGTGCAGCCGGACGGATCCCGCGGATACGGACGCGGTGATCCGGTTCGCGCTGTTCGGACTCTGCTGCAGGTGGCTGTCCAGGGAACCGGCACTGACCTCCTGCCGCAGGTCATACTGCTCGTCGGGCAGGGTGAGGTCCAGAGCACCCGCTGAGACCTCGATCGCGACCTCGGACGGCACGGTGTCGAGCGTGGCGACGATGCGTCCTGCGTTGACCGTGAACTCAGCCGTCCGCACGTCGCCGAGGTCGATGTCGGCTCGGCCGGCATTCAGTTCGGCGTCCAGGTCACGAGCAGTTCCGTTCAGGTTCAGCGAACCGGCATTCAGGTTCACATCCAGCTCCCCGAAGTCTCCGTCGACCGACAGCGAGCCCGCCTGCAGCGTGAAGTCAGCGTCGATTCCGCTCAACCGGTCGGGCAGGACCAGCGTCGCCCGCTGGTCACCCCGCATCCAGTCCGGACGGAACCAGTCGAAGCCGTTCTGCGGTCCTCGGACCTTGAGCTCGTCACCATCACGGCTGAGCGACCAGCCGTTCGATGACCCGCCGTCGATCTGCAGCTGCGCCTCCTCGGCGCCGGTGCGGAACTCCACCGTCACCTCGGCCGCATCCACGTTCAGATCGAGCGAGGTCACACCCTGGGTGTCAGCCTGCAGCGATCCGGACTGCGCGCCCATCCCGCTCACCCCGGCCACGGCGGCAGTCGCTCCGGTGCCCAGCAGCACCACGCCGCCGAACACCGCCAGCACTACCGTCAGTGCGCCGATGCTCTTCTTCGTCGTGCCGTTCATCGCACGCCTCCCTGGTTGTCGCGGCCCGCGTCGACGGAGCCGTTGTTCTCGATATGGGCGAGTGCAGCCAGCACTCGTCGGTTGCCGTCTTCGGGATCCAGTCCCAGCTTCTGGAAGATCGAGGTGATGTGCTTCTCGACGCTGGCCTCGCTGAGGAACAGCAGGCCGGCGATCGATGCGTTGGACTTGCCCTCCGCGATCAGCGCGAGCACCGTGCGCTCCCGCTCGGTGAGACGCATCATCCGCTCGTCACGGTTGCGTCGGGTGAGCAGCTGCGCGACGACCTCGGGGTCGAGCACCGTGCTGCCCGCCGCGATGCGCTGCACCGACTCCAGGAACTCGGCCACATCGGCGACCCGGTCCTTGAGCAGGTAGCCGATGGCGCCTCCCTGTGCCGATCCGCCCTTCGCCGGATGAGTCTGGGCCGTGATCAGTTCGCTGGCGTAGCGCTCCTCGACGTACTGGGACAGCACCAGCAGCGGCACGGACGGATGGGCGGCGCGGATCTCCAGCGCGGCACGGATCCCCTCGTCCGTGAAGGTCGGAGGCAGCCGCACGTCGAGGATGCAGAGCTCGGGGTCCTTCTCGGTGACGGCGTCCATCAGTCCGTGAGTGTCGGGGAGGGCGGCGACCACCTCGTGGCCGGCGTCCTCGAGCAGGCGGACCAGTCCCTCGCGGAGGAGAACCGAGTCCTCGCAGATCAGGATGCGCATGGGACCGTCACCTCCAGGCTGGTCGGACCGCCGACGGGGCTGTCGAGACGGAACGTGCCGCCCGCGGCGAGCACTCGATTGGTGATGCCGTCGAGTCCGCCACCGGGCTGCACCTGAGCGCCGCCCATGCCGTTGTCCTCGACGCGTGCCCACAGGCCTCCGTCGCGACTGCGCACGACCACCCGGCACTCGCTGGCGCGGGAGTGCTTGGCCGCGTTGGTCAGCGACTCGGCGATCGCGAAGTAGACGGCGGCCTCGGCATCCCGGCATCCGGCGCCGGTCCCGGTCAAGCCCGGCTCGATGCGCACGTCCAGCTGCACGGGGATGTGCGAGCGTCCGGCGAGGGCCGACAGCGCGGCATCCAGTCCACGGTCGTCCAGCACTGATGTGTGGATGCCGCGAGCCAGCTGACGCAGCTCGGTGATGGCGGCCTTGGTGGAGGTGTGCGCCTCGTCGATAAGGGCCTTGGCGGCGACCGGGTCGGAGTCGATCTTCTGCTGCGCGAGCCCGAGGGTCATGCCGACGGAGACGAGCCGCGGCTGGACGCCGTCGTGCAGGTCGCGCTCGATGCGCGTGCGCTCCAGTTCGGCGGCGCGCACGGCGCCGGCGCGCTGGGCGGTGGTGGTCTGAACCCTGGCGGCCAGTTCGGCCTCGCGGTTCGGCACCACGAGGGTGCGGCTGAGCAGGCGGTGCAGCATCGCGAGTCCGATGATGCCGGCAGTGCAGGCGAGCACGCCGAGGATGCCGACGACCGGCGCCCATTCGACGGCGACGTCGCTGCCGAGGGGACCTGCGGCGACGCCCTGGGTGTGCAGCGGGGTGAACGCGAAGAACGCCGACCAGATCGCGCCCCAGAACAGACGGATCAGGAGTGCGCCGGCGATGCATGCGAGCACGAAGTTGACGATCACCCGCCACATCGGACCGTTGATCGACTGCTTGCCGACATTGCGGAGCCAGCCGCCGAAGCCGGGGTGGGTGCGTGTGGTCCACTGCAGGTCAGGGAGCTCCTCGCCGTACAGGCCGCTGACGCGACGCACCTCGAACCAGGCGACGCCGAACAGTGCGTACACCAGTCCGAGCAGGATGAAGATGCCGATGCCGAAGACGAACAGCATCCCGAGTCCGACGCCGAGCATCGCGCTCAGTGCGGCGAGAATGCCGGAGCCGACCACTCCGAGAGCGGCGAGTTCGAGGATGGTGAGGAAGAGACGATGCGGACGCTTCGCCGTGTCGCCGGCAGTGGCCGGCTGGGAAGAGATGGGGGCGGCCGGTCCGGCTGCGGGAGCGGCCACCTGCGGTGCCGCGGGCGGTGCCGGCGGCTGGGAAGGTGTCGGATTCGTGGTCATGTCAACAAAGCTACGGTGCCCCGCGAGATCGCGACACGGAGGCACCCGGACACCCTGGTTCGGGTTTTCCCTACTCTCGGTCGCCCGCTCGAGGTGCGCGAGGTGGTTCACTGGGCACCATGACGGATTCCGACGCCACTCACGCCGCCGAACCTCATGGCGGTGGCGTGAGTCAGAAGCTCAACTGGCTGCGCGCCGGCGTGCTCGGAGCCAATGACGGCATCGTCTCGGTGGCATCGCTGGTGGTGGGCGTCGCTGGCGCCACGACCGACAATGCGGCGCTGCTGATCGCGGGCCTTGCCGGCCTGGTCGGCGGGGCGATCTCGATGGCGCTGGGCGAGTACGTGTCTGTGAGCAGCCAACGCGACTCGGAGCAGGCCCTCATCCACGAGGAGCGCGAAGAGCTGCGCACCATGCCCGAGGAGGAGCTCGCCGAACTCACCCAGTTGTACCGCGACCGCGGTCTCAGCGAGCAGACCGCCCACCGGGTGGCGGTCGAGCTGACCGAGCACGACGCCCTCGCCGCTCACCTGGAGGTGGAACTCCGCATCGATCAGAACGACCTGGTGAACCCCTGGCACGCCGCGGTCTCGTCGGCGATCGCGTTCACGATCGGTGCGCTGCTGCCCCTGCTCGCCATCCTGCTCCCACCTCCCGAGTGGCGCGTGCCCGTCACCTTCGCCGCCGTGCTCATCGCCCTCGCCGCAACCGGCACGATCGCCGCCAAGGTCGGCGGCTCGAGTCCGGTCCGTGCATCCGCCCGCCTGGTCATAGGCGGCGCGCTGGCCCTGCTCGCCACCTGGCTGATCGGCACCCTCCTAGGCACCACCGGCGTCGTGTAGGGCTTTCCTCTCTCCCCAACTCAGCCTGCGAGCTCGGCGAAGCTCGAGCCCCCTCGTGCAGCTGAGGACGGAGAAATCCCTCTTTCGAGAGCATCGGGGAGGGACCCACGAAGTGGGAGGGGCACCCGTTCTGCGAACGAAAGAGGGATTTCGGAGTCCGACCCACCGGCCGGAGAGAACTCAGTTCGACATGAAACCGACGAGCAGCCCGCCCGTCACCTTCACCGCCAGGTTGTAGATTCCGGCGACGACAGCGCCGAGCACCGTGAAGACGATGAGGTTCAGGATCGAGACGACCGCGCCGAACGCCATCACCTGCGGCAGCCCGATGAGGCTCTGCAGGTCGACCGCCCCGTCGCTGACGGAGTCGAGGATCTCGCCCGCCTGGCTGATCACGTTGGTGGCCTGCAGCACCATGAAGATGAGGAAGAAAGACACCATCGTGACGATCGCGAGGGCCACCGCTCCGAGGAACGACAGCTTCACCGCGGACCAGAAGTCCACGTAGACCAGGCGCAGCCGGACCTGCTTGCCACCGCTCTTGCGGGTGGACTTCTTGGCCAGCTTGTCTGCGACGGTGCTCATCGATCAGCTCTCTTCGGGGGACTCGGCTTCAGGGGCCTGTTCTTCAGGATTCTGGGCTTCTGGATTCTGGGCTTCTGGATTCTGGGCTTCGGTGGCCTGAGACTCGGGTGTCTGCGCCTCTGAGTTCTGAGACTCTGAGTCCTCGGCATCCGTCTCGTCTTCGTCGTCGATGCCGCGCTCACTGTTGCGTGCCACGGCGAGGATGCGATCGTCACCCGTCATCCGGGCGAACACGACTCCCATGGTGTCGCGACCCTTGGCGGGCACCTCGGCCACGGCAGAGCGTACCACCTTGCCGCTGGAGAGAACCACCAAGACCTCGTCGTCCTCGGAGACGATCAGACCGCCCGCGAGAACGCCACGCTCGTCGCTCAGCTTGGCCACCTTGATGCCGGTTCCGCCGCGCTTCTGCACCTTGTACTCCTCGACCTTGGTGCGCTTCGCGTACCCGCCGTCGGTGACGGTGAAGACGAAGGAGTCCTCGGCGACGATGGATGCCGACAGAAGGCAGTCCTCGTCATCCTTGAACTTCATGCCCCGCACACCCTCGGTCGCGCGGCCCATCGGGCGCAGTGCGTCGTCGGTGGCGTGGAAGCGCACGGACATGCCCTTGGCACTGATGAGCAGGATGTCCTCGTCGGCGTTGGCAAGCTTGGCGCTGACCAGCTCGTCGCCCTCGCGCATGCGGATGGCGATCACTCCGCCCTGGCGGTTGGTGTCGTAGTCGCCGAGGCGGGTCTTCTTCACCAGGCCGCCGCGGGTGGCGAGCACCAGGTAGTCCTTCGCCTGGTAGTCGCTGATCGCGAGCACCTGGGCGATCTTCTCCTCGGGCTGCAGCGCGAGCAGGTTCGCGACGTGCTGACCCTTGGCATCCCGACCGGCCTCGGGCACCTCGTACGTCTTGGTGCGGTAGACCCGGCCCTTGTCGGTGAAGACGAGGAGCCAGTGGTGCGTGGTGGTCACGAAGAAGTGCTCGACCAGGTCGTCGGCGCGCAGCTGCGCACCCTTGACGCCCTTGCCGCCGCGGTGCTGCGAACGGTAGTTGTCGCTGCGGGTGCGCTTGATGTAGCCCTCGCGGGTGACGGTGACGACCATCTCCTCGACGGGGATGAGGTCCTCCATCGACATGTCGCCGTCGAAGCCGTGCAGGATGTGCGTGCGGCGCTCGTCCGCGAAGCGGTCGACGATCTCGGTGAGCTCGGTGCGCACGATGTCGCGCTGGCGCGACTCGGTGGCGATGATCTCCTTGTAGTCGGCGATCTTCACCTCGAGCTCGGTCGCCTCGTCGATGATCTTCTGACGCTCCAGTGCGGCCAGGCGGCGCAGCTGCATGTCGAGGATCGCCTGGGCCTGGTCGTCGTCGATCTCGAGCAGGGCCTTCAGTCCCTCGCGAGCCTCATCGACCGTGGGGGAGCGGCGGATCAGCGCGATGACCTCGTCGAGAGCATCCAGTGCCTTCAGGTATCCCTGCAGGATGTGCATGCGGGCCTGCGCCTTGCGCAGCCGGAACCGGGTGCGGCGGACGATGACGTCGAGCTGGTGATCCAGCCAGTTCGTGATGAAGCCGTCCAGCGCCAGGGTGCGCGGCACTCCGTCGACGATCGCGAGCATGTTCGCGCCGAAGTTGTCCTGCAGCGGAGTGTGCTTGTACAGGTTGTTCAGCACGACCTTCGCGACCGCGTCGCGCTTGAGCACGATCACGAGACGCTGACCGGTGCGGTCGGAGGACTCGTCGCGGATGTCGGCGATGCCGGTGATGCGGCCCTCACGGGCCAGGTCGCCGATCTTCACCGCGAGGTTGTCGGGGTTCACCTGGTACGGCAGCTCGGTGATGACCAGGCACGTGCGGCCCTGGATCTCCTCGACCTCGACGACCGCGCGCATCGTGATCGAACCACGACCCGTGCGGTACGCCTCCTGGATGCCCTTGGTGCCCAGGATCTGCGCGCCGGTCGGGAAGTCCGGACCGGGGATGCGCTGGATCAGACCCTCGAGCAGCTCCTCACGGTGAAGGCCCGGGTTCTCCAGCGCCCACAGCGCGGCAGCCGAGACCTCACGCAGGTTGTGCGGCGGGATGTTGGTCGCCATGCCGACCGCGATGCCGATCGAGCCGTTGACGAGCAGGTTCGGGAACCGTGCCGGCAGGACGTCCGGCTCCTGCGTCTGGCCGTCGTAGTTCGGCGAGAAGTCGACGGTCTCCTCTTCGATGTCGCGCACCATCTCGAGCGCGAGCGGAGCCATCTTCGTCTCGGTGTATCGAGGGGCCGCGGCGCCCATGTTGCCGGGGGAGCCGAAGTTACCCTGGCCGAGCGCGAGCGGATAGCGCAGTGCCCACGGCTGCACCAGACGCACGAGGGTGTCGTAGATCGCCGTATCACCGTGCGGGTGGTACTGACCCATCACCTCGCCGACGATACGGGCGCACTTGGAGAACGACTTGTCGGGCCGGAACCCGCCGTCGTACATGCCGTAGATGACACGGCGGTGCACGGGCTTGAGGCCATCGCGCACATCGGGCAGCGCACGGCCCACGATGACGGCCATCGCATAGTCGAGATAGCTGCGCTGCATCTCGGACTGCAGGTCGACCTGGTCGATGCGGCCGTGCTCGTGAGTCGGCTCGGGGCGTTCTTCGTCAGTCATGTGTCTTCTCTTCGGTACTCGGTGCCGGGATCGAGGATGCCGCTTCGCTCGCAGAGGCGGGTCCCTCCCGCTTCGCGGGGCCCTCCCGATGCTCGCTCACGCGGCATCCTCAGTCCCTCATGTTCTGAAGTTGTGTCACCGCCGAGATCAGCGGTGGGTGTGTAAAGGGTCAGATGTCGAGGAAGCGGACGTCCTTGGCGTTGCGCTGGATGAAGGTGCGTCGGGACTCGACGTCCTCACCCATCAGCACGCTGAAGATCTCGTCTGCGGCCGCAGCATCGTCGATGGTGATCTGGCGAAGGGTGCGCGTGGTGTGATCCATCGTGGTCTCCCACAGCTCCTTCGGGTTCATCTCGCCGAGACCCTTGTAGCGCTGGATGCCGGCATCCTTCGGCAGACGCTTGCCGTTCGCGATGCCGTCCTTCATCAGCGCATCGCGTTCAAGGTCGGTGTAGACGTACTGATGCGGGGCGTTGGTCCACTTCAGCCGGTACAGCGGCGGCATCGCGAGGTACACGAAGCCCGCCTCGATCAGGCCGCGCATGTAGCGGAACAGCAGCGTCAGCAGCAGCGTCGTGATGTGCTGGCCGTCGACATCGGCATCCGCCATCAGCACGATCTTGTGGTACCGGGCCTTCTCGATGTCGAAGTCCTCGCCGATGCCCGTGCCGAAGGCCTGGATCATCGCCTGCACCTCACGGTTGCCGAGCGCCTTGTCCAGACGAGCGCGCTCGACGTTGAGGATCTTGCCGCGCAGCGCCAGGATCGCCTGGGTGTGCGGGTCGCGACCCTGCACCGCCGAACCGCCGGCCGAATCACCCTCCACGAGGAAGATCTCGCTGATCGACGGGTCCTTGCTCGTGCAGTCCTTCAGCTTGTCCGGCATCGCCGCAGACTCGAACACGCTCTTGCGCCGAGCGGTCTCGCGCGCCTTGCGGGCGGCGAGGCGGGCGGTGGCGGCATCGATCGACTTGCGGATGATGTTCTTCGCCTGCTGCGGGTTGCGGTCGAACCAGTCGCCGAGCTGATCGTTGACGATCTTCTGCACGAACGCCTTCGCCTCGGTGTTGCCCAGCTTGGTCTTCGTCTGGCCCTCGAACTGGGGCTCGCCGAGCTTGATCGAGATGACGGCGGTGAGGCCCTCGCGCACGTCGTCGCCGGAAAGGTTCTCGTCCTTCTCCTTGAGCAGGTTGTTCGCGCGGGCGTAGCGGTTCACCAGGCTGGTCAGCGCCGCACGGAAGCCCTCTTCGTGCGTGCCTCCCTCGTGCGTGTTGATCGTGTTGGCGTAGGTGAACACGTTCTCGGTGTACGAGGTGGTCCACTGCATCGCGACCTCGAGCGAGATCTTGCGCTCCTTGTCCTCGCTGTCGAAGTCGATGATCTCCTCGTTGACGACCTCGGCCTTGCGGACCTTGTTGAGGTACTCGACGTAGTCGACCAGACCGCGCTCGTAGAGGAACACGTCGGAGGGCTGCTTCGCGGTGCTCGTGCCGTCGACGTTGTCGATCTCGTAAGCGGATGCCGGACGCTCGTCTCGCAGCGCGATGCGCAGTCCCTTGTTCAGGAACGCCATCTGCTGGAAGCGGGTGCGCAGCGTCTCGTAGTCGAACTCGACGCCCTCAGTGAAGATCTCCGGGTCCGGCCAGAACGTGATGAGTGTCCCGGTGCCCTCGGTCTCGCCGACCTGCACGAGTCCCTGCTGCGGGACTCCGCCGTTCGCGAAGCTGTGCCGCCAGATGTGGCCCTGACGCTTGATCTCGACGTCGAACCGCGTGGAGAGCGCGTTCACGACCGACGAGCCCACGCCGTGCAGGCCACCGGAGACCGCGTAGCCGCCGCCGCCGAACTTGCCGCCGGCGTGCAGGATCGTCAGCACCACCTCGACGGTGGACTTGGTCGGGTCGGAGGAGTGCGGATCGACCGGGATGCCGCGGCCGTTGTCGTCCACGCGGACTCCGCCGTCTTCGAGGATCGTCACCTCGATGTTGTCGGCGTAGCCGGCGAGGGCCTCGTCGACCGAGTTGTCGACGATCTCGTACACCAGGTGGTGCAGACCGCGCGGACCCGTGGAGCCGATGTACATGCCCGGGCGCTTGCGGACGGCCTCGAGACCCTCGAGGATCTGGATGTCGTCGGCACCGTAGTCGCCGGGGACCTTCCGGGATTCAGAGGAGGAGGACTCGGTTCCTGCACCCCCTCGGGTCGCTGAGCTCGTCGTCGCGTCGTTGTCGTCAGCAGGGGTTTCAGGTGTCATCAGAAATGATTCTCCACATCGAAAGTACCCTCTCATTCTAGCGGGTTTCCGAGGGGTACATGCGCCTCAAACGCCGTGTACGCGATTCTGAGCGTCTGAGGGGTGGTTCGTGATGTCCTACCCGTAGGTATCCCGTGGGCCTCTTCCCGGCACGACCCGCGGACCCCATTTCCAGGACGGCACATCGGGACCGATAAAGCGGATGTTGACGACGCCGGCATCCGGATAACGGTTGCCGATCTCGGTCATGATCACCGCGCGCATGAACTGCAGATTCTTCGCCCACGCCGTGGAGTCGCACTTCACCGTGAGCACACCGCGCTCCAGCGAGACGGGTTCGGAGTGCTTCGCGGTGTCGGATCCGGCCAGCTCGGCCCACTGGCGCACCAGGTCCTCGGCGGCGAGGGTCTTCTCCCACCCGGAGTCCTTGGTGAGCTTGGCGAGCACATCGCCGAGCATGCCGGGGTCGCGACCCTTCGAGAACGGCGCGTTGTCATCGTCGACCTGGATGCGCTTGCGACGCTTCCAGTTCTTCGAGCTCGGCTTCAGCCCGCGCAGACGCAGGTACGTCGCGACGGTCTCCGGCGGCTGCGGGCCGGTCGCCGCGGGGCGGGCCGCGGGCTGCTGCGGGTCAGTCATCGGCATCCTGGGTCCCTGAACCGGTCGAAGGGCGCTCATCGCTGATCGTGCCGGCGCTGATCCGCACCACGTGACGGTGCAGCTGCTCCGGGATGTCGGCTTCGACCGCGGCCGTGACGATCACCTGCTCGTAGCCTGCGGTCAGCGCCGCCAGGCGCTGCCGACGCTCGGCATCCAGTTCGGCGAACACGTCATCGAGGATCAGCACCGGGTCACCGGCCGGGGACTCGTCTCGCAGCAGGGCAGCGGATGCCAGGCGCAGGGCGAGCGCCACGGACCACGATTCGCCGTGTGAGGCGTAGCCCTTCACCGGCAGGTCGCGCACCCGCAGCACGAGATCGTCGCGGTGCGGTCCGACGAGCGTCAACCCGCGCTCGATCTCCTTGGCGCGCTTGTCCTGCAGCGCCGCGCGGAAGAGATCCTCGATCTCACCGCGGACGTCGGTCTCGGCATCCGGCTCCTGCGATTCCTCGGGATCCCCACCCCGAACCGACAGCGCCCACTCGAGCTGCGGACGATGATCTGCACCGGCGATCGCCGTATACGCCTCCGACAGCGGACCCTGCAGGTCGGTCGCCAACCGGATCCGGGCGTGGATGATCTCCGACCCCAGCGAGACGAGCTTGTCATCCCAGACGTCCAGAGTCGACAGGCCCTCACCGCGAACGCCGCGAGCCCGCGCGGATTTCAGCAGCGCCGTGCGCTGGCGCAGCACACGCTCGTAGTCTGCGATCACACCCGCCATCCGCGGAATCCGCTGAATCAGCAGCTGATCCGCGAATCTTCTGCGCGAGGACGGGTCACCGCGGACGATCTGCAGATCCTCAGGAGCGAACAGCACGACATGCGCGTAGCGGGGGAGCTCATTTGTCTTGGACGGGGAGCCGTTGATCCGCGCACGGTTCGCACCCTGCCGATTCACCTGCACCTCGACGAGGACCGCCCGGCTGCCGTGCTGCAGACGGGCCCGGATGACGGCGAACTCCTGGCCGTCGCGCACCATCGGTGCATCGGACGAGACCCGGTGCGAACCGAGCGTCGCGAGGAAGACGACAGCCTCGGCGAGATTCGTCTTGCCCTGACCGTTGCTGCCGACCAGCACGTTCGGACCCCGATGCAGGGTCAGATCCGCGGTCGCGTAATTGCGGAAGTCAACCAGGTTCAGGTGCTCCACGATCACGGCTTCAGCCTACCTTCGGGGTCAGACGTCGGCTTGTTCACTGTGGGGTTCGGGTTGGGGACCTTCCCTGCGCTCGCAGAGCGGGTACCCCTCCGGTTCCTGAGCGAGCGTAGCGAGACGAAGGGCGCGGGTCCCTCCCCGATGCTCGCTCCGGGAAGATCCCCAACCCTCAGCACCTGATCGGAAGAGGGGGGAGAGAGGGCGTCAGCGCAGCAGCAGGTTCGGCTGCAGCAGGTACTTGAACGAGTCGAGACCAGCCTGGTCGACAGAGGTCTGGCTGGTCACGAGAACCGGGCTGAGCTTGTTGGCGTTGTCGCTCGAGGTGAACGTCACGCGGGTGAACTCGCTCTTGACCGCGCCGAGTGCCTCGAGCAGGTACTGCGGGTTCAGGCCGAGGGTCACCTCGTCGCCGCCGTTCAGGTGCGCGTCGACCGACTCGGATGCGCGGGCCTGCTCGCTGCCCGAGGCATCCATCGTCACGCCGTCGGCGCCGAACGTGAAGCGCAGCGGCGCGGAGCGATCCAGCACCAGAGCCACACGACGGACGGCCTCGATCAGGTCACCGGTGTTCACGACCGCGTAGTGGTCCGTCTGCTCGGGGAACAGTCGGCGCACGGGCGGGAAATTGCCCTTGATCAGGAGAGAGGTCACGGTCTTGTTGCCAGCGGTGAACGCGATGATCTCGCGGTCACCCGCTCCCGAGAACGCGATCTCGATGTTGCCGGCGTGCGCGAAGGTCTTGCCGACCTCGGTCAGAGTGCGAGCCGGGACCAGCGCGGTCTGGTCGGTGCCCTCGCCATCCCAGGGAACGTCGCGCAGCGAGACGCGGTAACGGTCGGTCGCGACCAGGCTCAGGTTCGTGCCCGACACCTCGAGCTGCACACCCGTGAGGACGGGGGTCACATCATCGCGGGATGCCGCGAAGGCCACCTGCGCGATCGCGGTGCCGAAGTCCTCGGCGGGAACGACGCCCGTCGAGCCGGTCACCTCGGGAATCGAAGGGTATTCCTCCACCGGCATGGCGGCCAGCGTGAACCGTGCGGACCCGCAGGTGACGGCGATGCCGCCATCCTCCTCGACGACGACCTCGATGGGTGCGTTCGGAAGCCGGCTCGCGATGTCGGAGAGCAGTCGGCCATGCACGAGGATCGTGCCCGGCTCATCGACGGTCGCCTCGATCGTCGTGCGGGCGGATGCCTCGTAGTCGAAGGCCGAGAGGGTGAGACCGCCGTCGGATGCCTCGATGAGCACACCGGCGAGGATCGGCTGAGGATTGCGCTGTGGCAGCAGCTTCACGACGAAGGACACAGCCTCGCTGAACACATCGCGGTTGACCTGGAACCTCACGGGCGCTCCCTCGTTGTCATTCACGCAGCGGACCTGCTGCAGGCCATCCCATGCTAGTCGTACCGGGCGAAGCCCCCGCTACCCGGATCCGGCGAGGATCCGGGTTCCGTCCACATCCGTCTGGTCATCGGATCGCCCATTACTGAGAGAGATCTCTTAACGGTGTTAACAACTGTGGATTCTGTGGATAACTCCGTGGATATCAACGAAGAGTAGGAAACTACATCCGTGTCACATGTGGACGCCCTGAGGAATCCGCGGGTTTCGGGTGCATCCGAGTCAGAACTGCGAGTGACCGTTATCCACAGGGGAGGCTGCCGGACGGCATCCGATCGTCCGGGTTTCCACAAGTTATCCACAACCCCTGCGGACAACCGCACCGATTCCGCGGGAGCGCAGGCGTGTCGGGGGCGTCAGCGCCGGCTGATCTGCGTGGTGATCTCGGTGACCTGGTTGTAGATCGAGCGGCGCTCCTTCATGAGCTCGCTGATCTTCTTGCACGCGTACATCACGGTCGTGTGATCGCGGTTGCCGAACAACTGGCCGATCTTCGGCAGCGACA
Source organism: Microbacterium sp. W4I4 (assembly GCF_030816235.1). Taxonomy (NCBI): domain Bacteria; kingdom Bacillati; phylum Actinomycetota; class Actinomycetes; order Micrococcales; family Microbacteriaceae; genus Microbacterium; species Microbacterium sp. W4I4. Next base: position 2,440,742 of record NZ_JAUSXT010000001.1, read on the forward strand.
GGCTCGTGCGCTCCCGGCACAGGTACATCGCGATCTGTCGTGCGCCCGCGATCTGCTGCGAGCGGCTGGAGCCGTACAGATCGTCGACCGTGAGCTTGAAGTACGCAGCGGTCGCGGTGATGATGTCCGTCGGCGAGATGACGTTGTCATCGGCGGTGTCGATGATGTCGCGCAGCACGGACTGTGCGAGCGAGGTGTCCAGCGCCGAACGGTTCAGGCTCGCGAAGGCGGACACCCGGATGAGAGCGCCCTCGAGTTCGCGGATGTTGGAGGAGACGACCGTCGCGATGTACTCCAGCACCTCATCGGGGATGTGCAGGGAATCGCTCTGCGCCTTCTTGCGCAGGATCGCGATGCGGGTCTCGAGGTCGGGAGCCTGCACGTCGGTGATCAGACCCCACTCGAAGCGGCTGCGCATCCGATCCTCGAATCCGGTGAGCAGCTTCGGCGCGACATCACTGGTGATCACGACCTGCTTGTTGTGATCGTGGAGCTGGTTGAACGTGTGGAAGAACGCCTCCTGCGTCTCGGCGCGGCCCTGCAGGAACTGGATGTCATCGATCATCAGGATGTCGACCTCGCGGTACCTGCTCTGGAAAGCGGCTCCGCGGTTGTTCGCGATCGAGTTGATGAAGTCGTTCGTGAACTCCTCGCTGGAGACGTAGCGCACCTTCACCCCCGAATACAGGGACTGCGCGTAGTCGCCGATGGCGTGCAGCAGGTGAGTCTTGCCCAGACCCGAATCGCCGTAGATGAACAGCGGGTTGTAGGCCTTCGCGGGTGCCTCGGCCACGGCTACCGCTGCGGCATGGGCGAAGCGGTTGGACTGACCGATCACGAAGTTGTCGAAGGTGTACTTCGGGTTCAGACGCGATTCGTGTCGCAGCTGCGTGGGAGCCTCGACGGCTGATTCCAGACGGACAGGCTCCGGCGTCGCGAAGTCGGGGACCGAGATCGGCGCGGTCGGCTGATCTGCGAGCTCGTGGTTCACCACCGTGCGGTAGGACGCGACCTCGTCACCGATCGCCGTGAGCGCCTCCATCAACGGAAGACGCAGACGCTTGTTGATCTGCGCGGCGGTCAGGTCGTTGGGCACATCGAGGTACAGCACTCCGGCCATGACCCCCGCCGGCACCACCAGGCTGAGGAACCCGTGCAGCTGAGGCGAGACGCGCTCATCCTGGGAGAGACGTTCGAGCAGCGTCGACCAGATCGGCACATCGGGGTGGGCTGCAGTGGTCATGGTGCTCCGGGCGAGGTTGTGGAAAGGTCGCCTGAAGCGTGGTCTCCCCCTGTGGATAACGTCGTCTGCCACGGTAGTCACCGCTCGCCGGAACAGCAAGCCGTCCCCGGAAACACGCGGGTGTGTCGTGATCCGTTGAGAAGTCCACAGGTGTGGATAATGGATGTGCGCAACCGGCAGGCAGCGAAAGAGCATCCGTCGGCGGATTTGCCCTGCGCGGCGGCAGGTCGTACCCTTAATCGGTTGACTTATGCCTATTTGGGCAGTACCCCCTGTCTCCGGATGATGAACCCCGGTGACACCATCATTTCCGGAGTGATTCCATGACCAAGCGCACTTTCCAGCCCAACAACCGTCGCCGCGCCAAGAAGCACGGCTTCCGTGCTCGCATGCGCACCCGTGCCGGCCGCGCCATCCTTTCGGCACGCCGCACGAAGGGCCGCACCGAGCTCTCGGCTTGAGCCACAGCCCGGATCCGCTTTGCTCGCCCGGCCGAATCGTCTGACCCGCGGTGTCGACTACCGCCAGGTGGTTCGCCGCGGCGCGCGATGCGGTGGGTCGCGGCTGATCACCTCGGTGCTGCCTGCATCCGAGTTGCGTGGCGCGCGATTCGGGTTCATCATCAGCAAGCAGGTTGGAACCGCCGTGGTTCGCAACACCGTTCGTCGCCGTCTGAAGGCGATCTGTGCGGAGTTCCTGGACACGGTTCCCGAGGGCACGGACATCGTCATCCGTGCCCTTCCCGCATCCGCCGGCGCCGACTTCACCGAGTTGCGCGCGGATGTCGTGCGCTGTCTGAACCGGCTCGTGGCCGGAACGGCGCGAGCATGAGCGCGCTGCCGTCCTATGCATTCGGAACAGCGCGGTTCCACGCATCCGACCTGCTGCGCAGCATCCTGATCCTGCCGCGCAACGCGGTTCTCGCCTTCCTGGTGGCGTACAGGTCTGTCATCTCGCCGCTGTACGGGGACGTTTGCAGGTATTACCCGTCTTGTTCCGCATACGCTGTAGGTGCGGTTCAGCAGCACGGTGCCGTGTGGGGAGCAGTTCTCTCCACGTGGCGCATCCTGCGCTGCAACCCGTGGAGCAAAGGCGGCGTCGACGACGTCCGTCCGCACGCTCACTTCCGATACGAACTGACTCCGCACGGATTCGTCGTACCCGCTCGAAAGGACTGAACAGTGGGTCTTGACCTTCTGCTCGCAAGCACGCCCCCCGCTGACTCGGGTGGGGGATTCGACCTGCTCGGCATCGTGCTGTGGCCACTCAAGTGGGCGGTCGAGCTCATCCTCGTCGCGTGGCACTGGCTGTTCACCGTCGTCGGTCTGTCCGCGGCATCCGGAGTCACCTGGGTCCTGTCGATCATCGGGCTGGTGATCGTCGTCCGTGCAGCTGTCTTCCCGCTGTTCGTGAAGCAGATCAAGAGCCAGCGCAAGATGATGGAGATCGCTCCTGAGCTGAAGAAGGTTCAGGAGAAGTACAAGGGCAAGCGAGACCAGCTCTCCCGCGAGGCCATGAGTCGCGAGACCATGGCGCTGTACAAGAAGCACGGCACCACGCCGATGTCGAGCTGTCTGCCGCTGCTCGTGCAGATGCCCATCTTCTTCGCGCTGTTCAGTGTGCTGCGTGATGTGGGAACGCACGCGAAGGCAGGCGGCGGAGGCGTCGGGATGCTGACGCCCGAGCTCACCAAGGAGTTCTACGACGCGAAGCTCTTCGGCACCGTGTCCCTGCATGAGACGCTCGGAGACGCGTGGTCGGCAGGGAACACCCCGGCCATCGTGCTGCTGGTGATCCTCGTCGTGCTCATGATCGGCTCGCAGTTCTACACGCAGCTGCAGATCATCTCGAAGAACCTGTCGCCCGAGGCCAAGACCGGCCAGGCGTACCAGATGCAGAAGATCATGCTCTACGTCCTGCCCCTGGGCTTCATCTTCTCGGGCGTCTTCTTCCCCCTCGGCGTCGTCGTCTACTGGTTCGTCTCGAACCTGTGGACCATGGGACAGCAGTTCATGGTCATCCGTGAGATGCCGACGCCCGGGTCCGAGGCGGCTCGTGCTCGCGAAGAGCGTCTGGCTCGCAAGGGCAAGGCGATCGCCGCTGACGGCAAGGTCGTTCCGATGGCCGTGTACGAGGCGGAGCAGCAGCGCCTGCTGGATGAGGCAGAGCGCGCGAAGGCCGAGGCCCCCAAGCGCGAGCAGCCCCTGGGCAAGAAGCGTGCGAAGAAGAAGGGGTCCAACTGATGACCGCTGAAGAACTGAAGACGTCGGCGGAGTCGACGGTGGAGGAGCTCGAGCGCGAGGGCGACATCGCCGCGGACTTCCTCGAGGGTCTTCTCGACATCGCCGACATCGACGGCGACCTGAATCTCGATGTCCGACAGGGGCGTGCGTACGTCTCGGTCGAGGCCGAGGGTGACGCGCTGGCGCTGCTGTCGGCCCCGGATACCGTTCAGGCCCTGCAGGAGCTCACACGCCTGGCTGTGCAGAGCAGCACGGGGTCGTTCTCCCGGATGATCCTCGACATCGGCGGATCGCGCGACACGCGTCGCCGGCAGCTCGAGTCGCTGGTGAATGCCGCCGCGGCTCGCCTGGATGACGGCGCCGGCCAGGCATCGCTGCCCGCGATGTCGAGCTACGAGCGCAAGCTGGTGCACGACATCGCCGCGGAGCGGGGCCTTGTCTCCGAGTCGTACGGCGAGGGTGCGGATCGTCATACGGTGATCACCCGCGGCTGAGCTCGTTCGGTGGATGTTTCACGTGAAACGGTGCGGCCCCACCCCGGTCATTGAGCGAGCGAAGCGAGTCGAAATGCCCCGCACGTGGACCGCCCCGGTCATTGAGCGAGCGGAGCGAGACGAAATGCCCCGCACCTGCATCGCCCCCGGTCATTGAGCGAGCGGAGCGAGACGAAATGCAACCCGACCAGGAACTTACATGACTGATTCGCAGCCCGTCGTTGAGGTAGAGCCCGCTGTCGCGGCATCCCTCTTCGGTGACCGCATAGTCCTCGCACGTCAGTTTGCGGCTGCTCTGGTTGCTGAGGGGGAGCTGCGTGGTCTCATCGGCCCGCTGGAGCTGCCTCGGCTCTGGACCCGGCACATTCTGAACTCGGTGATCGCCGCGCCTCTGTTCCAGGGATCCGTCGCTGATATCGGTTCGGGTGCCGGGCTGCCCGGTCTGGTGCTGGCGATCGCGCGTCCGGATGTGCAGTGGACGCTCGTCGAGCCCATGGAGCGTCGGGTCATCTGGCTGAACGAGCAGGTCGCTGCTCTCGGCCTGGACAACGTGACCGTGATGCGTGCCCGTGCAGAGGATGTCGGTCTGGAGTTCGACATCGTCACCGCCCGTGCTGTGAGTGCGCTGCGCACTCTGGTTCCGATCACTGCCCCTCTGGCCAAGGATGGGGGAGAGCTGATCTTCCTCAAGGGTCAGAACGTAGATGCCGAGATCGATGCTGCGCAGAAGGCGTTGAAGAAGCACAAGGTCACGGATGTGGCGGTCGACACCCTCGGCGAGGGTGTCCTCACCGAGACCACCCGGGTCTTCCGCGCCCGCGTGCGCGCCTGACTCGCGACCGGTTACCTCCCAATGGTCACCGGTTGAACCCGTGGATGTTTCACGTGAAACGTCCACGGCATTCTGCCTCCGGTCGGTGAGCGAGCACAGCGAGTCGAAGCGCCAGCGTTTCACGTGAAACATACGGCGCCACCTCCGGTCGTTGAGTGAGCGACAGCGAGTCGAGACGCCCGTGTTCTCCAGGGCGTGGATGGCTGCTGATGTTGCCGCATTTTGTGTCGTCGCATCGACGTTTCACGTGAAACATTGCGCGCCCCCCGGTCGTTGAGCGAGCGATAGCGAGTCGAAACGCCCGATCCTCCAGACGCATCATCTCGACAAGTAGTTCCCCCTCCACAGAGTTCCGTTTCACGTGAAACATCCACAACCATCGGGAACTCAAACTCGGATGTCGTACCAGCCCTCTAGTCTCGCCAGATGACCGGATACGCGTACCTCCTCCGTTGCTCCGATGGGACCTTCTATGCGGGAAGCACGCGCGACTTGTACAACCGCCTCGAGACTCATGCGCAGGGGATGGGCAGCGCGTACACGGCGTGCCGACTTCCGGTGGAGTTGGTTTGGTTCGCGGAGTTTGCCCGCATAGATGACGCCTTTGGATTGGAGAAGCGCATCCAGGGATGGAGTCATGCCAAGAGGCTCGCGTTCATCGAGGGAGGCTTCGATGCCATCAAGGGGTGGAGTTCCCGCGAGCGGAGACTGCGGGCAATTGCTGATCCACCGACCCCCGGTCGTTGAGCGAGCGCAGGGAGTCGAAGCGCACATCCTCAGCCAGAGGGCATTTCGTCTCGTCGCTGGCGCTCCTCGCTCAATGACCGGGAGAGCGATGTTTCACGTGAAACGTGGAGTCCCCTTGCGTGGCATCCGCGTTTCGTCTCGTCGCTGCGCTCCTCGCTCAACGACCGCGGAGTTTCGGTCGTTGAGCGAGCGCAGCGAGTCGAAACGTGGTCCCCACTCCGGGATGTCGGGCATTTCGTCTCGTCGCTGCGCTCCTCGCTCAATGGCCGGGAGGGGGATGTCTCATGTGAAACGTAGATTCCCCATGCACAGCATCCGTGTCCTCGCTCACTGTGGCGGAGTTTCGGTCGTTGAGCGAGCGAAGCGAGTCGAAACGTGCACATCCAGAGGACATTTCGCCTCGTTGCTGGCGCTCCTCGCTCAATGACCGGAGGGTTCGTCGGTGTGGGTCGGTTAGAGTGGTAGACGGTCCCGAAAGGAGTCGATGTTTCACGTGAAACCATCCGACACAGCATCGCCGAACCACGATTTCGGGATGGACACCCCGCTTGCTCGGGAGCTCGCCGACCTCTCCAGTCGCCGCAAAGCACTCCGCGATGTGAGCGTCAGCTTCTCCGGAGACACCCGCATCTTCACGGTCTCGAACCAGAAGGGTGGCGTCGGCAAGACCACGACCGCGGTCAACCTGGCATCCGCTCTCGCCGATCTCGGCGCACAGGTGCTGGTAATCGACCTCGACCCGCAGGGCAACGCCTCCACGGCGCTCAATGTCACGCACACGGCCGACACTCCGAGCATCTACGAGGTCCTCATCGACGACCTCCCCTTCGCCGACATCGTGCAGGGGAGCCCCGAATCACCGAATCTCTTCTGTGCGCCCAGCACCATCCACCTCGCGGGTGCTGAGATCGAGCTCGTATCCCAGGTTGCACGCGAGTTCCGGCTGCGTCGTGCCCTGAGCACCTACCTCGAAGAGCACCCGAAAGACATCGTCATCATCGACTGCCCGCCGTCGCTGGGGCTGCTCACCATCAACGCCTTCACTGCGGCGACCGAGGTGCTCATCCCGATCCAGTGCGAGTACTACGCGCTCGAGGGACTGAGCCAGCTGCTCGGCAGCATCCAGATGATTCAGAAGCACCTCAACCCGGAGCTCGATCTCACCACGATCCTGCTCACGATGTTCGATGCGCGCACGCGCCTCGCGCAGCAGGTGGCTGATGAGGTGCGCACCCACTTCCCGGAACAGGTTCTCGATGCTGTCATCCCCCGTTCCGTGCGAGTTTCCGAGGCGCCCAGCTTCGGTCAGACCGTGATCGCGTACGACGGATCCTCCGCCGGTGCGGTCGCCTATCGTGAAGCAGCGGTGGAGATCGCACGGCGCGACCCGCACGCAGCACAGAAGAAGGAGAAATGATGGCAAAGCGAACGGGACTCGGTCGAGGGATCGGTGCACTCATCCCGACGACGGATCACTCGGAACGCCCTGTCGACGTCTTCTTCCCCGGCGCAGTGAAGGTCAAGCCGGTCGAGTCGACCGAGACCTTCGTCGAGACGCCGTCGGATGCTGCCCTCACTGAGGTCCCCGGCATCCGACTCGTCCAGGTCGACCCGAACAGCATCGTTCCGAACCCCCGTCAGCCGCGCACCCACTTCGACGAGGATCACCTCTCAGAACTGGTGCACAGCGTGCGCGAGTTCGGTGTTCTGCAGCCGGTCGTCGTGCGCAAGAACGCAGCCGGCGAGTACGAGCTGATCATGGGGGAGCGGCGCACCCGCGCCGCCCGCGAGGCAGGTCTCACCGAGATCCCCGCGATCGTCCGCGAGACCGCCGACGAGAACCTGCTGCGCGATGCCCTTCTCGAGAACCTGCACCGGTCGGAGCTGAACCCGCTCGAAGAGGCATCGGCGTACCAGCAGCTGCTCGAAGACTTCGGCATCACCCAGGAGGAGCTGGCCACCCGTATCGGCCGTTCGCGCCCGCAGATCAGCAACACGATCCGCCTGCTGCGTCTGCCGTTGCCTGTCCAGCAGCGCGTCGCCGCAGGCGTGCTGTCGGCAGGTCATGCTCGTGCGATCCTCTCGGTCGACGACCCCGAGAAGATGCAGCGCCTCGCGGACAAGGTCGTCAACGAAGATCTCTCCGTCCGCGCGACAGAGGCAGCAGCGAAGGCCCTGCCCGCCGCCTCGGGAAGCACCTCGAAGCCCCAGGCCGGCGCCCGCCGCGCTTACCTCGATGAGGTGGGCGCGAAGCTCGGCGATCGGCTGAACACCCGTGTCCAGATCTCTCTGGGGGCACGTAAAGGCCAGGTCAAGATAGAATTCGCATCGATTCAGGATCTCAACCGAATCCTCGCCGATCTCGGTGAAGAGGAGTACGGCAAGCGCTGAAGGAGGTCGGGGGAGCGGGCGCGTCGAAGCTGTCGAGCCCGCTCACTCGACCACCGGACGCCCATGCACCGTTTCACGTGAAACATCGCGAAGACAGGTCGACGTTCACTGTGATCTCATCGGCATCCGCTGACACACGCGGGATCCGCGGGCGCGCGGACAGATGACCTCCATACCCACTCACCTGCGTAGGCTGGAATCATGAGCGAATCAGTCCCCCGTCGCGCCAGTCTGGAAGTGCTTCGCGCGGAGGCCACGGACGAACTCGCCGTCCTGATCCAGGAGCGACTCCGCTCCGGTGAGGATCCCTGGGACTTCATGGAGGATCTGCCGAGCGTCGATGAGCTCGTCGTGTACCTGCTCCGGGCTGAGAACATCACCGCGAACGACGGTGTGCGCCCCAACGCCGCGCGCCACTACCGCGTGCTGCGCCAGATCGCCTTGGAGTATCCCGAGCTGACCGGCACCGTCTGGCACATGCTCGGCGAGCAGCGCCACCGCCGCTGGGATCCGACGATCGCTGACGCGTTCTGAGGCGGCCGAGGGTGCTCGCACCATACGATCCGCAGTGGCCGTCGCTGTTCGAAGAGGCCCGAGCAGCGTTGCGCGCGGCAGGAAATGCGGCGTGGGAGATCGAGCCCATCGGTTCCACCGCGGTCCCGGGGATGTCGGCGAAGCCGGTCATCGACATCGCAGTCCGGTCCGACGGCGATTTCGACGACTACCGTCCTCTTCTGGAGGAGGCCGGGTGGTGCGTCGGGAGCAGCGTGCGCACGCATCCGGTGATGATCTTCGCTCCGGACGGCCGACGCACGCGCATCGCCCATTTCTTCACCCCGTCGCAATGGCCGCTGGCCCATCAGAGGGTCCTGCGCGACTGGCTGCGCACTCACCCTGAGGATGCCGCCCTGTATGAGCAGGCGAAGGCGGATGCCGCAGTCAGCGCGACCGATCGTCGCAGCTACAACGACGGAAAGACCCTCGTGATCCAGCAGATCATGGACCGTGCGCGCGCAGCGCGCGGCCTGGCATCCGTCATCGCCTTCGAGAAGTAGCTGTCGGATCCGAACATACAAGAAGCCCGCCACCCCGAAAGGGCGGCGGGCTTCTTCACGTGATCAGCCGGTCAGCCGATGAACGCCTCGAGGTCCTTCTCGAGCGCGAACTTCGGCTTGGCGCCGATGATCGTCGTCTTGACCTCACCGCCGTGGAACACCTTCATCGCGGGGATCGAGGTGATCTGGTACTGCATCGCGAGGTTCGGATTCTCGTCGACGTTCAGCTTGAGGATAGTGATCTTGTCGGGGTTCTCCGACTGGATCTCGTCCAGGACCGGCGAGACCATGCGACACGGGCCGCACCACTCGGCCCAGAAGTCGACGAGAACCGGGCCATCGGCCTGGAGCACGTCCTGCTCCCAGGTCGCCTCGGTGGTTGCCTTGGCAGTCATGAAACTCTCCTTGTCAGTTGTCATCCGGTTGAACACCGGATGCGGTGAAACTGTTCCCGCCGGCTCAGCCGACGATGACCTCTGCGGCCTCAGCGGCCGGCTCCTCGACGGAGGCATCCTCGAGGGATGCAAGGAAGTGCTCCACGTCGAGGGCTGCGACGACTCCGGAACCGGCAGCCGTGGCGGCCTGACGGTAGGTGGGGTCGATCACGTCGCCGGCGGCGAAGATGCCGGGAACGGAGGTCAGCGAGGTGCGGCCGTCGACCCAGATGGTGCCGGCCGGGGTCAGCTCGAGCTTGTCGTGCACGAGGTGGGTGCGGGGGTCGTTGCCGATGGCGACGAAAACGCCCTGCAGGTCGAGATCGCGAGCCGAGCCGTCGACGGTCGAGCGCAGGCGCACGCCGGTGGTCTCGAACTCGCCGAGGATCTCCTCGACCTCGCTGTTCCAGATGAACTCGATCTTCTCGTTCGCGAACGCCCGCTCCTGCATGATCTTCGAGGCGCGCAGGCTGTCCTTGCGGTGGATGACGTAGACCTTCGACGCGAAGCGCGTCAGAAAGGTCGCCTCTTCCATGGCGGAGTCGCCGCCGCCGACCACGGCGATCGTCTTCTCGCGGAAGAAGAAGCCGTCGCAGGTCGCGCACCAGGAGACACCGTGGCCGGACAGTCGCTCCTCACCCTCGATGCCGAGCTTGCGGTACGCGGATCCGGTCGCGTAGATGATGGTGGATGCCTCGTGCACGGCGCCCGAGCCCAGCACGACCTTCTTGACAGGGCCAGACACGTCCAGCTCCACGACGTCGTCGTACAGCACCTCGGTGCCGAACCTCTCCGCCTGCTCCTGCATCTTGACCATCAGATCGGGGCCCTGGATGCCCTCGGGGAAGCCCGGGAAGTTCTCGACATCCGTCGTCTTGGTCAGCTCGCCGCCGACCTCGACGGAGCTTGCGACCATGAGCGGCTGCAGGTTCGCGCGCGCCGCATAGATCGCGGCGCTGAACCCGGCCGGACCCGAACCGATGATGATGACCTGACGCATTGAATCTCCTCTGCCGGCAGACGGAACATCGGATGCGATGAACCCGCCACGACTGCTTAAACCAATGGTAACCGGGGGACATTCCCTCGGGCTGAGCGCTCGACATCCGGATCTGAGCCGCGTTGCGGAGCCCGGCTCGGCATCCGGGATCAGCGGGAGGGCAGGAACCGCGTGACGAGACCGCGGGGGGAGGCCAGTTCGGGCGCCCGGATGACGATGAGGACGAGCGCGTAGACGATCACGGCCACGAGGCCGATGACTCCGGTGCCGACCGCGCCGAGCAGCTTGTCGACGAAGACCGAGCCGGTCTGGCCCGCGGTCCACCCGTCGTCGGCGCCCATCAGCACGAACACTCCCCAGCCGGCGAACCCGGCGGGAATCGCGGCGATCGTGAAGCGCAGCATCGACAAGAGCGTGCGAGGCAGTTCGAGACCCCCCAGCCGGTTGCGCAGGATCCAGATGGCGATCACGGTCTGCACGATGCCGGCGATGGACTGTCCGAGAGCCACTGCGGCGGCGAGCTGACCGAGCGGCGCGAGGGCGGCGGCGAGCAGCGAGAACCCGATGATGAGCGCGACCTGAACGAGGGTGAAGAGGAACGGCGTGCGGGTGTCTCCATAGGCGTAGAAGGTGCGCTGCACGATGAACAGCAGCGACAGCGGCACGAGCCCGACGAGATAGCAGATCAGTACCGGGGCGGCCTGCACGGCCTGTTCGGGGCTCTCGGTGAAGATGCGCGTCGCGGGGACAGCGGCCACGGCCAGAGCGACGCCGGAGCCGACGACGAACAGCAGCACGAAGCGCATGCATCGGGCGACGTCGCTGCGCACCTCGTCGTCGCGCTGCGCGGCCGCGTGCTCGGCGATCTGGGTGAAGTAGGGGGTGCCGATCGAGATCGCGAAGATCGAGTACGGCAGCATGAACACCAGCCAGGCGGCCATCATCAGGGCTGTCGAGGGGTGATCACCGGACGCCGCTGTCACGACCTGCGTCTGGATGAGTCCGGCGATCTGCCCGGCGATGACCATCAGGAAGGTCCATCCGGCCAGCGAGCCGACCTGGCCGAGTCCGACACCGCGCCAGCGGAAGTCGGCGCGCAGCTTCAGCCCGGTGCGCTTCCAGGCGAACAGCAGCAGCGCACCCTGCAGGGCGATGCCCGCGGTGGCCGTGCCGCCGAGGACGGCGATCATCGAGGGGTCCCACGTGCCGACCTGGTTGCGGTTCCCACCGAACAGGGCGATGAACACGAGGAATCCGAGGATGGAGATGATGTTGTTCGCGACCGGGGTCCACGTGTACGGGCCGAACACGCGCTTGGCGTTGAGGGTCTCGCCGATCAGTGCGTACAGGCCGTAGAAGAAGATCTGCGGCAGGCACCAGTACGCGAACGCGGTGCCCAGCGCCAGCTGCTCCGGGGTGAACTTCTCGGCATAGAGCATCACCAGCCAGGGTGCGAGCAGCATCGCCAGCACGGTCGCACCGAGGAACACCACGGTGCCGAGCGTGAACAGCTTGGAAATGTAGGCCCGGCCGCCGTCCTTGTGCACGGCGGACTTGACGATCTGCGGGATGATGACGGCGGTCAGGATGCCGGTCTGGATGATCGTGAAGACGTTGTTGGGTAGCTGGTTGGCGACGGCGAACGCGTCGGCGGGGCGCCCGAAGCTGCCGATCGCCGCGACGAGCACGATCGTGCGCACGAGCCCGGTGATGCGTGAGATCAGGGTCCCCGCGCCGAGGATGGCGCTGGCTCGGCCGAGACTGGTCACTCGTCCTCCTTGGTCGGGGCGGGTTCGGTCACAGCGGCATCCCCGTCAGCATCCCCCGCGTCCCGGCGCCTCCGGCGCACCGTGCGGATGAGTCCGAAGACGAACAGCAGCCCGATCGCGGCACCCAGGATGCCGATGCCGATGCCCTCCCAGTCGGCGCGCAGCGTGACATCCGCTGAGGTGGACTGGCCGATGGCGACGCCGTTCGCACTGGTGAGACGGAAGGCCACCTGCACCTCGCCGCTGGCCACACGCGCCTCGATCGGCACGTCGACGCGGGCGACGCTGGCGCCGATCACCTCGACCGGAGTCGTCGGCGCGATGTCCAGTCGGGGATCGGAGGGCTGGCTGTGCAGCACGACGCGCACGGTCCACGGCAGGTCGTTGCGCACCCAGACCGGCAGCGGAGCGGCCGACGTGATCAGCTGCACGGGCTTGGGCTGCTGGATGCTGACCGAACGCAGCGTGGTCTGCACGCTCTTGGCCCGGGCGGCCGTGCTCGCGACGAATTCGTCGGAGGATGGGCCGACGCCGATGGTGCGCAGCATCCGGATGCGCTCGGGCGCCAGCAGCACGGCGGGCACATCGAGGATCGACGAGAACGCCTGCAGTCGCTTCTCATCGGCGAGCATGCTCTTCAGGCCGGCAGCGCGTGTGGTGTCGGCGGTGCTGGTGAGCCTGGCGGGGGTGGCGGGCGTGGACTTGAGCGAGGACAGACTCACCGTGGGGGAGGCGAACGCGCTCAGCAGGTCGCGCACGGCGACCGGGGAGCGCGTCTCGGAGCGGTCGAGGCCGACCAGGACCGTCGGGGACTTCTGCTCGGCGAAGAAGAGGTGTCCGGCCGCACCGGCGAGCTCGCGGGCGATCGCGGGGGCGTCGGTCAGCTCCGCCGCCGCGGACAGGCGAGCGGATGCCGCCGCATCAGTCACCAGCACATCGTGCCCACTGCCGCTGTGCTCGCCGACTGTGCTGTGCGCTGCGGCCCCGTTCGAGACGGAGGTGGAGGGCAGGATCGTGGTCGCCGTCCCGCCCAGGTAGGAGTTGAACGCGTCGAGGTCCTCGTCGACCACGTCGGGGCGCGGCCACACGATGTGGGTCTGCGCTCCCGAGACGGCGGACAGTGCCGCGTTGTCGGGAAGGACGGGCGCCGCGGAGGGCGTGGTGGTCGGCTCGGGCGTCGGACCGGGGGTGCTCGGCGGGAAGTCGTCGGGCTGCAGCAGCGGCGTCAGATCGAGCGGTCCGAGCAGGCCGGGCTGTGCGGCGTGGGCCTGCGTGGCGGCATCGGCGTCGCCGAACTGCAGGGTGAACACGTCGTTCGGCAGGCGCTGCAGACGTTGCAGCCAGTCGACGGCGCTCTGCGGGGCTCGCGCGCCCAGAACCCGGATGGATGCCGGAATCGCCGGGTCGACCGCGAGGATCGCCGATGTACCGGTGACCGCGTCGAGCTGACCTGTCAGGTCACCGTCCGCAGCGGTCAGTGCCGTCAGCTCCTCCGCGGTCAGGAGCCCGCCTGCCGCGGGGGTGGCGGTGATGGGGATGAGCACCCCGACGACGGGTGTCCCGGGGGCCGACACCACAAGGACTGTGGTGGCGGAGAGGTTCCAGACGGTCGTGTCGGCGTCGTCGGTGGACGCACCGGTCAGTCGCGCACGCACAGGGTAGACGCCGGGCTTCAGGCTGCCGAGGCTCACGGCATCCGCGATCATGTCGACTGTTCCGGTCGTTCCGCGGGACAGTGCGGGCGACGGACCGGTCGCGACCGAGTGGAAGTCGCCGGATGCGGCGCCGTCGTCGAGCCAGGCATCCAGTGCCCCGCCGTCGCGCAGCGGCGTGCTGTCCACCTCCAGCGACACGGAGCCGGCACTCAGCGCGTCGTCGCTGTGGTTCGCGACCGTCACAGTGCTCACCAGCGGGCCGCCCGGATCGATGGACGCCTCGGTCGACACCATCAGCTCGACGCCGGCGGTCTCGGGCTCCGGGTCATCGGCGGCCGTGGCCGGCAGGGCGCCGACGAGGGCGCCGCTCAGCGCGAGGGAGCCGACGACGAACACCGCGGCGAGTCGGCTCAGCAGCCTGGACGCGCGCGGGCGGGAGCCGTCGCGGGGGGAGATCGCAGTCATAGTTCAGGTCGGCCGTGCCGAAGGATCGGCACAGTCGACGCCCCCGATTCTAGGCGGCGAGCGGGCGGGAACCCTGAAGGCGCGTAGAGTGACGGCCGTGCCGGATCATGCCCAGCCCTTCCCCGACCTCGTGCTCGCGCAGGCGCTCGCCGCCGATCTGGACGCCGCGGACTTCCGTTCCGACCCGCTGCGCGGGCTGTGGGGCGAGGAGGCGGACGATGCTCTCGCGCGCGGTCTCCGGGAGCCGATCCTGCGGGTGATCGCCGATCAGACGGGTCCTGCCGCGACGCTGGGACGCCTTTTCGTGCTCGGGATGCCGCAGCCGCAGGATGCCGTGCAGCGGGCGCTGCCGCGACTCGGGGTCGACGGGCTGGTGACCCTCGGGCTCGCGAGCGCACAGGGGGACTCGGGTGGTGGGGGCGGCGAGGTGGTGCCGGTGGCGAGCATCCGGCCGCAGTCCTTCGTGGACGTCGACGGTGTCGGCGAGTGGTGGATCGCCAGCGACCTCGACGAGATCGCCCTGGGCACCTCGCTTCCGGCGGACCATGTTCTCGGGGTGGGCGGTGCGTCCCGCACTCTCGCGGAGCTGGTGATTCCGGAACCCGTTGAGCGCGCCCTGGATCTGGGCACCGGATGCGGCATCCAGGCGCTGCTGGTCTCCCGGCACGCGCAGGTCGTGGTCGCGACCGACATCTCCGAGCGGGCTCTCGCTTATGCCGAGCTGAATGCGCAGCTGAACGGCGTGCACAACATCGAGTTCCGTGCGGGCAGCATGTTCGAGCCGGTGGCCGGGGAGGCGTTCGACCTGATCGTGTCGAACCCGCCCTTCGTCATCACGCCGAGGGCCACGGGCGTGCCCGAGTACGAGTACCGCGACGGCGGTCTGGTCGGCGATGCGCTGGTCGAGCAGTTCCTGCGCTCGGCGCCCGAGCACCTGCGGCCGGGCGGGATCGCGCAGCTGCTGGGCAACTGGGAGTCGCGCGGCGGCACGGCCGGGCTGGACCGCGTGAGCTCATGGGTCGGTGAGGATCTGGATGTCTGGGTGATCCAGCGCGAGGAGCTCTCGCCGCTGGCGTACGCCGAACTGTGGATCCGCGATGGGGGCACGCTGCCGCGGGATGCCGGGTTCACCCGTCTGCTCACCGCCTGGCTCGATGACTTCGCCGCGCGTAGCGTGACCGCGATCGGCTTCGGCTACATCCTGCTGCGCCGTCCGGATGCTGAGGGCGGCAGTCGCCTTCGCCGCTTCGAGACGGTCACCCAGCCGGTCTCCAACCTCGGTCGCGCCCTCGGGGCGGGGCTGGCTGCGCATGAAGTGCTGGCCGACGGCATCCCGGACACACTGGTCGTCGCCGCCGACGTGACCGAGGCCCGCCATCACATGCCGGGCAACGGCGACCCCAGCGTGATCGAACTGCGTCAGGGCGGCGGCTTCGCCCGCACGATCGGCGTCGACTCCGCGCTCGCCGGATTCGTGGGCGCCTGTGATGGGGAGCTGACGGTGATCCAGATCGTGCAGGCACTGGCTGACATCTTCGAGGTGCCGCTGGAGGACCTCTGGGCCGACCTGGAGCCCCGCATCCGCCGCCTGGTCGAGGACGGGCTGCTGCTTCCGGCATCGTGACACGCGTGTCCGCGGAGGTTTCAGGTCGCAGTTCGTCCCGCTTCGAGGCGGTCATTCCGGGACGAATCGCGACCTGAAGCACACCGGCGCCGCGATAATGGGACCAATCGCGACCTGGAGCGCGGCTCCCCGCGGCTCTCGCGGAATAGCATCCACAGTGCATTCGTTTGGATAGAACATGAAGGCTTTCGGATTCCTCTCCTTCGGGCACTACGCAGACGTGCCCGGTTCCGTCACGCGCACGGCCGGCGACATGCTGCGACAGAGCATCGAGCTCGCCGAGGGCGCCGATGAGATCGGGGGTGAACGGCGCCTACGTGCGTGTGCACCACTGGGCCCGCCAGGCGGCGTCTCCGATTCCGCTGCTGACGGCCATGGCCGCACGCACGAAGCGCATCGAGGTCGGCACCGGCGTGGTCGACATGCGCTACGAGAACCCGTTCCAGTTCGCCGAGGAGGCCGCGGCGCTGGACTACATCGCCGACGGGCGCCTGGCCCTGGGCATCAGCCGTGGCTCACCCGAGACCGCGCTGCGCGGCTACGAGGCCTTCGGCTACGTGGACGGCGAGGACACCGAGCGCGGCAGCGTGATGGCCCGCGAGAAGTTCGACCTGTTCCTGCGCATCATCGACGGTGAGCGCATCGCCCCCGGCGACCCGCGCATGGTCGGCGCCGGTCAGTACCTGGCCATCGAGCCGCAGTCGCCCACGCTGCGCGACCACATCTGGTGGGGAGCGGGCTCCCGCGCGACAGCCGAGGACACCGGCCGCAAGGGCTTGAACCTGATGAGCTCCACCCTGCTCACCGAGGCCACCGGTCAGCCGTTCCACGAGCTGCAGCGCGAACAGATCGACCTGTTCCGCGCCGCGTACAAGGATGCAGGGCACACCGGCTCCCCGCGCGTCTCGGTCAGCCGCAGCGTCTTCCCGCTCGTCAGCGCCAAGGACCGCGCCTACTTCGGTATGCGCTCGTCGGAGAACGGCGACCAGATCGGCATCATCGACGGCTACCGGTCCACCTTCGGCAAGACCTACGCCGCCGAGCCGGATGTGCTCATCGAGCAGCTGCTCGCCGACGAGGCTGTGATGGCCGCCGACACGCTCATGCTCACCATTCCGAACCAGCTCGGCCCGGAGTACAACCTGCACGTGCTGCAGGCCTTCGCCGAGCACGTCGCCCCGGCTCTGGGCTGGAAGCCGAACACCGAGGGCCCCGTCCAGGGCGATCCGGTCGCCTGACACTCGCGTCGTCTGCCCCGCGCGCTCCGCGAGAAACCACATTCCGCATGACAAACCACGTCTCAACGGGTGTCTCATGCAGAATGTGGTTTCTCGGGTGACGGAGTGCGCGACGCTGATCGCACGAACGCGCCCCACCCGCCCCGGTAACCTGGAACCCATGCTCAACATGGCCGAAGGCCTGGCCCGCCTCGGCGCGCTCGCCGCGAATCCCGTCGTCGCGACGCTCGCCGACGCCTTTGCCGGCGCCGGTTTCGAACTCGCCGTGGTCGGCGGTCCCGTGCGCGATGCGATCCTGGGCCGCCCGATCCACGACCTCGACTTCACCACGAACGCCCGCCCCGACGACATCCTCCGCATCGTCAAGCCGATCTCCAGCACGCACTGGGACATCGGCCGCGCGTTCGGCACGATCGGCGCGAGGGTTCAGGGCGAGCAGGTCGAGATCACCACGTACCGCGCAGACAGCTACGACGGCGTCACCCGCAAGCCCGTCGTCGAGTTCGGCGACAGCATCGACGGCGACCTGCTGCGCCGCGACTTCACCGTCAACGCCATGGCCCTGCAGATTCCTGCCGTGAAGCTCATCGACCCGACCGGTGGCGTGGAGGACCTGGTCGCAGGCCGCCTGCGCACCCCGATCGACCCGCAGGTCAGCTTCGGCGATGATCCGCTGCGGATGCTGCGCGCGGCGCGTTTCAGCGCGCAGCTCGAGTTCGAGGTCGACTCCGACACCCTGGGTGCCATCGAGCAGCTGCGTCAGACGCTGAAGATCGTCAGTCCCGAGCGCGTGCAGAGCGAACTGATCCGGCTGATGCAGACCGACGACCCCGTGCGCGGCATCCGCGTGCTGGTCGACACCGAACTCGTCGAGGAGTTCCTCCCCGAGGTCAGCGCGCTGCGCCTCGAGGTGGACGAGCACCACCATCACAAGGACGTCTACGAGCACTCGCTCACCGTCCTGCGCCAGGCCATCGAGCTGGAGCACGCGCGCAACCCCGGCGCCGCCCCCGACGTGCCGCTGCGACTGGCCGCGCTGCTGCACGACATCGGCAAGCCGCGCACCCGCAAACTGGAGCCGGGCGGGGCAGTGAGCTTCCATCACCACGACGTGGTCGGCTCGCGCATGGCGCGCAAGCGGCTGCAGGCGCTGCGGTTCGACGGCGACACCACGGATGCCGTCGCCACCCTCATCGAACTGCACCTGCGCTTCTTCGGCTACGCGGAGGGCGCGTGGACCGACAGCGCCGTGCGCCGCTACGTGCGCGACGCCGGCGACCTGGTCGAGCGGCTGCACATCCTGGTGCGGGCCGATGTGACCACCCGTAACAAGCGCAAAGCGGCACGCCTGGCATCCGCCTACGACGACATCGAGCGGCGCATCGCCGAGCTGCGCGAGCAGGAGCAGCTCGACAGCATCCGCCCCGAGCTCGACGGCAATCAGATCCAGCAGATCCTGGGCATCGCCCCGGGTCGCGAGGTCGGCGAGGCCTACAAGTTCCTGCTCGAGGTGCGTCTGGATGAGGGAATCATCGGTGCGGATGCCGCCGAGCAGCGCCTGCGCGACTGGTGGGCCACGCGGTCGGAGTGACCCGCGTGACGCGTGTGTCGGTCTCGTTACGATCCTGACCGATCGGTTGGGTAAGTCCATGCCCGTGATTAGATTTGAGCCGAACCGCGTCGATGATCCGCGCGGAGTACCCGAACCATGACAGGGCAGGTCATATTCATGAAGATCTCCAGGGGCCGTATCGGCCTTGCGATCGGGGCGCTCGGCGTCTCGGCACTCGTCCTCTCCGGATGCGCCACCAGCACCGGCGATACCGGCGGCGACACCGGTGATGCGAAGGGCGGCGACATCGTCGTCGGCACCACCGACAAGATCACCTCGCTCGACCCGGCCGGCTCCTACGACAACGGCTCGTTCGCAGTGATGAACCAGATCTACCCGTTCCTGACGAACAGCAAGTACGGCACCGCCGAGGTCACCCCCGACATCGCCGAATCGGCGGAGTTCACCTCGCCGACCGAGTACACGGTCAAGCTCAAGTCGGGCCTGAAGTTCGCCAACGGCAACGACCTCACCTCGAGCGACGTGAAGTTCTCGTTCGACCGCATGGTGAAGATCGCCGACCCGAACGGCCCGTCCTCGCTGCTGGGCAACCTCGCCTCGGTCGCGGCTCCCGACGACACCACCGTCGTGTTCACGCTGAAGAACGGCAACGACCAGATCTGGCCGCTGATCCTCTCCAGCCCGGCCGGTCCGATCATCGACGAGGACGTCTTCTCACCCGACGCCGTCACCTCCGACGACGACATCGTCAAGGGCGAGGCGTTCGCCGGTCAGTACACGATCGACTCGTACAAGCTCAACGAGCTGGTCTCCTACAAGCCGAACCCCGACTACAAGGGCGTGCTCGGCGCGGCCGAGAACACCGGCGTGCAGACCAAGTACTACGCCGACGCCTCCAACCTGAAGCTCGCGATCGGCAACGGCGACATCGACGTGGCCTTCCGCAGCCTGTCGGCCACCGACGTCGCCGACCTGGCGACGAACGACAAGGTGCAGGTCGTCGACGGCCCCGGTGGAGAGATCCGCTACATCGTCTTCAACATCAACACCATGCCGTTCGGGGCGACCACCGCCGAGGCCGACCCGGCGAAGTCGCTCGCCGTCCGCCAGGCGATGGCCGACCTGATCGACCGCGCCGCGGTGGCGAAGAACGTCTACAAGGACACCTACTCCCCGCTGTTCTCCTACGTGCCCGAGGGCATGCCCGGTGCGACCACGCCGCTGAAGGACATGTACGGCGACGGCAACGGCGGACCGGACGTCGACAAGGCGACCAAGGCGCTGGCGGATGCCGGTGTCACCACCCCCGTCACGCTGAACCTGCAGTACAACGGCGACCACTACGGCCCCTCGTCGGGTGACGAGTACGCCGCGTACAAGACGCAGCTCGAGAAGGGCGGCCTGTTCAAGGTCAACCTGCAGCAGACCGAGTGGGTGCAGTACTCCAAGGACCGCAGCTCCGACGTGTACCCCGAGTACCAGCTCGGCTGGTTCCCGGACTACTCGGATGCCGACAACTACCTGTCGCCGTTCTTCCTGAAGGAGAACTTCCTCGCGAACCACTACGACAACCCTGCCGTCAACGACGCCATCGTCAAGTCGCAGACCGAGACCGACTCGGCCAAGCGTCTGGAGCAGATCGGCCAGATCCAGGAGATGGTCGCCAAGGACCTCTCCACGCTGCCGATCCTGCAGGGCAAGCAGGTCGCGGTGGTCGGGAAGGATGTCACGGGCACCACGCTCGACGCCTCCTTCAAGTTCCGCTACGCACCGCTGAGCAAGTAACGCGTTCCACACCCGGGGGTGCTGCCTCACCGCAGCACCCCCGGGTCGTGCTCGCCCGAAGAACGCAAGAAGAGGTACCCGAATGGCCGTCGACATCGGCGAGGCTCTCGTCCCCGTTCAACCCCGCAGTCGCTCCAAAGGCGGAGGACTCTGGCGCTACGTCCTTATCAGGCTTCTGCTGATCATCCCCACGGTCCTCATCCTGGTGAGCACCGTCTTCTTCCTGATGCGGATCACCGGCGATCCCATCACCGCCGCTCTCGGCGGCCGGCTGCCCGCCGACCAGCTGCAGGAGCGCATCCATGCCGCAGGCTACGACCGGCCGCTCTGGCAGCAGTACGTGGAGTACCTCGGCGCCATCCTCCGCGGTGACTTCGGCACCACGATCACCGACCGCCGGCCCGTGGTCGAGATCATCCTGCAGTACGGCTCCGCGACCCTCGAACTCGCGATCTACGCGCTGCTCGTGGCGCTGATCATCAGCATCCCCCTGGGCCTCGTCGCCGCCTACCGCCGCGACCGCTGGCACGACGCGGTGCTGCGCGTGATGGCGATCCTCGCCTACGCGACGCCGATCTTCTTCGCGGGCCTGCTGCTCAAACTGATCTTCGCGGTGTGGCTGGGATGGCTGCCGGTCTCAGGACGCGGCAACACCCGCACCGAGCTGCTGATGGCCGGACTCGACACACCGACCGGCATCTATCTGCTCGATGCGATCCGCCTCGGCAACGGCCCGGCCATCGCCGACGTCCTCCAGCACGCGATCCTCCCCGCGATCGCGCTCGGCCTGCTCACCGCCGGTGTGTTCCTGCGACTGATCCGCACCAACGTGATCGGCACGCTCGGTCAGCAGTACGTCACTTCAGGCCGCTCCCGCGGCGTCAGCGAGTACCGCCTGGTCACCAAGCACGCCTACCGTCCGGCACTCATCCCGATCATCACGGTGATGGGCCTGCAGATCGCCCTGCTGCTGGCGGGCGCGGTGCTCACCGAGACCACCTTCGAATGGAAGGGCATCGGCTTCATGCTCGCCGAGTACCTGAAATCGCGTGACTTCGTGGCGGTGCAGGGCATCGTCGTGATGATCGCCGTGGTCGTCGCGGTGACGAACTTCATCGTCGACATCATCGCGGCGTTCATCGACCCGAGGGTGAGGTACTGACATGTCCGCGATCCCCGACTCCTACGACCAGATGCCGACCCCGCAGACCGCGGTGCTCGCCGCGACGCCGCCGCGCAAGAAGCGCTGGACGGAGAAGCTCCCCGTCATCTCGCAGCTGCGCCAGAGCGTCGGCCTGCAGCGCGGGATGCTGGTGACCGGCCTGGTGATCACCGCGGTGTTCATCGTGGTCGCCGTCCTCTCCCCGCTGATCGCGCCGTACACCTGGGCGCAGCAGCAGACCGCCGACGGCGTCTCGTTCGGCACGCAGCAGGCGCCCAACAGCCTGAACCTGCTCGGCACCACCGTCTCGGGCTTCGACGTGCTCTCGCGCGTGCTCTGGGGCGCGCAGACCGCACTGCTCGTGATCATCGCCGCCATCGTCTGCTCGATCTTCATCGGCATCGCGCTCGGCCTGGTCTCCGGCTACTTCGGCGGCTGGCTCGACCGCATCCTCGTCGTGATCGCCGATGCCGTCTACGCGTTCCCCTCGCTGCTGCTCGCGATCGTCATGTCGATCGTCATCAGCCGCGGACAGTCCACGCTCTTCGGCGGGATCATGGCGACCGCGATCGCGATCACCGTGGTCTTCGTGCCGCAGTACTTCCGCGTGATCCGTGCGGAGGTCGTGCGTGTGCGCGCCGAGCCGTTCGTCGACTCGGCGAAGGTGATCGGCGTGCCGACCAGCCGCATCCTGCTGCGCCACGTGCTGCGCAACTCGACCCGCTCGCTGCCGGTGATCATCACGCTGAACGCCTCCGAGGCGCTGCTGACCCTTGCGGGCCTCGGCTTCCTGGGCTTCGGCATCGAGGCGACCGCCGCCGCGGAGTGGGGCTACGACCTCAACCGCGCCGTGCAGGACGTGACCAGCGGCATCTGGTGGACGAGCGTGTTCCCCGGCGTCGCGATCGTGCTGGTCGTGCTGGGCGTCACCCTGGTCGGTGAGAGCCTGAACGACCTGAGCGACCCGCGACTGCGCACGCGCCGTCGCGCGGGGGCGAAGAAGAAGGCCACCACCGCGAGCGAAGGAGCACAGTCGTGACGAACGCACCGATGGAAGTGGCGGAGATCCGCGACCTGCGGGTCGTGTTCGCGACCGACGGCGAGCCCGTCGAGGCCGTCAAGGGGATCACGCTGTCCGCTCATGCGGGCGAGGTGCTCGCGATCGTCGGCGAGTCCGGCTCCGGCAAGACGGTCACCGCGAACACCCTGCTCGGGCTGCTGCCCGAGACGGCCACCACGTCCGGTGCGGTGATCGTGCGCGGGCGCTCGGGCGACGAGACCGACATCGTCCACGCCGGGCAGCACCGCTTGAGGGAGATGCGCGGGCGGGATGCCGCGATGGTGTTCCAGGAGCCGTCGACCGCGCTGAACCCGGTGTACACCGTGGGCTGGCAGATCGCCGAGGGTCTGCGAGCGCACACGAAGATCTCGAAGAAGGAAGCCAGGGCGCGCGCCATCGACATGCTGCATCGCGTCGGCATCCCCGAGCCCGAGCAGCGCGTCGACCACTTCCCTCACCAGTTCTCCGGCGGGCAGAAGCAGCGCATCGTGATCGCGATGGCGCTGGTGCTCGATGCCGGGCTGATCATCGCCGACGAGCCGACCACGGCTCTCGACGTCACGGTGCAGGCCGAGATCCTCGAGCTGCTGCGCACCTGTCGCGACGAGTTCGGTGCGACGATCGTGCTGATCACGCACAACATGGGTGTGGTGGCCGATCTCGCCGACCGCGTCGTCGTCATGTACCAGGGCGACATCGTCGAGGAGGCGCCCGTCGCCGAGCTGTTCGCGAACCCGCGCGAGGAGTACACCCGCAAGCTGCTGGCCGCCGTGCCGCACGTCGGGCAGGGCAAGTCGGCGACCGCGCCGGCGGCATCCGCCGTGGTCACTCCGCAGGATGAGCAGCACGTCGCCCCGCCGGTTCCCGAGGGCAGCCTGATCGTCGCGACCCGGGCCGAGATCGGCTATCCCGGACGTTTCGGACGCAACCCCGTCATCGCCGTGAAGGGCATCGACTTCCACGTCGGTCCCGGCGAGGTCGTCGGTCTGGTCGGCGAGTCCGGTTCGGGCAAGACGACGATCGGGCGCGCGGTCGTGGGCCTGACCACGGTGCTCGGCGGCTCGCTGACCGTGCTCGGGCAGGAGATGCGCGGCGTCAAGAACCGCACGCTCGCCCCGCTGCGCCCGCAGATCGGGTTCGTCTTCCAGGACCCGGCGACGAGCTTCAACCCGCTGCTGACGATCGCCGAGTGCATCGCGGAGCCGCTGATCGTGCACGGTCGCGCGTCGAGCGTGCAGTCCGCGCGGACGCGCGTGAACGAGCTGCTGGATGCCGTGCGGCTGCCGGTCAACTTCGGCGACCGGTACCCGCACGAGCTCTCCGGCGGCCAGCGCCAGCGCGCCTCGCTGGCCCGCGCGCTCGCGCTGGACCCGAAGCTGCTGATCGCCGACGAGCCGACCAGCGCCCTGGACGTGTCCGTGCAGGCGACGGTGCTGGAGCTGTTCGTGCAGCTGCAGGCCGAGCTGGGCTTCGCGTCGCTGTTCATCAGCCACGACCTGGCCGTGATCGACGCGGTGGCGGATCGGATCATCGTGCTGCAGCAGGGCCGCATCATGGAGCAGGGCACCACCGCCCAGGTGCTCGGCGACCCCCGCGATCAGTACACCCGTGAGCTGCTGACAGCACTGCCGGTGCCCGATCCGGTGGCGCAGGCCGAGCGGCGCGCGCAGTGGCAGGCCGTGCGCCGGCACTGAGCTGATCAGTCCCCGCGTTCAGCCGATCGGCTCAGCGGAGCTCGGGGATGATGATCTCGATCTCGTTCTCGAGCAGTTCGAGATCCTTCCCGTTGAAGGTCATGAACGCGGCACCGAGGGCGTACGCGTGCCCTGCGAGTATGACGTCCTTGCTTCGTGCATGGGCCGGACGCGTCGGTGCGACGACCGCAGCCATGCGTCCATAGCCCTCGGCCGCATCGCGATCGAACGGCAGCCAGGGGATACGAAGAAGGTCTTCGACATGCCCGAGCTCCTGCGTCCGTCGGCGCCGTGTGGTCAGGTCCGGTGCGTGTTCGATTCCGAAGCGGAGTTCGGCGAGCGAGAGGGCGCTGATCGCGAGCGAATCCTCCACTGACGCGAGCTCGTCGATGCGGATCAGGGCGTTCGTGTCGAGGAGGATCACTTGCCCTGCTCGTTCCGCAGTCGTTGCAGGTGCAGCTCGGCACGTTCCCAGGGGTCCATGAGCTCCTCATCGGACACCGTGTACGCCAGCCGTTCGGCCTCGATCTCCTGCGCCCAGTCCTGCGCAGCGCGCCGCTGGTCGGGGGTGCGCGGGTTCGCGGCGATCCGCGCCACGACCTCGTGCATGGGTACGGATCGACGTGACGCGACGTCGCGCGCGAGCCCGGCTTCCAGCCCGCTGTCCTTCGGTCCATCGTCCGCAGCGAGCCGACCGAGCGCTTCGCGGATCTCGGCCTCCATCGAGCGCCCGTTGCGCTTGGCGCGCTTCTTCAGCGCTTCGACGACTTCGTCGCTGAGATTGCGGATCGTCACTGCAGCCATGATGCACCTCCCGCTGGCATTGTGCTGGCACAGTCGACGCTAGCACAATGCCAGCACGCATCAGCGCAGGAAGAACATCCCGATCGCGCCGAACAGTTGCGGTACGAGCATGAAGCCGAGCACCACGATGAACGCGATGATCGTCACCCAGGAGACGCCCTTCTTCAGGCGCCGTCCCTGGAGGGCGACTCCCGGCGGGGGAGCGAGCATCCCGGCAGGGGGCGCGAACGGCAGCGATCCGGCAGGTGCGGAGGGGGTGCCGGGAACCGCTGCGAAACCCTGCGGGACGGACGCCCCCGGAGGCAGCGGCGCACCCGCGGGCAGAGAGGGTGCAGGCGGAGCGGCAGGCGCCGTCTGAGCCTGAGCCTGCCGCAGCCGGTCGTCGCGCCAGCGCGCCCACTGGTCGAACTTCGTCATCAGCGCGCCGACCGCTCCGAACAGCCACGCCCAGGTCGCGGCATCCGTGGTCGAGGCGGGGCGCTGCATGTAGAGGAACATCCAGTCGTCGACGATCTCCACGTCGAGCTGCGCGGCGTGATCGATGAAGCGCGCCATGATGTCGGGCGTGAACAGGTACAGCGCGTCGGCCTCGTATCCCTGCGGGCAGTACAGCGTGAAGTACTTGTCGAAGTCGCCCTCGAGCGACAGGCGCTGGTCGCGGGAGAACGAGGCGGGCAGGTTGGTGCCCAGGGTGTTGTTGCCGAGCGCGTCGAGCACGATGTTCG
This sequence comes from Microbacterium sp. W4I4, assembly GCF_030816235.1. NCBI lineage: Bacteria > Bacillati > Actinomycetota > Actinomycetes > Micrococcales > Microbacteriaceae > Microbacterium > Microbacterium sp. W4I4. Next base: position 2,466,735 of record NZ_JAUSXT010000001.1, read on the forward strand.
GCAGGGGCACGTCGAGCTTGACGGCCACGTAGCCCCAGGTGTGCGTGGACTTGTTCTTGCCCGAGCCGGTCGTGTACCTGTAGTTGCCGAACTCCACGAATCGCGGCTGGTATCCCCTCAGCAGGGAGGACGACTGCCGCGACGACCCGCGCCCGAAGATCATGCCGGGCAGCTGCGGGTCGGCGATCTCGTGCTCGTAGACCATGCCGTTCGCGGTGGCGAAGTGGGCGAGCCGGTAGGCGGTCTCGCGGCTGCGCCGGTATGAGCGGATGCCGAGGGGGATGCCGATCGCGGCGAACCCGACGACGAGGAGCAGCGGCAGAGTGAATGCGAAGCCGACCCCACCGCTGTCGCGGAAGGCGAGTGAGCCGACCAGCAGGAACACCAGCGCTATGCCGGCGAACATCAGGCCGACGAAGACGAGCAGGACGATCGCGAGCACGTTCGCGCCGGAGGTCGGGTGCTTCGCCTTGAGCTGCCGCCAGAACTCGCTCACTGCACCGGAGCCGACCGGATCGGTGAGCGGCTTCGTATCGAAGGGGTACGCCTGCGCGGGTGCGGGGGTCGTCATCGGTTCACCTCATCCATCCGTAAACGGTACCTGGTGCGGCCACCGGTTCTGGCGGGGTGCGTTTAGCGGGTATATCCTGATGATGACGAATGGATATACGGAGGAAACGATGACGAAGACCCTCATAGACATCGACGACGCTCTGCTGGCTCGCGCGATGGAGCTGACCGGGGCCGCCACGAAGAAGGCCGCTGTCAACGATGCGCTGGCACAGGTGGTGCGTCGCATCGAGGCGCTGGGCTACATCGACATGATCAGCGGAGGAGTCGCGGTCGATCTCGATGATTCGAGCGTGATCGACGCCGCGCAGCGATGAGGCAGATCTTTCTCGTCGACAACTCGGCACTGCAGCGGCTGCACCGCTCCGACGAGGTCGCGTCGGCTCTGACCGAACTTCTGTCGATCGGCGAGTTGGGTGGATGCCTTCCGCAGCTGTTGGAGGAGGGGTACTCCGCACGGTCGGCTGCGGAGCACCACCTCATCCGATCTGCGAACGCGCGCGCCAGGATCTTCCTCCCTCCGGATGCCGAGGTCGCGGCGCTCGCGCTCGACCTTCAGAGCAGGCTGTTCGCCGCCGGCATCGGGAGGGCTGTCGGTGTGAGCGATCTGCAGATCGCCGCAACGGCCATCGGCCACACCACCGACGCGCAACGTGTGACGGTGGTGCACTATGACGCCGACTTCGAGCACGTGGCGCGCGTCGCACCCGAATTCCGTCACCGGTGGATCGTACCTCGCGGGTCCGTGGCCTGAGCGCGTGCCCGCCGTCCTCCCTGGCATGATCGATGGGTGACTGAGACTCAGACCCTGCCCTCGCTGGACGGACGCACCTTCGCGATGGTGTCCTCGACCACCTCGGCGGTGAACGCCGATGCGCCGAGTGTGTTCCGCTACTTCGAGCGGGACGGCGTGATCTGGGGCGACTACACGGGTGACACGGTGACCTTCGGCCGCGTCGTCGGCACCCGCTCCGGCGACAGCATCCACGTCTCTTTCGTGCACGTCCTGGCCGCGACCGGAGAGGTCGTGACCGGTGAGGGCGACAGCGACATCGAGCAGGGCGAGGACGGGATGCTGCGTCTGGTCGAGCACTACGAGATGCACGGCGCGCCGCAGCTCAGCATCTGCGTGGAGTCCGCCACGGCCTGACCTCCGGCATCCGCTTCTCAGGCCGCTCAGCGCGGCGGAAGCGTGTCGCGCCCTGCCGTCGCCGGCGTCCACTGCGTCATCCCGAGCGGCGCGTCCAGGCTGCGCTCGGGCAGATCGGACGGCAGCACGTACGGCCGGCGGATGACCTCATCGAGCACGACCACGCTGACCACCGTGCGCACCTCGGGCAGCTGCGCGATCACCCCGGTGGAGAACTCGTGCACGCCGCTGACGTCGGTGGCGCGGATCAGCAGCATCGCGTCGTGCTCGCCGGTCGTCACGGCGCAGTACTCGATGTCGGGCATGTCGGCGATCTGCGCGCGGAACGAGCCCCACGCCTGCGGGTAGACGGTCACGAAGATCATCGCCCCGATCGACAGTCCCGCGCGTGCCGGATCGACCCGGGCGCTGAACCCGGTGATCACCCCGTCGGAGACCAGCGACTCCACGCGGGTGTACGCATTGGCCCGGGAGATGCCGACCTTCTCGGCCAGCGCGGCGATCGAGATGCGGCCGTTCTCGCGCAGAAGATCCAGGATGCGATAGGAGACCGGATCGAGCACCCCGGCACTTCGTCCAGATTCCCCGTTGTGATCCGCATCATTGCTGGACATTCTGCTTCCCTACCTTGATCATCCGAACAGACTTTGTCTTCATGACGCAATGTCATTGGACAGATCGTCGCACATCATGGGAATGTGATGAAGGTCGTCCATGATCGGATGATCCGGACCCCGAATCCACCCTGCCAATGGAGGTATCCATGCTGTCGACGTTGCGCAAGTCGGCGATCGCCCTGGGAGCTGTCGCGCTCCTCGCCATCACCGGCTGTTCCGGAGGCAACTCCGCGAACAGCAACGACGGCGGCTCGAATTCCGCCGGCGGCTCGCTGGTGGTCGACACGGCCTTCTCCATCGAGACCGCCGACCCGGGTCACAGCTACGACCCGACCGGCAACATGCTCGCCAAGGCGATCTACGAGACCCTCGTCGACTTCAAGGGCTCCGACGTCTCCACGCCGATCCCGGGCCTTGCCTCGTGGAAGGCGAACGACACCGCCACCGAGTTCACCTTCACGCTCGAGGACGGCCGCGTCTTCTCGGACGGCTCCCCGGTCGAGGCGAAGGACGTCGTCTTCTCGCTGCAGCGCATCCAGGGCATGGCCGAAGCCAAGCCGAACTTCCTGCTCACCGGCGTGACCATCAAGCAGGTCGACGACAAGACGATCGGCTTCACCACCGAGACGCCGCTGCTGCAGCTGCCCGCGATCCTCGCGAACCCGGCTCTCGGCATCGTCAACTCCGACGTCGTGATCGAGAACGGCGGCTCGACCGACGGAACCGACACCGCGCAGAAGTACCTCGACGGCGCCTCTGCGGGCTCCGGCCCATTCGTGCTGGACACCCTCGACCTCAGCTCGCAGATCGTGCTGAAGAAGAACGAGAAGTACAACGGCGACGAGAAGCCGGCCTACGACCGGGTCGTCATCCGCAACGTCACCGAGAGCGCCACGCAGCTCGCCAACCTCAAGGGCGGCGACTCCATGGTCGCCATGGACCTCAACGGCGACCAGGTCGCCGGCCTCGGCGACGGCATCAAGGTCGACTCGGTGCCCTCCGGCCAGACCATCTTCCTGCTGCTGAACCAGTCCACCGGAGTCGCGGGAGACCTGGCGAACGTCAAGCTCGCCGAGGGCATCCGCTACGCGCTGGACTACCCGAAGCTGCTCGAGCTCGCTGGTGCCGGCGCGGTGCAGGCCACCGGCGTCATCCCGCCCGGATTCGAGGGCGCGCTCGACAAGGGCGTCACCCAGGACCTGGCCAAGTCCAAGGCGGCGCTCGCCGAGGCCGGCTACACCGGCCAGACGCTCAAGCTGCAGTTCCCGAACGACTACCCGGTCGGCGGCGTGGAGTTCACCCCGCTCGCCGAGCGCATTCAGGCGCAGCTGAAGGACGCCGGAGTGACCGTCGAGCTCGCCCCGGCGCCGTTCGCCACCGAGCTGGACGCCTACGTCAACGGCACCGAGGGCTTCGGCCTGTGGTTCTGGGGCCCGGACTACGCCGACTCGGCGAACTTCCTGCCCTTCGCGCCCGGCCTGAAGGTCGGACTGCGCTCCGGCTGGGAGGCATCCGCCGATCCCGAGATCGCGGGCCTCGCCGCCGGTGCCGCCAGCGCGACCGACCCCGAACAGCGCTCCGCCGCGTTCACGGAGTTCGCCGAGCAGATGCAGGCCAAGGGCCCGTTCGTGCCGATGATCGTGCCCGGTCGCAACATCGCCACGTCCGACAAGGTCGACGGCGCCGTGTACAACTCCGTCTGGGAGATGGACATCGCCGAGATCACGCCGGCCGGCTGAGCTGACCGCAGTGATGACGACAGTGGCTGTGCAGACCCGCGCGCAGCGGAAGAGATCGCCCCTCGCGGGGTACCTGCTGCGCCGGGCCGGCACGTCGCTGCTGCTGCTCATCGGCGTCACGATCGTGACGTTCCTGCTCACGAACCTGGTGCCCGGAGACCCCGTCTCCGCGGCACTGGGTGAGGGGGCGTCGCAGAACCCCGAGACCCGCGCGGCCTTCATCAAGGCGCAGGGCCTGGATCAGCCCCTGTTCGTGCAGTACTTCATCTACATGGGCAAGCTGCTGCACGGCGACCTGGGCGTCTCGCTCGTCACCGGCAGGGCGGTCACCGCGGATCTCGCGACCGCGGTGCCCGCCACCATCGAGATCGCCATCTGCGCGATCATCCTCAGCCTCGCCGTCAGCCTGGTTCTCGGCACGCTCGCCGCCTACCGTCGCGGTCTGGTCACCGATCAGATCGTGCGGGTGGTCACCCTGATCGGCCTGAGCGTGCCGACGTTCTGGCTGGCGCTGGTGAGCTTCTACGTCTTCTTCCTCAATCTGCGCATCGCGCCCGGTTCCGGCCGCGTCTCGCCGTCGATCATCCCGCCGCCCCGCGTGACGGGCATGTACACGATCGACTATCTGCTCAACGGTGACGGGGTGGGCTGGGCGGATGCCATGGCGCACCTGGCCCTGCCGGTGATGGTGCTGTCGCTGGTGACCATCGGCCTGCTCACCCGGTTCATCCGCACCTCGGTGCTGGAGGTGCTCGCCAGCGACTACGTGCGCGCCGCGCGCGCCAAGGGCCTGCCCGCCATGCGCGTGATCGTCGACTACGTGCTGCGCGGTGCGGCGCTGCCGGTGCTCACCGTCGTCGGCGTCGCCTTCGGATCGCTGCTCAGCGGCACCGTGCTCGTCGAGTCGGTGTTCGCCTGGCCGGGACTGGGAACCTACGCCTACAACTCGGCGGCCAACCTCGACCTGCCAGGCATCATGGGCGTCGGCCTGGTCGTCGGCATCATCTACCTCGTCATCAACTTCGTCGTCGACCTGCTGTACGGCGTGCTGGACCCGAGAGTGAGGATCGCATGAGCGCCCGGGAACCGCGGATGCCGATGCGGCTGAAGCTCCGCTGGCCCAGGGCCTGGCGCACGCCGCTCGGCGTGATCGGCACGGTCGTCGCCGTCGCCTGGATCATCATCGCCTTCACCGCGCAGTGGTGGGTGCCGTTCGAGCCGAACGCGCAGGCGCTGCCGCGACTGCAGGCCCCCGGCATCGACACCCTGCTCGGCACCGACGGCAACGGCCGCGACATCTTCTCGCGCCTGATGACCGGCGCCACCGTCACGATCCCGCTGGCCCTGTCGCTGGTGATCGCGGCGCTGCTCATCGGCACGATCATCGGTGCGCTCGCCGGATACTTCGGCGGCTGGATCGACGAGACGCTGATGCGCATCACCGACCTGTTCATGGCCTTCCCGACGGTGATCCTCGCGATGGTCGTGGCCGCATCGCTCGGCCCGTCCCTGTTCAATGCGGTGATCGCCGCCGTCGTGGTCTCCTGGCCGCAGTACTCGCGCGTGACACGCAGCATCGTGCTGTCGCTGCGCACCCAGAACTATGTGATCGCCGGACGTCTGCTCGGCCATTCGCCGGCCAGGACCCTGATCGTCGACATCCTGCCGAACATCGCCGGACCCCTGCTGGTGCTCGCCACCCTCGACATCGGCGCCGCGATCCTGCTCCTGTCGGGACTGTCGTTCCTCGGCCTCGGCGCGCAGCCGCCGATGGCCGAGTGGGGTTCCATGATCTCCGCCGCGATGCAGAACTTCGACGCCTGGTGGCTGGGAGTCTTCCCGGGCCTCGCCATCCTCACGGTCGTGCTGGCGTTCAACTTCCTCGGCGACGCGATGCGCGACGTGCTCGATCCCACCGCGGAGGTCACGCACGACAAGCAGAGCGAACTGGCCGCATCGAGCGGAGGCGGCGCATGAGCATCCTCGACATCCGCGACCTCACCGTCGACATCGGCCGCCCGCTCGTGAAGGGACTGTCGCTGCAGGTGGACGCCGGGAGCATCCACGGCCTGGCCGGCGAATCGGGCTCAGGCAAGACGCTCACCGCCATGTCGGTGCTCGGCCTGCTGCCGCGGCACGCCCTCACCGGCGGATCCATCCGGCTCGGCGACACGGAGCTGCTGGGTCTCGGGCGTCGCGCGCTCAACCGCATCCGCGGGCGCCGGATCGCCATGATCTTCCAGGACCCATCGGCGTCGCTGCATCCGCAGATCCCCGTGGGCCGTCAGCTCACCGACCATATGGGAGTGCACCTCGGGCTGCGCGGCCGGGCCGCGCGCGAACGCGCCGTCGAGCTGCTCGAGCGCGTGCAGGTCGCGAACCCCGAAGAGGCGCTGCGCCGCTACCCGCACCAGTTCTCCGGCGGACAGCGTCAGCGCATCGCGATCGCCTGCGCCCTGGCGTGCGACCCCGACGTGCTGCTGGCAGACGAGCCGACCACCGCGCTCGACGTGACGGTGCAGGCAGGCATCCTGAGCCTGCTGCGCGACCTGGCCGACGAGCGTCAGCTGGCCGTGCTGCTGGTCACCCACGACCTGGGCGTGATGAGCGCCATCGCCGATGTGGTCACGATCATGAAGGACGGCCGGGTGGTCGAGCACGCCGACCGCGCGACGCTGTTCCACGACCCGCAGCACGAGTACACCCGGCAGCTGCTTGCCGCGCTTCCGGGCTCAAGCATCGAAGGAGAGGACCACGATGTCTGAGCGCACATCCCACCCGGTGGTCCTCGACGCGCGCGACATCGTCGTGCGCTATCCAGGCAACCCGCCCGTGGTGGCCGTGAACGAGGTCTCGCTGCAGGTGCACGCCGGTGAGACGGTCGCCCTGGTCGGCGAGTCCGGCAGTGGCAAGTCGAGCCTGGCCCGCGCGGCCGTCGGCATCGAGAAACTGGGCGGCGGCTCGGTGCGCTTCCTCGACGGCGAGGTCATGCCGATGGGCATCCGCCGCAGGCCGCAGCGGCTCACCGGCATCCAGATGGTCTTCCAGGACCCGTCGACGTCGCTGAACCCGCGGCGTCGGATCGGCGATCAGATCGCCGACGGCATCGCCACGGCCCGTGCCCGCGGCGCCGAGGGGTCCCGTGTGGAGGAGTGGCTCGAGAAGGTCGGACTGCCCGCGGCATCCGTCTCGAAGTACCCGCACCAGTTCTCGGGCGGGCAGAAGCAGCGCATCGCGATCGCCCGTGCGCTCGCCGCGCGCCCGCAGCTGCTCGTCGCCGACGAACCGATCTCGGCGCTGGACGCCTCCACCCAGACCAGCGTGGCCGCGCTCATGCGCGACCTCGTCTCGGAGGCCGGGGCCGGGATGCTGTTCATCTCGCACGACCTCGCAGTGGTGCGCCGCATCGCCGACCGCACCTTCGTGATGTTCTCCGGCCGGGTGCTGGAGTCGGGACCGACGGATCTCGTCTGGGCCGACCCGCAGCATCCGTACACGCAGGCGCTGCTCGAGGCCATCCCCGAGCCCGATGGCGCGGGCCGCATCCCCGCGACGCCATCGGCCGCAGAGCGGGCGATCTGGGCCGACGTGCCCGCCGTCGCCCGCTGAGATCGAGTCACCTGACGTTCACCCGGACGTCGCCCGCGCGTCAACGGCGCACTGCACCATGAACCGGTGGCAGCCCCATCCGTGACCGTGATCGTGCCGGCGAAGGATGCCGGCGCATTCATCGGCACGACGCTGGAGACCCTCACCCGCCAGTTCGAGGACCGGTCCGCGCTCAAGCTCGTCGCGATCGACGACGGCTCGAGCGACGACACGGGTGCGATCATGCGCCGTCACGCCCAGGACTTTCCGCATGCGGAGGTGATCGTCAACCCCGAGCCGCGCGGGCTCGCCACCGCACGAAACCAGGGGCTGGCGCACGTCGAAGGGGAGGCGTTCTGCTTCCTCGACGGTGACGACTGGATGCAGTCGGGCCGCCTGCCGGTGCTGGCCAGGGCGCTGCACGACATGGACTGCGACTTCGTGCGCACCGACCACGTCACCGTGAAGCGCTCCGAGCGGCGACTCGTGCGCGCGCCGTTCACCCACCGCGGCGTCGTCGCCGACCCGCGCGACGCGATCCTGCCCGCCGACGATCGCAGCATGGTCGACTATCCCTACGCGTGGGCCGGGATGCTGCACCGCCGCGTGCTCGATCAGGGCCTGGCCGGCTTCAGCGACGGGCTGTTCACCGCCGAGGACCGGCCGTGGATCTGGCGGCTGCACCTGAACGCGACCTCCTTCGCGGTCGTCGACGCCCCGCACCTGCTCTACCGGCGCGGCCTGTCCGACTCGCTGTCGAAGACGCTCGATTCCCGCCAGCTGCACTTCGCCCGAGCGTTCGGCGAGGTACTCGATCTCGTCGAGGCCGACCGGGAGGCCGAGCGGATGCTGCCCAAGGCCGTCTTCAGCGTGCTGACCCTCAGCTCCCATCATCTGGTCCGTGCACGGCGGATGCAGCCGGCGGTGCGCAGGGAGCTGCGCTCCGGCATCCGCACCCTGCTGGCGCGTCTGCCGCGCGACCAGGCCGAGGCCGTCGTCGCGCGCATCGGCGGCCCGCGCCGGCGCGTGCTCGCCCGGGTGCTGAGGGAGGTCGGGCACGCATGATCCAGCTGTTCCTGCTGCACAGTCCGTACGGGCTGATGACCGCCGCGGCCGCGATCGACGCCGGACTGCTGGGCGATGCCGCGGAGCGCATCCTCGTGCCGACGAACACCGCGGCCGTTCCCGAGACGGCCACCGATCTCGCGACCGTGCCTCGGTTCGCGTCGCTGCGGGCGCGCTTCGACCGGGTCGAGCCGCTGGACCCGCTGGTCGACCCGCGGCATCCGACCGCATGGGTTCCCGACGAGCAGGACCTGCCGATGCTGGAGCGCCTGTTCCGGCGGGCGTGGGATCTCGGCGACGCCGAGCTCGAGGTGTTCGTGCAGTCGCCGCAGGTGGCTCCCGCCCGCACCCTCATGGCCCTGTTCCGCGACGCGCGACTCGGCGTGATCGGCGACGGGCTGATGACCTACTCACCCATCCGCAGTCGCCTGCCCCGGCGGATCACCGAGCGCGTCACCCGGGTCGTGCACCCGGACGTGGTTCCCGGAGTCGAGCCGCTGGTGTTCGTCGAGACGGGCGCCTCCCGCGTGCCGGTACCCGCCGCGGCGTTCGGGGTCGCGCTGCAGGAGGTCGGCGATGCTTCGCCGGATGCCGCGCTCGACGCCCTCGCCGCCGACGGCGCACGCACCGGCCTTGTGCTCGGACAGTACCTCGCCGCGCTCGGGTTGATCTCGGCATCCGAGGAGCAGGACATGCAGGCCGAGATGATCGACCGGGCCGCGGATGCCGGTGTGCAGCGCGTCGTGTTCAAACCGCACCCCTCGGCGCCGCCTGCGCTGACCGAGGCGCTGTCCGCGCGTGCGGCGGTGCGCGGCCTCGCTTTCGCCGTCTACGCAGGCGATCAGCCCGCGGAGTACGTCGCGCATCGGCTCGCGGCCACCGACGTGATCGCGGGTTTCTCGACGGCCCTGCCGACCGTGCGCGCGATCGCCGGCACCCGCACGCACGCCGTCGGCACAGACACCGTTCTCGCGCGGCTTCGTCCGTACCCGAACAGCAACCGGATGCCGGTGACTCTCGTCGACGCGATGGCCCGCGGCCGATATGAGGAGCCCGGCAGGCTGCAGCAGCTCGTCGATGCGGTCGGCTACGCGATGCAGCCCGAGATCCTCGCGCACCTGCGGGATCCGGCCGCCGAGTTCCTGGCCGAGCTCGATCCGATGGAACGCGAACGGTACGTGCCGCCGGCGCGACTGCGCGCCGTGGATCTGCCGGGCGCACCGATCCCGACGCGGCTGCAGCGCGCACTGGCCTCGACCGGCGGGGTCGGACGGGTGGAGGAGCTGCGGCTCACGGCCGCGGGGGCGCGGAACCGAGCTGCACGAGTGTGGAAGGCGGCGAGAGGCCGATGAGCCAGCATGAAGCATCCGAACGCGGCCTGACGGTCGCGATCATCCCCGCCCGCGGCGGATCGAAGGGCGTGCCGGGCAAGAACCTGCGCAGGGTCGGCGGGATGCCGTTGATCGAGCGGGCCGTGCGGGCGGCATCCGCGGCATCCGGCGTCGACCTCGTCGTCGTCAGCACCGACGACGAGCGGATCGCGGCCGTCGCCGAGGGTGCGGGCGCACGGGTCGTCGCGCGGCCGGCAGACCTGTCCGGCGACACGGCGACCTCCGAGAGCGCCCTGATGCACGCGCTGGACATGCTCGAAGCCGACGGCATCCGGGTCGGCACGATCGTGTTCGTGCAGGCGACGTCGCCGTTCATCCCGAGCGAGGGCATCGCCGAGGCCGTCGACCACATCGTCTCCGGACGCTTCGACAGCGTGTTCTCCGCGCACGAGACCTACGGGTTCCTCTGGCGTCGGGATGCCGACGGGCATGCGGTCGCGATCAACCACGACGCCGCGCACCGCCCCCGCAGGCAGGACCGCGAGCCGCATCACCTGGAGACCGGGGCGTTCTACGCCTTCGATGCGGCCGGGTTCCGCCGCTTCCAGCACCGCTTCTTCGGGCTGGTCGGGATCGTCGACGTGCCCGAGCGCACCGCCATCGAGATCGACGACGAGCATCAGCTCGCGGTCGCCGAGGCGCTGGCTGCGGCAACTGCGGGAGTTGACGCCGGAGCAGCGGATGCCGCGATCACGGCATCCGCCCTCGTCACCGACTTCGACGGCGTGCACACCGACGACACCGCCACGGTCGACAGCGAGGGACGCGAATCGGTGCGCGTGAGCCGTGAAGACGGCATGGGCGTCTCGCGGCTGCGCCGCGCCGGCATCCCGATGCTCATCCTCTCCACCGAGCAGAACCCCGTCGTCGCCCGCCGAGCCGAGAAGCTGCAGGTGCCGGTGCTTCACGGCATCGACGACAAGGCCGCCGCGCTCACCGCATGGGCGACGGAGAACGGCATCCGTCTGGCCGACATCGCCTACGTCGGCAACGACGTGAACGACCTGGGCTCGCTCGGCATCGTCGGCTGGCCGATCGCCGTCGCGAACGCCCACCCCGAGGTGAAGGCAGCAGCGCGTGTGGTGCTCACCCGCCGCGGCGGCGAGGGAGCGGTCCGCGAGGTCATCGAGCGGATGCTGCCCCGCTGACTTCCTGCTCCCGTTCGTCGCACGGGCTTCCGCGAACGGTCACCGGCGCGTCCTTCCCGGTTCACCTGGCGCACGTACACCTGGAAGACAGGATCGGAGTACCAACGGAACGGAGCGTCCTCATGACCGTCAGCATCGCAGACCGTGTGATCGGTGAGGGCCGACCCACCTACGTCATCGCCGAGATCGGACTGAACCACAACGGTGACGTCGAGATCGCCAAGCAGCTCATCGACGTCGCCCGTGCCGCCGGCGCGGATGCCGTGAAGTTCCAGAAGCGCACCCCCGAGATCGCCACGCCCGAGCACATGCGCGACGTGCCGCGCGAGACGCCGTGGGGCACCATGAGCTACCTCGACTACCGCCGCCGCGTGGAGTTCGGACGCGACGAGTACGTCGAGATCGGCGACTACGCCACCCTGGCCGGACTGCACTGGTTCGCCTCGCCGTGGGATGTGCCCAGCGTCGAGTTCCTCGAAGACCTGAACGTCGTCGCGCACAAGGTGGCATCTGCGAGCCTGACCGACACCGAGCTGCTGCAGGCGCTGCGCGACACGGGCAAGCCCGTCATCCTCTCCACGGGAATGTCGACCATCGAGCAGGTCGACCGCGCCCTGGACACCCTCGGCACTGATCGCACCATCCTCATGCACGCCACCTCCACGTACCCGATGGAGTCCGGCGAGGCGAACCTCAAGATGATCTCCACGCTGCGCGACCGATACGCCGGCGTGCCCGTCGGCTACTCCGGCCACGAGCGCGGACTGCAGATCTCGCTGGCCGCCGTCGCGCTCGGCGCGGTCGCCGTGGAACGCCACATCACCCTCGACCGCGCCATGTGGGGTTCCGATCACGCCGCCTCGCTGGAGCCGGGCGGCCTGGAGCGCCTGGTGCGCGACATCCGCGTGATCGAAGAAGCACTCGGCGACGGCGTCAAGCGGGTCTACCCGGGCGAGCTGGCGCCGATGGCCAAGCTGCGCCGCGTCGGGGCATGACCTACCCGGGCAGCCGGGAGCCCCGGCTGCGCGTGGTCGCCATCGGCGATGCCGACTCGTTCGTGAAGTGGGCGGCGCACCTGATCGACCGCCTCGACGACATCAGCCAGCACCTGCTGCTGGTGGACACTCCGCTGGTGGTCAGCGACGCGCAGAAGGATGCCGCGCTCGCGGACACCCGCTTCGCCACGCGCCAGCAGTCGGTCAGCCGCGTCGCCTTCAGTGCGGTCGTCGAGTGGCTGGCGCGGGATGCGCCGGATGTCGTGGTGCTGGCCGGCCGTGCGCCGTTCGTGCGACTGATGAGCCGGGAGATCGACCGCCTCGCACGCCGACCGGTCGTGGTGAGCGGCCTGCCCGGGATGTCGATCCCCGCGCTGCGCGGCGCACTGGAGTACCGACGGCACTGCGACCTGATGGTGGTGCACTCCCGCCGCGAGGTGGCCGCGTACGCCCGGCTCGGGCGCACCATCGGCGTCTCGGTTCCGATCGCCCTCGCCCGGCTCCCTTTCGCGCAGCGCTCCACCGAGCGGCAGGGCGGGACGGACCTCGTGTTCGCCGCGCAGGCCCTCGTGCCGCAGTCCCGCGATGACCGGCGTCGGATCGCGGAGATCCTGCGCCTCGCGGCCGTCGCCGACCCCACCAGACGCGTGGTCGTGAAGCTGCGCTCCCGGCCGGGTGAGGTCGAGGCGCACCGGGAGCGCGACGGCTACACCGAGCTGCTGGAGAACGCTCCCGAGAACCTCGTCTTCTCGTTCGCGCCGATGTCCGAGGCGCTCGCCACGGCGGAGGGGCTGGTCACCGTCAGCTCCACCGCGGCGATCGAAGCGCTCGCCGCGGGCGTGCCCGTGATCGCCCTCGACACCTTCGGTATCCGGCCCGAGCTGCTCAACAGGGTCTTCGAGGAGAGCGGCCTGCTGGGCAGCGCGGATGACGTGGTGGCCCGGCGGTTCCGGCATCCGGACCCCCGCTGGGCGACCACCAACTACTTCCACGACCCGCGGGACTCGCTCTGGTGGGATCAGGCGCGACGGCTGGTCGCTCTGCGCCGACAGGGGATGCTGCCCGCCCGCGTCGTTCCGCAGCCGCGCGGCGGTGCGCTGCACGCCGCGTGGCACCGCCGGAACGTGCTGGGCGCGCACGACCGCTCCGTCTCCGGGCGGGTGGCGGGGTTGCTCGTCACTCCGGCCATCGCCGCTCTCATCGCGCTGAAGCGCCGGCGGGGTGGCCGGGATGCCGTGCCTGCTGAGGGCGGGACGATGGATGCCGGTACGCAGGACTTCCTGCTGACGCCGAGCCCGCTGCGCGAAGCGATCGGCTGACCGTTCAGGTCGGGGTCCGCACTCACAGCCGGGATCCGGTAGACTTCTGAGGTTGTCTGCCCGGCGGCGCCTTGCCGAAGGAGCAGACGACATGCACACACCCTCCTGCTTCCGGGAAAGCCCCGGGAGCCGTTCTAGTCCGAAGGAGGTGGGTAAGTGACGCACCAGTACGAGCTCATGGTCATTCTGACCCCCGAGCTGGACGAGCGCCAGGTTGCCCCCAACCTCGACAAGTTCCTGAAGGTCATCACCAACGATGGTGGCTCGATTGACAAGGTCGATGTCTGGGGCAAGCGCCGTTTCGCCTATGAGATCAACAAGAAGAACGAGGGCATCTACGCCGTCGTCAACTTCACCGCGACGAGCGAGGCCACTCAGGAGCTCGACCGCCAGCTGAAGCTGAGCGAGCTCGTCTTCCGCACCAAGGTCCAGCGCGCCGAAGAGGCGCAGGCCATGGTCGCAGCCGAGGCGAAGCGCGCAGCCGAGAAGGCAGCTCGCAAGCCCAAGGTCGCGAAGGCGTAAGGCATCATGGCCGGCGAAACCGTCATCACCGTGGTGGGCAACCTCACCGCAGACCCCGAGCTGCGTTACACGCAGAACGGCCTGCCGGTGGCGAACTTCACCATCGCTTCGACTCCGCGCACGTTCGACCGCCAGGCCAACGAGTGGAAGGACGGCGATGCGCTGTTCCTTCGCGCATCGGTCTGGCGCGAGTTCGCCGAGCACGTGGCAGGGTCGCTGACCAAGGGCATGCGCGTCATCGCGCAGGGCCGCCTGCGTCAGCGCTCCTACCAGGACCGCGAAGGCAACCAGCGCACGTCGATCGAGCTGGAAGTTGACGAGATCGGTCCGTCGCTGCGATACGCGACGGCACAGGTCACGCGGGCCGCATCCACCGGCGGTGCCGGTGGCGGGCAGTCCCGTCCGCAGCAGCAGCAGGTCTCGGACGAGCCGTGGTCGACCCCCGGCTCCTCGAGCGCTGACGCCTGGAGCACTCCGGGCAGCTTCGGCGACGACACCCCGTTCTAATGTTCCGGATGTCGGAGCCTGTCGAAGGCTCCACGGCATCCGATCTCATCATTTAAGGAAAACTCATGGCTGGAAAGTCGAGCGGCGACCGCCGCAAGCCGCGGAAGGGTGGCAAGCCCACCGCTCCCGCGAAGTCGATCCGCGTGGGCGTCATTGATTACAAGGACGTCGCAACGCTTCGCAAGTTCGTGTCCGAGCGTGGAAAGATCCGCGCCCGTCGTATCACCGGTGTCTCTGTGCAGGAGCAGCGTCTGATCGCCAAGGCGATCAAGAACGCTCGCGAGATGGCTCTCCTGCCCTACGCCGGCGCTGGCCGCTGAGGGGTACGGACATGTCTAAGCTGATTCTCACGAACGAGGTCGCCGGGCTCGGTAGCGCCGGTGACGTCATCGAGGTCAAGAACGGGTACGCCCGCAATTACCTCATCCCCCAGGGCTTCGCGGTTGCGTGGACCCGTGGTGGCGCCAAGCAGGTCGAGTCGATCCAGGCCGCCCGCAAGGCTCGCCAGATCCACGACCTCGATGAGGCCACCGCGCTGAAGAACAAGCTCGAGAGCACCAAGGTTCGCCTGGCTGTCAAGGCCGGTGGCGAGGGCCGTCTGTTCGGTTCCGTCAAGACGGGCGATGTGGCCGACGCCGTCGCCGCAGCCGACCTCGGCTCGATCGACAAGCGCAAGGTGCACATCGCCAACCCGATCAAGGTCGTTGGTCTGCACGAGGCGACCGTTCGTCTGCACGACGACGTCACCGCCGTGATCACCCTTCAGGTGGTCGCAGCGAAGTAATTTCGCCGCACGCGTCGGACGCCCCGTCCTCTTCGGAGGGCGGGGCGTTCTGCATCTTCGGTGACGACCAACCGGAATATCGGTCTTCACATACTGGCTCCATCCGTGTAGCCTCCCGAGTGAGAAGACCCGGGGGGTGATTCCGTTGCAGTCAGGTGACCTGTTGTCGCGAAGCGGAATCCGCGCCGGCATGCGCCTCGGGCTCTTCGGTCTCGCCGTCGGCGCGGTCTGGCTCGCGATGAGCCTGTTCACCGGAGCTCAGGGAGCATCGGCAGCCACCGGCGAATCGGATGCCGGATTGCTGGATTCCCTGGTCAGCCAGGTGACGGATTCGGCGACTGTCTCGGTTCAGACGGTGACTGCTCTCCCGTCAAGACGGTGACTGCTCCCGTTCACGCGGCGGTCGCCCCGGTGGTCGCGAAGGTCGCGACGGTGCCGAACGCTGCGGCGTCCCCGCGTGCTGTCGCGGAGGTCGTGGCACGAGTGTCGGAAACCGTCGCGCAGGTCCCCCCTGTGGTGGTCGCCGCGGTTGAGACCGCACCGCAGGCGGTCGCCAAGGTGGTTGCGGCCATCCCCGCATCTCTCGACTCCCTGGAAGCAGCGGATATCGCTGCGCCGGTCACGGGGCTGCTCGACACGATTGTGAACGAGACGGTCGGCCAGTTGCCTCTGGCTGGTGATCTGCTCGGTGACGCGCCGACCCGAGAGCTGCTCGCACCGGTCGTCGGTGGGGTGGCCGGTGTCGCGGATGCCGTCCGCAGTGGCGCGTCGCCGGCCGGGCTTCTGCCGGCCCCGACGGAGACGGTCCGCGCGCTCACGCCGGTGCCTGCACCGGCATCCGTAATGCGTGGATTCGCCGAGGGTTCAGTTCTCGTGCCAGTGCCGATGTCCCAGACGGATCCCCTCGTTGTGTTGCACGACGAGGGGAGTCCTCTCGACGCGCCCACGGGTGGCGAGCTGCCGCCCGTGGTGCCCGCTGCTCCCGCACCTGCCGGTGGTTCGGGGACGAGCGCGGGCGGGTCCGCCCCGTCGGGCGGGACCATGATCTCGGATGCGGCATCCGCTGCATCCTTCCACGAGGCCGCGGCCTCTCTGGCGCTGAGCACCGTGCGCGACGAACTGCCGTCGTCGCCGGTGTTCGACACCGACTCAACCCCTGACTAAGCGAGGAAGGCGCCACGCTTCATGCGTGACGCGCGATTCATGACGTGAATCCACTCTTCTTCGTACTCAGAAAGGGTTAGACATGAACAAGTATGTTTCGCGAAGCCTGCTTCTCGTGGGTTTCGCAGGTGGCCTCTGGGCCGCCGGTACTGGTGCCGCCGCTGCCTCTGAACCTCCCGAGGGCGACTCCTCGGCGATCATCGATGTCCAGTTGCCTCTCACGCTCGAGGGCCAGGTCGTTCTGTCGACAGGAGCGTCCGCCCCGGACGCGTCGGCCGTGAAGCCGAAGCCCACTGCGAGCGTGTCGGTCGATCTTGATGCCGTCGTCGGCGTCGTGACCGGTGAGAAGGCGGTCGCCGCGGTCTCGGCGCCGGTGACGGTGTCGGTGAAGGCGGCTCCGGTGAAGGCGGCTCCGGTGAAGCCGGCGGGCGCTGCGCACTCGAACGATTCTCCGGGAGGGCCCACGGGCGCCCGAGGAGTCGTCGACGCGTCGGCGCAGGCGACGGTGAAGGCGAACGCGGTGAGCGTGTCCGCCGACGCGAGATCGCAGGGCTCGACGATGGCAGCGACAGGTGAAGATGGCCGCGGCGGCAGCGCCGGGATCAACACGGGCGGGGCAGTCGCCACGGGCCCGAACACCACGGTGACGCATCATTCGGGCGTCGCGGGCGGGGGCAAGGTCGGCGGTTCCGGCATCGGTGTCGCATCCGGCGGACAGTTCGTCCTAGGGATCACGACTCCGGTCTCGGGCGTCGGCGACGTTGTCGGAGATCCACCGACTGTGCCTTCGTTGCCTTCGTTGCCGGCGTTGCCGGCGTTGCCCGTCTTGCCGGGCGAGCCCACCGGTCCTGTCCTCGACCTGGGTGGCCTGGTCGGCGGCGTCGGTGACTGTCTGTGCAAGGCGCCTGGCGATCTGGTCGAGGCTGTCGGGGGTCTGATTCCGGGCGTTCCTGCGCTGCCGGGACTTCCGAGCGCTCCTTCGGTTCCGAGCCTTCCGGCTGTTCCGGACGTGGATGGCCTCATCGGCACCCTCGGTGGGTTGGTACCGCAGCTGCCGGCTGTTCCCGGCGTTCCTTCGGTTCCGGGTGTTCCGGATCTTGGAGGGGTTGTCGGAGATGCTGTTGGCACTGTCGGTGGCCTGGTTCCGGGCGTTCCCGCGCTGCCGGGACTTCCGAGCGTTCCTTCGGTTCCGGGTGTTCCGGATGCTGGTGTGATCGGCGGTGTTCTTGACTCCGTCGGTGGCGCTGTCGATTCTGTCGGCGGCCTGGTTCAGGGTCTGCCGGAGCTGCCTGGTGTTCCTTCGGTTCCGGGTCTTCCCAGTGTTCCGGATCTCGATGGTGTCGTTGGCACGATCGCTGATACCGCAGGCCAGCTGCCTGTCGTGGGTAGTCCGGTGGCCCAGGTCGTTGACACTGTCGGCGGTCTGATCCCGGGTCTTCCCGAGCTGCCTGGTCTGCCTGGCGTTCCTTCCGTCCCGGGTCTTCCCGGTGTTCCGGATCTGGGAGGGCTTGTCGATGGTGCTGTTGGCACGCTCGGTGGACTGATTCCGGGTCTGCCTGAGTTGCCTGGTGTTCCGTCGGTTCCGGGTCTTCCCGGTGTCCCGGATGCTGGCGTGATCGGTGGTGTTGTTGACATGGTCGGTGACGCTGCAGGTCAGCTGCCTGTCGTTGGGGCTCCGGTCGCCCGGGTCGTCGATACTGTCGGTGGCCTGATCCCGGGTCTGCCTGAGCTGCCTGGTGTTCCGTCGGTTCCGGGTCTTCCCGGTGTCCCGGATGCTGGTGTGGTCAGTGGTGTTGTTGACACGGTCGGTGGACTGATTCCGGGGCTTCCGGAATTGCCGGGTACTCCTGGCGTTCCTTCGCTCCCGGGTCTCCCGGGTCTTCCGGATGCTGGTGTGATCGGTGGTGTCGTTGACACGGTCAGTGACGCTGCAGGTCAGTTGCCTGCTGTGGGTGGTCCTGTGGGTGAGGTCGTCGACACCGTCGGCGGTTTGATTCCGGGTCTCCCGGGTCTGCCTGAGCTGCCGGGCGCTCCGGATGCTGGTTTGATCGGTGGCGTCGTTGACTCCGTCGGTGACGCTGCCAGGCAGTTGCCTGTCGCGGGCGGTCCGGTGGCCCAGATCGTCGACACTGTCAGCGGACTGGTCCGGGGTCTTCCAGAGCTGCCGGGTCTGCCTGGTGTTCCTTCGGTCCCGGGTGTTCCGGGTCTGGGAGAGGTTGTCGATCGTGCCCTTGGCACGCTCGGTAGCCTGATCTCGGGTTTGCCGGAGTTCCCGGGTACTCCTGGCGTGCCGTCGGTTCCGGGGCTCCCGGATGCTGGTGTGATCGGTGGTGTCGTTGACACGGTCGGTGACGCTGCAGGTCAGGTGCCTGTTGTTGGTGGTCCGGTGGCCCAGGTCGTTGACACTGTCGGCGGCCTGATCCCGGGTGTACCCGAGTTGCCGGGTGTTCCTTCGGTTCCGGGTCTTCCCGGTGTCCCGGATGCTGGTGTGATCGGCGGCGTCGTTGACTCCGTCGGTGACGCTGCCAGCCAGTTGCCTGTCGTGGGTGGTCCGGTGGCCCAGATCGTCGACACTGTCCGCGGCCTGGTCCCGGGTGTTCCCGAGCTCCCGGGTCTGCCTGGTGTTCCTTCGGTCCCGGGTCTTCCCGGTGTTCCGGATCTGGGAGGGCTTGTCGATGGTGCTGTTGGCACGCTCGGTAGCCTGATCTCGGGTCTGCCGGAGCTGCCGGGTACTCCTGGTGTTCCTTCGGTTCCGGGGCTGCCGGATGCCGGTGTGATCGGTCGTGTCGTTGACACGGTCGGTGACGCTGCAGGTCAGTTGCCTGTTGTTGGTGGTCCGGTGGCCCAGGTCGTCGATTCCGTCGGCGGTCTGATCCCGGGACTTCCCGAGCTGCCGGGTACTCCCGGTGTGCCTTCGGTTCCGGGTCTTCCGGATGCTGGTGTGATCGGTGGTGTCGTTGACACGGTCGGTGACGCCGCCGGTCAGTTGCCTGCTGTGGGTGGTCCGGTGGCCCAGGTCGTTGACACTGTCGGCGGTCTGGTCCCGGGTGTGCCTTCGGTTCCGGGTCTTCCTGGTGTTCCGGATCTGGGAGAGGTTGTCGATGGTGCTGTTGGCACGCTCGGTGGTCTGATCCCGGGTCTTCCCGAGCTGCCGGGTGTGCCTTCGGTTCCGGGGCTCCCGGACGCTGGCGTGGTCAGTGGTGTCGTTGACACGGTCGGTGATGCTGCTGGTCAGTTGCCTGCTGTGGGTGGCCCTGTGGGTGAGGTCGTCGACACCGTCGGCGGACTGGTCCCGGGTGTGCCTTCGGTTCCGGGTCTTCCGGATGCTGGTGTGATCGGTGGTGTCGTTGACACGGTCGGTGACGCCGCCGGTCAGTTGCCCGCTGTGGGTGGCCCTGTGGGTGAGGTCGTCGACACTGTCGGCGGACTGGTCCCGGGTGTTCCTTCGGTTCCGGGTCTTCCTGGTGTTCCGGATCTGGGAGAGGTTGTCGATGGTGCTGTTGGCACGCTCGGTGGTCTGATCCCGGGTCTTCCCGAGCTGCCGGGTGTGCCTTCGGTTCCGGGGCTCCCGGACGCTGGCGTGGTCAGTGGTGTCGTTGACACGGTCGGTGATGCCGCCGGTCAGTTGCCTGCTGTGGGTGGCCCTGTGGGTGAGGTCGTCGACACTGTCGGCGGACTGGTCCCGGGTGTTCCTTCGGTTCCGGGTCTTCCTGGTGTTCCGGATCTCGGAGAGGTTGTCGATGGTGCTGTTGGCACGCTCGGTGGTCTGATCCCGGGTCTTCCCGAGCTGCCGGGTGTGCCTTCGGTTCCGGAGCTTCCGGATGCTGGCGTGGTCAGTGGTGTCGTTGACACGGTTGGTGATGCTGCTGGTCAGTTGCCTGTTGTGGGTGGTCCGGTCGGTACGGTTCTCTCCATGGTGGCCAGCTTGGCTTCGGCGCCTTCAGGTGCTGGCGACCCTTCGGTTCCGGAGCTTCCGGATGCCGGTGTGATCGATGGTGTTGTTGGCACGATCGCTGATACCGCTGGCCAGATGCCCGTTGTTGGGGGTCCGGTGGCCCAGGTCGTCGATTCTGTCGGCGGTCTGGTCCCTGGCGACCCTTCGGTTCCGGGTCTTCCGGATGCCGGTGTGATCGGTGGTGTCGTTGACACGGTCAGTGACGCCGCAGGTCAGCTGCCCGTTGTGGGTGGTCCGGTCGGTACGGTTCTCCCCATGGTGGCCAGCTTGGCTTCGGCGCCTTCAGGTGCTGGCGACCCTTCGGTTCCGGGTCTTCCGGACGCTGGCGTGGTCAGTGGTGTCGTTGACACGGTCGGTGATGCTGCCGGCCAGTTGCCTGTTGTGGGGGGTCCGGTCGGTACGGTCCTCTCCATGGTGGCCAGCTTGGCTTCGGCGCCTTCAGGTGCTGGCGACCCCTCGGTTCCGGGACTTCCGGAGCTTCCGGATGCTGGTGTGATCGGTGGTGTCGTCGACACCGTCGGTGATGCTGCCGGTCAGCTGCCCGTAGTGGGCGTTCTCTTCAGCCAGGTCGTCGATTCCGTCAGCGACCTCGTCGAGGGTTCCACCCCGACGGATCCCGGTTCCTCGACGGATCCCGGTTCCCCGACGGATCCGGGTGCCCCGGCTGATCCCGGTACCCCGGGTGAACCCGGAGCCCCGGGCATCCCCACTGACCCGGTGTCGCCGATCGGACAGCCGGCCACAGTCGGTCCGGCGGGCGACCCGCACATGGCGGCGGCGGCCTATTTCCCGTCGCGTTCGGACTCGAGTTCGTCCAGTGGCCCAGCCACTCTGGCGAACACGGGGAGCAGTGACCTGTCCGTGCTCGGACTGGGCGCTGCGATGTTCCTGATGCTCGGCTCGCTCGTGTTGGTGAGGCGGCGTCAGCAGAACTGATCGGAGGGTATGACGGCCGTGGCCGCGCCAGGGGGAGGGGCGCGCCACGGCCGTCATCATGCCGTCCAGTGCTGCCATTGGCATGGGAACCCCGCCTGATCTCGTGCCCGTCGTCGGTGACCTCCGAAGCCCACCCTCCTCCTTCCGTGTCGTGGGAGCGCGCCCATGCAACTCTTGACATGCGGAGAAACATGCGCGTACTGTCGCTATGAAATCAATTGAGAGCGCTCCCACCACTCGCAATGCAAGCGCTCCCACACCTACCCCACGCACAAGGAAGTGAATCCGTGAACGCATCACGAAGCAGGATCGTCGCATCCCTCGCCGGCGTCGCCGCGCTGGCTCTTGTCGCCACCGGCTGCTCCGCGGCCGACGCAGGCGACGCAGGCAGCGGCGACGAGAAGATCACCCTCTCGATCACCACGTTCGGCACGATGGGCGTCGAGGCCGCCTACGAGCAGTACATGGACGAGCACCCGAACATCACCATCGAGGCGACCAACCTCGAGGGCGGCGGCGCGGCGCGTGACGACGCCTACGCGAAGATCGCGGCCGGCACCGGGCTCAGCGACATCGTCGCGATCGAAGAGGGCTGGCTCGGCACGATCGCCGAGGTCTCGGATGCCTTCGTCGACCTCCGCGACTACGGCATCGAAGACGTCAAGGACAGCTGGCTCGACTGGAAGTACGAGCAGGGCACCACGACCGACGGCCAGGTCATCGGAGCCGGTCTCGACATCGGCCCCCAGGGCCTCTGCTACCGCGGAGACCTCTTCAAGGCGGCAGGCCTGCCCAGCGATCGCGACGAGGTGGCAGCGTACTTCGGCGGCGAGGACGCCACCTGGGACCGCTTCTTCGAGGTCGGCCAGGAGTACGTCGAGAAGTCCGGCAAGGCGTTCTACCACAGCCCCCGATTCTTCTGGAACTCCTTCGTGAACCAGCAGAAGGAGGGCTACTACAAGAAGGACGGCGAGACCCTCAACATCAAGGACAACAAGGTCCTGAAGGAGCAGTTCGCCAAGATCGTCCAGGCGGAGAAGGACGGCCTCGGCGCCGGCCTGCCCGGCTGGGACGTCGGACCCGAGGCCAAGGCCGGCGACTACGCCGTGTACATGTGCCCGAGCTGGATGCTCGGCATCGTGCAGGGCTACTACGACGAGGGCACGACCGACAGCGGCTGGGACTTCGCCAACGTGCTGCCCGGCGGTGCCGCGAACTGGGGCGGCGCGTTCCTCGGCGTCGCAGCATCCTCCGAGCACCCCAAGGAGGCCGCTGAGCTGGCTCTGTGGCTCGCATCGCCCGAGCAGCAGGCCAGCGCCTTCGAGAAGGCCGGTCCCTTCCCGAGCACGCCCGAGGGTCAGAAGCTCGTCGGCGATACCAAGAGCGCCTTCTTCAACGACGCACCTGTCGGCGAGATCTTCGCAGAGCGGGCGAAGGGCGTCGTCGCCCAGGTCAAGGGACCGGAGGACTCCAACATCCAGGACAACGTCTTCGGTCCGATCTTCGACCGCGTCAGCCAGGGTGAGGTCACCGACCCCGACAAGGCGTGGGACGAGGCCATGACACTGCTCGACCAGCTCGTCGGCTGATCGACCCGGGTGGCCCGGCGCAGCGCGCCGGGCCACCCGCACCACCCCTCCACCCTCGTATCGCGGATTGGTTTGACGATGACCACCTCACCGGGACGCACCGCCCGACCTTCACTGACCTTCCGTCAGAAGGTCAGTCGCTTCGACTACACCTACTCCCCGTACTTCTACGTCGCCCCGTTCTTTCTCCTGTTCGCGCTGATCGGCGTCTTCCCGATCGCGTACACGCTGAACGTGTCGCTGTACCAGTGGCACCTGCTCAAAGGGCAGGGCGACTTCGTCGGGATCGACAACTACGTCTCGGTCCTCACCGATCCGTTCTTCTGGAACGCGTTCGGCAACACCATCAGCATCTTCCTGCTCTCCGCCATCCCGCAGCTGATCGTCGCCACCATCGTGGCCGCGCTGCTGGATCAGGCCATCCGGGGCAAGACGTTCTGGCGCATGAGCATCCTGCTGCCCTACATCGTCGCCCCCGTCGCCGTCACGGTGATCTTCCTGCAGGTCTTCAACCAGTTCCACGGCCCCATCGCGGGCATCCTGGAAACTCTCGGACTCGACCCCGTCCGCTGGGCGTTCGACGTCTTCCCGTCGCACGTCGCGATCGCCACCATGGTGAACTGGCGCTGGACCGGATACAACGCCCTGCTGCTGCTCGCGGCAATGCAGGCCGTCCCGCGCGACGTCTACGAATCGGCCACGCTGGACGGCGCGAGCAAGGCCCGCCGCTTCTGGTCCATCACCATCCCGATGATCCGCCCCACCCTGATCTTCGTGGTCATCACCGCGACCATCGGCGGTCTGCAGATCTTCACCGAGCCCAAGCTGTTCGACGGCCGGACCAACGGCGGCAGCGACCGTCAGTTCCAGACCATCGTCCTCTACCTCTACGAGCTGGCGTTCCCAAGGCGCGACTTCGGCCGCGCATCGGCCACCGCCTGGATCCTCTTCGTCGTCATCGTGCTCGTCGGTCTGCTCAGCTACGCGGTCACCCGCGCGGTGCGCACTGCCGACACGAAGACGGCTCGGATCGCCCGCGGCTCCGTCAGCACCGAGCAGGGAGTGTCATGACCGCCACCGTCACGCCGCCGCAGGCGACGAAGCCCTCATCGAGTGATCAGCCGGTCTCCGTCGAGGAGCGCCGCTCGCGCCGTCGGCGGTTCTACGAGCGTCCGGGTGTGCTCACCTACGCGCTGCTGGCCGCATTCTTCGCCGGATCCGCCTTCCCGCTGTGGTGGTCCTTCGTGATCTCCAGCAGACAGTCGTCGGACACGAACCTCGTTCCGCCTGCGATCCTGCCCGGACCGAACTTCCTCAGCAACGCGGCGAAGGTGTTCGACACCGTGCCGTTCCTGCTGGCGCTGCTGAACAGTGTGATCATCTCGGGCGCGATCACCATCTCGGTGGTGTTCTTCTCCACTCTGGCCGGATACGCGTTCGCCAAGCTGCGCTTCCGCGGCCGCACCGGACTGCTTCTGACGGTGATCGCGACGATGGCGATCCCCACCCAGCTCGGCATCATCCCGATGTTCATGCTGATGGCCGAGTGGAAGTGGACCGGAACCCTGCAGGCCGTGATCGTTCCAGGCCTGGTGACCGCGTTCGGCGTGTTCTTCATGCGCCAGTACCTGGTCGACGTCATCCCGGACGAGCTCATCGAGGCCGCCCGCATGGACGGCGCCAGCATGTGGGGCACCTTCCGGCACGTCGCCATCCCCGCGGCGCGACCCGGGATGGCGGTGCTCGCCCTGTTCACCTTCATGGCGTCGTGGACCGACTACCTGTGGCCGATGCTCGTGCTCGGGCCGCGGAATCCGAACGTGCAGACCGCTCTGGCAGCCCTCAGCGCCGCCGGCGGGCAGAATCCTGACAACGCCATGGTGCTCGCGGGAGCCGTGCTCTCGGTCGTCCCGCTTCTCATCCTCTTCGTCGTCGCGGGCCGACAGCTCGTGGCGGGAATCATGCAAGGCGCAGTGAAAGGCTGACATGACCATCGAGATCAATGCCCACACCCGCGAGAGCCCGGCGATCCCGGCGACGCAGGGAGACCCCGACTACCGGGACAGCGGGCTCGTGTTCCCGGCGGACTTCGTGATCGGCGCGGCCACCGCCGCCTACCAGATCGAGGGTGCTGCCACCGCGGACGGCCGCGGGCCGTCCATCTGGGACACGTTCAGCGCCACACCGGGCAAGGTCGTGAACGGCGACACCGGTGCCGTGGCCGATGACCATTACAACCGCCTCGAGTCCGACCTCGACCTGATGGTCGAGATGGGCCTGGAGGCCTACCGGTTCTCGATCTCCTGGCCGCGCGTGCAACCGCTGGGCTCGGGTGCCGTGAACCAGGCGGGACTCGACTTCTACGGTCGCCTTCTCGACGGGCTGATCGCCCGCGGCATCCGCCCGGTCGTCACGCTCTACCACTGGGATCTGCCGCAGCCGCTGGAGGATGCCGGAGGCTGGACCAACCGCGAGACCGCCTACCGGTTCGCGGAGTACGCCCGCATCGTCGCCGAGGCCCTCGGTGACCGCGTGCCGGCGTGGACGACACTGAACGAGCCGTGGTGCAGCGCCTTCCTCGGCTATGGTTCCGGCGGTCACGCGCCGGGCCGCACCGACGGCGCGGACGCGCTCGCAGCCATGCACCACCTGAACCTCGCCCACGGTCTCGCAGTGCAGGTGCTGCGTGAGGTGACGCCCCAGGCCGAGGTCTCGATCACCCTCAACTTCCACGTCGTGCGCTCGGAGGACGGCGTCGACGGCGCGGACACCGAGGCCGTGCGCCGGATCGACGCGCTCGCGAACCGGTCGTTCACGCAGCCGCTGCTCACCGGCGGGTACCCGGTCGATCTGATCGAGGACACGAAGTCGGTCACCGACTGGTCGTTCGTCCTCCCCGGGGATGCCGAGACCATCCGCCAGCCGCTCGACAGCCTCGGCGTGAACTACTACTCCACGGCGCGGGTGCGTCTGTGGGACGGCGTCTCGCCGCGCGAGCACGCCGACGGGCACAGGAGCGCCCGCGGCTCGGCCTGGCCCGGCAGCGAGCACGTCGAGTTCCTCAGCCAGCAGGGTCCGTACACGGCCATGGGCTGGAACATCGCCCCCGACGGTCT
Organism: Microbacterium sp. W4I4; assembly: GCF_030816235.1. NCBI lineage: Bacteria > Bacillati > Actinomycetota > Actinomycetes > Micrococcales > Microbacteriaceae > Microbacterium > Microbacterium sp. W4I4. The sequence goes on from NZ_JAUSXT010000001.1 coordinate 2,492,890, forward strand.
CGAGCACCTGCTGCTCTCGCTCAGCAGGCAGCATCCCGATCTGCCGCTGCTGATCACCGAGAATGGCGCGGCCTTCGAGGACGAACTGGTCGGCGATCGTGTGCAGGACGACGAGCGCGTCGACTACCTGCGCCGCCACTTCACCGCCGCTCATCGGGCGATGCGGCAGGGCGTCGATCTGCGCGGATACTTCGTCTGGTCGCTGTTCGACAACTTCGAGTGGAGCTACGGGTACAGCAAGCGCTTCGGGATCGTGTACGTCGACTACGAGACCCACGAGCGCACCGTCAAGGACAGCGGACGGTGGGTGCAGCGGCTGATCGAAGGCCACGTGATCCCGGACTGAACCGCATGCCGGCATGGCGTACGGTGTAGAAGTCCCACCTCCGATGGAGGATCCACGAACGCACCCGACGGGCAGCAGGAGACAGACGTGATGAAGGAGCCGGCCCCGGCGGCGCAGCCCTGGATCCCGACCCTGGAAGAGGTCGCGGCCCTCGCCGGTGTCTCGAGCTCCACCGCGTCGCGCGTGATCAACGGGTCGCCGCGGGTGACCGAGCAGACCATCGCCCGGGTGAACGCGGCGATCGCCAAGGTCGGCTACGTGCCCAACCGCGCTGCGCGCAACCTGGCGAGCCGCCGCACGCAGACGGTCGCGATGATGATCCCCGAGCGCACGGCCGAGTTCTTCGCCGATCCCTACTTCGCCGAGGTCATCCAGGGTGCGGCCATGTACGCGTCGTCCACCGAGTACTCCCTGACGCTGCTGATCGAGTCCGAGAAGGACCCGGAGAAGACCCATCAGTTCCTGCGGCGGGGCAATGTGGACGGCGCACTGATCCTCTCGCACCACAGCGCCTCGTCGTCGTATCGGGAGCTCGCACGGACCCTTCCCGTGGTCTTCGGAGTGCGCCCTCCTGGAGAGGTGGGCGACGAGATCCACATCGTCGATGTCGATAACCATGCCGCCGCCGCGCTCGGAACTCAGCATCTCGTCGACCGTGGTCGCACACGCATCGCCACCATCACCGGCCCGCTCGACACGTTCGCCGGGCATGAGCGGCGGCGCGGCTGGAGCGAGACGCTCGCCGCGGCAGGGCTCGAGCCTGCAGGCGACGAGGAGGGCGACTTCACTCCGGCCAGTGGTGCCGCCGCGGCACAGCGCCTGATCGCGGCGGATGCGCCCTTCGACGCGATCTTCATCGCCTCCGCTCAGATGGCCTATGGGGCGATGCCCGTGCTGAAGGAGAGCGGGCTGGACGTGCCCGCCGACGTGGCCGTCGCCACGATGGACAACAACGTCTTCTCGACCGGCACCACACCGCAGCTGACCACGGTCGACCTGCACACCGCGGCGAAGGGCGCTGCGATGATGGCGACGGTCGTGCGCCTGATCAAGGGCGAGCACATCGGCACCCAGACTCTGGTGCCGATGGATCTCGTCGAGCGCGCGTCCACCGCGATCTGACACGCCTCTGCGGCTGAGAGAGGCGGGCGCCTCGCGAGGGGATGCGAGACGCCCGCCACCAGGCGGCCGGCGCTGGGATGCCGTGAGCCGCCTGAGTTGCGGCGCCGTAGGGGAGGGGATCCCCACGGCGCCGCGGGATGCCACCTGTGCGCAGGACGCTCGAAAGCGTCACGGGGCGCAGTGGGCGGCATCCGATCCACCGGTGGTGCGTTCCTTCCCCCGAAGGTCGCACAGCACCGGTGGAGGTCGCTAGGCCGCTCGGTGGCGGGAGGCGTCCGTGCGGACGCGAAGCGCTGAATCGCGCATATCAGTTCTCCTGATGGTCGTTCGGGTCATGAGGGGCGCGAGAGCGCGCTCGATCGGCGGGACGACACACTGGTCGCCCGAGACCCGGATCAGTCGGGAGAGTCGTCGGTGCTTCCTGCGGGGCCGGATGGCAGCACATCGTCACCGGCGTGCGCCGCGGTCAGCAGAAGCCCGAGCACATCGCTCGCGTGAGTGGTACCGGGAACGACCCCGGGCGCTGCCGTGGTGCCGGCCGCGGCGGATGCGACGGACGGCGCAGTGGCGGGCTGGTGATGCGTGCTGGTGCCGTCCGAGTCGAACGGCGAGCGTCCGGAGGTGTGCTCGGATGCCGCGGGTGAGAGTCGCGGAGGCGGCTGCGGTGCGCACCGGAGCGGATGCCGCGAGCGAGGCGTGCTTCGCGACCTGGAGGTGCGCCATGGGAGCGGCGGTGGGTGCCGGGTGGTGGTCCGCGTGCGTTGCGCGCGGGTGCTTCGCCGGTGCGCCGTGAGCCCGCACGGGCACTGCAGCACGGGCCTGGCGGGCGTGGCTCGCGATCTTCTTGGTGATCTTCGTGGCGTCCTGCAGAATCGAGCGCGCTTCGGGCTTCTGGTGCAGAGCGGACGTGACCTGCGCGGTGATGGACTTAATGGCCTCAGTGGGCTCCGGAGCCGCGACGAGCTGCGAGGGCGCGGCCTGCTGGGGCGCTGCCTCTCGGAGGGCGGTGACGACGGGCGCGGTCGGAGCTGTGATGACGCGCAGAACCTCGGATGCGGCCTGCGTGACCCCGTGTGCCGAGCGCTCTGCGGCCTGCGGAGATGTTTGATGCTGTGAGTGCTTCGCCGAGGGGCCGGGAGTCTCATCTGCATGCGCCGAGGAGCCGCTGAGGAACACGCTGAAGGCGGCCCAGATGAGCACGCCGAGGCCGACCAGCAGCCACATCGATCGGCTGCGGTTGTCGACAGACGTGAACCGCACTTCTTCCTCCCCCACCCCAGCGATATTCCGCCAGAACGGCTTGAGTGACCTTACAACGTCCACGGCTCCATGTCCACACGGATGGAGAACGTGCACAAAGTGCTGACGGCTGGGCAGAATCACCCCTTGACTTTCCCCAGGTTCTGCACATGTGCCACCGCAGGGGCAAACCTTAAATCTTCGCTTGAAGTCGAATCCCGTCCACAGGATGGGGAATACATGAAGCGCAGGTGAGAGCGCGAAAACGGGTCGGATATCTATGCTCTCCACCGAGTTGTCCACAGCCGCTCTGCACAGACACTCCCGAGTTGTCCGCAACCTCTCCACAGAGTTATCCACAGGGTGTGTTGCGTGGGTGGAGCGCTGCTCGTAGCTTGAGTGAGACCGCATGTCCGAGGTGCGTGATTCGCTGTGTGCACGACCGCACGGACGTCGGTCGTATGGCTGACGGCATGTGATCGCATCACCGTCGCCGGGGGAGGAGCAGGGTGTCGATCGCTGATATCTCGAACGAGCGGCTGGGCGGGTCGCGTCCGCCTGAGCGCACCCCTCCGCACGACCTGCTGGCCGAGCAGAGCGCATTGGGCGGAATGCTCCTGTCGAAGGACGCCGTCGCGGATGTGATCGAGACGCTCAAGGGCGCCGACTTCTACGTTCCCAAGCACGAGCTGATCTTCGAGGCGATCCTCTCGCTGTACTCGCACGGCGAGCCCACCGACGTGGTGGCCGTGACCGACGAGCTCATCAAGACCGGCGAACTGGGCCGAGCTGGCGGTGCGGATTACCTGCACACCCTCACCTCGATCGTGCCGACCGCCGCGAACGCCGGCTACTACGCGGGCATCGTCTCCGAGCGCGCGATCCTGCGCCGCCTGGTCGACGCCGGCACCCGCATCGTGCAGCTCGGCTACGCGGGCGAGGGCGATGCCGCCGACATCGTCAACAATGCACAGGCCGAGATCTACTCGGTGACCGGTTCGGAGACGGCCGAGGACTACGTGCCGCTGACGGTCGCGGTCGACGCCGCGGTCGAGGAGATCGAGGCGGCCAACGGCCGTGACGGCACGATGACCGGCATCCCGACCGGCTTCCGCGAACTCGACGAACTGACCAACGGCCTGCACGGCGGGCAGATGATCGTCGTCGCCGCGCGACCCGCGATGGGTAAGTCGACGCTGGCACTGGACTTCGCACGCGCGGCCGCGATCGGCCACAACGAGCCCTCCATCTTCTTCTCTCTCGAGATGGGCAAGAGCGAGATCGCGATGCGTCTGCTCAGTGCCGAGGGCGCGATCCCCCTGCAGAACATGCGCAAGGGAACGCTCGACCCGCGTGACTGGACCACGGTCGCCGCCACCCGCGGTCGCATCAACGACGCGCCGCTGTACATCGACGACAGCCCGAACATGACCCTGGTCGAGATCCGGGCGAAGTGCCGCCGGCTCAAGCAGCGCGAGGGTCTGCGGCTGGTCGTCATCGACTACCTGCAGCTGATGACCAGCGGCAAGCGGGTCGAGTCGCGTCAGCAGGAGGTGTCGGAGTTCTCGCGTGCGCTGAAGCTGCTCGCCAAGGAGCTGCAGGTGCCCGTGATCGCCCTGTCTCAGCTGAACCGTGGCGCCGAGCAGCGGTCGGACAAGAAGCCCGCGATCAGCGACCTGCGCGAGTCCGGCTCGATCGAGCAGGATGCCGACATGGTCATCCTGCTGCACCGCGAAGCGGCCTACGACAAGGACATCCGTCCGGGCGAGGCCGACCTGATCGTCGCCAAGCACCGAAACGGACCCACCGCCACCATCACCGTCGCCTTCCAGGGCCACTACTCGCGCTTCATGGACATGGCCCCCGGCGACTTCGGCGGAGGCGGCGGAGGCGGCGGGGACTTCAACTGAGGTGCGTCTGATCCTCGCTCGGTGCCGGTGCCGGTGCCGGTGCCGGTGCCGGTACCGGGGGACCGACTTCGCGCGGCTGCGCGACGCGACCGCACAGCTCTGAGGGGCGAACGGCGTTCCGCTTCAACCAGTCGCGACCGTCGCCGTCAGCTCGACGCGTCGATCTACGGCATCCGGGTCCATGAAGGCGACCAGGCGCCCGCCCTCGGCGATGAGCTCGTCCGCGACCGAAGCCTGGAGCGCGCGGTAGGGCCGAACGGTCAGCGTCGCGGTGTCGCCGTCGCGCGCGATCGTCCAGTCGCCACCGGTGAATCCGTCGATGAGCACGACGGACGGCACCGGGCCGTGGGGTCGGTGGGAATGGACGGCGAAGTCGTCGGTGATCACACGGCTGCGGTCGGCATGCGAGAGCAGCAGGTTGTCGAAGTCGTACAGAAAGCGCGGGGGTGCCGGGGTCTCGGCATCCGGTCGCGGCGCATCGGGCAGGTCGAACAGCTCCTGCCCGTCCTCGCTCCGGAACGTCACCAACTCCGCGCGCAACGGGTCGATGACCTCGCGCAGACGCGTCAGTCCCGACCACCGCTGCACATCGGCGACGGTCGCCGGACCGAACGCCGCCAGAAAGCGCAGCACCACCTGCGCGACGGGCTGCGCCGCTGACATGTCCGGGCCGAGCCAGGCGTCAGCGGTGGTGTGCGCGATGGGCCCGCTGCGTCCCCACAGCCCACGCGGCGGCACCTGCACCAGCGGCAGCAGATTGCGCACGGCGTACGCGAGCGTGGTCGGCGGCACGTCGGGCCACTGGTTCTGCAGACGTGCGCCCAGCTGCTTCGCCGTCATCGACTGCTCGGCGAGCAGCGCTGCGCCGGCCGATGCCAGCTCTTCCGCATCCACCCCGCGGATCGGGCGCCCGTGCGTACCGTTCGCGAACAGGTCGCGGTCGAGAACGGGCTGAACCGCGGCGCGTAGCCTGCGGACGTCGGATGCGGTGACGAGGTGGATGGTCGAGCGCATCAGCGCGACGCGCACCAGGCCGCGCTCGGCCAGCATCCCGGACGCCTGCTCGGCTCGGAAATCGGCGATACGGCTCCACAGCCCGACGTACCAGCTGTGCGGGGTCTGCGCCTGCAGGCCGACGAGGTGCTCCACCACCTCGTCGACCGGCCGGTCCGCGCGCTGAAGCAGCAGCTGCCTCGCCAGGGTGGCGCGGTTGAGTTCTCGCTGCCTCAGCACGGCGGTCATGGCGTTCAGCCTCGCAGACCCGCAGAAATCAGGCTCGCCTGTTGAGCGAGCATCCCCAGATCGACGACTGACCCGGGCTCGAACGGCAGCTCCATCCGATCTCTCGTCCTGTCCCGATAGCGAGGGATCAGGTGCACGTGGAAGTGGAAGACCGTCTGCCAGGCGGCCGCACCGGTGCAGTTCAGCAGGTTCACGCCGTCGGCTCCGAGCTGCGCAGGAATGACCTTCGCGATCCGCTGGGCGGCTAGAACCGTCGCGGTGAGGTCTTCGGCTGGGATGGCGAGGAGATCTGCGCTGTGACGCTTCGGGATGACGAGCAGATGGCCGTCTGAGCCCGGGTCGATGTCCATGAAGGCGAGCGTGGTCTCGTCCTCGGCGACCTTGGCGCAGGGCAGTACCCCGGCGACGATGTCGCAGAAGATGCAGCTCGAAGGATCTGCGGGCGTGCTGTCGGTCATTCCCCCATGATGCCCGCCCTCCGGCATCCGCACGCATGAAAGGAGAGGCCGCAGTCAGCGACCTCCCCTTCGGGACATTCCTGTGTGCACTCAGATCACGGTCGAGCCTCCGTCCGCCACGAGCTCCATGCCGTTGACGTAGCTGGAGTCGGCTGAGGCGAGGAAGAGTGCCGTGCTGGCGATCTCCTCCGGCTGGCCCATCTCGCGCCGCGGGATGACGGACTCGAAGACCGCCATCATCTGTGCGTCCAGGTTCTTCTCCATCATGGGGGAGGAGACCTGGCCCGGGGTCAGCACGTTCACGCGGATCCTGCGGTCCCGCAGCTCGGCGACCCACACCCGTGCGTACGCAGGAAGCGCCGCCTTGCTGCCGGCGTACGCGGCCCAGTCAGGGTAGCCCCGGACGGAGGCGTTCGAGCCCGTCATGATGATCGACCCGTTGTCGTTGAACAGCGGCAGAGCCTTCTGCACCGTGAACAGTGTGCCGCGCGCGTTCACCGAGAACGTGGCGTCGAACTGCTCCTCGGTGATCTCGCCCAGCTTCTGCGGCCCGCCGTCGCCTGCGCTCGCCCACAGGACATCGATCGAGCCCTTCTCCTGTCGGACGGTCTCGAACAGGTGGTCCAGGTCATCGAGCTTCGCCGAGTCCGCCACGACGCCTGTCACGTTTCGTCCGATCTGCTTCACGGCCTCGTCCAGAGCATCCTGGTGTCTCCCGGTGATGAAGACGTATGCGCCCTCCTCGACGAACAGCTTGGCGCCCGCGAGCGCCATTCCGCTCGTCGCCCCGGTGATCACTGCGATCTTGCCGTCGAGCTTTCCCACGCTCAGTTCCCTTCTGCGATGTTGACGCCCAGCGAGAAGCCGATGCCCAGGCTGCCGCGGGCCAGGCCCATCTCCAGCAGCCCTGCGCCCTCGAGCCAGTGCGCCATGGACAGATCGCCCGCGTCGCGCGGGCGGAGTCCGAGGCTGTTGATCAGATCCGCCACCTGCGCCTTGGCCTGCGCGTCGTCACCGGCGAAGAACACGTCCGCCGGCTCGCCTGATGCGACGATCTGGCTGAACAGGGTGTTGAAGCCCTTGATCACTCGGGTGCTGGCGGGGGTGGCCTCGTCGACGAGCTTCGCGACCGAGGTGTCATCCGGCACGGCCAGGCCGGTGCCGGTGGCGTTGAACGGGTTCGTGATGTCGATGACGATCTTGCCCGCGAGGGCCTCGCCGAACTCCTCGGCGACCGGGACGGCACTGGCGAACAGCACCGCGAGGAAGACGATGTCTCCGGTCGGTGTCGAGCCCCAGGCTCCGGTCGTGACGTCCGCACCAAGGCTCTTGGCGAGCGACGCGGCCTTGGCCTGGTCCCGCGAGATGATCTGGACGGTGTTGCCGCCCCTGATCGCCCGACGGCCGATGCCGCGGGCCATGTTCCCCGCGCCGATGATGGTGATGCTGCTCATGATGTGCTCCTTCGTGCGTGTCTGCGGACTGTCGAGGGATCTCGGCGGCCGGTGGATGGAGCGTCTAGGTGAGGCACCCCTCCGGTTCGTGTACAAGAACCGGAGGGGTGCCTCAGGTATTCCAAGGATTTCGGAGTAGATTGACGACATGACCATCAGCGAGGTGAGAGGGCGGCCCCTGCGACGCGACGCGCAGGTGCGCTACGACCGACTCGTCGCTGCCGCGCGCGCGGAGTTCGCCGCACGCGGCATGGACGCGTCGCTGGAGAGGATCGCCCGGGATGCCGGCGTCGCGATCGGCACGCTGTACCGCCACTTCCCGACCCGGATGGATCTGCTCCTGGCGGCGTTCGAGCCCCGGCTGCGCGAGTTCCTGGGCGAAGCGGAGACGGCTCTGCAGATCGAGGACCCGTGGGATGGCTTCGTCGGCTATCTGGAGAACCTCTTCCGTCTGCAGGCCGGCGACCGCGGTTTCAACGACTTCCTCTCGCGCCGATTCCCGGGCAACGCCGCGACCGAGAGCATCCACGACGAGATGTGTCTGCAGATCGAGCAGGTGCTCGCTCGCGCCCAGGATGCCGGCCGCGTGCGCCCCGACATCACCCGGGCCGACATCGTGAATCTCATCTGGTTCAACGGCCGGATGATCGATGCCACCAGAATCGCGGCCCCGAACGCGTGGCGACGTCAGCTGCACATCATGCTCGACGCCTATCGGGCCGAGCGCGCACATCCGCTGCCCGACCCGCCCATGACCGACGAGCAGCTCTACGACGCCATGGTGCAGCTCAACTCGGCGGACCAGGGGCGCTGAGACCGGGCGCGCGGTCGTACTTCGAAGTGCCGCTTGACATCTCGTTGGTCCTGCTATTAGATCGGTCTAGTAAACCCGCCAAAGTGACCAGGAAGACCGGATCGATGCCGACCCAGACGCTCGCCAATGACGACCACGCGCGTTCGATGATCGCCGCATCCGATCTGTCCTCGGCGGTGGTCTACCAGGTGTATCTGCGCTCGTTCCGCGACGGCAATGGTGACGGGATCGGCGACCTGCCCGGTCTCACAGACAGCCTCTCTGAGATCGCGGTCATGGGCTGCGAGGCGATCTGGCTCAACCCCTGCTACTCCTCGCCGCAGAGCGACCACGGCTACGACATCTCCGACTACCGTTCGATCGAGCCGGCATACGGCACTCTCGACGATTTCGACGCGATGGTGGCCGAAGCGCATCGACTGGGACTGCGGGTGCTCATGGACATGGTCGCCAACCACTGCTCGTCGCAGCACGTCTGGTTCCAGGAGGCGCTTGCCTCGACCCCGGGCAGCGCGGCACGGGAGCGGTTCCTGTTCCGTGACGGGCGCGGCGCGGACGGTGAGCTCGAGCCCGGCAACTGGCAGAGCGTGTTCGGCGGCCCCGCATGGACCCGCATCACCGAGCCCGAAGGCACTCCAGGGCAGTGGTACCTGCACTCCTTCGACGCTCAGCAGCCGGACCTCAACTGGCGCAACGCCGAGGTGCGCCGCGACTTCGAGGACGTCCTCCGCTTCTGGTTCGACCGGGGGGTGGACGGCTTCCGCATCGACGTCGCGCACGGCCACATCAAGGCCATCGATCTGCCCGATCACCCGGGAGCGGAAGACGGTACCGGCGGGCACAACTACGCGATGTGGGACCAGCCCGAGGTGCACGAGATCTATCGTGCCTGGCGTGCCGTCGCCGACTCCTACGACGAGCCGAAGTACTTCGTCGGCGAGATCTGGGTTCCGACAGCAGAGAGCCTGGCGAACTACTTGCGCCCCGATGAGTTGCATCAGGCATTCAGCTTCGACCTGCTCGTGCAGCCCTGGAACGCCAGCCGGTTGCGCCTGGCCGTCGAATCGGGTCTTCGCATTGCGAAGGGCAGCCCGGCGTGGACGCTGGCAAACCACGACGTGCACCGCGCGGTCACCCGCTACGGGCAGGAACAGGCCCTGGAAGCCCCCCTTCCCACGGACATGATCGCCGCGGCTCGCCGCACCGGAGAGGTGGATGTCGAACTCGGCACACGCCGCGCGCGTGCCGCATCCGCGCTTCTGCTCGCACTGCCAGGAAGCGTCTATCTCTATCAGGGCGAGGAACTCGGACTGCTGGAAGCACTCGATCTGCCCGACCACGCCCGGCAGGACCCGATCTGGGTGCGCTCCGATGGCGCTGAACTCGGCAGGGACGGATGCCGAGTGCCGTTGCCCTGGTCGGCCGAGGGTGCGAACCTCGGATTCAGCGTCGGCGAGACTGCATCCACGCCCTGGCTTCCTCAGCCGGACTGGTTCGCGTCGTACGTCCGTGACATCCAGGTCGACGATGCCGACTCGATGCTGAACCTGTATCGACGCCTGCTCGAGAACCGCCGGGCTCTGTTCGCCCCCGACGCCCCCGTGGAATGGCTCGATGCCGGAAGCGACGCGATCGCCTTCCGACGCGGTGACGCCACCTGCGTCGTCAATGTCAGCGACCGCGCGCTCGCGGTGCCCGCTGATTGGGGGATCGGTGCTCTCGTCCTCGCGACCGACGCGTCGACCGAGCCCGACCGGCTGGCACCCGACAGTGCAGCCTGGTTCCGCATCTCCGCACACTGAGCCGACGACTTCGACCCGAATAACTCTTGACGCCGTACCCCGACACAACAAACTCGAAGGAGCAATGATGCACCGCAAGATCCTCACCCTCAGCGCCGCCGGCGTCGCCGGTCTCCTGGCGCTGTCCGGATGCTCGGCATCCGCAGCCCCGGCCGGCACGACGGAAGTCACCGTGTGGCACTACTGGGACGGTACGAACGCCGATGCCTTCGATGCATTCGTCAAGGAATACAACGCCTCGCATGATGACGTGAAGATCACGCCGTCGAACGTGCCGAACGCGGACTTCCTCACCAAGCTGCGCGCCTCGGCGACCTCTCGCACCCTGCCGGACATGGCGATCGGCGACCTGGTCTGGGTCCCGCAGATCGCCCAGCTGGGCACTCTCGCAGATCTCAAGGGCCGCCTCCCCGCGGACATCCTGTCCGACATCAATCCGGCCCTGACCGCGTTCGGCTCCATCGACGGCAAGCAGGTCTCGGTGCCCGTCTCTGCCAACAACCTCGGCTATATGTACAACAAGACGCTGTTCACCGAGGCAGGTCTCGATCCGGAGACCCCGCCGACCACATGGGAGGAGCTTCTCGACCAGGCGAAGACCATCACCGCGAAGACCGGCAAGCCCGGATACGACCTCTTCACCCAGGCCGGCGACAACGGCGAGGGCCTGACCTGGAACTTCCAAGTGAACCTCTGGCAGGCGGGCGGCGAGTTCCTCACGGCCGACAACTCGGCCGCAGCTTTCAACTCGCCCGAAGGGCGGAAGGCGCTGCAGTTCTGGGTGGACCTGATCGACTCGGGCACCAGCCCCTACGCGAAGTGGGGAGAATTCGAGAAGGGCCAGGGCGGATCCGCGCAAGAGGGCTCCTGGATGGTCGGAATCTGGGCCGCCGACTCGCCCTTCGAGTTCGGTGCAGCTCCCGCGCCCTACCCCGCGGACGGCAAGCCCGCCACGAACCTCGGTGGCGAGCAGGCGATGGTGTTCGACAACTCGGATGCTGAGGCGAAGGCGGCATCGGACTTCCTGGCCTGGTTCCTCGAGCCCGCTCAGGTGACGAAGTGGAGCGAGGAGACCGGCATGCTGCCCGTCCTCAACTCCGTAGCCACCGGGAAGGACTACCTCGACTGGGTCGACTCCACCGAGCCTCGCCTGCTGCCGTTCGTGCAGCAGATGAAGGACGCGCACGCCCGACCCAACACTCCGCTGTACCCCAAGATCTCCATGGCCTTCGCGCAGGAGATCGAGAGGGCCCTGGCTGGCGAAGCGAGCGTCTCCGATGCGCTCGACGCCGCGGAGAAGGCCGTGAACGACGTGATCGAAAAGGGCTGACCCGCGCAATGACCGCCACCCCCGTCGTGACCGGGCGTCGACCGCGTCGCTGGGAACGAGAGCAGATCCTTACGGCTGCCCTCTTCCTGGCGCCGGCGCTGATCGTCCTCGGCGTCTTCGTCCTGTACCCGATCGGCAACGCCGCGTATCTCAGCCTCACGTCGTGGAACGGCTTCGCTCCGGTGAAGGAGTTCGTGGGGTTCGACAACTACGTCCGGCTGGCGCAGGATCCGGAGTTCTGGAACAGTCTCCTGGTCACGGTCGTGTACGCGGCCGGGATATGCGTGTTCTCGGTCGCTTCGGGGCTGGCCGTGGCGCTGCTTTTGGACGCGCCGCTGCGCGGACGCGGGTTCTATCGGGGGATCTACTTCCTGCCGGCAGTGACGTCATCGGTGGCGGCCGCGATCGTGTGGAAGTACATGCTCGATCCGGCGGGGTTCGTCAACTCCGTGCTCGCGCAGGTGGGGATCACCGGTCCTGACTGGCTTCAGGACCGGTGGTTCGCCCTCGCCTCACTGACGATGCTGACGGTCTGGAAGAACATCGGCCTCAACGCGGTGCTCTATCTGACGGCTCTGCAGGCGCTCCCCCAGGGCGTATATGAAGCCGCGCAGCTCGACGGAGCATCCTTCTGGCAGCGCCTGCGGTTCATGACGATCCCGTTGCTCGCCCCGATGACGTTCTTCGTCGTCGTGCAGGCGCTGATCACAAGCTTCCAGGCGTTCGACCTCGTCTATGTGCTGACCGGCGGCGGCCCGCGCGGCGGCACAGATGTGCTCGGCATGTTCATGTACCGCACGGCATTCCGGCTCGGCGAGTTCGGCTACGGGACAGCGATCGCCTTCGTCACTCTGCTGCTGGTGCTGGGCGTCACCCTCGTCCAATGGAGGGCCAGCGGCTCAGGAAAGGCCGATCGATGAGACAGTCGCCAATGATGCGGCTCGGCCGTCACGCCATCCTGCTGGTCGGCTCGCTCGCTGTCGTACTGCCATTCCTCTGGATGTTCACGACATCGCTGCAGTCGCGTGCGGAGACGTACACGAACACGTCGATCATCCCGACCTCTTGGCATTGGGAGAACTACGTGCACGCCTGGGAGGCGGCGCCGTTCGGCCAGTACTACATCAGCAGTGTGATCATGGCGGTCGGGATCGTCTCCGGCCATCTTGTGCTCGACGCGTTGGCCGCCTACGCCTTCGCCAGACTGGACTTCCCGGGACGCAACACGATCTTCATGATCCTGCTCGCCGCGCTGATGGTCCCGACGTTCGTCACCATCATCCCCGCGTACACGATCGTCGCCGACCTCGGCTGGATCGACAGCTTTGCGGGCTTGATCGTGCCGCGACTGGCAGATGTATTCGGCATCATCCTGCTGCGTCAGTACTTCGCCTCGATCCCCCAGGAGATCGAGGATGCAGCCCGCATCGACGGATGCAGCCGCGTCGGCACCTTCTTCCGGATCATCGTTCCGCTGTCGACGCCCGCATTCGCGACGCTCGCGATCTTCAGCTTCCTCTTCGCCTGGAACGACTTCCTCTGGCCGCTGCTGGTGACCAATACCGACGAGGTGCGCACCATCCAGATCGGTCTGGCATCGTTCGTCGGCCGCTACGGCACGAGCTGGAACTATCTGATGGCTGGAACTCTGACAGCCACAGTGCCCAGCATCATCGTCTTCCTCTTCTTCCAGCGCGCCCTCGTGCGCGGAATCGCCACCACCGGACTGAAGGACTGACCCATGGGTGCGCCCGACTGGCTCGCAGATGCCGTCTTTTACCAGATCTTCCCTGAGCGCTTCGCGAACGGAGACCCGTCGCTGAATCCGCCCGATGTCGTACCGTGGGACTCCGAGCCGACGCGAGACAACTTCCTAGGCGGTGACCTGCAGGGCATCATCGACCACCTGGATCACATCGTGGAGGTCGGGGCCAATGCCCTCTACCTGACGCCGATCTTCGAGGCGCGCACGAATCATCGTTACGACGCCAGTGACTACTTCCGCGTCGACCACCGCCTGGGGGACCTGGACACCTTCCGACGCCTGGTCGAGGAGTGCCACTCACGCGGTGTTCGCATCGTGCTCGACGCGGTGCTCAATCACTGCGGCGACGGGCATTGGGCGTTCGAGGATGTCGTGAAGAACGAGGCGGACTCGAAGTACGTGAACTGGTTCTCGTTCGAGCAGTTCCCGGTCTCTCCGCATCCCGTTCCCAACTACCGCACCTGCTCGGGCTGCTACTACCTCCCGAAGTGGAACGCGTACAACCCCGAGGTGCGCGCGCATCATTTCGACGTCGCCCGCCACTGGATCGAACAGGGCATCGATGGGTGGCGACTGGATGTGCCCTACTTCATCAATGACAACTTCTGGCGTCAGTTCCGCGACGTGGTCAAGCCCATGGGGGAGGACCTCTACATCGTGGCCGAGGAATGGCGCGAGCCCGAGCAGTGGCTGCAGGGTGATCTTGCGGACGGCACCATGAACTACACGTTGCGCGACCTGGTGCTGGGCTTCACCGCCGACGGCACCATCGACGCCAAAGCGTTCGCCACAGGCATGAACATCCTGAGCGCGCGCATCCCCGACGGCTACCACCACGGCATGCTCAACCTGCTCGGCAGTCACGACACGGAGCGTCTGCTCACCCGTCACCATGGCGACCAGGCGCGCGCGCTGCTCGCCTACACGTTGATGTACTCGGCGCAGGGCGCGCCGATGGTCTACTACGGCGACGAGATCGGCATGACCGGCGAGAACGATCCCGGATGCCGTGCGGGAATGGTCTGGGATGAGCGGCGCTGGACTCGTTCACTGCTCGACGGCGTGCGCGAACTCGGTGCCCTGCGCAGGCGGAATCCGAGTCTGCGTCGAGGGGATCAGAAGGTCGTCGCGCTCGACGCCGATACAGTGCTGATCATGAGAACCTTCGAGGGCGACATGACCAGTGTGATCGTCCATCGAGGTTCGGGCGTTAGCCTCGGGCCCGATGCCCATCCGATCATCACCGAGCCCATCCGCGTGGCCGCGAACAGCCACGTGGTCGTCGGAGCGAGCTGATGGCGGTGCGGCGCGCGACGATGAAGGACGTCGCTGAACGCGCGAATGTCTCGAAATCAGCGGTCTCTCTCGCCTTCAACGACTCCAAGAAGCTGTCCGAGTCGACCCTGCAGAAGATCATGCAGGCAGCGGATGACCTTGGTTTCGCACAGGACCCAGCGGCGCGCATGCTGCGTACCCGCCGCACCAACAGCCTCGGCCTCCTGCTGCCCCAGCAGATCGACAAGGTGTTGGAGAATCCCTACTACTCGCAATTCCTGCAGGGGGTGGGGCAGACCTGTCAGCAGGAGGGCTTCACGCTTCTGCTGGCGCCTCCGCTTCGTGGCTCGATGCTGAAGACCATTCCGTATGCCGCGGTGGATGGCTTCATCGTGAACGGACTCGAATACGACCGCGGCGAAGTGACCGCGCTGCGTCAGCGGGGCATCCCGTTCGTGCTCGTCGACAGCGAGTGGCACGAAGGCGTCCCCAGCGTCGAGATCGATGACAGCGAGGGCATCGCCGAGATCGTCGAGCATCTCGGCAGCCTGGGGCATCGCAGGTTCGCCTTCGTGGCGTTCGAGACCGGCATCGAGGGCGGCCATGAGAATTGGCGCGGACCCGTTCTGCGACGGATGGAGGGCGCGATCCGAGGGTTGGCGACCATCGGGCTCACACCCGAGAGCGAAGGAATCAGCATTCTCGAAGTGCCCTGCACTCGTGTGGGCGGCACGCTCGCTTTCAAGGAGCTGTGGGAGCAGGACGTTCACCCGACGGCGATCGTCACGTTCAGTGATGTCATCGCCTACGGCGTTCTGGATGCTGCGCGTGAGGCAGGGGTGCGCGTTCCCGAGGATGTCTCCGTCTCGGGTTTCGATGACCTGGTTGACTCATCCTGGACGACGCCGACGCTCACGACCATCCGGCAGCCCATCACGACCAAGGGCAGACTTGCAGCCCAATACCTGGTCGAGTCGATCGCGGGCGGTACACACGCCGGGCCGCACCGGCAGAGGCTGAGTACGGCGCTGCTCTTGAGGGACTCGACTGCGGCGGCACCCACCGGCCAGCAGGCGTCCGCCTAACTCAACGCGGCGGACCGGTCGCGCTGAAGCATCAGGCAGCTCGTCAGCCGCACCCGCGCGCACCTCGCATCGGCCCGTCACGTTCCGGCGGGCCCGGGCACCAGCGCCCACTGCTGGAGGCCTTCCTCGCGGCGGCTCGTAGCGGTGACGCACGTCAGGGCTGTTCGCGGAGGACATCGCCAGCTGCACATGATGCTCGACGCCTATCGGGCCGAGCGTGCACATCCGCTGCCCGACCCTCCCATGACCGACGAGCAGCTCTACGACGCCATGGTGCAGCTCAACTCGACGGACCAGGCGCGCTGACCCTGGGGAGGGTTCCGCAGCGCCCCCATGCGGCGTAGCATCGTCTCCGACTCCGACTCCGGCCCGGGACGTCCGCGCCGCGTCGAGGAGGGGATATCGGATGCGGAGACTGACGATCGATTTCATCATCTCGCTCGACGGGTATGGCGCGGCCGAGGGCTGGCCCGGCTGGTGGGGGATGGAGGGCCCGGAGTACCTAGGGTGGCTGGACGGCTTGCCCGAGAAGGACGACCCGATCCTCATGGGCGCGACGACGTATCGGCTGATGTCGGCGTTCTCCGCAGATCAGGCCGAGGGGGTGGATGCGCTCGACAGCGTGCCGAAATACGTGTTCTCGTCGACCCTCGAGGAGCCGCTGAGCTGGTCGAACACGACGCTCGTCCGCGATGATGCCGTGGAGTTCGTGCGGGAGCTGAAGGAGACGTCGGATCATGATCTGCGCACGCTGGGGAGCGTCTCCCTGTGCCGCGCGCTGCTGACCTCCGGACTGGCCGACCGCTACCGGGTCGTCATCTTCCCCGTGATCACCGGCGCCACCGGGCAGGAGCGGATCTTCGATGCGTATCCCGACGTGCGCCTCGACCTCATCGAATCGCGCACCTTCGACGGTCGCAGCCAGCTGCTCGAATACGTGCCCACCGTGCTGGAAACGCCACCGTCCGCGAGAGCAGGTAGCGAGTCCCCGTGACACCGTCCCGCCTCGCCGATGACACGCGACACCGATCGAGGCAGGATGGATGCATGACCGCTGACGCGCTCGATTCCCGGCCCTGGCTCAGTTCCTACGCGGAGGGAGTCCCGGCGGATATCGGCACGCCGACGCAGACGCTGACGGAGATGATGGCGGCGAGCGTGAAGACGTTCGGGCGGCGCCCGGCGCTCGAATTCTTCGGCGCCGTCACGACCTACCGGGAACTCGGCAGGCAGATCGAGCGAGCGGCCGAGGGGCTGCGGCGGCTCGGCGTCCGCAAGGGCGATCGCGTCGCCCTGGTGCTCCCGAACTGCCCGCAGCATGTGGTGGCGTTCTACGCGGCGCTCCGCCTGGGCGCGATCGTGGTCGAACACAATCCGCTCTACACGGCGCGTGAGCTCAGGCATCAGTTCGAGGATCACGGTGCGCGCATCGCCGTCGTGTGGGACAAGGCCGCCGACACGATCGCCGATTTCCCTCCGGACATCAAGGTCGAGCGCATCGTCAGCGTCGACATCACGGCGGCGATGCCGTTCTCGAAGCGCATGCTGCTTCGCCTGCCGCTGCCGAAGGCGCGCGCGTCGCGGGCGAAGCTGACCGGCACTCCGAGAGCACGCCGACTCGTCGCGTGGAAGAAGCTGATCGATCACCCGCGGGTCTCAAGACACGTCGAGGGGCCGACGCTGAGCGACACCGCGCTGCTGCAGTACACGAGCGGCACGACGGGAGATCCGAAGGGTGCGATCCTCACGCATGCGAACCTGCGCGCCAACGCGATGCAGGGGCGCGCGTGGGTGCCGGGTCTCGTCGACGGCGAGGAGACCTTCTACGCGGTGCTGCCGCTGTTCCATGCCTACGGCATGACCCTCTGCCTGACCTTCGCGATGAGCATCGGCGCGAAGCTGGTCCTGTTCCCGGCATTCGATCTGGGACTGGTCACGCAGGCCGCCCGCTCGAGCCCGCCCACCTTCCTGCCGGCCGTGCCGCCCATCTACGATCAGCTCGCCCGCGCCGCGGGTCGCGGCACGATCGACCTCTCGACGGTCAGGTTCGCCATCTCCGGGGCGATGAGCCTTCCGGTCGCGACGGTGAAGCGCTGGGAGGAGGCGACCGGCGGCCTGCTCGTGGAGGGCTACGGGATGACCGAGAGCTCGCCTGTCGCGCTCGGCAATCCCATGGGGAGCACGCGCCGACCCGGCACCGTCGGTGTGCCCTTCCCGAGCACCGAGATCCGTGTCGTCGACCCGGCAGACACCACCGCCGACGTACCCGGCCGGCGAGCGAGGAGAGCTCCTGATCCGCGGCCCGCAGGTGTTCCAAGGGTATTGGGGCCGTCCCGGCGACACCGCCGACGTGCTGCTGCCGGACGGCTGGCTTCGCACCGGCGACATCGCCGAGGTCTCGCCGGACGGGTTCGTGACGATCGTCGATCGACTTAAGGAGCTCATCATCACCGGCGGGTTCAACGTGTCGCCCAGCGAGGTGGAGGACGCGCTCGAGGCGCATCCGGACGTCATCGCCGCGGCCGTCGTCGGCCTGCCACGAACCAGCGGAGGCGAGGAGGTCGCCACCGCCGTCGTGCTGCGCGAGGGCGCGTCGCTCGACGCGGGGGCGCTGCGGGACTTCTGCCGCACCCGGCTCACGCCGTACAAGGTGCCCAGACGCATCACCGCCGTGAAGGATCTGCCCCGCTCGCTGATCGGCAAGGTGCTGCGTCGTCAGGTCCGATCGCAGCTGCTCGCCGATCGGTGAGGCGGGATCCTCCTGCGCGCCGCTCGGCGGACGCGATCGATTGCGTGACCGGGTGCTCAGGGTCTCCGTGCGATCACGCGGGCGAAAGCCGGCGCGGGGCGCACCTCGTGGAGCGGACCCCGCGCCGACGTTCATTCGGCCGGATGCTGCTACTTGCGCGGCGGGTTGAGCGGCAGCCACTCCTCGAGCGTGGTCTCGAAGATCTGCGCACCCTCGATCGGGATGAGCGTGCGCTCCTCGATCTGCGCGCCGTAGTACGTGGCGCTGTCGTCTCGGACGACTGTGCGCGGGTCGCCGCGGAAGGCGAGTGCGCGGCGCGCGAACTCGTCCATGCCGAAGGCCTCGGGGCCGGCGATCTCGATGTCGCCCTGAGGTGCACCCGCGGCGGCGCGTGCCACGGCCGTGGCCACGTCCTCTGCCGCGATCGGCTGGATGAGCGCCCCGGGCAGGCGGACGGTGTCGCCCTCGGTAGAGATGTCGGCGATGCTGCCGACGAACTCGAAGAACTGGGTCGCGTGCACCAGCGAGTACCCCATGCCGGACTCGCGGATCAGCTTCTCCTGCGCGACCTTCGCCGCGAAGTAGTCGATGTTCTGCGGGCGGTTCGTGCCGACGATCGTCAGCGCGACATGGTGGGTGACGCCTGCGGCAGTCTCGGCCTCGAGCAGGTTGCGGGTCGAGGTCGTGAAGAACTCGAGCACCGCCTTGGCCTCGAACGACGGCGAGTTCGACACGTCGACGACCGTGTTCGCGCCGGTCAGCACCTCGGCCAGCCCTTCGCCGGTCAGCGTGTTCACACCCGTCTGGGGCGACGCCGCGATCGCCTCGTGTCCGTGCTCGGTGAGCTTCGCGACGACCTTGGAGCCGATCAGGCCCGTACCTCCGATGACGACGATCTTTGCCATTGTCCAGCCTTCCTTGTCAGTGACGTCGGTGACGGCGTCTACAGCGATGACCGGTCAGCATCCACGGATGTGACAGCGGGGTGCCCGCCGGGGTTCTGCACGCGCCAGTCGTGATAGCGCGTGGCGGCGAGCGTGGCGGTGGCCTCGGGCAGCAGATCGCGATGTGTCAGCCGCGCGCCGAAGTAGGTGCCCAGCGGGTCGGCGACGACCTCGCGCTCGTCCTGTCGCGCACGCAGGTCCATGGACGCGATGTCATTCAGGCTGAACACCTCGGGCCCGCCCCACTCGACCATGCCCGATCGCGGGTCCGCGACAGCCGCCTGCGCGACCGCGCGGGCGACGTCATCCGCGGCCATCGGCTGCACCAGCACGTCGGCGACGCGCACCGCGCCGCTGCGCAGTGCATGATCGGTGATGTTGCGGATGAACTCGAAGAACTGCGTCGCGTGCACGAGGGTGTACGGGCGACCGGATGCCGTGATCAGGCGCTCCTGCTGCTGCTTGGCCACGAAGTAGCCGCCCTGGGCGCGCGCCAGACGATCGGTGCCGACGACGGAGAGTGCGACGTGATGCCCCACTCCTGCGTCCGCACCGTAGCTGAGCAGGTTCATGGTGGAGGCGAAGAAGAACTCCTGGGCCGCGGCCTCGTCGGTGTACGAGGAGTTCGAGACGTCGACGACCACATCCGCGCCGGCCAGCGCGTCGGCCAGACCCTCGCCGGTGTGCGAGTTCACTCCCGTGGCGCGTGACGCGGCGACGACCTCGTGTTCGTTGTCGCGCAGCATCCGCACCAGCCTGGTGCCGATCAGTCCGGTGCCGCCGATGACCGTGATTCTCATGTCGCTCCCTTTCGCCGATGGATGCCGCGGGTTCCCGCGCCTACCCGAATGACCGGACGGCCGCCCGTGTTGTGACAGGGCGCAGAAATCTTCCGCATCGCTGTCACAACGGCGGTCCGTGTCCGGTCAGGGTTTGCAGGAGAAGCCCCCGGCTTCGGGTGACGCTTGCGGGGACGGCTGTGCAGATGGAAGGTGGATGCGTGACCGCGACGGACGAGCAGGGGCCGACAGCCGAGGAGCTGGATGCCGTGATGGAGCTCTTCGCGACGCAGCGACGACGCCTGTTCGGCATCGCGTACCGGATGCTGGGCACGGTGGCCGACGCGGAGGACATCGTCCAGGAGACCTGGATCCGATGGCAGGGCGCCGATCGCGCGCGGGTGCAGGAGCCGGCCGCGTTCCTCGCGACGATCGCCACGAGGCTCTCGATCAACGTCCTGCAGTCGGCGCACGCCAAGCGCGAGACGTACATCGGCCCGTGGCTGCCCGAGCCGGTGAACACCGACGACGACCCCGCGCTGGGCGCCGAGCGCGCCGAGGCCCTGCAGTTCGCGATCCTGCTCACGCTCGAGAAGCTGACGCCGACGGAACGGGCGGCGTACATCCTGCGCGAGGCGTTCGACTATCCGTACCCGCGGATCGCCGAGATCATCTCCGCGAGTGCGGTCAGCACCAGGCAGCTCGTCAGCCGCGCCCGGGCGCACCTCGCATCGGCCCGTCACGTTCCGGCCGGGGCCGGGCACCAGCGTCGACTGCTGGAGGCCTTCCTCGTGGCCCGCTCGCAGTGGGGACGCACGTCAGCTCGAGAGTCTCTTCACCGAGGATGTCATCAGCTACACCGACGGCAACGGCGTGAAGCTCGCCGCACGCATCCCGGTGGCCGGCCGTGAACGCGTCGCCAAGTTCGTGGCGGCCTTCGCGCACCATTTCTGGACGGGGAAGTCGATCGGCTGGGTCGAGGTGAACGGACAGCCCGCCGCCACCCTGACCGAGCAGGGGAAGATCACGACCATCGTCACCCTGACGACCTCCGGTGACAGCATCGGGCAGCTGCTGTGGGTGATGAGTCCGCAGAAGCTCGGACACGTGGCGCCGGTCGCCGCATGACGGGCAGGCGCCTTCCCGCCTGGGCGCGCCGTCGCCGTCGCGATGTCCTCGATCCGAACATCCTGGAG
This sequence comes from Microbacterium sp. W4I4, assembly GCF_030816235.1. NCBI lineage: Bacteria > Bacillati > Actinomycetota > Actinomycetes > Micrococcales > Microbacteriaceae > Microbacterium > Microbacterium sp. W4I4. The sequence goes on from NZ_JAUSXT010000001.1 coordinate 2,514,400, forward strand.
GCGCTGTCGGCGGCGATGACCGCGGGCGAGGACGAAGCCCTCCGGGCGGTGCTGCATCCCGACGCGGAACTCGTGATCGACAGCGGGGGCGTTCGCCCGGAGCCCGCAGCGGCTCAGGGCCCGGACGGTCGCGAGGCTGCGGTCTCCGGACTGCGCGCGCTCGCCGCATCCGACATCACGATCCTGACGGCATCCGTCAACGGCCTGCCCGGACTCCTCCTGTTCAGGGGGGACGCGGTCGTCGGGGTCGTGACCGCCGATGTGCGCGACCGTCTGCTGGCGAATGTCTGGGTGGTGTGCAATCCCGACAAGCTCCGGCACTGGAACAGGTGAGAACGCGCACCTCGTCCGGAATCACATCCGAACGCGAACCGTCCGCCCCTCGAAGCTGACGAGGTCGCCGTCGTGGAGCTGCCGCCCGCGGCGCTCCTCCACCTCGCCGTTGACGCTCACGTCACCGTCGAGGATGGCCTCCTTCGCGCTGCCGCCGGAGTCGAGAAGCCCCGCGAACTTGAGGAACTGTCCGAGGCGGATGACCTCGCCGACGATCGCGACATCACGGATGTCATCACTGCTGCTCATCCCTGAAGGCTAACCGCTCGCTCCTCGCGACGCTCGCCCGTTCAGAGTTCGGGCAGCCGCTCCGCGATCACGCGTGCCGTGGCGGCGGGGTCGGGGCGGTGCATCACCGACTCCGGCACGACGACCAGCTCCGCGCCGTCCATGACCGAGGCGAGCCGGTCGGATGCCGCGAGCAGGAACGGGAAGGTCTGCGCGCCGCGCAGCACCGTGACGGATGCCGAGACGTCGAGAAGTGTCGGGTCGACCTGCTTCAGCCGAAGCGTCAGCCGGGTGTCGTAGACCGTCGACTGCGCCAGTGGGGCCAGCGCCGCGAGCTGTCCGCTCGCGCGTCCTGCCTCCACCATCTCGGCGGGCAGCCCGATGGCCTCCCGTTGGAAGGAGGCCACCGCCTCTTCGGGTCTGCCGGCATCCACGAACGCCTGCAGCCTCTCCGGCATCTCGTCACCGAAACCGCTTCCGTCGAAGTCGATCGGCGGCTCGGAGAGGAAGAGCGCGCCCGTGGGCACGCCGCGCATCGCCGCGTACAGCGCGAGCACCGCTCCCGAGGAGTGCCCGAGCACGGCATCCGCCCCTCCCGCTGCGTCGATGACGGCGGCGAGATCATCGGCCTCGTCCTTCGGCGTCGAATCCGGGTGGTCGCCGCTGGCGCCGCGCGCCCGGCGATCCCACACGACCGCGCGGAAGCCCGCATCCGTCAGCGCATCCGAGAGCGGCCCGGCGTCCGCGGCGGTCGACAGTGCGCCGTTCACGATCACGACCGTGCGCCCCTCGCCCGTCGCGGTGAAGGAGATGGTGGTCCCGTCAGCAGAGGTCGTGGTGGACATGGCCCCATGCAACCACGGTCCGGCGCGGGATGCCAGAGGTGGGGCTAGCCGACCGCCTTCACCGTGACGACCATGCCCAGGGCACGGTGATTGCTCACCGAGCACCAGCCGTCCAGGTCGGCGGAGATCACGCCCACCTTGATCACCACGGACTCGCCGGGGGATATCTGGCCGGAGTCGGCGTCGTTCGCGAACACCAGATCGTGCACGACGTCGCCGGTGTTCTCCAGGGTGACGACGAGGTCGTTCCCCTTCGGCACCTCGATCACGTCGGGGACGAACCGCATCCCCTGGACCTTCACCATGACCTCGGTCTTCCTCCCGGTTCCGGTCGCGGCGGGTGCGGGGGAGCATCCGACCAGGGTCAGCAGCCCCGTGCCGGCGACGAGGGCGCTCGACGTCAATAGGGCGCGACGGGTGATGGGCATGGTCTCTCCGCGGTTGAGGGGGGTCACGACTCGGACGGCTCCATCGGCAGGTGCGCCCCGTGGTTCCACGCGAGGATCGCCGGCTGCTCGCGCGAGAACCCGAGAACGGATGTCGAACCGGCATCCAGCGAGATGGATGCCGCGAACCGCGGAGCCTGCCGCAGGAACACGGCGGTGAGGATGCGCAGGTAATGGCCGTGGGCGACGAGGGCGACGTCCCCCTCGCCCATCGCCGGCAGCACGCGGGTCAGCACCCGCGAGGCGCGCGGGCGGCGACCTCCTCGACGGTCTCGCCGGGCGTCTCGCCACGGATCACACCGTGCTCGAACGCGGTCCAGTTGTAGCCGAGCTCTGCGCGGATGTCCTTGGTCGTGCGTCCCTCGTATCCGCCGTAGTCCCACTCCACGAGCAGCGGATCGATATCGGCGTGCAGGCCGGCGAGCTCGGCGGTGCGGCGGGCGCGCTCGAGCGGTGAGCTGAGAACGAGCCGGAAGTCGTAGCCGCGCACGAGCTCACCGGCGGCGCTCGCGAGCGCCTCGCCGTGCGGGGTCAGGGGGATGTCGGTGCGGCCGGTGTGCCTGCCGGTGCGCGACCAGTCCGTCTCGCCGTGGCGAAGCAGCACGAGCTTGCCCTGCGGGTTGTCGGGTGCAGGGCGATCGGGGAGCGGGTCGGTCTCGGTCACACGGCAACCGTACTCCGCGGGAGTGATCGCTGTGCGGGTCGACCGATCGGGCGAAGAGCTGGTCGAAGGCTTGCGATCCGGCAGGCGCCTGGCGGATCTGCGGTGATCAGCGTCATCGACACCTCGGTGCTCATCGACCACAGTCGGGGTGTGGCTGCCGCGCGGGAGAGCTGGGACGCCGGTGGCTGCCGGCCTTCACCGGTATCGATGCGGCTGAGTTCATCATCGCGGCGACCACCGAGCTCCTCGAAGCGCGACTGCTCACCCGAGACGTCAAGCACTTCCCGATGATCGAGGGGCTCGTCGCGCCCTACTGACCGCTGCACGCGGGACGCATATCCATTCAATGGAATAGATATGCGTATGCCGCCGTTGTACGGGGAGTCAGCCCAACCCGCCTGGAGGCACCCGTGACCGTCAACGAGATCCGCCCCGCTTCGGCACCCGACGTCGTTCTCAGCGCAGACACCGACATGGATGCCGTGACGCTGCGCGTCGGCGACCTCGAGGCGATGACCTCCTACTATGCCAACGCCCTCGCGCTCGACCCGATCGAAGAGCGCTCCCGCGGCGCGGAGGTGCACCGGGTGCTGGGCCGCGGCACCACTCCGATGGTGCGCCTGATCGGCACGCCGAACCTCCCCGGCGTCGACCCGCGCCAGGCCGGCCTCTTCCACACCGCATTCCTCTTCGACGACGCTCCCGCGCTCGCCGCCACCGTGCTGCGGGCTGCGCAGGACGATCGCGGACACTTCACCGGTTCCAGCGACCACCTCGTCAGCGAGGCGTTCTACTTCACCGATCCCGAGGGCAACGGCATCGAGCTCTACATCGACCGCGACCGCTCCGAGTGGCGGTACGAGAACGGCGCCCTGCAGATGTCGACGCTGTACCTCGACCCCAACGCGTACCTGCAGCGTCATCTCGACGAGAACGTCCTGGCGAGCGTCGCCCGCGCCGCCGGCAAGGTCGGTCACGTGCACCTGCAGGTCGGCGACATCCCGACCGCCCGTGCCTTCTACATCGATGCGCTCGGCTTCGAGACCACCGTCGACACCTACCCGGGCGCGCTGTTCGCCTCGGCGGGCGGCTACCACCACCACGTCGCGATGAACACCTGGAACAGCGCCGGCGCCGGCCCGCGCGCCGCGAGCCTCGGACTCGGCGACGTCGCGATCACCGTCCCCGCCCGCGACGATCTCGACGCGCTCGCCGCCCGGCTCACGCACCGCAAACTGCAGTTCGCCGACGATGGCAACTCGATCTCGGTCGACGACCCGTGGGGAACGCGCGTCACCGTCGCGATTCCCGGTGCGGATGCCGAGGAGCTGCTGGCCCGATGACCACGATGCTGCACGCGATCTCCTCCTCTGAGCAGATCGACCCGACGGCATCCGTCGTGGCGGTGTTCCTGCACGGCTTCGGATCGAACGAGCGCGACCTCGCCGGGCTGGCATACGCTCTCCCGGCCGGCCTCCCCTGGGTGTCGCTGCAGGCTCCGATCGCCGTCGGAACGGGCGCCTACGCCTGGTTCCCGATCGGCGAGCCGGGCAACCCCGACCCGGCGCAGGTCGCGGCCGCGGTCGACGCCATCTGGGCGTGGGCGGACGCCGCGCTGCCCGCAGGCGCCCGCATCGCACCGATCGGCTTCTCGCAGGGTGGGCTGATGGCGTCGCAGCTGCTGCGCACCGCACCGGAGCGTGTGATCGCCCCGGTCATCCTGGGCGGATTCGTGCAGGCCGGCGAGCAGCCGGGCGATGCCGTACTGCGCGAGACGCGCCCCGCGGTGTTCTCCGGCCGTGGCGAAGCCGACCGTGTGATCGCCGAACCCGCCGTGACCCGCACCGACGCCTGGCTGCCCGAGCACACCACCGCCACCGCCCGAAGCTACTCCGGCCTGGCGCACGGCATCGACGCCCGCGAGCTCGAGGACATGCGCGCATTCCTCACCGCGCAGCTGACGCCCGTGAGCGCGGAGACGCAGCCGTAGGACGCACGCCGGTCAGGGTGTGCGCACCCTCACGGCCCGCCTCAGGCGTGCCCGCACGTCGAACGCCTCGGTCATCCCGAGCGGCCGTCCGCCGGGAACGCCGGTGCGCAGCAGCGGGCGCAGGGCGCTGCGCCGTACCACGGCGACCGGCACACCGCGCACGCTGCCCAGCGTGGTGATCGGATGCTCGAGGTCCTCGTCGGGGAGGATCAGGACCGCCCCGCCGAAGCGCACTCTCGCCGTGCGGGCGATCCAGCGCATCCGGCTCAGCAGGTCCGCGACCGGTGTCACCTCGCGTTCGGGGCCGGCGATCACCTCGCCCTGGCGGAATCGGACCGGATCGCCGAAGTCCTCCGAGACCAGGCCGTACAGTCCGCTCGGTGCCAGAACGACATGGTCGAGCACGGCATCCTGCTCGCACTCGACCCCGTGCCAGGCGGTGAAGCCGATGCCCAAGCCGTCGATCGCGGCCGCCGTGCTCTCCTCGGCGAGTGCGTCGGCAAGCAGGCGCCGCACCTCCCACGGAGCCGAGCGCACGACTGCGGGGTCGTACGCCTCACGGGCCGCCAGCGGGTGACCGAGGTGCTCGGCGAGCAGCTCCAGGTAGCGTTGCCGCCGCCATCCGCCCGCCTGCCCGTACGACATCGTGCGGGGCCGGGTTCCGGCGCGGGAGGCGGATGCCGAGGGCGCACCCCAGGTCACAGCATCCCGGCCCCGGTCGTACGCCGTCCGGCCGTCGGGCGTGCCGACGTGCTCCCAGGCCCGCTGCACGCGGATGAACAGCGCGGCATCGCCGCCCGTGTCGGGGTGCGTCTGCCGCAGGCGCAGCCGGTAGGCGCGGCGCAGCTCGTCGTCGTCGACCGTCGCTGAGACGCCGAGCACCTCATAGGCGGATGCTGCCAGCGGCCCTTCGAACGTCACCCTCACACGATAAGCGGTCGCTGACCCCGGCTACGCTGAAGACATGACCAAGAGCACCGTCTGGACCGTCCTCGGCGTGATCGTCGCCGTCGTCATCGCCTGGTGGGTGGTGAGCGCGCTGTTCTCGCTGCTGTGGTTCATCGCCAAGCTCGCCCTGGTCGCCGTCGTCGCCGTCGCGGTCTACGCCGGACTGCGCTCCCTGCTCAGCAGGCAGGACCGCTGAGCACTCTCATTCCTCCTGCAGGAACTGCAGCGCCGCGAGTCGGAAGTCCTTCGAACCCGGCGCGTTGAAGTGGTGCCGACCGGGGATCTCGAAGAACGAGCTCTTCGGTGCGGCATCGGCCAGACGCCGGGAGCCGCCGATCACGGCATCCGCCGACCCGGTCGCGAACAGCACCGGCTGCTGCGGTGCGTGCGCAGGGTCGGGGTCGATCGAACGAGAGTCGCGCATGCCCTCGGCCAGCGCGAGCAGCGCGTAGAGGTCGTTGCCCGATACCCGCTCGGCCAGGGCGATGTAGTTCTGGGTGACCGGATCGGTGACGGGCGTGCCGTCGGCGGCGTAACGACGCACCTGATCGATGTCGAGGCGGTCGAGCGGGATGCCGTCGGGCACGCCGCCCAGCACGGCGCGGGGGATGCGGTCGCCGAGATCCTGCAGCACCTGCCAGCCCACACGGGCGCCGAGCGAATAGCCGACGTAGAACGTCTCGTCGACGAGGAACGTGTCGAGCACGGCCTCGATGTCGCGGGCGAGGGCGCGCACCGCGTAGCCGTCGGCATCGTGCGGCTTCTGGCTGGCGCCGTGCCCGCGCTGGTCGATGCCGAGGATGCGGTAGCCCTCGCGCTCCAGCATCCGCACCCACCCGGTGTGCAGCCAGGTGTCGGCCGTGCTCGAGGCGAATCCGTGCACGAGCACCACGGTCGGGGCATCCAGGTCGCCCCACGAGTACGTCGCGAGGGCGACCCCGTCGCCCACTTCGATGAACTGCGGGTGCGGCATCCGAGTCAGATCTGCAAGTAGGTCGGCCACACCTCCATCATGCTCCTGCCCGTGCTACCCGAGGCTGATCGTGAACCCGCCGCCGCGTAGGCGCACCTCGCCGCTGCGTGTGGCCTGGCCGTGCTGGACGCCGTCACGGTCGAAGGCGCGCCCGTCACCCGGCGCGAGGGAGGCGGTTCGTCGATCCTCCGCCGTGCCGTTCGCGTAGAGCACGGCGGCTCCGCCGTCCGTCTCGTAGACCGCCGTCGCGACGAGCGGCTGGATGACCAGGGCGTCCAGCCGCAGGTCGCCCCGGCTCGTGCAGCGCACCACCGCGTGCGCGCCCGCCTCGCCCAGCCGCTGGGGAACCAGCATCCCGTCGGCCTCGCTGAGGCCGCGGTCACCCGTGCCTCCTGCCGGGGTCGTCTTCGACCACGTGCTCCCGCTCGCGCGCACCTCCCAGACGGCATCGCCCGACGGTGGAGCCTGCCTCCACACCAGCGCGTGCAGCACGGCGGGCTCCGCGACCCCGAACTCGACCCACTCGCCCTCCGGCACGTGCACGTACGCACCTCCGGAGAGGTTCCCCTCGCCGGTCCACGCGCCGCTCCCGGGGCGGATCACGGTGCACCCCGGCGACCTGCGCGCCGACTCCGCGTCGATCGCGCGCAGCCCGGTGTGCGCGCGCAGTCCCGAGATCGACACGGCGATCGCGGCGACATCCGGATGCGCATCCAGCAGCAGCATCGTCAGCTGGCCGTGGATCGTGGATTCGGCGCCCGAGTTGTGATTGACCCGCCCGTCGGTCTCGACCCCGTCGAAGGTGACGCCGGTCGCCGGGTCGTACACGGCCACGCCCGCAGGATTGGCTCCGAAGAACCAGCCGGCGGCGAGCCCGGCCAGCACGCGGTGACCGTCGCCTCCGGCCTGCACGGCACCGGCGACCCGGCCGTGCGCTCCGTAGGCGATCTGCGCCTCGGCCGGAAGCGGTGCCCAGGCGTTCGACGGACCCCCGCAGGCCAGCACGAGAGGCGTGAAGCCGCCGGCATCCGCCCGGGATGCCGTGAGCCAGTCGGCCCGGCCCAGCAGAGCACCGGCGGCGCCGAGAGCCTCCGGTGCCGCGCCGCCCCACGCGTGCCAGAAGCCCGGCGATCCCGTCCAGGGCAGCACGGCACCGAACGGCCAGCCGGCCGAGGGGTCGGATGCCAGGGCCGCGACGCGCTCGCCGTAGACGGTCAGCGCCCGCCGGAGGCGCGCGTCACCGGGGCGAGCACGCAGTGCGGCGGTCAGGCCGAGCATCGCCTCGGCCGTGGCATCCGCTCCTCCCGTGATCAGCCATGCGGGAAGGTCGATCCCGTCGCTCGTGACGAAGGCGCCCGCCCTCGACAGCGACTCGCGCTCCAGCGCATCCAGGCACAGGTGCAGGCGGTCGAGCAGGAAGCCGGCGAAGTCTGCATCCTCCTCCCGGAACGCGGCATAGCCTTCACCGAGCGCCCACACGGTGCGCGCGAGCCAGTACGACTCCGCGGAGTCGGAGGGATCGGGCAGCTCGACGGGGATGGCGCTCGGGTTGAGGGTGCCGTCCTCCTGCTGCCACAGCACGACGCAGCCCGCGCTCGGTCCGTCGACGGTCTGCAGGAACGCCAATGCCCGCAGCAGCCCGCGCGCCCCGTCGCGGCTGCGGCCGTCGTCCGAGACGCTCCAGTCGCGCAGGAAGACCACGGCGGCGCGTGCGATGTCGTCGGCGTTGAACGCGCCCTGGCTCCAGTACCCCGTCGTCGCATCCCTCGTGCCTCCACCCACTCGGCGGAAGCCGCCAGCGCCGTCCGCGTCGGCGTAGGTCCAGGGCGCGAGCACCGAGGGATCCTCGTCGATCCCGTAGGTCGTGTGCGCCGCGCTCGCCGTCACCGGAACCTCGGCCAGCAGGAACCGCAGGTGGCTGAGATTCGTCAGCCGCGCGCCTTCCGCAGCCGCGAGGGGCCGGGCGGCGGCATCGGGCCCAGGGGCGCCGAAGGCCGTCCGAGCCGGGAGCAGTGTCAGGGCGGACGCCGCCCCGATCACCGTCAGGAATCCGCGTCGAGTGGTGTCCATGTCATCGTGTCCTTCATCCTTCCCGCAGGGACGTTCCCCACGGTCGATCGGGGTCGTGGATCGCGACGGCCAGCGTCGTGTCCGACTGCCCGTAGTAGGCGAGCCACCGGCCACGGAACCTCACCAGCCCCTCCACGAACGTGACGTTCGAGACGAGGCCGTGCATGTCCTCGAAGCTCTGAGGTCGCAGCCACGGCTCCTGCATCCGCCCGATCACCTTCGTCGGCTCGCCCGGGTCGATGGCGATCTGCCCGCAGCGGTAGTCGACGTCGACAGAGCCGTCGTCGTGCACGGTTCGCGTCGCGCCGTTGGTCAGCATGACCAGCAGGCCGTTGTCGGTCAGCACCGGGGAGGTGCCGATCTCGACGAGCGCCTCATCCCAGGTTCCGGGGGTGGGTGAGTACATCGGCTCGGTATCGGGAGTGCCGGGCGTCCAGTGGATGAGGTCGTCGCTGGTCGCCCAGTAGATGGCTCCCTCGCCGAAGTACATCCACCACCTGCCCTGCATCCTCACCGGCACGATGACGCCCGCCTTCGACCAGTCGAATCCGCGCGGGTCGACTGTCTTGAACGTGTCGAAGTCTGCGAAGAGGGGCCCGTGCCTGGTCCAGGTGCGCAGGTCGGTCGAGGTGGCCAGGCAGAGCTGGGCGCTGTGGCGATCCCACCCCGTGTAGGTGAGGTAGTAGGTGCCGTCGATGTGCGCGATGCGGGGATCCTCGCATCCGTAGCGCTCGTAGTCCTCCACGGGAGACAGGATCGGCTCGTCCTCCCGTGTGAAGTTCAGTCCGTCGCGCGAGCGGGCGAGCCCGATGTGCGAGACGATGTCGTCGGCGTGCGCGCGATACAGCAGCAGAACCTCATCGCCGTCGACCAGGGCGGCCGGGTTGTAGAGGTTCGCCGACTCCCAGCTGTCGCCGCGCGGGCGGAGGATCGGGTTGCCCTCGTACGGGGTGAACGGACCGAGGGGGAAGGATGCTCCGGTGAACATGGATGCCCTTTCTGGACTCGCGACGGCGGGGGATCAGCCCTTGATGGCTGCGCCGAGGTCGGTGGCGGTGAAGAAGCGCTGGAAGACGCAGAACAGCACGACCACCGGCAGCGCGAGTGCGGTGGCTCCGGCGAGGATGGCGCCGTTGGGGTTGGCGGTGGACTGCGCCACGGTGGAGATGTAGTTCGCCAGCGAGACGGCAAGCGGCTGCAACGAGGAGTCCTTGGTGATCAGGAAGGGCCAGAGGAACTCGTTCCACGGACCGATGAATGTGATCAGCACCACGGTCACGAGCACCGGCCTGATCAGCGGGACGGCCACCGAGGTGAGCAGACGCAGCTCTCCGGCGCCGTCGATGCGCGCCGCCTCGAAGATCTCGGCGGGGAGCGACTTGAAGAACTGGGTGAAGATGAACACCGCCGTGGTGTTGATCGCGAACGGCAGGATCATGCCCAGATACGAGTCGCCCAGTCCGTAGCTGCGCGTGATCTGCACGTAGAGCGGGATCATGAGCAGTTGGAAGGGCACCATCTGCACGAGCAGCATCAGCACCCAGATCACGCCGCGCCCGCGGAAGTCGAGTCGGGCCAGCGCATAGCCGGCGAGAAGACCGAACACGAGAGTGCCCAGGAGCACACCCGCGGTGAAGACCAGCGAGTTCAGCAGGGAGCCGGTCAGGTCGATGCGGCTGTCGATGCTCGCGAAATTCTGCAGCGTCCATCCCTGCGTCGGCAGCAGCTCGTCGGGGGCGTTGGTCGGGTTCTCCTGGAACGCCCCGACGATCATGAAGTAGAACGGGAACGCGAACACCAGCGCCGCGGCGGTCAGCAGGATCACGCTGAGCACACGGGGAATTCGTCGCAGCCTGTGCATCATCGCTCCTGGGTGGCTCGGTTGGCGATCAGCGACAGCGCGCCGACGAGAACGACGAGGATCATGCCGATCGCTGCGGCCATGTCGGGATTCTGCTGCTGGATGCCCTGCTGGTAGATGAGCAGCACGGGTGTGACGGACGCGCCGTCGGGTCCGCCGCCGCTGGTGAGCAGGTACGGTTCGGTGAAGAGGTTGGCGCCCGTGATGATCGACAGGATCAGCACCAGGGTCGTGGCGTTGCGCACGCCGGGCACCGTGACGTTCGCGAAGCGCGCGAAGCCGCCCGCCCCATCGGTCTCGGCGGACTCGTACAGCTCGCGGGGCACGTTCTGCAGCGCGGCGAGGTACAGCAGGATGTAGAAGCCGAGCTGCTTCCAGGTGACGTACAGGGCGATCATCGGCATCGCGAGTGCGCTGTTGACGAGCCAGGACGGGTTCGGGGCCAGGTCGCCCAGCAGCGCGTTGATCAGGCCGTTGCTGGAGAACAACAGCATCCAGACGCCCACGAGCGAGACGCTCGCGGTGAGGTAGGGCACGTAGAACGCCACCCGGTAGGCGGCCACCCATCGGATGCCGCTGTTCAGGGCTGTCGCGAGCACCATCGACAGCACGACAGTGAGCGGCACGTTGATCACGAGGAAGACGAGGGTGTTGCGGAAGGCGTCGAGCACCTTCGGGTCGGTGAGCGTGGCGGCGAAGTTGTCGAATCCGACGAAGGGCCGATCCGGCTCGACGCCCGGTGCCGTGAAGTAGTAGTCGTGGAAGGCGATGTAGATGGCGAAGACCAGCGGGTAGGCGAAGATCGCGAGCACGAACACGAGGTACGGCAGTGCGAAGAGGCCCCCCAGCGGCTGCGCACCGAGGATCCTGGTGCGCAGCCGCGTTCTCCGGTCGGTCATGACCTCACTCCGCGACGATGTCGTCGATCTTCTCGGCGGCCTTCTTCAGGAAGTCCGCCGTCGACTCCTTGCCGAAGATCACCGCTGCCGAGTACTCGTCGCGGAACGCCTGCCAGGCCTCGACGGAGTTCGGGATGCTGGGCACATCGACCGTGTTCTCCGCCTGGTCGGCGAAGGCCACGTAGTTCGGGTTCGCCGAGAAGTAGTCGGGGTACGTGTCCTTCAAGCCGGTGCGCATCGGCATCTGCCCCGTCTTCTCGAGGAGCACGCCGTCGTTGTCCTCGCTGGTGGCGAACTGCATGAACTCCCACGCCGTGCCCTGGTTCTTGCACGAGGTGAACATCGACACGCTCTTCGAGTCGGCGAAAGTCTTCGGATCCGCACGGCCGTCCGTGGTGGGCACCGGCATGAAGCCGACGTCGACGGTCTCGGCGTAGGACGGGATGGCCCAGGGTCCGGCCAGCTGCATCGCGGTCGTCCCCGACGACATGGCGTCGTCGGTGGACTTCTCGTTCGGGGCGAGCTTGTCCGCGTACATCGTCGCCCAGAAGTCGGCGACCTTCTTTCCGGCATCCGAGTCGAAGGTGGACTTGCCGTCCTCGACGAGCATCGTGCCGTCGGTCTCGGCGAGGTAGAACGGATAGAAATCGAACCACGGCTGGTAGAACTCGCTCGTCGGCGCCGGCCAGATGGCGCTCTGCACGCCCGAGTCGACGATGGCCTGCGCGCCCTGGAGGAAGGCGTCGTAGGTGTTCATCTTCGGGTCGTCGGCGTTCAGGCCCGCCTTCGTGAACAGCTCCTTGTTGTACATCACCATCACCGGGTTGGACTTCCACGGCAGCTGGTAGAACTTGCCGTCGGTCTGGTAGCCGGAGACCTCTCCGCCGCGCTCGGTGATGTAGTCGTCGGCACCCTTGATCGAGCTGAGGTCGACGAGTCCGCCCTGCTTGACCCAGCCGGACACCGCTGCCGGTGCGATGTTGAACACCAGGCAGGGAGCGGTGCCCGCGGTGATCGCGGCCGTGATCGCCTCCTCCGACGACGACGCGGCGGGGATCTCCTGCGAGGCGACCTTCTCGTCGGGATGCGCGTCGTTCCACGCCTTCACGACCTCCTTGCCCCAGGCGAGCTCCTGCTCGTTGTTCGAGAGCCAGATCTTGATGTCTCCCGTGGCGGTGGCCGCATCTCCGCCGCCTCCTCCTCCACCACCGGACGAGCATCCCGTCACGACGAGTGCGACGGCACCGATCAGTGCTGCGGAGCGGATCTTCTTCATGGTGTCCTCCTCGAAACGTCAGGGGCCCGCGGATGCCGGTCCCGAGGTGCTTTCCCGAAAGTGCACGATGTTGCAGTCGATGAGCTCGGTGCGCGGCTCCGCCCCGAGGATCGCCGCGCGGAGCAGGCGCGCGGCCGCCCGTCCCCTGGCGGCGGGATCCGAGGACACGCTGGTCAGCGACGGGGACAGGTGCGCCGAGAGGTGGTCGTCGTCGAAGCCGGCGACGGCGAGGTCGTCAGGGACGACCAGGCCCTGGGAACGGGCGTAGGAGAGCCCGGCGATCGCGGTGGTGTCGTTGGAGTACAGGATCGCGGTGGGCCGTGGCGAGAGAGCGAGGAGTTCCGCGGTCCGGTCGCGCCCGCTGCCGGCGGTGAAGTCGCTCTCGCGCAGCAGTGCGGCGTCGCCGATCGCCTCGACGTACGCGTCGGCCCTGGCGCGCGAGTGCACGTAATCCAGCGGTCCGGACACGTGCGCGATGCGCCGGTGCCCGTCCGCGCGCAGCTTCGCGATCAGCTCCCGGATGGGCTCGCCGTCGTCCGTGCGCACGACCGAGAAGTCGTGCTCCTGGTCGTAGGCGCCCACGATCACCGTCGGCACGCCGAGATCGTCCAGCAGCGACACGCGCCAGTCGTCCACATGCAGGTCGAGCAGGATCGCACCGTCGGCGCGTCCGCGCGACATCGACCGATAGGCGCGCTCCTCGCCCGCCCGATCCGGCACCACCTGCAGCAGCAGGGCGGTCTCGGTCTCGACCAGCACGGACTCGACGCCGGCGATGAATGCCGGGAAGAAGGAGTCGTTGGCGATCACGTCGGGATCCCGGGCGAGCACGACACCCACGGCGTTCGCCCGCCGCGTCGCCAGCGATCGTGCGCTCTGGCTGGGGATCCAGTCCAGTCGCTCGGCCGCGGCGAGCACCCGCGCCCTCGTCTCCTCCGAGATGGGCCGGTTGCCGCTGAGCGCATGCGAGACCGTGGCCTTCGTCACTCCCGCTTCGCGGGCGACGTCGGCGATCGTCGTGCGATTCATGCCACCTCCGTGTGGCCGAGCCCTGCAGCATCGCGGGGCTAACCGGTTTGATGACCAGGAGTAAAACCGGTTTGACGATCGCTGTCAATGGGGTTGACGCAGGCCCGCTCATCTGAATGCGACGGGTGCCGCGCTACTTCGCGCCGCCGGGATCCTCGCCCTCCGCCTGCGACGGATGCCCTTCGGCCGCGGGGTCGGGCCGCACGGCCGGCTCGTCCGGATCCTCGCCCTCGGCCTGGCTGCGGTGCCCCTCGCCCGCGGGGTCGGGTGCTTCGGGGTCGGGCGCTTCGCCGAGATCGTGCGCCGCGCCGGTGACGGGTGCCGCCGGCCAGCGCAGCGCCGCGACAGGCTCCTCCGCATCGTGATCCGGACGCGTCTCGTCTTCGAGGAACAGCACGTCGGCGTCGGTGAGCACCGCCGCGCGTGCGAGTGCTTCGGCGACCGGCACGGGCGTGCCGGGACCGGCGTCGAACGTGTCCGCCGCGCCGATCGCCACCCAGGGGGCGTCGGGCAGCGCGAGCAGAGTGCCATCGCCGTCCGCGAGGCGTGCGTCGAGCAGCAGCGTGTCGACCTGCGCCTGCTGCAGTGCGCCGACGACCGCGGGGATGCCGAAGGCTCCGCTCTCGGCATCCCGCTCGGCGGCCCGATCGCGGACGGCGGCGATGCGGTCGTCGTCCGCGAGGCCCACCGTCCGCTCGATCTCCTCGACCAGCGCGGTGTCGTCCGCGCCGTCCGCCCTGGTGTCGACATCGACCTCCACCACGAGCGCCAGGGCGTCCGCGGCGATGCTCTCCAGCAGCAGACCGCGTGCGTGTGCGTCTCCGGTAAAGAAGATGTGCTCCGGCCGGTGCTCTCGCACGATCCGGTCGACCTCCTCGGCGACCTCGTCCTGATTGCGCTGCCAGACCTCCTCGACGCTGCGCTGGAATCGCGCCTGCGACCAGCCGCCTGGACTCACCTTCGTGATCGGGTCGTCCTCGCCCTCGATGTGCTGCACCTGCACGACCGATCGGCCCAGGTGCTGCAGCGACACGTCCGCGCCGTCGCGACCGGTCTCCACGACGAGGATCAGCCGCTCGCCGCTGCGATGACGCAGCAGCGGCACGATCTCCGGGAACGGCCCGTGCGCGATGCGCTCGGAGCCGAGCCGGGCGGCGGTGAATCCCTCATCGGCAGCCACCTGTCCGTCGCGGGCGATCAGCCAGCGTGCGGACGGCGCGGCCAGTCCGCGGTCGTCGGACAGGGCCGTGAGCACGGCATCCGCATCCTCCTCGGGCAGACCCTCCTGCAGCATCCGATCCTTCAGCGACCGCATCCGGCTCTCGACGGCGCCAGGAGGTTCTCCCTGCGCGCCGTCGGTGTACACGGTGCTCCAGGCGCCGGGTTCGGTGAGCGTCGCGCGCAGGTCGATGCCCCGGACGTCAACGGAACTCATCGTCATCCGCCTCCTCGTCCTCGTCGGCGACCTCCGGACCACTCCACTCGAAGGCCTCCTGCACCTCCTCGGAGTCGGTGTCATCGGGAAGGGGCTCCGTCTCGCGGAACGGCTCCGCGTGCGGAGCGCCGTGGCCCTGCACCATCCCGCGGGATTCCTGCTCGAGCTGATCGTCGAGGTTCGGTCCGTGAGTCGTGCTGCCGCGCTGTGCGTCGCTCATGTCTC
Organism: Microbacterium sp. W4I4; assembly: GCF_030816235.1. NCBI lineage: Bacteria > Bacillati > Actinomycetota > Actinomycetes > Micrococcales > Microbacteriaceae > Microbacterium > Microbacterium sp. W4I4. Next base: position 2,529,622 of record NZ_JAUSXT010000001.1, read on the forward strand.
CTCCTTCGTCAGGGGCGTCCGAGCGACGTTAGGCGGCGCGGGAGGTGCACGACAGCGGGTTGACATACGGTTCGCGACCGTTCAACGGGGGGTGCGCGTGCCACGCGCTCAACGATCCTCGCCGAGAAGCTCGATCAGCTGTCCCTCCACCCGCCGGGTCGGGTCGACCGTGGTGCCCTCGTCGTACAGGTCGATCACGCGCGGATCGACGTAACTCGCTCGAGCCACCGCGGGGGTGTTCCCGAGCACGGCGGCGGCCTCGCGGATCGCGGCGGCGGCCGCCCGTCTGCGTGCGGTCACCGAACCCCGCGGGCCGGTCCTGGCGAGCGCCACCGCCGCGGCTATGGTGCCGTGCAGGGTGCGGAAGTCCTTGGCGGTGAAGTCGCCGCCGGTCCTGACGCGCACGTCGTCGTTGATGTCGGCGGCGCGCAGCGGATGCCAGCGGTCGGCCTCGTCGTCCTGCCAGCTGAGCAGAAGGCTGCGCCCGCCGCGTCGCTTCAGGCCGGCGACCAGTTCGGCGAGCTCCGCATCGTCGACATCCGACTCCCACGGCTGTCCGCTCTTGCCGGGGAACCGCAGCTCCACCACCCGTCCGCCGCGCACGCGGGCATGGGACCCGCGCAGGGTGGCCAGGCCGATGCTGCCGTGCTGACGGGCGTACTGCTCCGACCCGACCCGCAGCAGCGCGCTGTCCAGCATCCGGAACGCCCCGGCGAGCACACGGGTGCGGCCGAATCCCTCCAGCCGCAGGTCGCGCGTGACTCCGCTGCGGACGGCGGGCATGACGGCAGCCAGTTCCAGCATCCGCTCGAACTTCTCGTTCGCCATCCGCTCCTGCCAGGCCGGGTGGTAGATGTACTGCCGGCGGTCCGCGGCATCCGTACCGGTCGCCAGGATGTGCCCGTTCTCGTGCGGACTGATCCAGACGTCGGTCCACGCGGGCGGGATCGCGAGCGCGCGCAGCGATTCGACGACGGCCTGATCATCGATGCGCGCGCCGTCGGGTGCGCGGTACTCGAACCCGCGCCCCCGGCGCACGCGCCTGATCCCGGGTGCGTGCGGGTCGCTGCGACGGAGACGGGTCATGCTCTCGTGAGTACAGTGCGGTTCGGGCCGGATGCAACCCCCTCGGTGTCCTGTCGCTCGCGGCGTTATCCTTCCCGTTCCGTCGCGGAAGGCGCGACCGGGGACCGAACGGAGGATGCGCAATGACACGCGGAGATGTGGAGACACTCTCGAAGCACGGGCAGTGGGTCAATCGCGTCGAGGGTGAGGAGGAGCTCTCGCAGGGGTACGCCTCGAAGGAGGAGGCGATCGAGGAGGGCCGCAGGCTGGCCGAGGCCACCGGCTCTATGCACACCGTGCGGGATGCGCAGCCGACGGGCGTGGTCACCGATGAACAGGATCCGGAGCGGATGGCGCGTGAGCGCCGGTCGGGCTCTGACGGGGACGCGGACGGGGCGGATGACGTGATCGCGGTGGAGGATCTTCCCTGACGGGAGCTTTTCCGAGAGGATCCTCTGACGGTGTGAGCTTCCCTTTCACCGAATCGATTCGATACAATCGGACGATGGCGCCGTGACCGATCACGGTGCCTTTCCTGTTCCCGGCCGTTCGGCATCCCTCACCCCTGGCTCCTCATGGCAACCAACCTCATCACCGGACGCCCGTGGCGCGTCATCCTGGCCTTCTCCGTGCCGCTGCTCATCGGCAACGTCGTGCAGCAGCTGTACCAGTTCGTCGACGCCGTCGTCGTCGGGCGACAGCTGGGCGTGAACTCGCTCGCGGCGGTCGGTGCGACCGGCAGCCTGATCTTCCTCGTGATCGGGTTCGCCTGGGGCCTCGCGAGCGGCTTCGCGATTCCGACGGCTCAGGCCTTCGGGGCATCGGATGCCCGTGGAGTGCGCCGCTCGGTCGCGACGGGGACTCTGCTGACCGCCGCCACCAGCCTGGTCCTCACGATCCTCGGCCCGCTGATCGCGGCGCCCTTCCTCGAACTGCTGCAGACGCCGCCCGAGCTGATGGCCGAGGCCACCGTGTTCACGCAGGTGACCTTCATCGGCGGCAGCACGATCATGTTCTTCAACTACCTCGCGGCGATCATCCGCGCGATCGGCGACTCGACGACGCCCCTGGTGTTCCTGACGATCTCGTGCGCGCTGAACGTCGGGCTCGTCATCCTCATGGTCGGGCCGCTGCAGTGGGGCGTCGCGGGCGCCGCGTGGGCGACGGTCGTGGCGCAGGCGGTCTCGGTGGTGCTGTGCCTGCTGTACGTCTGGCGGCGGGTGCCGGTGCTGCACGTGCACCGCGCCGACTGGAGGGTCTCGCGCGCCGACATCGCCGACCACCTGCGTCTGGGTCTGCCGATGGGCTTCCAGGCCTCGATCATCGCGATCGGCGCACTGATTGTGCAGGTCGCTCTGAACACGCTCGGGTCCGAGGCGGTCGCGGCGTACACCGCCGCATCCCGCGTGGACAGCTTGGCCAGCGCGTTCCTCGCCTCGCTGGGACTGGCGGCTTCGATGTATGCGGCGCAGAACCTCGGCGCCCGACGGCCTGACCGCATCCGCAAGGGCACGATCCAGGCGATCTGGATGGCGCTCATCGCCGCGGTGGCTCTGGGCATCATCATGATCACGCTCGGCGCGCCGGCTGTGCGGCTGTTCGTCGGCGACGGTGCGGAAGAGGTCGTGCGCCTCGCCCACCTGATGCTCATCATCAACGGCTGCACGTACGCGCTGCTCGGGGTGCTGTTCGTGCTGCGCGGCGTGCTGCAGGGGATCGGCCGCGTGCTCGTGCCCACCGTCACGGGTGTGATCGAGCTGGTGATGCGCGTGGTCGCCGCGGTCGTGCTGGGTTCATGGCTGCAGTTCGAGGGCGTGGCGATGAGCAACCCGCTCGCGTGGATCGGCGCGGTGGCGCTGCTTGCACCGGCCTACGTGCGTGCGCACCGGGCGCTCGCGCAGATGCCGGTCTCGCCGGTGGAGACCACGCTGACCACCCCGATCGCCGTGATCGGACCGACCGACGGATCGATGGTGGTGGATGCCGTGTTCACCGCGCCCGTGCCGATCGTGCCGCCCCGCCTCACTCGCCTGCGCCTGCCCCGCCGCATCCGCCGCCCGCGCTGAGCGCGTCGCCGCCGGCGCATCCGTCGCCGACCTCCGCGCCAGCCTCCACGTCGACATCCGTCGCCGACCCACCAAGCAACTCCCGACCCACCAGGCAATCGACGCGATATTCCCTGGTGGTTGGACGCTTGCCTGGTGGCTGGCGAGCGGGCGGCGCGGAGGGTACGGCGGCGTCACCGGGTGTTCACGCATCATCCTCCAGGATGATGCCGAATCGTTCTCCGGCGGGAGGGACTTCCGCGATCAACCCGCGTAACCTTGGGCAGAGATGAGACCGGGGGGTCGTCGAATGTCCACACTCGCACTGACGAACACGCTGGCAGCGATCTTCGTTCCGATCGGGATCGCCGGAGCCGCAATCGCACTGATCTGTGCGCTGATCATGGCCTTCGCGCTCGCGCGCCGAGCTGCAGGACTCGCCGGCGGAGCGGCAGGTGTCTGGATCGTCGGTGCGCTGCTGAGCTGGGCGTCATCGTTCTCCGACGTCTGGATCCCGCTGCTTGTCTCTCTCGGTGCGCTCGGCGCAGCCCTGGTGGTCGGTGCGCTGCTGCGTGTGCTCGTCGGCGGCGTCCGACGGCAGGAAATCGTCGAACCGAGCGCTCGGACCGCGACGATCCAGGAGCCGCGGACTCAGCCCGCCCGCGTCGCGCCGACGCAGGTGCGCCCGTCCTCGCCGGTCACCGACGGCATCCGCGTCGCCGCCTAAAGCGTCGGATACGACCGCCGCGATACGGTTTCAGGATGCCGATCGAGGTCATCCTGAATGACGGATTCCTGCTCCGCTCCTTGATGGCGGAGGATGCGGCGATGCTCGCGCGGGCGTACCGCACCAATCGTGATCATCTCGAGCCCTGGGATCCGGCCCGTGCTGAGCGGTTCTTCACCGCTGCCGGCCAACGGGCCGAGATCGACAGAATCCTCGCCGACGGCGAGGCGGGCGCGGCTCTGCCACTGGTGCTGACGGACGGCACGCAGATCGTCGGCCGCGTAAACGTCTCCGGGATCATCCGGGAAGCGTTCCAGAGCGCGAACCTCGGCTACTGGATCGACGCGCGCTGCGCGGGTCGAGGACTGATGACCGCTGCTGTCGGCGCCGTCGCTCGGATCGCGAAGGACGAGCTGCAGCTGCACCGGATTCAGGCGGGCACCTTGCTCCACAACGCGGCGTCGCAGTCTGTGCTGAAGAAGTGCGGCTTCGTCGAGTTCGGCGTGGCCCCCGAATATCTCCTCATCGCGGGACGATGGCAGGACCATCGGCTCTTCCAGCGCATTCTCGCGTGACGGTCACCACGCTCCGGCGGCTTCATGCGCCCGCTCGGCAGCGGATGACCCGTCGGGCGGGACGCGGCGGTCAGCGGATGACGAGGAAGCCGAGCACAGCGACGACGACCGAGAGGATCCCGAGCACGAGCGACGGGGTGCAGCTCTCCTTGCGACGCGCGTGAGTCACAACGGCGCCGACCATGAGCGCGGCGAGGGCGATCGCGGCGATCGGGCTGAGGATGGGAGCGACGTCGAGCGCGACGGGAAGGATCAGTCCGATACCGCCGATCACCTCGGCCGCGCCGATGAGCTTGATGGATCCTGGGTTGCAGTCCTCGACCCACGTCATCCCCGAGGTCGCGAGGGCTTCCTTGGGACGGGCGGCCTTCATCGAGCCGGCGAGCACGAATGCGAGCGCCAGCAGTCCTGCGACGATCCAGTAGGCGATCAGCATCGGATCCTCCCTGAGAGCGGTAGTGGGTGTTCTCTGAGCAGCCGAGGTCGTCGGCGACGCTGAGCGCTCAGCTCTGCAGCGTCTCGATGTCGATCACGAACCGGTAGCGGACGTCGGATGCCAGCACGCGCGCCCACGCCTCGTTCACCTGGTCGGCGGAGGTGATCTCCACCTCGGGTGCGATGCCGTGCTCGGCGCAGAAGTCGAGCATCTCCTGGGTCTGGGCGATGCCGCCGATGTTCGACCCGGCGAACGAGCGGCGCCCGCCGATCAGCGTGCCGGCCCGCACGGCCATCGGCTCGGCCGGAGCGCCCACGTTCACGAGCGTGCCGTTCAGCGCGAGCAGCTTCAGGTGCGCGTCGATGTCGATCGCCGCGGACACCGAGTTGATGATGAGGTCGAACGTGTTCCGCAGCGTGCGGAAGGTCTCGGGGTCCTCGGTCGCGAAGTAGTGGTCGGCGCCGAGCTTCAGCGCGTCGTCCTTCTTCGACAGCGAGCGCGACAGCACGGTGACCTCGGCGCCCATGGCGTGCGCGATCTTCACGGCCATGTGGCCGAGCCCGCCGAGTCCGATCACGGCGACCTTCTTGCCGGGGCCGGCATTCCAATGCCGCAGCGGCGAGTACGTGGTGATGCCGGCGCACAGCAGCGGGGCGGCCTTCTCGTACGGGATCGCCTCGGGCACCCGCAGCACGAAGTCCTGCGTGACGACGACAGAGGTGGCGTAGCCGCCCTGCGTGATCGTGCCGTCGACGTCCTTCGCGGCGTACGTGCCGATCGCGCCCTTCTGGCAGTACTGCTCCTCGCCGGCGAGGCAGTTCGCGCATTCGCCGCACGAATTCACCAGGCATCCGACGCCCACGCGGTCGCCGACGGCGAACCTCGTCACGTCCGAACCCACCTCGGCGACAGTGCCGACGATCTCGTGGCCCACGGTCAGGGGATACTGCTGCGCGCCCCAGTCGCCCTGCACGGTGTGGATGTCGGAGTGGCAGATTCCGGCCCAGCGGATGTCGATGCGCACATCGGCGGGTCCGACGTCGCGGCGCTCGATGGTGCCGGTGAAGAGCGGATCGGTGGCGGACGGCGCGACGATGGCGGGGATCACAGTGGGCATGATTCGAGCGTAGACGCGTCGGAGTGGATCAGGGTCCGCTCGAGGTCCGACACTTGGCGGTCGAAACGACGGATGTCGGTCGAAATCGCCGCAATCCGCCGACATCCGTCGTCTGAGCCGACATCCGTCGACGGAGCCCGGGGTCGTCAGCGGTGGTCGCGGTCGAACTGCTGCCCGGTGTCGTCTCCGGATGCCACGCGCTCGGCCTCCCGCGCCCGCAGCTCCACCCGGCGGATCTTGCCCGAGATCGTCTTGGGCAGCTCCGGCACGAACTCGATCACCCGCACCCACAGGTGCGACGACAGACGTTCCCGCGCGAACGCGAAGATCTGCGCCGCGGCCTCGCGTTCGGCATCCGCCCCGGCACCCGCATCCGCTCGCAGGCAGACGTACGCCTTCGGCACCGCGAGCCGCGTCGGGTCGGGGCTCGGCACGACCGCCGCCTCGACGACGAGATCGTGCTCGAGCAGCACGGACTCCAGCTCGAACGGCGAGATCTTGTAATCGGATGCCTTGAACACGTCATCCGCACGACCCACGTACGTGAGGTAGCCGTCCTCATCGCGGGAGGCGATGTCGCCGGTGTGGTGGTAGCCGCCGGCGCGGGACTCGGCGGTCTTGGCGTCGTCCTCGAAGTACCCCGCCATAAGACCCAGCGGCGCGGGGGACAGGTCGAGCGCGATCTCGCCCTCCCGATCGGCCAGGGCGCCCGTGATCGGATCCAACAGCACCACCGGATAACCGGGCAGCGGCCGCCCCATCGACCCGTCCTTGACGACCTGACCGGGGGAGTTGCCCACGCACGCGGTCATCTCGGTCTGTCCGAAGCCGTCGCGGATGGTGCCGCCCCACGCCTCGCGCACTCGGTTGATGACCTCGGGGTTCAGCGGCTCACCGGCTCCCACCAGCTCGCGCGGCGGGGTCGACAGCCTGCTCAGGTCTGCCTGGATCAGCATCCGCCACACCGTCGGGGGAGCGCAGAACGTCGACACGTGGAAGGTGTCCATCACCTGCATCAGCGTGTTCGCGTCGAAGCGCGCGTAGTTGTAGACGAACACGGTCGCCTCGGCGAGGAAGGGCGAGTAGAAGCTCGACCAGGCGTGCTTCGCCCAACCGGGCGACGAGATGTTCAGATGCACGTCATCCGGACGCACGCCCAGCCACCACATGGTCGAGAGGTGCCCGACGGGGTACGACACATGCGTGTGCTGCACGAGCTTGGGTCGGCTGGTGGTGCCGCTGGTGAAGTACAGCAGCGCGGTGTCGGATGCCGGCGTCGGACCGTCCGGTTCGAACGCCGGGTCGGCGTCGACGGATGCCGCGAAGTCGTGCCATCCGTCGACGGCTCCGCCGACCGCGATGCGCAGGACATCGGTATCCGTCATCCCCACGGCATCCGTCACCCGCTCGGCGAGACCGGCCAGCGTGATCACCGCGCGTGCGCGCCCGTGCATCATCCGGTAGGAGAGATCGGATGCCGACAGCAGAGTGGACGTGGGGATCGCGATCGCACCGACCTTGGTGATCGCGAGCATGATCTCCCACAGCTCGATCGTGTTGTCGAGCATCACGATCAGGTGGTCACCGCGGTGGATGCCGAGATCGCGCAGCCACGACGCGACCTGATCCGAGCGGGCGGAGAGCTGCCCGTACGTCCAGGTGCGCGCGGACAGGTCGGCGGAGACGATCTGCACGGCGGGCCGGTCGGGGTTCTCCCCGGCGACGACGTCGAACCATTCCAGCGCGAAGTTGAACGTGTCGACCTGAGGCCAGGCGAACCCGGCGCGGGCGCCGTCGTAGTCCTCGCCGTGGGCGAAGAGGAAGTCGCGCATCTCGCGGACGGCGGTCGTTGCGGCGGTGGCGGGACGGGTCATCGGTGGCTCCCTTGCTCGGCGGACTCATCCATCTTCGCCCCGCGGGCCTCGGATGCGGTCGCGTCGGCGCACGATTCGCAGTTCGCTGGCGAGGATGCCGAGCACCACCAGCAGTCCTCCCACCAGGGCGGCGGCAGGCAGCCGCTCTCCGGCGATGCGGCCGATGGCGGCGGCCCACACCGGCTCACCGGCGTAGATGATGGTGGCGCGGGTGGGCGAGACGGACTTCTGCGCCCAGTTCATCGTCAGCTGGATCACGCAGCTCGCTACGCCCAGCCCGACGCCCGCGATGACCCATGCCCAGGAGAACTCCGGCACGCTCTCACCGGTGAGCGGCATGGTCGCCAGGCCCAGCAGCCCCGCGACGAGCAGCTGCACGACGGTGATGCGGCCGAGATCGATGCGGTTCGCGAACACGCTGATCAGGATGATCTCGCCGACGATCGGGATCGTGCTGATCAGCGTGACCGTCTCGCCGACGCCCAGCGACAGCGAGAACGCGCTCGGGCCGGCGATCAGCAGCAGGCCGACGAACGCCAGTCCGGCACCGAGGAATGCCAGCGCGGGCGGACGACGACGGAAGAACAGCCACTGCGCGAACGGAACCATCGGCACGTAGAGCGCGGTGAGGAAGGCGGAGGTGCTGCTCTCGATCGTCTGCAGCCCGAGGGTCTGCAAGCCGTAGCCGCCGTAGATCATGACGCCGATCGCGGCCCCCGCGCCGTGTCTGCCCACGTCATCCCGCGCAGCGAGCGCCAGAAGATCAGGACGGCGACCAGCGCCGCCACCAGAAAGCGCAGCCCCACGAAGAACCACGGGTCGGAATGCTCCATCGCCCAGTGCACGAGCAGGAACGTGCTGCCCCATATCGCGGTGATCGCGACGAGGGCGAGCTCCTGCGGGCGCAGGCGCATCCAGCGGAATCGAGTGGGCACAGCCGATTCTCCCGCACTTCGGGCGGGTGCTGCGGCCACGGATGTCGGTCGAAACGACGGATGTCGGACCAGATCACCTGATTTCGCCGACATCCGTCGTCTGAGCCGACATTCGTCGGGGCCGGGGCGCGCGCGCGGGCGGGTCAGTCCGCGCGTTCGCCGTACCCCCACCGCATCGACAGCGCGCCGGGTCCGAAGCCCCGCCGGATCGTGTGCAGTGATGTCGCCCCGTCGAGCGTGCGGGGTGTGACGACCACTCCGGAGGGCGTCTCCTCGACCTCTTCGATCCAGTCCGGCACCGCAGCCGGGTCGAATCGGGTCCACAGCAGCAGCTCGCGCGACTGGAAGGCGATGCCGTGGCCGGTGCCGTCTCCCTGCGGGAACTCCGGCGGATACACCACCGCCCACTCGATGAGCGTGGCGGCCGGCGCGGTGATCGGCTGCTCCGGCTCGAACATGAAGCCGTGCACCTCGCGACTCTCGTGCGTGTGACGGACGGAGATGCGGCCGCCGCCGATGGCCACGAAGTCCGGCGGAGGGGTGGGTGTGCCCGACGTCAGCTCGACGAACGGGATGGCCGAGACGACACCGGAGGTGGCCTGCACCAGCAGCCGGGTCGTACGTCGGAGCACGCGGCCCTCGGGCCCGACCTCGGTGACCGCATGGATCGTCAGCTCCCGCGTCGGATCGGGGTACACCCCGCCCATCGCCAGGAACGTCTCGCGCACCCGCTGCTCGAGGAGGTCCTCGTCGAAGGGGAAGGCGGTCGAGCCGAGTGGGCCGGTGCGCATCGTGGGGCCGAGCCGGTCGAGCAGCACGCCGTCGTCGAGACCGAGCAGCTCTTCGAGGTCAGCGATCGCAGCCCGGGACTGTGCGCCTTCGGGATGCCGTGCGCCAGAGCGCCAATAGCTGAGCGTCGCCATCGACACCGGATTGCCGCGGGCGGTGAGGCGCGCGTGCAGGCGGGAGAGAGTGAGCCCGCGCTCGCGAATGGCGGCGCTGAACGTCTCCGCGAACGAGTTCGCCTGCTCTTCGTCAGAAGTCGTGCCACTCGTCACAGCTACCCCCTCGGTATGTGAACACCCCAGGCATAGATTGGCACAGGATTCGTTGAGCGTCACCGCTGGGGAGTGGGGCGCATCGGGTCCGAGAGGGACGTGCAGGCCACCGGTCGACGCGCACACTCATTCCTGTTCGCCTTGCCCCCGTCGGCGAGCAGGTGGCCGGCGGCTTCTGGGGAGGCCGCCGGCCGATATCCCTCTTCGCCCTGCGTCAGGGACGACGGGATGCCGTGACCGCGTGCGCGAGCCCGATCGTCAGCCAGAGGCCCCCGAGCCAGATCACCAGCAGGGCGAACAGTTCGCCCGACACGAGCGCCCAGGCCAGCATCAACAGGCCGAGCGCGGCGAGCAGCCACCCGGCGGAGCGGTATCCGATCGCGATGAGCACGGCGAGCACGAGGATGGCGGCGAAGAACGGCCACGCCCACGCGCTGAGCTGGAAGTCGGAACCGGCAGCACCGTCCGCATAGCGGCCAGGCATCCCTCCGAACACCGGCAGCAGGAACCCCAGCACCGGCAGTGCCGCCAGAACCCCGCCGACGATGCGCCAGGTGAGGCCGAACCCCGAACCCCGCAGCCGCACCCACACGATCAGCGCCGCCCAACTGAGCATCACCGTCGGCAGGAAGAATCCCCCGAGGCTGAACCCGCCCACGAGCGCCATCAGGGTGAGCACGGCGGCGGCGACGGATGCCGTGGCCGTGCGTGCTCGCCGCGGCACGACCATCGGCACGAGGGCGACCAGTGCGGGCACGAGCGCGATCAGGGCGACCCAGAGTCCGTTCACCTCGACGAGCGTCTGTGTCGTGTCGACCTGCGTTCTCGTCCCGTCCGACGACACCGTGTCGACGAAGCCGGTGTAGGACGGCATCATGAACGCCACCACCACTCCGATCACGACGGCCACCACGACGGCCGCGCCCTGCAGCACGCGCCAGGCCGACTCCGCCCTGCCATCGCCGGCCACCGCATCCGCTCCGAACTCCTCCACGGCCCGGTCGGCGATCTCCTGCGGCGTCCCGAGGCCGCGGACGATCTCGTCGACCGGTCGGCCGGCGTCCTCGGCATCCGCGAAGTGTCCGCGCAGGTCGTCGAGCACGGCGGTGCGGTGCTCGGGGGCGATGCCGCGCAGCATCCGCTCCACCGATCGCAGGTAGTCGTCTTCCGTGGTCATGGTGCCCCCTCGATGATGGTGTCGACCTCGGCGCCCACAGCGCGCCAGACAGTGGCGAACGTGTCCAGCTGCTCGCGGCCCGCGGCGGTGATCGTGTAGTACCGGCGCGGTCGACCTCCGCCGACGGCCTCGGTGCGGGTGTCGACCAGGCCGCCCTCGCGCATGCGGGCGAGCAGCGGATAGAGGCTGCCCTCGCTCGCGATGAGCCCGCGGCTCTGCAGATCGGATGCCAGATCCAGCCCGTACCGCTCGCTCGCGGCCAGCAGGCCGAGCACGCAGAACTCCAGCACCCCCTTGCGGAGGTTGGTGGCGATGCGCTCGGCACTCTCGGTCATGTCGACCACAGTAACCATGCATAGCAAGTATTGCAATACAAGGTTTGATTCTCCGAGCGTCATGTCCGGGCGAGCGCACCCAGCTGACCAAAGGGTTCCGGGGCCCGTCGCGGCATAGACTGGGACGGTCACCGATCCGAGGATTGTCATGCCCGCCGCCCCCCTCACGTTCACTGCGCGTCACGTGCAGCTGACTCGCGCCGTCCTGGCGGCCGTCGCGGCCCTCATGATCACGTTCTCGCCCGATCACTCGGCCGCTGTCGGCCTGTCGGTGTTCGGCGGATTCGCGATCGCCACGGGTCTCGTGCACCTCCTGGCTGCGGTGCTCGTGCTCCGCAGCGGACACCGCTGGCCCGCGGTGATCATGGCCGGCTTCTCGTTCGTGCTCGGCATGGCCGCCAGCATCCAGCCGCTGCGGTCGGACACCCTCTTCTTCGTGGTCATCATCTCCTGGGCGGCGGTGACCGGTCTCGTCGAGCTGATCTCCGGCATCCGCTCCAAGGGGACGGACGGCGCGCGCGACGCGGTCATCACCGGAAGCCTGGGGTTGCTGCTGGCACTGCTGCTGCTGGTCATCCCCGTCGGATTCGTTCACGAGTACATGACGCCGCAGGGCGAGAAGATGGCGCTGACCGGCATCATCCTCGGCGTCGGCGTCTTCGGCGGCTACGCCGCGATCATCGCCGTGCTCCAGGGCATCGCCGGGCTCACCCCGAATGCGAAGAAGGCCGTGCAGGCGCATGCCGACACGGATGCCGGCGTCGACCGCCTGGCAGAGGGAGGACACGCATGACCGACCACAAGCCCACCCGAGGCGAGATCCTGCGGCCGCTGCACCTCGTGGGCATCGCCCTGGCCTGCGGCGTCTTCGCCGCCGTGGTCACGATGGTCTCCACCGGCGCCTTCACCTCCCGCGTGCAGACCGCCCTCGCCCGCGGCACGTACACCGACCTGCCTCCGATCAGCCTGGGCCTGATCGTCGGCGGCATCGCCTTCATCGTGACGCTGCTGGGCCTGGCGATGCTGATGCTCGCCGTCAACCCCGCCGACGTCACCAAGACCATCGATCGGCCCGTCCTCTACGACGCCGACGACAAGAAGGGCGCCAAGGTTCCGTCGGCTGCCGCGGAATCGGCCCAGAGCGACGCCTCCGACTCGGACGCCCCCGACGCCGACGAACCCGCCGGGCGCTGAGTTCGCACCAGGCCCGCCGGGCGCTGAGTTCGCACCAAGCCCGCCGGGCCACCAAGCAATCGCCGAGCCTCCAAGCTGGATCGTGTCGGTTGCGTGGTGGCTCGCGGGTCGCCTGGTGGCTCGGCGGATGGAACCCCGCCCACTGTCGAGCTCAGCCCTCCGGGAAGGCGGGCTGGATCAGCTTGTCGTCGCCCTCGCGGGGCTGACCGCGTCCGTCGGTGTTGTTCGTCAGCACCCAGAACGTGCCGTCGGGGCCGGGGATGACATCGCGCAGCCGGCCGAACTTCTCGTCGAAGAACGCCCAGGGCTCGGCATCCGGATGCGACGGATCGAACAGCCAGAGCCACTGGCCGCGAAGCCCGGCGATGTACACGACGTCGTCGATCACCGCGATGCCACTGGGGCTGGCATCCTCCGGCTTCCACACCGCCACCGGGTCGATGGCGTCCGCCGCTCCCGCCTTGCCCTCATAGTCCGGCCAGCCGTAGTCGCCGCCGAGCACGATGCGGTTCAGCTCGTCCCAGGTGTCCTGCCCGAACTCGCTCGCCCACATCGTGCCCGAGCTGTCCCACGCGACACCCTGCACGTTGCGGTGACCGAGCGAGTAGACCGCGGTGCCGAAGGGGTTGCCCGGAGCGGGATCGCCTGTCGGCGTCACCCGCAGGATCTTCCCGCCCAGATACTCCGGGTCGCGGGCGCGCTCGCGCTGTCCGGCATCGCCGGTGCCGATGTACAGCATCCCGTCGGGGCCGAAGGCGATGCGCCCGCCGTTGTGCGTGGACGCGTGCGGGATGCCGTCGATCACCGTCTCGGCGTGATCGAGGTCGAGTCGGAGTGATCCGGAGGAGCCGGTGAGCGGCATTCGCACCACCCGGTTGTCGTCGGCGGTCGCGTGATAGGCGTACAGCCAGCGGATGCCGTCGATCTCGCGCACCGCGAGCCCGTTCAGCCCGGCCTCGCCGCCGGAGACGACGCCGGGGACGACCCCGGCTTCGCGCAGTTCTCCGGATGCCGTCAGCTCGAGCACCTTGCCGTCGTCTCGCTGCGAGATCACCGCGCTGCCGTCGTCGAGCCGCACCACCGACCAGGGAGCGTCGAGTCCGGTCGCCAGTGTGACGGTCGGCTCCTGAAGGGTGTCCGGCGGGGGAGCGCAGGCCGCGAGGGGCAGGGCAAGCGCGACTACCGCGCCCGCGAGCATCCGCCTCATGCCGCACCTCCTCGCTCCAGCATCCCCTGTGCCGACCCACCATGCAATCGTCGACCCACCATGCAACATCGCGTCGATTCCCTGGTGGCTCGCGGATTGCATGGTGGGCCGGCGAGGGCAGGACCGGGAATAGACGGAACGTCCGTGCGCTTGAGGATGTCATGGCCAGTTCCGTCGCGCGTGCATCCGTCGGATTGCGGTCGGAGCGAGGCCCCGTCCTGGGGGCGCTGATGCTCGCCACCGGGCTGATCGCGATCGACGCGACCATCCTCGCCACCGCCGTCCCGAGCATCGTGCGCGACCTCGGCGGCTACCAGCAGTTCCCGTGGCTGTTCTCGGTGTACCTGCTGGCGCAGGCGGTCAGCGTCCCGATCTACTCGCGCTTCGCCGATGCGGTCGGACGCAAACCGATCATCATGATCGGCATCGCGCTGTTCCTGCTCGGTTCGGTGCTCTGCGGCTTCGCCGGCAGCATGATGTGGCTGATCCTGTTCCGCATCGTGCAGGGGCTCGGTGCCGGAGCCGTGGCGCCGATGTCGATGACCATCGTCGGCGACATCTACACGGTCGCGGAGCGCGCGCGGGTGCAGGGCTACATCGCGAGCGTCTGGGCGGTCTCGTCCGTCGTCGGGCCGGCGCTGGGCGGCATCTTCGCCCAGCTGGATGCCTGGCGCTGGATCTTCTTCGTCAACGCGCCCCTCTGCGCGCTCGCCGCCTGGATGCTGCTGACGCACTATCACGAGGAGAAGCAGACCCGAAGGCACCGAATCGACTTCGCCGGGGCCGCGCTGCTCACCGTCGGCCTCACCGGCATCATCCTCGGGCTGCTGGAGGGCGACAGCGCCTGGGCGTGGTTCTCCGTGCCGAGCGCGATCTGCTTCGGCGGTGGAGCGCTCGCGCTCGTCGCGTTCGCGCTCGTGGAGCGGCGCACCGCGGAGCCCATCATCGACTTCGCGCTCGTCTCGCGGCGGCTGATACTGACGACGACGATCGTCTCGTTCGGCATCGGCGCCCTGCTGATCGGCGTCACGAGCTTCGCGCCCGCCTACCTGGAGGGCTCGCTCGGCATCGTCCCGCTGCTGTCGGGGCTCGCGGTCGCCGCCCTGACGTTGGGCTGGCCGATCGCATCCGCCCTGTCCGGACGCCTGTACCTGCGCATCGGGTTCCGGCGCACTGCGCTGATCGGGATGGGCCTCGCCACGCTCGCGGCCATCGGACTGGCCGTCACCGGACCGTGGCCGAGCCCGTTCACCGTGGCGGCCATCGCGTTCCTCCTCGGCGCCGGGCTGGGGCTGTCATCCGCCCCGAGCCTCATCGCCGCTCAGGCGTCGGTCGGCTGGGGTCAGCGTGGTGTGGTGACCGGCATGAACGCCTTCGCCCGTTCGGCCGGAAGTGCGGTGGGTGTGGCGATCCTCGGAGCCATCTCGAACGCGGTGATCGCCCAGGGCGGCGGCCCGCAGGATCCGGCGACGATCGTCTCGGCATCCACCTGGGTGTTCGTCGGAGCGGCCATCGCCGCCGCGCTGACCCTGATCGTCGTCCTGTTCATGCCCCGTGACGGCGCGGTCGCCGACGCCTGACGCCGGGAGGGGCGTGCCGGCGGGGCCGTGGCCTGAGCGGCCGCAGAGATGGAGAACGTCGGTCCGGGGTGAGTCCCACCGACGTTTTCCATCTCAGCGCCGAGCCGGCGGATGGAAACCGTCGGCTCACGGGCGCTCAGACCCGCACTTTCCATCTCTGCGAGAGCGGGCGCAGCAGCGCCCGGACCTCAGCGCGCGAGCTGCTCGGCGATGCCGGTGTAGGTGGCCGGGGTCAGGGCCAGCAGGCGCTGCTTCGCGGCATCCCCGATCTCCAGACCCTCGACGAAGGTCGCCAGCTCCGCCGCACCGACGCGGTGCCCGCGGGTGAGGTCCTTCAGCAGCGCGTACGGGTCGGTGATCGTGGAGCGGCCGGCGACGACCTCGGCGCGGATGACGGTCTGGATGGCCTCGGCGAGGACCTCCCAGTTGTGGTCCAGGTCGTCCAGCAGCACGTCGCGCGACAGCGAGATGGCATCCAGCCCGCGGCGCAGGTTGTCGAGCGCGAGCAGCGAGTGCCCGAACGCGACGCCGATGTTGCGCTGCGTGGTCGAGTCGGTCAGGTCGCGCTGCATGCGCGAGGTGACCAGGGTCTGCGACAGCGAGTTCAGCAGGGCGCCGGACAGCTCGAGGTTCGCTTCGGCGTTCTCGAAGCGGATCGGGTTGATCTTGTGCGGCATGGTGGACGAGCCGGTCGCCCCCGCCACGGGGATCTGCGCGAAGTAGCCCAGCGAGATGTACGTCCAGATGTCGGTCGCGAGATTGTGCAGGATGCCGCCGGCGTGACGGACATGGTCGTACAGCTCGACCTGCCAGTCGTGCGACTCGATCTGCGTGGTGAGCAGGTTGAAGTCGATGCCGAGACCCTCGATGTACTCGCGGGAGATCTGCGGCCAGTCCGCGTCCGGCTCGGCCGACAGATGCGCCGACCAGGTGCCGGTCGCGCCGGAGAACTTCGCCAGGTAGTCGGATGCCGCGATGCGTCCGCGCACGCGCTCCAGGCGCCACGCGAAGACCGCGATCTCCTTGCCCATCGTCGACGGGGTGGCCGGCTGCCCGTGCGTGCGGGACAGCATCGCGGCATCCGCGTGCTCCACGGCCAGATCGCGCAGCTTGGCGATGACGCCGTCCAGCGCCGGCAGCCACACGCCCTCGACGGCGCGCTTGACGGTCAGGGCGTACGAGGCGGAGTTGATGTCCTCGCTCGTGCATGCGAAGTGCGTCAGCTCGGCGATGGCGTCCAGGCCGAGGCTCGCCAGACGGTCGCGCACCAGGTACTCGACGGCCTTCACATCGTGACGGGTGACCGCCTCCTTGTCGGCGAGCCAGTCGATCTCGGCCTGACCGAAGTCGCGGTACAGGGCGCGCAGACGCTCCTTGTCGGCATCCGACAGCGGCGATGTCTCGAACAGCGACCGGTCGGTGAGGGCGATCAGCCATTCCACCTCGACCTCGACGCGGGCGCGGTTGAGCCCTGCCTCGGAGAGGAAGTCGGCGAGGCCCGAGACGGAGGCGCGGTAGCGGCCGTCGAGGGGGCTGAGCGGCTGGACCGGAAGGGAAGGCAGAGTAGTCAGGGGAGATCCTCCTGCTCGGGGCGCCGCATCGCGCGGAGCGTGGGACGGGGGGCGCGCACGGCGGGCTCGAGCTGCGAGAACAGGCCGCGCGTCGCGGTCTCAATCATAGTCAGCACCGAATCGAACATCGCCGGGCCCGCATAGTACGGGTCGGGCACGTCCATGCTCGAGGCGTGCGGATCGAACGCCCGCAGCAGCGTGACCTTGCCCTCGTCGTCCTCGGTGCGGGCCCAGGCGCGCAGGATGCGCTCGTGCGTGCGATCCAGGGCGACGATCAGGTCGTTGTCGGCGAAGGTGGCCGCGCTGAACTGCTTCGCCCTGTGCTGCGACCCGTCGTAGCCGTGACGCTCCAGCGACTCCAGGGTGCGATCGTCGGCGCGCTCGCCGAGGTGCCAGTCACCGGTTCCCGCGCTGCGGGATACGACCCGTGCGCCCAGACCGTGCTCCTCCGCGAGCGCGCGAAGCACGACTTCGGCCATGGGAGAGCGGCAGATGTTGCCGGTGCAGACGAAGACGACGCGGAAGGGATCCGGGCGGGTCACAGAACCCATTGTGCCGGTATCCACTTCCGTCCCCAATCGTCTTTCGAGATCAGTTGTCCACAATGACCGGTATTCAGGCCGGAGCGGATGCCGAGCGCGGCGCACGCTGGAGGCATGTACACGATCACCGCGGCCGAGTCCTCGACATCCGGCCAGATCTGGTCGGCCCTCCTGGCGATGCGTCAGCTCGATGCGGCCGAGGACGCCCTCATGGGCGCCGCCGCGCTGGCTGGTGCATTGAGTGCTGAATCGCAGTGGCGCAACGAGGGGGTCAGTGCGCGGACGCTGCGCGAAGCGCTGGACGAGCTGCACGCGGCGATCGCGCACGAGCTGTCCGAGGTGAGAGGGGCGCATGCCGAGGTCGAGCGGGGGATCAGTGCATGAGCGATGACATCACCATCACCTCGGGCGGTGCGATCGCGGTGGACTCGTCGTCGCTGCGCGATATCGCCGTGAAGCTGGGCGACGCCTCAAGGCGTCTCGGTGACGCGAGGGATCACCTGGCGCGCGCCCGGAGCGAGCTGGCTGGAGCGCCGGAGGTGCAGCAGGGGGTGGGGGATGCCGGAATCTCGGCGTGCATCGGGCGTCTGGACCAACTGGGCCATCGGCTCGACAAGGCGTCGGAGGGCGTCGTGCTGATGGCCGACACGTTCGAGGTGGTCGAGCTGCGTGCAGAGCAGGAGGCCCGAGGGATCGACAGCGCCGATGCCGCGGCTCTGCAGTCTCGGATCGATGAGCTCCTGTCGATGCCGGGGGTGGCGGAGTCGGTGGTGTCGACGGAGTCCCGGTGGGCGAGGGAGCGCGCCGACCGCCCCGTGGACCAGCCGCTGGATGCCAGGCTGGGCGCGGCGGGCGGACTGCTGGGAGCCCTGAGCGCGGTGTTCGTGCCGCCCGCTCTCCGAGGTGCGGGGACGGCCGTCGGCGGGCTGCTCGTCGCGAAGCCGATCGAGACGGCGATGAGCATCGGGACGGCCGAGGCCGCTCGGCGCGGCTACGGCCTCCTCCCGTTCAGTACGACATTGCAGGGCACAGCGCCGCGGGTGACCGTGCAGCAGATCTCGAGGGTCCGGACGGCGGCGCCCGTGAATCTGACCGAGACGCTCAGCCGCGTTCCCTATCTCGGCGTGGGCCAGGTGGCGATCGAGAAGTTCACGATGAAGGACGGCAGCACCCGATTCCTCGCCTACATGGACGGCACCCGCACCATGAAGGCGGGCACCTCGGAGCCCTGGGACATGGGGTCGAACATCGACATGTATCTGGAACGCGAGCGGGCGGCGTCGCAGCAGGCCGTGCTGCAGGCTCTGGAGAGCGCAGGGGCCCTGCCCGGCGATCAGGTGGACCTCGTGGGCTACTCGCAGGGAGCCGAGATCGCATCGTTCGTCGCGATGGACAGTCCCTACGAGACCCGCACGGTGATCGTCGCGGGCGATCCGGTCCAGCCGTCGCTCTCGGCCGATCAGACCCTGGTCGACATCCGGCACGTCGGCGACCCGGTCTCGAATCTGGCCACGGGTGGTGCGGAGGGCGGCACGGGGTCGCCGGAGAGCTTCGAGGTGATCAGGGAACCGGACCGGGATGACAATCCGTTCGATCCGCACGACTTCGAGGCGTATGTGAAGACCATCGACCTGGCGGGCCGATCCGGCGATCCGCGTGTCATCGCCTTCAACCGCGACTTCTACGGCGAGCTCGTGCAGGCAGCGAAGGTCGAGCGGATGGAGTTCGTCGCCACGCGGGAGTGAGCACGCTCCGGATCAGCGCCGCTTCTTCTTCTCCTGCGGGCGCAGGATCGCGCCGAGCACGGCGTTGATGATCGAGATGACGATCGCGGCGACCACGCCCCACCAGAACGATTCGACGCTCAGACCCCAGCCGAAGCCGCTGGTGATCCAGGCGGTCAGCCACAGCAGGAAGCCGTTGATGATGAAGGAGATGAGTCCCAGCGTGAGGATGTAGAGCGGGAACGCGACGATCTTGATGATCGTGCCGATGATCGAATTCACCACGGCGAAGATGGCGGCGACCACCAGCAGGGTCAGCACCAGTTGCAGGGTCTCACCGGGCGCGAACGGCCGGACGGCGACCCCGAGCACGGGAATCAGCGTGACGACCCAGATGGCGAAGGCGTTGATGACGACGCGGATGATGAAGCGCATAGTCCCGACAGTCTCGCACGGGCCCCGGGAGGTTGTCGCAGAAAATGCGACAGTTCCGCAGTCAGTTCGCCGGGTGGATGCCCGCCGCGATCACCGCGGCGAGCTCATCGACGGTCCTCATGCTCTGCGCTGCGGTAAGCACCAACTCGAAGGCGTCGTCGTCGGTGAACGTCAACTCGAAGCCGTTCAGCTCCAGGAAGATGAACGTGAGCAGAAGGGATAGGCGCTTGTTGCCATCGAACAGCGCGTGGTTCTGCGACAGCGAGCTCAGCAGCGCTGCCGCCTTCTGCTCGATGCTCGGATACGCGTCCGCGCCGAACATTCCCGCTGACGGCCGAGCCAGAGCCGAGAGCAGCAGCCCTTGATCGCGCACATGGAACCCAAGTCTTGCGACCACTGCCATCGCTTGCTCGGCTTCGAGGTATTCGACCATCAGGCGTCTTCGAGACGCTTCAACACGTCCGCATAGCGCTCGACGATGCCATCGGCGATCGTCAGCACCTTGGCGGTCTTCGACTCACTGCTGGCGAACCGCTCCGCGGCCTCGATGATCACCGCATGCTTGGAGGTGTGGCGGGCGCGGGCGATCTCCTCGAGCTTCGCGTCGAGGTCCGCAGGAATCCGCACCGTCATAGCCATACCAGAATGGTACCAGTCCGCGGTCCTGCACGACTCATAGACTGAATCCGTGACCGAGCCAACGCTGCCCCGCATCCGCCCCGAGATCGCTGCTCTGCCGCCGTACCGGCAGGGAAAGCAGGCCGGTGCGGACGCCTTCAAGCTCTCCAGCAACGAGAACCCCTTCGAGCCGCTTCCCTCGGTACTCGAGGCGCTGACGCACACGGCTCCGATCAACCGCTATCCGGATGCCACGGCCGGCGCGCTGCGCGCCCGCCTGGGCGAGCGCTACGACGTCGACGCGGATGCCGTGCACGTCGCCTCCGGCAGCGTCTCGATCCTGCACCAGCTGGTGCTCGGCACCTCGACCGTGGGCGATGAGGTCATCTACGCCTGGCGTTCGTTCGAGGCGTACCCCAGCCTCCCGCTGGTCGCCGGCGCCACCGGCATCCAGGTGCCCCTCGCGCCCGGCGCGCGGCACGACCTCGACGCGATGGCGGATGCCGTCACCGACCGCACCCGCGTGATCATCGTCTGCACGCCCAACAACCCGACCGGCCCGATCGTCACGAGCGCCGAGTTCGCGGCCTTCGTCGCCCGCGTGCCGCAGGACGTGCTGATCATCCTCGACGAGGCGTACGCCGAGTTCGTCACCGCGCCGGACGCCGTCGACGGACTGTCGGAGCGCATCTTCGAGCAGCATCCGAACGTGGTCGTGCTGCGCACCTTCTCCAAGGCCTACGGCCTCGCCGGACTCCGCGTCGGCTACGCGATCGGGCACCCGAGTGTGCTCGACGCCGCCCGCACCACCGGCATCCCGCTGTCGGTCACCAGCGCCGCGGAGCGCGCCGCGATCGCGAGCCTGGATGCCGAGGACGAACTGCTCGCCCGCGTCGCCGTCATCGTCGAGCGCCGCACGAGCCTGGTCGAGGGACTGCGCGCACAGGGCTGGGACGTGCCCGACGCGCAGGCCAACTTCATCTGGCTGCCCACCGGTGAGCGCACGGATGCCGCAGCAGCGGCCTTCGTGTCCGCCGACCTGATCGTACGACCGTTCTCCGGCGACGGCATCCGCATCTCCGTGGGTGAAGAGGAATCGATCGACCGGGTCCTCGCCGTCGCGAAGGAGATCGGCGCATGACCGCGTACGACTTCGAGACCACCGTCGACCGCACCGGCACGGGCGCGGCCAAGTGGGAGCACATGCGCACCGCGAACCCCGAGGTGCCGGCCGGCATCTCGCCGTTCTCGGTAGCCGACCTCGACCTCAAGCTCGCCCCCGAGATCATCGACGGCCTGCACGAGCACCTGCAGGACGCGGTGCTCGGCTACACCATGGCCACGGATGACTACTGGGATGCCGTGACCGGATGGTTCCAGACCAGACACGGCTGGACCGTCGACCGCGAGCACATCCTGCTGGCACCCGGCGTGGTGCCGGCGTTCAACACCGCCGTCCGTGCCGTCACCGCACCCGGCGACGGTGTGATCGTGCAGACGCCGGCGTACTACCCGTTCTTCGGGGCCATCGAGGGCAACGACCGGGTGGTCGTGCGCAACCCGCTCGTCCTGCGCGACGGACGCTGGCTGATAGACCTCGACGACCTCGCCGAGAAGGCCGCCGACCCGCGCACCACCGCGCTGCTGTTCTGCAGCCCCCACAACCCCACCGGCCGGGTCTGGGACCGCGACGAGCTCGAGGCGATCTGGCGCATCGCGCGCGACAACGACCTCACGGTGATCAGCGACGAGATCCACTTCGATCTGCTGATGCCCGGCATCCAGCACACCGTGTTCTCGACCCTGAACGAGGACGCCGCCGCACGCACCATCGTCTGCACCGCGCCCAGCAAGACGTTCAACCTCGCCGGCATGGCGACGAGCAACATCGTCATCAGCGACGAGGGTCTGCGCGAGAAGTACGCGGCGGAGCAGGCCCGCACCGGCTTCTTCACGCTGAACGCGCTGGGCTTCCAGGCCTGCCGCCTGGCGTACACGAAGGCCGGCGGCTGGCTCGACGGGCTCATCGACCTGGTGCACGGCAACCACGAACTGGTGCGCTCGTTTCTCGCCGAGCGGATGCCGGAGGTCGTCGTCCACGACCTGGAGGGCACCTACCTGCAGTGGATGGACTTCCGCGCGCTGGGCCTGTCGCACGAGGAACTGGAGCGCCTGCATCAGCAGGAAGCCCTGGTGTTCTTCGACGAGGGCGCCATGTTCGGGCCCGAGGGCGAGGGCTTCGAGCGGATGAACCTCGCAGCCCCGCGCCGTGCCGTTGAAGACGCCCTGGAGCGCCTCGCGCAGGCCCACGGCCGCTGAGCCCAGCCCGGAAGTCCGCATTCCGAGCAGGTACTAGGGCCCCCGAACTATGCGTGACGTGGCATGCGGGCGTGGGTAGCGTGGAGCCGTGACTTCGACCGAGACACCCCTCGTCCGCATCCTGGAAGCAGATGGATCATTTGCTCCCTCGGCGGCAGCCGAGCAGTATCTGCCCCTGATCGACGCGCTCGCAGACAGCGAGCTGGAGGAGTTCCACCGCGACATGGTGGTCATCCGCGCGATCGACACGCAGGCCACCAACCTGCAGCGCCAGGGCCAACTGGCGCTGTGGCCGCCGAGCCGCGGCCAGGAGGCCGCGCAGGTCGGCTCGGCCCGCGCCGCCCGCACCCAGGACACGCTGTTCCCCTCCTACCGCGAGCACGCTGTCACCCGCATCCGCGGCGTCGACCCGCTCGACATCATCAAGGTCATGCGCGGCACCTCGCACGGCGGCTGGGACCCCACCGACCCGAAGAACGGCAACACCCGCATCTACACGCTGGTGCTGGCCTCGCAGACCCTGCACGCCGCCGGATACGCCATGGGACTCGCCTTCGACGGCAGGACCGGCTCGGGTGACGTCGACCGCGACGAGGCCGTGGTCGTCTACTACGGCGACGGCGCCTCCAGTCAGGGCGACGTGCACGAGGCGATGGTCTTCGCCGCCAGCTACAACGCCCCCGTCGTCTTCTTCCTGCAGAACAACCACTGGGCCATCTCGGTGCCGGTTGCGACCCAGTCGAAGGTGCCGCTGGTCGGCCGCGGCGCCGGCTACGGCATCCCGAGCGTCCGCGTCGACGGCAACGACGTGCTCGCCAGCTACGCCGTCTCGCGCACCCTGCTCGACGAGGCGCGCGGCGGTGCCGGACCCCGCGCGATCGAGGCGGTCACGTACCGGATGGGTGCGCACACCACGAGCGACGACCCGACCAAGTACCGCGGCTCCGACGAGGAGCAGTCCTGGGCGCTGCGCGACCCGATCGCGCGCATGGAGGCGTACCTGCGCGGCAGGGGAGCATCCGACGCCCTCTTCGCCGACATCCAGGCCGAGGCGGTGGATGCTGCCGAAGACTTGCGCGCGCGCACCGTGGAGCTCACCGCCCCGCCCCGGAACCTGATGTTCGACCACGTGTACAGCGAGCAGCATCCGCTCGTCGACGAACAGCGAGCCTGGCTCGACGACTACGAGGCCTCGTTCGAAGGAGACCGCGCATGACTCTCGAGACGATGCCGCTGTCGAAGGCGCTCAACGCAGGGCTCCGCAAGGCCATGCAGGATGACCCCCGCGTGCTGATGATGGGCGAGGACATCGGACAGCTCGGCGGTGTGTTCCGCGTCACCGAGGGCCTGCAGGCCGAGTTCGGAGACAAGCGCGTGCTGGACACCCCGCTCGCCGAGTCAGGCATCGTCGGCACCGCGATCGGCCTGGCCATGGCGGGTTTCCGGCCGGTGTGCGAGATCCAGTTCGACGGGTTCGTCTTCCCGGCCTTCGACCAGATCACCTCGCAGCTTGCGAAGATGACGAACCGCCACGAGGGTGCGCTGTCGATGCCGATCGTCATCCGCATCCCCTACGGCGGCCACATCGGCGCCGTCGAGCACCACCAGGAGAGCCCCGAGGCGTACTTCGCGCACACCCCGGGCCTGCGGGTGGTGTCGCCATCGACGCCGAACGACGCCTACTGGATGATCCAGGAGGCCATCGCGTCGAACGATCCCGTGATCTTCCTCGAGCCCAAGAGCCGGTACTGGCCCAAGGGCGAGGTCGAGCTCGAGGCATCCGCCGCCCCGCTGCACGCCTCGCGCGTCGTCCGCCGCGGCACCGACGTGACCCTCGTCGGCCACGGCGCCATGGTCACGACCCTGCTGCAGGCCGCCGCGCTCGCCGAGGCCGAGGGCACCAGCTGCGAGGTCGTCGACGTGCGCTCGCTGTCGCCGGTGGACTACGGACCCATCCTCGACTCGGTGCGCTCCACCGGGCGGATGGTCTACGCGCAGGAGGCCCCCGGCAACACCAGCGTGGGCGGCGAGATCGCCGCCACCGTCATGGAGCGCGCCTTCTACGCGCTCGAGGCCCCCGTGCTGCGCGTCTCGGGCTTCGACGTGCCCTTCCCTCCCGCCAAGCTCGAAGGCGCCTACCTTCCGGATGCGGACCGCATCCTGGAAGCCGTCGACCGCTCGCTCGCATACTGAATCGGACATCGCCATGACCACTCAGACCTTCACCCTTCCCGACGTCGGCGAGGGCCTCACCGAGGCCGAGATCGTCACCTGGAAGGTCGCGCCGGGCGACACCGTCGCGATCAACGACGTCATCTGCGAGATCGAGACGGCCAAGTCGCTCGTCGAGCTGCCCTCGCCGCACGCCGGCATCGTCGGCGAGATCCTCGTCGCCGAGGGCGTCACGGTCGAGGTCGGGGCACCGATCATCACGATTCTGAGTGCGGATGCTGCGCCTGCGGCCTCCGCCCCGGCGGCACCCGCCGCGGAAGAGGGCGGCGGCTCGGTGCTGGTCGGCTACGGAACAGGCGGTGGCGCCACTTCGCGCCGCAAGCGTCCGGCCGAGCGTCAGGTGCGCTCCTCGGTGGGCGTGATCGCCAAGCCGCCGATCCGCAAGCTGGCCCGCGACCTGGGCGTGGAGTTGACCGAGGTCACGGCGACCGGCGCCGACGGCGAGGTCACCCGCGATGACGTGGTCGCGCACGCCGAGCAGGCCAGCGTATTCCGCAACATCGAGACGCCGGAGTGGGGCGCCGTGCGCGACGAGACTCTCCCGGTTCCTGAGCGAGCGCAGCGAGACGAAGGGCCGGCATCCGCTCCGAGCGGCCTGTCCCGCGGCAGCCAGCCGGTCTCAAACCCTGAGCGCACGGAGTCCATCCCGGTCAAGGGCGTCCGCAAGGCGACCAGTTCGGCGATGGTGCGCAGCGCCTACTCCGCCCCGCACGTGACCGTGTGGAAGGAGATCGACGCCACCCGCACGATGGAACTCGTCAAGCGACTCAAGGCCTCGCCCGACTTCGCCGACATCCGCGTCTCACCGCTGCTGATCATGGCGCGCGCCGTGATCTGGGCGGCCCGACGCACGCCGATGGTGAACGCCGCCTGGGTCGACACCGAGAACGGCGCCGAGATCGCCGTGCGCCACTATGTGAACCTCGGGATCGCCGCGGCGACGCCGCGCGGCCTGCTGGTGCCGAACATCAAGGACGCGCAGGACCTCGGGATGAAGGACCTGGCCCGCGCGCTGAACCGCCTGACCGTCACTGCCCGCGAGGGGAAGACCAGCCCCGCCGACCAGCAGGGCGGCACGATCACGATCACCAACATCGGCGTGTTCGGGATGGACGCCGGCACCCCGATCATCAACCCCGGCGAGGCCGGGATCATCGCCATGGGCACGATCGCGCAGAAGCCCTGGGTCGTCGACGGCGAGGTGCGCCCGCGCTGGGTGACCACGGTCGCCGGCTCGTTCGACCACCGCGTCGTGGACGGCGACGGCATGAGCCGCTTCGTCGCGGATGTCGCGTCGATCCTGGAGGAGCCCGCGCTGCTGGTCGATTGACCGTCGACGTCACCCCCGCCGATACGTTCTGGGGGCCGACACGCCAGATGTCGGACCGATTCGCGGAGAACGGCCCGCATCTGGCGTGTCGGCCCCCGAAGTGGAAGACCCCGCCCCGCGACACAAGACGCCGCCTCCCGCAGGGGAGACGGCGCCTTCTGTCACGGAGAGGGTCAGACCGAACGACCACCCAGCGGAGCCTTCGCCGCGTACACACCGCCATCCGACTCGAAGGACACCGCGATCACGGGCGATGCCTTCGTGCCGGTGAGACTGGTGCCGCCTCCGGTCGCGGCCGTCCGTGCCGAGAACCGCACGTCGGATGCTCCGGCCGGCAGGGTGACCTCGGCGCTGCCGACGGCCTGTGCGCCGTCCCACAGGTAGACCCGTGCGACTCCGGCCTGCGGCGTCTGCAGCTTCAGGGTGACGAAGCCCGCCGAGATCGACGACTTCAGCACCTTCAGCGGGTGGCTGGTCGGGGAGAACCCGCCCAGCGGCACCTGGTCACCGGCCGACTGCAGGATCGACTGCGGCGAGGTCACGGATCGTGCCGCGGTGTCGGGCAGGGTCGGCTTCTTCGGGCTGGAACCGGCATCCTGGATGCCGTCCAGCGTGATGATGCCCCAGCGCCAGGGATCGGCCCGCATGCCCGGGAACGTCGACCAGCCCACTCGCTGCTGCGCGGCCTTGTTCTGCGTGTCGGAGTCGTTGACCACCACGTTGAAGCCGACGTGCTGGGGGTCGAGGTTGTCCGGCAGCACCGCGAACGGGATCTTCACCTCCATGTCGTAACCGGCGTACTCGGCCGCAGTCGAGGCCATCTTCACCTTCACCTGCATGCCGGGGGCCGTCACCGCCGCTTCGCCCTGCCAGTTGTCGCGGTCGCGGCCCACGCCGGGATCGCCCGTCATGGAGTCCATCGACGGCATGATGCCGGCGATGAACGTCTGCGCCGTGTTCCCGGCCGTTCCACGCGGGTCGATGTAGATCTCCACCGCGTCGGTGCGCCGCTGACGCTTGTTATCGGATGCCGGCAGGATCGTGCCCCGGATGTCGTCGACGACCGACAGGAACAGGTAGAAGTTCGCGTCGTCGTGCGTGATCCACGTCTTCGCGCTGATCGACGGGTTCGTGCCGCCCATCGGGCTGCCGTCCCAGATCGTGTCGACCGGGATCGGGTCGCCGGGGTACTCGTCATCACGTCGGATGCCGTCGATGGTCGGCGCTGATGCGGTCCGCTGCACGGCGAAGGTCGGCAGGAGGTTCATCGTCACGGCGCGCTCAGCGCTGCC